>QIKP01000045.1 GCA_003233055.1 Planctomycetaceae bacterium
GGGGGGGGGGGGGCGTCAGCGGGCATGGCAGTGTCTTGGGCAGACCGGGGAGTGTCGATCGCATTATAGCCCCTTCCCACTTCACCGCCGAGTCGTGATTCGGCCCAACGCTTGCGTCTTCGTGTCGCGATATCCGCTGTTTGCGACGACATAACCAACGGGACGAAAAATTTGGCGGGACATGAACTCGGCCGGCCATCGATGCGTAGAACCGTTTGGGGGCCCGTTATTCTCGCCCCTCCTGTGCGGTATGATGCTCTTCTCGTTTCGTTTGCTTCCCCCGACGCTTCCCCCGACGAACGCCGCCCGATGCCCTCCCCATCGCCACTTGTTGTACTCCAGAACGTCCAGAAAGCGTATCGCGAGCCAAATGGCGACCGGCTGCCCATACTCGACATCCCGCATTTTGCCGTCAACGCGGGCGAGCAAGTGGTGATCCGTGGCCGGAGCGGGTGTGGCAAAACAACCCTGCTGCACGCCATTGCCGGACTCACCCCCATCGACTCCGGAACCATCACCGTCCGCGGCATCGAAGTGACTCGACTGGCCGAATCGGGGCGTGACCGGTTTCGCGCCCGCAACATTGGCTATGTTTTCCAAACTTTCAACTTGCTTCCCGCCTTCACGGCCGTCGAGAACGTGATGCTCGGCATGACCTTCACCGGTCGAGAAAAGAACCGAAATCGGGCTGTTGATTTGCTCACACGCGTCGGCCTCGATCGTCGCTTGCACCACAAGCCGGCGGCGCTTTCGGTCGGCGAGCAACAGCGAGTGGCAGTCGCCCGGGCGTTGGTCAATGAGCCTGCGCTGCTACTCGCGGACGAACCGACCGCCAACATCGACCCGGCGCATCAGCAACAAGTGGTCGACCTTCTGCGGGAGGTTTGCGAAAGCGAAAAGGTTGCCATGCTGCTTGTCACCCATTCACCGGAAGTCTCGGAACAATTTGATCGCGTTGAGGCTCTCGAAGCCGTCAATCGCGTGGCGGTCACGGTATGAACTACCTAACCATTGCATGGCGAAACATGCGAGAACGAGCACTCGCCTCGACACTTACCGGGCTCTCGATGGCGCTCGGCGTGGCGGCGGTCATTTGTGTGATCGTCATTCACAGCGTCGCGGTCGAACAATTCGAGCAAGATGCCCAAGGCTACCACTTCATCGTTGGCGGCACCGGCGGACCCACCGAGCTGGTCCTGAGTACGGTCTATCATCTCGGCAAGCCACTCTACCCGGTCGCCTACGAAGAGTATCGCCATTTCGTGGATGGCAAATACGCCCCGTACACCGAGGTGGCGATCCCCTACTGCCTGGGGGATAGTTTCGTCTCGGGCGACCACAAGTTTCGCGTCGTCGGGACGACACGCGACCTGTTCGAGCGATTGCTCTACGACGGGACGACCAGCTATGCCTTCGCCAAAGGGCGAAACTTCAAGCAAGACCACTTTTTCGAGGCAGTGGTCGGCTCGATTGCGGCGGCGCAGGGGGGACTGAAAGTGGGCGATACCTTCCACCCGACCCATGGCCTAGGTGCAGAGGGAGACAAACACCGCGCATTCAAGATCGTCGGCGTCCTCGAGCCAACCAGCACCGCCAACGACCGGGCGCTGTTCGTTAATGCCGAGGGGTTTTATCTACTCGCAGGCCACGCGCTCTCGGCAAAACCGGCGAAAGAGACCAGCAAGGAAAACAACCCTTTGTCCGACCCCAGCGCGCCAGCCATCGGCTACGACAATGCTGGCAACCAGGTCGAACCGCTCCCTGAGTCGCAGCGAGAAGTGACATCGATCTTAGTCCTCTGCAAAGACCCTATGCGGGCCTTCGCCCTTCGAACCACGCTGAACAAAAGTGGTAGCGGCACCCAAGCGGTCGCGCCGACGGAGGTCGTCACGCAATTCCTCGACACCATCATCGGTCCGGTCCGTGTGGTCCTGTTAGTCCTTACTTCGCTGATCGTCCTGGTTGCGGCAATCGGCATCTTGGTGAGCATCTACAATTCCATGTCGGAGCGGAGCCATGACATTGCGGTCATGCGGGCGCTCGGCGCAAGCCGAACGGCGGTGCAGGCGATTGTGCTCTTGGAGTCGGTGCTCCTGGCGCTCCTAGGTGGACTGGCGGGCATCGTCCTGGGGCACGTGATGATTGGAATCGCCAGCCCCTTCGTCGAAGCCCGAACGGGGGTCGCCCTCCATATGTTTACATTCGATCCCCTGGAGCTAACCCTGATCCCCGGATTGATCCTGCTCGCAACGCTGGCGGGGATCCTTCCCGCCATCACCGCCTACCGGACCGACGTTGCCAAAGCCCTCAGCGGCGTGCGATAATGCATTCGCCCACGCTGCCCTCTCCCTCGCTTTGAAAACGATGAAACACACAACACGACTTGCCGCCGCAGCGCTGAAGGTTACCGTGTGGATGCTGTCGATCCATCATGCCGGTGCGTGTCCCTATTGCACGATCGAATCGATGACGCTGACCGAGGAGATCGCCTCAAGCGATGTGGTGGTCCTCGCGAGATTGATTCAGGAAGCGGCGCCTCCGGCCGACAGACCTGACGAGTGGGGGGAGTTTGGCGTTGTCGATCCCGAGACAGGCAAAGCGAGGTTTCGCATCGAGCGCGTTCTGCTAGGCGAGCCGTTGCTTCGAGGTGCCGAAGAAATCGAAGTGATTTTTTTCGGCGAGGCCAGCACCGAGAGCCAGTTTTTTATTCGAGGCGTTGGCACCGAACCGATTGACTGGAATGTTCCGCTGGCACTCTCGGATCGAGCGGTCGAGTACCTCGATCGTCTCGACGACTTGCCGAAAGAAGGGCCCGACCGCATTGCGTTCTTCCTCGACTACTTGCAACACGACGACCGACTGCTGGCCCAGGATGCCTACGACGAATTCGCCCGCGCCCCGTATGCCGACGTGCAAGCCATCGCAGACCAGATCGACCATGACCAGTTGTGGCAATGGATCGAAGACCGGGAGATCAGCCCTAACCGGAGGAGCCTCTACTTCACGATGCTCGGCGTTTGCGGCACGGAGGAAGACCGCCATCAGTTGCGAAAAATGATGCTCGCCGACGATCGGGTGCTTCGGTCGGCAGCCGAGGCGACCGCCGCAGCCGCGCTCGGCCTGGGGGGCGCGATCACCCTGCCTGCGATGCCTGAAATGGTGTCGATGGACCAACGCCGCAAGCAACTCGGGTTCAACGCCATGGTCGGGTGCTACCTGAAGCTTGGAGGGACCGACGCGCTCGACGAAGTCGACCAACTCTTCCTCGCCAATCCCGATGCCCATCCCTCGAAAGTCTTTGGAACGCTGATCGCATTACGGTTCTTGGCCGAGGGAACCGATCAAGTCCCCCTCGACCGATTGATCGAATCGATGCGGTTGGTGCTCGACAAACCCGACTTCGCCGAGCAAGCGATTACGGACCTTGCTCGCTGGCAAGATTGGTCGGTCCTTGATCGGCTCGTCGTGATGTTCAAGGAAGCGAAGCCAAAAACCTACGTCAAAGAGCCGATCATCGCCTACCTCGACCAAGCCACCCAGCAGCCAGGCTACATCGGCCAACGAGCTGCCGCGGCGATGGCCGAACTAGAAAAGCTCGACCCCGACGCGGTGAAGCGATCCCGAAGCCTCGCGGCGTTCGGGTTCCTGGGCCGCGCCCGAGCGGGTGGGGCCGAAAAATCCGATGATAAGGAACTCGATGACCCGAAACCCAACGGCGAGAAACCGAAAGAAGAGAAAGAGAGTTCGACCGAGCCTGTAGGGCCCGAAGACGCGAAGCCAATCGAAGAGCTGACAGCGGCAGAGACGGAGACAGCAACGGAGCCCGTTCGCCCGATCGACATGCGAGTGGTACTCGCTACCCCCTTGCTGGCAACCGCCGCGCTGATGGCCCTGGTCTGGGCTGTTCTTCGAGGAGGCGTCTAGAATAGAAGCATGATCAATCCACCCCCCTCGCCAACGCAAGACCCTCCTCCGATGACCAACGATAACCAGAGTGAAGAGGCCTTGGAGTACCGCGCCCTCTACTCGGGCGCTCTGATTGGTGCACTGCTGGGGGTGATTTCTTCGGCTCTGCTAACTTCCACCGACCATCTCTCCAGCTGCCTGGCGTTGGTGCCGATTCCGGTGGTCGGCATCCTCGTTTCGCTCCGAGCGTGGCTCAAGATTCGCCGCGAAGGAGACCTTTACACCGGTGCGACAAT
The DNA here is from genome assembly GCA_003233055.1 of Planctomycetaceae bacterium. Taxonomy (GTDB): domain Bacteria; phylum Planctomycetota; class Planctomycetia; order Pirellulales; family Lacipirellulaceae; genus Aeoliella. Next base: position 4,203 of record QIKP01000045.1, read on the forward strand.
CGCGCTGGTTGGCTTGGTGCTTTCGCTGATCTTTCTTGTCGCCGGCGTGGGAACCGCCTCCTACATCCACGCCACCGAAGTCCCGGATGGCTACGAGCGGATTTCTTTCCTCACGCTCAAACCGAATCAGACCGAACAGCGGGCGAGCAAACCGATCCCCGATGCCGTGGTCGCCCTCGTTGGTCAGCCCATTTTCATCAAGGGCTACATCCGCCCCGATTCGATCACAGCGAGGCACGGCATCGATCGGTTTCTCTTGGTCCGGGACGACAACCAGTGCTGCTTTGGCGACCTGAGCAAAGTGAGCTACTTCGACCAAATCGAGGTGCGGCTCGTCCCGCCACGGCGAACAAGCTACAAGACGTCGCTCTTCCGCGTCGGCGGAAAACTGATCCTCCATCCCGCAAATCTCGGTCGAGGCCCGGAGCACCCGGTCTACTTCCTCGAAGCGGATTACATCGAATGATCGACAGAGTCTCCAAGTCGGAGCGATGGTCGGTTCCGCCCTTGATGTCGTGGATGGCCTGCCTGCTCGGGGTGATGGTGGGCTGCGACAACAAGCCCCTCCCTTCGCCGTCGCCCCGCCAGGAGCCGATGCCAGCGAAGGCCGACGCAACTCCCGCGAAATCCCCCGCCCTTCCGGAGCCGCCGGCTGCGAGAACCCTCGAAAAAACTTTCGACGACCTCCAGTTCGACATCGCCCCGGACGCCCCATTCGATCGTTCCCTCTTAACGAACGACATTGAGTCGCTCTTCGGCAAGCGCATCCGCATTCGTGGGTACATCTTGCCGACATTTCAGCGCACCGGCATCCGACAATTCGTCCTGGTCCGCGACAACTTGGAATGCTGCTTCGGTCCCGGAGCAGCACTCTTTGATTGCATCGTCGTCGACATGGTTCCAGGCGAGTCGACCAACTTCTCGGTCCGCCCGGTCGCCGTGGAAGGGACGTTGACGCTGGAAGAGTTGATCGGCCCCGAGGGAAACCACTTGGCGATTTTTCATCTGGCGGGGGAGCAGGTGAAGTAGTTGCACGACGCTTCCCTGCCAAGCTTAGTCGGGGCGGCGGCAAACGCCCTCTACTCGTTGTTGCCCAGTCCGAGCTTGCTGAACCATTTTCCCCGCCCGCTTAATGGACTGCTCTCCTTCTCGGGTAGCGAACCGCGAAGGGATTCGAGCTCGTATCGAGTGTCGGTCAACTCGGCTTGCTCTCGGGCAATCTTGGCCCGTTCGACTGAAAATTCCAGCTCGGCTTTGCGAAGCTGGTCGGTCATTTCCGTTTCCATCGCCGCGAGCTTCTTCCGCTCGGCAAGAATTGCCTCGTCGGCGTCGATCGCCTCACGGTGGGAGTTTTCCTCCAGCTCGGAAGGGGTCGGCTCGTCTCGCAATCGTTGCTGGAGTTCTTGGATCTCTTCGTCCTTTTTGGCGACGACATCGTCGGTAATGCGGATCGTCGATTCGATCGTCGAATGGGCTTCGACTCGCTCTTCGGTCAGGTTGGCTCCCTCGTCTTCTAGGCTGGCGAGTAACCGCCGCTTTTGCGACTCCCAGTCCATGCCGCCCGTATCTTTGCCGGCAATGGCAGCCCTTCGGGAATCTGCCAACTCTTGGACGAGCGCGTCGTTTTCTTTTCGCAAGTTTCGGACGTCATCGACGGCCATCTCGAACCGCTGCTGAAGATGGACTCTTTCCTCGGCGGCCTGGCCATCGTCTTCCAGCGGAGGGCGTTTTTCCAATTCTTCGATTCGCTCGACAAGCCCATCCCGTTCGTTTCGCAGTTCCATCAGCTCGGAAGATTCACTGGCCCCTTGCTCAGGCCGACGAGCCAGCTCTTGTTCGAGATCCGCGTTTTGCTCCCGAAGCGTCCGGAGGTCTTCCAGAGCAAGGTCGAACTTTTTCTCGATCTTCTCGAACTCCGCCGCCTGCTCTTCCAGTTCCGCTGCCGACTCCAGTTTTTCGCTTGATTCCTCCACGGCGTTGACAAGCCGGTCGAGGTCCGCCATCAAGGCAGCCTGCTCCTTCTGCCAACCGACGGTGGCTTGGTCGTGGCTCGCCTTCGTGGTGGCGGCAAGCTCTTGCTGCTCCTCCACCTTGGCGACCGCCGATTGCAGCTCGCTCTGGAGGGATTCTAGCTCCGCTGCGATCGCGCTGGCCCGGCCGTCCTGCAGACGATGCTCCGCAATTTGGGCATCGAGCCGCTCCTGCAACTCAGCGACCTGCTGGTCGTTTTGATTAGCCGCTTTGGAACAGAGGGTCTCGAACTGCTCGACTTCCTTCGCCAACTCGTCCTGCATCCGCTGCAACTCTTCGCCGCTCTGGCTCAGCTTTTCTCGCTCACACTTTTGGTCGTCTCGCTCGATCTCCGTTTCTAGTTGCAGCGTATCCTGAGCAGCAACCTGACGGAGGACTTCCTCGCGACGCAGCGCCAGTTCGGCTTCCTTGGCCTCCAACCGCTCCTGGCGCGCAGCCAGTTCGACAGTTTCCACTGCAAGGTCGTCCATCCGTCGGGTCATTTGAGCATCGGCAACCGCTTGCTCCGCTTCCCAATCAGCCCGTTCTCGCTGGAGAGTATCGTGGGCTTCGGCCGCGTTCTCCGTCGCTGCCTCGGCGGCACTTTGAATATCCGAACCACACTCCGCCGCCAACTCCTCGGCGACCAGGTGCAATTGCTCCGTGAGCTGCGTTTCGAGCTGCTGCATCCGCTTTCGCTGTTCGGCAAGCGCCGAGTGCGCACGGTCGCGGAGCGCACGAAGGGTCCCAGGCGACGGACCGACGGACAGCGGGTCTTCGGAAGGAGTTTCCATACATTTTTGCAAACAAAATCCTGTCACGTAATCGAATCGGCGATTCAAGGGCTGCGATGCAACTTCCGCCGACGCGAGACACCTCGACATGAATAGACTACGTCAGCCTTGGCCCAAGTCAAAACTGGAGCGCGGCCAATAACCCTTGCAGGGAACATGCCGATTAAAGGGTCCGGCGGCGGCTCAGCGGCCAAGCGCTTCCGCGTTGACCACCTGCTCCGGCGTTTTCCCCGTGAGAAACGCCGCCACTTGCCGGGCAACCCGGCTGCGGAGTTCATGCGTCGCCCGGGTCGAGTAGAAGGCTGCGTGAGGCGTGACAATGACGCGAGGGTCGTTATAGGGTGGCTGGCTAAGATTGGGTGGCTCGGGATCTTGCACGTCGAGACCCGCGCCGGCGATAGCGCTCGCTTCCAGCGCCCCGGCCAGCGCAGCGTGATCGACCAACCCACCCCGCGAGGTGTTGATCAAAAACGCAGAGTCTTTCATCTTTGCGAGTGCTGCCGCATCGATCAGGTGGGCCGTTTCCTCCGTGAGCGGACAGAGAAGCACGACGTAGTCGCTCTCGGCCAGCAATTCCTCGAGCGGTTGCCATTCGGTGCCGGCCGGCACCTCGCGCGATCGATTGTTCACTACGACCCTCATGCCAAGCGCCCGACAACGCTCGGCAAATAGCCCTCCGATGCGCCCGGTACCGATGACACCGACAGTTTGCTCTTCCATCCGTTCGAGTGGTAATCCGAGCAACCGATCGTAGGTACCTGCTTGGGCCGCCGCATAGTAGAGATGAATCTTCCGCCCGAGCGCGAGCAGCAGCGCGAGTGTGTGCTCCGCCACTTCCGGGATGCAATAGTCGGGGACATTCGTTACAATCATCCCTCGCTCCGTCGCTCGTGCAACATCAATGTTGTCGAGTCCAATCCCGGTGCGGGCGATATGTCTGCACTTCCGTGCGGCGTCGATCACCGGCGCCGTGACGGATGCCCAGCAGGTGATAAGAGCGTCGGCATCCTGGGCGTCATTGACGAGTGTTGCTTCGTCCTCAGCCGCCGCGACCGTCAGCTCGCAATCGACCGCCGCAAGAATCTCCCGTTCAACCGAGATGTCGGCCCAAGGATAGTCGGTGTAGAGAGCACGATATTTCGACATAAGAGCAGATCCCGTTCGAGTGTTCCACTTTCCCCTCGGTTTCTCGCTAGACTTCCGGGCGGAACAGGTCCGTGCGACACGCACGAAGAGAGGCGAGCGGGGGTCGTCTGGGCGGGGCCGGCGAACTGCCGAAGCTATGCTTTCCCGTTATACAATCCTTCGATCTCGCGAGCGAAGCTTTTTTCGATTGCCGCACGGCGCAGGCTCAGCTTGGGGGTCATTTCGCCTTTTTCGATCGAGAAGCCACGGTCGATGACCGTAAATTTGGCCACCTGCTGATGAGAAGGCAGCTCGCCAAGGCAGCGGTCGAGTTCGCGTTGGATGATCTTGCGAATCTTGGGGTGCGAGACGCCCCGTTTCTTCGACCAAACAAACAGCCGCTGCTTGCGAATCTCTCCTTTGATTCGCTTCGGGTTCGGAACGATGATCGCTGCGAGGTACCGGCGTCCTTCGCCAATGACGACCGCTTGTTCAATCCAGGGCGAAGCGCAGAGGAGCGCCTCGATCGCAGAGGGGGCGATCTTCTTGCCGGTCGCCAGTGCCATTAGTTCCTTCTTGCGCCCGGTAATCGTTAGCCGGCCTTCGTCATCCCACTTGCCGAGGTCGCCCGTATGGAGCCAGCCATCGCGGAGCACCTGGGCGGTCGCCTCGTCGTTTTGCCAGTAACCTTGCATGATGCTCGGACCACGAACGAGCACTTCGCCATCGCCGGCGACCTCCACATCCAAATTCGCTAAAGGCCGGCCAACCGTTGCCGGGGCGTACTCAAGATGCGACGGGACGGTCACCACCGGCGACGCCTCGGTCAACCCGTAGCCTGGAAGCAGGGGGATTTTTTCTTTGGCAAACCGTTCAACCACGCATGCGGCAAGCGCTGCGCCGCCGCAATAACAGCGGGCGATTCGCCCCCCCAATAGTTCGCGAATCGTTTTGCGAGGCGTTTGCTCCTTCGAAGTTCCCGTTGCGAGCGACCCATTGGAAGAAGGGGGAGGTGTTTCGTCCTCCTCCCCATCCGCCAGGTCGATCATCTTTTGATAGAGGTAAGGGACCGCATTGATGACCATCGGTTGGACAAGCTGGCAATCGCGCATGAAGGTCTCGCGTTTCTCCGAGAGCACCAGACGCGACCCTCGGTGAATCCAACTGTAAAGATCGCAAGTTCTCGCAAAAATATGGCTAAAGGGGAGGACCACCAACCGGAGTTCGTTTCGGCTGCCGACCGCCTCGCTCAGCGCGAGTGTGTTGGAGACGATGTTTTCTTGGGTCAGCATCACACCGCGCGGCGCGCCGGTCGTGCCGGACGTGTAAAGAATCGTCGCAAGCGAACCAGGGTTGCAGGTGTCGATCGGTGGCACAAATTTGCCGATCCGCTCGGTCGACCGCTTCACCAATCGCATCTCGTTGGCCCGTTTGCCAAGCTCGATCACATGCTCCGCACCGCTGTGACGAATGAGTTCTTTTTGCTGCGCTGGCGCGAGGGTCGAATGGAGCGGGATGTGAACCGCCCCGATGTAATGCATGGCCAAATCGTTGACGATCCACTCGATCGAATTCGGTCCGATCTGCACGACATGGTCGCCCTGCCCGATACCACGATTCGCGAAATCCCTCGCCCGGGCCTCGACCGCGGCTCCCAGGTCTTCCCACGTATGCCATCGCTGTTTCCCGCCGACAATCACCCCGAGCGCAGGCTGATGGCGACGGCGGCGAACCGTCGCGATAAAAAGGGCCGGGATCGTCTCTAAGGCAAGGGCAGTTTCCATGCCCGCATGATGGCGAAACCCCCACTTTTACGCAACGGGAGTTTAGGGAAACTAGGAGAGATTTACCACAAAGGCCTCTTGGCGAGCGGCCTACGCTCGCAGTTCGCCACCCAGGTCCTTCGCTAGCTTCGCAACGATGCGGTCGCGAACGGCGTCGGCCTTTTCGCTGGTAAGGGTTCCCTTGGCCGAGCGAAGGGTCAGGGTCCAAACGAGGCTCTTTTTTCCTGCGCCGAGTCGATCCGCATCACGGTAAGTCTCCATGAACGCGAGACGCTCGACCAACTCCCCCCCCTCGGTCCGGACGATCTGCTCCACGTCGGCCCAGCGGATCGCCTCGTCGAAGACGACATTCAAGTCGCGGGAGATGGGTGGGTAAGTCGTGAATGGGACGGCGCGAGGGATCCATTCGGCCGCGTCGAGCAGCGGCGCGAGGTCGATTTCGGCGATAGTGACCGGGCCGCGGAGGTCCCATTGGTCGAGGGCCTCGCTGCTCAGTTCGCCGAGGATCCCGAGCTGGCTTTCGCCCAGGTGGAGCGTTACGGCCCGGGAAGAGGCGAGCCAAGCCGGGGCGCTGTTTTCTCTCACGGTAAGCGGCAGGGCGATGGCAAGTTCCGTGAGGATCGTTTCGACGACTCCTTTCACGGCAAGGAATTCCCCACCACTCGCGAGTGCTAACATCCGCCGCTCGTCGGGGAGTTGGCCCATGCGTGGCAGGTAGACTTTGGCGATCTCAAACTGCTCGACCACCCGGTTCGACATGGCCAGGTTGGTCTTGCGGCAACCGAGCAAGCTTGGCACGACGCTTTGTCGCAAGGCATTCGCCCGGCGGAGGACCGGCGTGCTGGTGAGTAGTGGCGCGGCGTCGGTCCAGGGCCGAAACGCGTCCACCAGCTCCGGTTCGACCGTGCTGAGCGTCATCGCCTCGTCAAAGCCAGCAGCAGTGACGACGCGGCGAACGCGTTCGAGCACGATGTCTTCGTGGCTGCGGTGGGAGGGTGCCATCCGAACCTGGCCATCCTCGGGAATTTTTTCGTAGCCATGAATGCGGGCGATTTCTTCGAGCAAATCAACCTCACGCGTCAAGTCCGCCCGCCACGTTGGAGCGATCACTTTGACGCAGTGGTCGCAATGGTGGGTCTCGCGGCAACCGAGGTCGGTGAGGATTTGTCGGACTTCGGACTCGGGGACGTCGATGCCGAGGAGCCGGGGGATCTGGGGGAAGCGGAGTTTGATTTCGGGCGATTCGGTTGCTTCTCCGCTCCGGCCCGCTGAAGCGGGCCCGCCATCCAGCTCGCCGCCGGCCAGTTCGAGGATCAACTCGCAGCAGCGGCGGCTGGCCCAGTCGATCCCCTCGGGGTCGACACCCCGCTCGAATCGGTAACTGCTAGGGCTGTGCAAGTGGTGCGTGCGGGCGGTGGTGCGGGTCGAGAGCGGGTCGAAGTCGGCCGACTCGATGAGCAGATCGGTTGTGGTCTCCGAAACCTCGGTGTCGGCCCCTCCCATCACGCCCCCCAGCGCGACCGCCCGCTCGGCGTCGGCGATGACGCAGGTTCCCGCCGAGAGTTTGTAGGTCTTGTGGTCGATCGCAGTAAATTCTTCTCCCTCGCGGGCTTCACGGACGATGATTTTTTCACCCGCGATCTTGCCGAGGTCAAACGTGTGAAGAGGCTGCCCACATTCGAACAGTACGTAGTTCGAGATATCGACCACGTTGTTCACCACGGCAATGCCAAGCGACCGAAGCCGCTCGGCGAGCCAATCGGGACTTGGGCCGATCTTCACACCACGAATCACGCGCGCCGTGTAGCGTGAACAAAGCTGGGGGCAGGTGATTTCGACGCTCACCGAATTTTTCGGCCCGGTCGCTTTGGGCTGCGGGTCGGGTTGGTGGAGTTTCTCGTCCCACAGCACGGCGATCTCGCGAGCGACGCCAATATGCCCCAAACAATCAGGCCGATTGCTGGTGACTTCGAGGTCGATCACCGTATCGTCGCCAACCGTTTCGACCCCTTCGAGATTGAGCCCGGTAAGCGTGAGCCGCTCGGTCAATTCGTCGGTCGACATGCTCAGTTTGACGTAATCAGCAAGCCATTTTTTGGAGAGGATCATCGGGAGGGTATCTCATCGGTAGTTTTCGTGGGAGCCGTCAGGTTTGCCGCGCCGTTGTTGCACGCCGGAGCGAGCCCGACGGCTAACACGATCGCAGCGTCGCTAAAACTGCGCCAAGAACCGGGCGTCGTTCGTGTATAAATCGCGGATGTCGGTGATGTTGTGTTGGCGCATCGCGATCCGTTCGACGCCCATGCCGAAGGCGAAGCCCGTGACTTCTTCGGGATCGTAGCCGACCGCCCGGAGGACGTTCGGGTCGACCATTCCTGCCCCGCCAATTTCCATCCAGCCCCCTTGCCAATTGATGTCGACCTCGACGCTTGGCTCGGTGAACGGGAAGAAGCTGGGGCGGAAGCGGATTTGGACGTCATCCGCAGGGACCTCCGCGACGCCCGCCCCTCGGTCATCGGTATGGTAATAACTTTGACAGAACATCCGCAGGACGCTCTTGAGGTCGGCCATCGTCACACCACGGTCGATGAGCAGTCCCTCGATCTGGTGAAACATCGGGTAATGCGTCGCGTCGGCCGTGTCGGGGCGGTAGACGCGGCCGAGGGAAACGATCCGCACCGAGGGTGCCGCCTCGCCTGCAACGGCATTCGCAAGGACCTGCTCCATCACGCGGATTTGGACCGTGCTGGTTTGGCTTCGCAAAAGCAGTGGCGACGCCGCTTCAGCAGCGGGGGACGAGGTTAGATAAAAGTTATCGAGAGGGTCGCGGGCCGGGTGACTCAGCGGGATGTTGAGCGCTTCGAAGTTGTGCCAGTCGTCTTCGATCTCGGGGCCCTCGACCGCTGTGAAGCCAAGCCGGCCCATGATCTCTTTCATCCGCTCGATTGTTTGGGTGATCGGGTGGAGCCGACCGAGGCGGAGCGGGTGGCCGGGGAGAGTCGGGTCGAACGGGTCGTCCGTCCCCCCCGCCGCGGAAGCAGTCTCAGCGAGGCGGGATTTGGCCAACTCGAAGGCCTCCTCGATCGCTTTTTTGACAGCGTTGAGTTTTTGGCCGGCGGCTGGCTTGTCCCCCTTCTCGACTTGGCCCATTCCTTTTTGAATCGCCTTGAGCCGCCCCCCCTTTGCACCGAGGAACTCGACGCGGGCTGCTTCGAGCGCATCGCTGGCCGTTGCCTTTGCGAACGCCGACTCGGCATCGGTCGCAAGGCTATCTAAATCAGCGATGAAATCAGAAAGAGCCACGGCGTCACCCTAAGCGAGCGCCGCTTTGACCTTTTCCACAACGGCATCAAAAGCGGCCGGGTCGTGGATTGCCATTTCCGAAAGCGTTTTGCGATCGAGTTCCATGCCGGTCTTCGACAGGCCATGAATGAACTCGCTGTATCGCAAACCACGCTCGCGCGCTGCGGCGTTGATGCGGATGATCCAGAGTTTGCGGAACTCGCGGGCTCGGACCTTGCGGTCGCGGTAGGAGTAAGCACCCGCTTTGACGATCGTCTCTTTCATCGTCCGCAGCATATTGCGGCGACCGCCACGATAGCCTTTGGCTTGCTTGAAGAGACGGTTTTTTTTGCGGCGACGTGCCGCTCCGATCGTGGTACGCATGGGAGTAAGATCTCTACAAGTATTGCGAGTTCCAGGCCTTCGCCAATTCGTTTGGCGAACGTTCTATTGCCCGACGCGCTGGGTCGACGAAGCACTTCCACTTTCAGCGATCCGTCGTCAGCCATGGAGGGCCGAAAGCGTATCGCTGAAGGGAACCGCTTCTAGTTCTAGTAGCTATTTCCCGCGAGGGCTTCGCGGATGATTTTGCTGTTGGTGTCGTTAGTGACGCAGGTGCCGCGGAGGTTGCGCTTCCGTTTGTGGCTCATCCGAGCAGCCAGATGGCTGGTCCCCGACTGGCGGTGTTTGGCCTTCCCCTTGGCGGTGAGGCGGAACCGCTTTTTGGTCCCTTTGTGCGTTTTTTGCTTTGGCATGATTCTGGCCGAGGGGGAGGTAAACGGGGGGCAGTAGGCAGGCATTTTCTGCCGCGAGCCCCGCATTGTAGCAGAATGGGTGAATCTCAAAAGGGGGGCCTGGCGTGGCCGCTTTAGCGACCGGGATGCCTAAAAAGGGGAGGTGAAGCGAATATCGCCCCGGGCCGCCCCTCCCAGGCCGCTGAAGCGGCCACGCCAGTTACTCGAAATCGGCTTCGGAGAGCGCCGGAGCATTGCGGAAGCCTAGGATCGCCCCCGTCGGCGCGGTACCTAGGTCTTCATGCGGGTCGACGCACTTGGCACCATGCGTGGTGAGCAACTGCTGGTAGACGATGTAGTCGATGTCCATGCCAATCGATGCCCCGTGGTGGTCCGCAAACATCACGTTGAAGCTATCGCCCGGGTGGTTGGAATTGGGGCGGGCAAAGAAGGGGATGTCTTCAGGCCAGGTAACCTCATCGCAGTCGTCGCCAAACGGAGCCTGATCGTCGCTATTGCCGGCCACACAATCTCCCGCCGGTGCCGTATTGACGACCCAAACCATTCCAAGATGCTGTTCGCCCAACTGATTTGGTCCGACTCCAAACCAGCTGTAGACCGGATTCTTATGCATGTTTTCCGAGAGCATCAGGGTGGTCGAGGCCCCATCTCGAATGGAGCTCAGTCGCGACTTGGTGTTCCCTTCCACCAGATTGTGGAACAGCCCGTTCTCTTTGGTCTCGCCATTTTCGTTGGGGTCGTCATTTCCGTGAAAGTTGCCGGAGTCATCCCAATCCCACGCGCCGGCATTCACCACGTACGACAGCCCAGCAGCCCCTTCAGCGCTGGTGATGTCGGTATCGTCGGGGCAGATGTAGAGTCCGATCGGCTTGAGGAGCCGCTGATCGGGGGTCGCTGCTCCATTCTGGATGGTGTCCCAAATATCTTGCCGATCGATATAGGGCAACAGATGGGCACTCCAAGCAACGCGGGAACTCGACCGGTCGTTGGCCGACGCCACCCGCTGGAACTGGGACCCGACATACTCCTGACCCGCGGAGCCTGCTACCCACTGAACGAAATCGGGAGGACTACCACTACTCACCGACTTCACTGGCTCGATGTAGCCGGGGTAGCGTCCTTTGGAAGTCTCGTAGTTAATCAGGGCACCACTGATCTCTCGCATGTTGTTGAGGCAGGTCGCCTTGCGCATTCGGGCACGGGCGGAAGCGACCGCTGGGATCAGTAATGCCACGAGAATGCCGATGATCGCGATAACGACCAAGAGTTCCACTAAGGTAAATCCTCGGCGGGTGGAGGGGTGGCGAGGGATGGAATGGCGCATGGTCTGTCTTTTCTCCACGTTCCCGTTTTCTCGGTGATCGAAGTGAGCCCCCTTCGACAGGGGGAGAAGCTGTTCCCACTGAAACAGAGGTTCCTGTAGTATCGCCGAATTCTCTGGCGGAGGCTAGGCAATTGCTGCCCACAACGTGCGAGAAACCGTAAATTATTCGTCCCGAATGGCGAGTTCGCCTAGGGTTCGACCCAACCAGCTTCCTTGCCCATGCTTCTCGGACGGCCTCCTAGTAGCTATCATCGGATAAAAGCCCCTGAAAAAACCGCCTCCCCTGAAAACCAGCCCCTTGAAGGCGAACCAGATGATCGATCTCTCGCAATTTTCGCTGCCGACTCCCCTGCTACTAGCCCAGTTGGGTGGCAATGCCAATGGCAACGACACCTGGTGGCCGGTGTCGGTCATCATCGGCGTGATTCTCCTCCTTCTGGCGGTGGCACTGCTGGCGCTCTTCTGGAATTATGTTCGGCTCTGGTTTCAGGCGTATGTCTCCAACGTACCGATGAACCCGCTCAGTCTTGTTGGCATGTCTCTTCGGCAGGTAAATCCCCGGACGATCATCGACGCAAAGATTCGCGCGATGCAGGCAGGCGTGGGGACAGGCCCGGCCAATGAGATCACCACCCGCGGGCTGGAAGCGCATTACCTAGCGGGGGGCAACGTGCCTCGGGTTATCCTGGCGATCATCGTCGCCCATCGTGCGGACATCGACCTCGACTTCGACCGTGCTGCGGCGATCGACTTGGCGGGGCGCGATGTCCTCGAAGCGGTGCGAACGAGCGTCAACCCGATGGTCATCGACTGCCCCGATCCCACGATCTCGCACAAGTCGACACTCAGTGCTGTGGCAAAGAATGGCGTGGAGTTGAAGATTCGCGCTCGGGTTACCGTGCGAACCAATCTGGGCCAGCTCATCGGTGGTGCGACCGAAGAGACCATCATCGCGCGCGTTGGTGAAGGAATCATTACGGCGATCGGTTCGTCCGCGAGTCATCTCCAGGTGATGGAAAACCCCGACCGCATCTCCAAGACCGTGCTCGACCGGGGCCTGGATGCCCATACCGCTTTCGAGATCGTCTCGATCGACATCGCCGACATCGACATTGGCGAGCAAATTGGTGCGCGACTGCAAGCCGATCAAGCGGAAGCCGACACACGAAAGGCTCGGGCGATGGCCGAGCAACGGCGCGCGGACGCGATTGCCCAGGAGCAAGAGATGAGAGCCGGCGTCCAGGCCAACCGGGCCCACGTCGTGCTGGCCGAAGCGGAGGTCCCCCGGGCAATGGCCGAGGCGTTTCGCCAAGGTAACCTCGAAGCGGCCCGTTAGCGCCTCTCTTCATGCCGCGAGCTGGCTCGCAAAGTTCCTGGGGAAACGGCTCCTTGTCCCGCACCAGGCTCTCCTTCCTGGGAGAGCCCTGCTTCGTCATCCTTGCCGCTTCAGTGCGATTCGCAAGACGGCGTTGACCGTCGGCGTGGCGTCATGTGGCGGAGGGACTGCGAGCACCCAACGGTGGTTGCGGTACTCCAAATGATAGACGGTCACCGTGCGCGTCTTCGTTGTCCGACTCGCCATTTGAGGGCGATCGGTCAGAGGACGGCTCGAAGTCTCGGATATTTCCTCCACAAGGTTGGAGTCCAGGAAATCGGGAGCCGAATCGTCCTCGGAAAGAAACTGGTCGGGGTCCTCCGGCAACCCATCGGGGGAAGATTTTTCCTTTTGCTCCCGGACCCCTTCTCTTGGAGGTGGGAGCCTCGTGGAGGAATAAGTCGTTTCGTACGTCACTTTGATACTAGCCTGGCGACGCGTCTCGCCTTTTCTGGGCGGGGATATTTTGGGAGTCGCGGCGATGCGAAAAGACCAAGCCGTATTGCCGACTCCGACCTTGTCCCGAATCGTGGCCCGGCCGGCCGAGCTGCGGAGCCCTTGGTCATCTAATTGGTTACGCATGTAGGTGACGACCGCATCGAATCGCTCCTGTGGAGTCGGCGGTGCCGCCGGCTCGGGTGCGGGCTTTTCCTGGCCGCAACCAGCAAGGCTCATCAGCAGCGCCGCTGAAAGCAGACGTCCGGCACAAGAGGCCCCGCGGGGCCTGTTCAAGAGCGACATTCGCATTGGGAGTCTCTCCATCTTTTTACCAAAGCCAGCGGCCCACAGAAGGACCGTACTGCTCCATCGGGAAAGGCACAGCGGCTCGTTGAAATCCTCGCCACGTCCTTCGTTCGTGCCTACCTTCCGAACCTCTGCAACTCCGCATCCTTCTCTTCAAAGCCCTTCTCGGTTGAGTTCCCGTCGGCAAAGGGATCGTCCGCAAAGGGATCCGGCCCGTCTGAATCGGCCACGGGGGCATCCGTTTTGCCGGCCCCCGCCGGGGCCGCAGCAGCCATGAACCCGGTTTTGCCCGTCTCCGTTTCGCCCGTCTGCGGCGATTCGGGCCGCTTGGTGTTGGCGATCAACGCTGCTGAGGAGGCGAAATCCTTCTTCACCACCCGCTGCGCCTGTGCGGGCGTCAACCGATTCACTAAGGTTTCCATCGGCAATGCATAGCTCGATCGCAGCACTCGTTTTTCGCGTTCTCTCTGGACACGCCGCCGATCCCGCAGGAGAGCGTTGCGTTGGTCCACCAACGCCTCGTGTCTCACCTCGCGACGAATTCGCTCCAGCATCACTCGCGATGCCCCTTGCACCGCTGCCAAACTTCGATCGATCGCGGCACCGGAGTACCCACCTCGCAATTCGAGCCGGGCCCCTTCCGCCAAGTCGATGCGTGCCTTGGTAAGATCGCCCTGCTGAACGAAAAGGAGTCCACGCAGATAATGGCCTCGTGGATCGGAGGGAACGAATTCGATCGCTTGGGAGAGGTACTTTTCTGCCTCGGAGAATCGCCCCGCAAAGTAAGCACCCGCGCCACGACCGAGAGCCTCCTCCGGCGATTCGAGGACCTGCCCAATCGCAGCCGCTGCAGGAAGCCATATGACGAACAAGAAAAGGAAGCGCACGAGGTACCTCGCAGGAAAATAGGGAAGTTGGTTTTGAGCTGTACCGTTAGACCGTTTTCCACCTCTGCCATCTTAATCGAGCGACCGACGCCTTGCAACGCAAACCACAAGCCGACTGGCAGCTCGAGAGCTTCGCCGAAATTGCAGGCCGAAACGGGTCTTACGACTTCGCTCATCACTTGGGCCGGCCTACGAATCGACTTTCTCCACGGGGGGGCAGGCTCCGTTTTTCTTCGACCTACCCGAGACGATCGCAGTCGGCTCCCCCCAATACAAACCCCAAGGAGTGCTAGAGTGAATTATTTCTCGCCTGGAGGGCTTTTATCTTGATGGCCACTTCTTCGAATTGCTTCCGTTCAAGTGGATTGATTGTCTCGTGGGTCAAGCCAAGTTCGGTCGCTTTTTCCCACGATTCGAGCGCCGCGCTCCGCTGCCTCAGCCCGAGATGGGCGATGGTCTTGTGGAAGTAGCTCGAAGCGGTCGGCTTGTCGAGTACGGCCAATTGGAGATCCTCGACGGCTGCCTGAAATTCTTTTCGGCCATTCGAGATCACCGCCCTCGTATCAAGAAGGTCGGAGATCGGTCCGAGGAGTTGGACGGTCTCTCGAATGAGCAAGGCAGCTTCGTTCGGCTTGGCTTCAGGGGCCGCCCCCAGGGCCAGCAGGTAGGCTAAATTATTGAGGACCACCGCACGCCGCCGCCCCTTCAGTTCGTCTCGGGCAAGTAGACGACGGTTAATGGCAGCGGCCTCGCCGTAACGTTTTTGCAGGTCGTAAAAGTCTGCTTGCGTCAATGCGTTGGTAATAGAATCGGGATCATCTCGCTCCGCTCGGGCGAGCCAGTCCTCTATCTTCTCGTCAAACGTGTTGCCTACCTCCTCTTGATTCGCTCGGATGATTCCCGCGCCGGCGGAAATAATCGCTGTCAAGTCGCCGTCGGCTACGAGGTCGTCAAGCAAGTCGAAACCTCGTTGGGCATCGCGTCGATCGCCAATGAACCCGGCTAGAATTATCTTATCGCGGACCGAGGCATCGGGCCGATTGGCAAGGGCGGTCAAGAGTTTTTCAGCCGTATCGAGATCGTCAAGCTTGGCCAAGATACTGGCCAAATGCCTTACGTGGGAGGCCTGCGTTTCGTTGATTTTACTTAGATCCTGGGGGACGACGCGATGGATCGTACTGCGTGCTTTCGCGTCATTTCCCTGCTTACGGTAGACTTGCGAGGCAAGCTCCAAAGTGACGATGGAATTCGGTGCCAGCTGCAGGAGCCGGTCCACTTGTTTGTCGGCTATTTCTAAGTCGGTGCGCCCCCCCCGCTGCACCAGCATCCGAATATAGGCGCTTCGTGCCGAGGCAAACTGAGGGAATTTTGTAAGCAGGGAACTCATCTGACTTCGACACTGAGGCCAATTGGCTGTGTGGAAATAAAGCTGAGCTAACTGGAGCGACATCTTCGAATCGAGCGGCTGCCGCTGCTGGATCTCTTCGAGTAGGATGATCGCCTTTTTCCTGGAGACTGGCTCCGGCCGAGTGGCGAGGATCCGAGCCATCTCCAGCTTGTCTTCGACGCCAAGAGTGCCATGAAGGCTATTCGAGGCGAGTAGCTTCTCGGCCTGGAGCAGATTTTGGTAGTCACCCGTGCCGGCCAAGAGGCGGGCGGCAACCCTCCGAGCCCAATTGGCATCGGCACGATCGACCGAATCGTCCGCTTTGGCTTGCCGTCGAAGGAGATCGTTCAGCAGCGTCGTCGCTTTGGATTTTCCCTCCGCCCCTCGATAGCGAGGGCTCAAGTAGAAGGAGGCTAACTGCCGGGCCACTTTGGAATTCTCCGGATTTTGCTCCAGGGAAAGATGGTAGAGATTCTCGGCGTCAAACCACCTGCCCATGATTTCGTAACAGCGAGCCAGAAGCAGCAATTGGCGATCTTCATCCAAGGCGAGCTGAGCCTCGCGAATCGCCTGCTCTGCCCCTGCTCGGTCGTTGCTGAGCAGCAAATAAGTAACCCACGACAGCCAGCCTTGCGGATCCCCCGGGGCGACTTCGACGACGGTTGAAAACGCCAATCCTGCCTTGGCGAGGCTCGCCTTCGCCAACTCGGGAGTCACGCCAGGCGTTGCGGCAATCTGCTGCATGAACTTCCCGTACCTGAGCTGCTGAATCGGGTCGCTCGATTTCGCATCGGCGAGCTTTCCCGCCGCTTCCGCCGCGTCGGCAAAATCGCCGTTACGATAAAGAATGTGGGCATAGATATCGCCTAGCAGCGCCAGCCGAACCGCCGCGTTGTAGGGACGCAGTGCTTCCTGGGCATCGGAAAAATTCCCCTGTGCAACGAGCAGGCGTACGTATTGGGAAATGGCGTAGGCATTGCCACGGCCTCGGCGAAGGCCATTGCGAAAGTCTTCTATCGCGTCCAGATACCGCTGCTCGAACATCGCGAGACTCGCCCTCAGGAGGTAGGGTTGGGCCCAGTCGTTGCGATCCTCCAGGGCGGTGTCGATCAGCTTGAGAATCTTGGCCGACGTCCCCTCGGGCGCGAGCGAACGACGATGGAGCGAAAACAACCGGGCCGCTTCGGTAAGGGCCCAGGTACTGTCCTCTTTGCTTCCGCCAACCACGTCGAGGATTTTTTTCTGGACCTCGATCATCGCCTGGTCGTCGTTTCGGCTGTTCGCTAAGTCGAAGAGCTGGGAAAGGGTGGGTAAATCGTCCGGAGTGATCTCCGCCACCTGCTGCCAAGCTTGCTCGGCTTCATCCTTTTTTCCAATGCGTTCCAGCTTCTTTGCCAAACCTCGCCAGAGATGCACTTTTTGCGAATCGCTCCATCCGTCGGCCCCTTCGCCAAGCTGGAGTAGCGATTGGGCCACATCGCCCTCTTGGGTCGCCACCAGCAGGTCGGCACGGTCCAGTCGCAGTTGGGGTTGGTCCTCAAACCGTTCCACAACACGATCCAGGATGGCAAGTGCCCTTTCCGGCCCCCCCTCTGGATCAAGCCCCTCCAGCCGAACCGCTGCTCGCCAGACCGACATATCGTCGCCCGCATCTTTGTAAATGCCCCGGAGCATTTCTTTCGCTTCGGTAAATTTTTTCCGCCTCGCATAGACTTCGATTTTCAGCAAATCGCGTTGGACATCGGTGAGTTTCCGGACCTCCGCGTACTTGTTGGCATAGGCATCGAACGCCTTCCAGTCACGATCTTTTTCCGGCTTCTTGAAGATCTCGTTCAGTTTTCCGTTGAAGTCGAGATCATCGATTCTGTCGCTTCGGGTCGCCACGCCGGTGGTCTTTTCCGCCCGCAGCCTGCCGGCCCTAGCCGCCGTATTGGCCGGATCGACCACCAGTACATTCTTAAAGGCGCGCAGGGCGAGATCCGATTTCCCTTGGTTTTCGTAGGCAAGGCCGAGCAGTATGTCGGCATGGACTCGCTGGGCCGCGTTGCTCAGGAGCTTGGGGCGAACCTTCTCCAGTGCTCGGGCCGCTTGAATCCACTCTTTTTTGGAGGCGAGGATCCAAGCTTCGTAGAACTCCGTTTGAGGGAATGAGCGTCCTGCCAGCCTTTTGATGGCTCGGATCGTCTCCTGGGCTCCCGGGATATCTTGGGTGCCGATTTGGATTTCCGCCTTCTGGAACATGAGCATCCACTTGGCTGGCCCCTCAACAACGGCCATTCCTTTGTCGAGTTGCGCCATCGCGTTCTCTTGGTTCCCCTGCGCCCGTTCCAGGCGAGCTAGCCCACCGTAGAAAACTCCGATATCTGTCCCGAGGGTAAGCCCTTCTTCCAAATACTTCTTCGTGAGGTCGAAGTCTTTCTTGCGCTGAGCCTGTTGGGCAAGAGTGAGGAGTATTCCCGTATTTTTCGGATCGAGCTCGTAAGCTTTTTTCAGCGAAGTGGCCGCCTCGTCCCCCCAATCATTCATGCTCCCCTTGCCTCGGTCCATCGCGAAGAGGTACTTGGCCTGAGCCAGGTACGCTTTTCCCGATTCGGGATTCGCCTGGACCATTTGCTTTTGAAGATGGCTAGCGACCTTTCGGCGTTCAAGAGGTCCGACCAAGAGGTCCGTTAGCAGGCCATACGCCTGGATGTTGTGGGGCGCGATCGCCTGGGAAGTGTCAAAGGTATCGGCGGCGTTGTCGTAGCCGATCAACTTGTAGAGTTCTGCCGCTGCCTCTCTTGGCTTGCCAAGCGAGGCCAAGCTCGTGGCATATTTCATTAACAGCCCGGCATCCTCCGGTTGCCTGGCCAGCAGTACCTTAATATGGTTCGCTGCATCCTTAGCAAACGAACGCTGCACCATGCCAGGCGTCATCAAGACATCGACCCAATCCGCCCGCAGCTTGCTTTCCCCTGGGAATCGATAAAGGGCGCTGGCAACTCTTTGCTTGACCCCCATGAATTCGCGATACTCTTCCTTCTCGATCAAGTCCTTGGCAATCTTGATGTAAAGATTCACCAGCCGGATCCGGGCTTCGTCTTCCTTCGGCCGGAACCCGACGTAGTTTTGCAAGTGACTTGCCGCGTCCGCCAGGTCGCCATTTGCCTCGGCCTTGTCGGCACGCTCTAGCAGCACTCCGGCGTTGTGCGACATCTGCATGGCCCAAACACCGTAGACCGCACCACTGGCTACGACGGCTCCAACCGTAAGGCCGATGAGCAAAACGTAATTGACGCGATAGCGTTGCATGGGAAATTCCTAGAAAAAACTCAAACCAAAGAAACGAACCACGAACTATTCCAGCGGAAAAAACGAACTGCAGGGCAACGAACCTTTCGGAAAAACCCGCCACCTGGGCCCCTGCCTTACCCCTTCTTGTATCGATTCGCGTCGGGGTGGTTCGTCTTGTCTACTCACCTCTCATCACGAACAGGAAACATCGGACACCTGCGGCAAACGGACGGTTTGCAGGGGAGACGCTCTCCCAACCACAGTCTACGGTGGCACATCACCTGCGATGGCCATCGGGGACAAGTCGGGAGCAACCAGAGCCGCCCGATTGGTGCCGGCACGGCACCTGGGCACCGTCGAGCCATCCCCTCATCGTAGCCGTGGGGGGGCCCCTGTCAACGAAGCGCCCCGCCCTTTGCCTGCAAGAAACACCCCGCATCCATCAAAGCCGGCGCAGTCAGCAAAGTCGCTCACCAGGGGGCATGGATTTGCCCGATCGAATCGGCTCTTTCCTTCTCATTCGACCAAAAACGAAGAAGATGCCGAGCGGCCCAATTCCTTTTCGGGCTCCCCCTCCTCGACCGCCTCCGACATCGCTCGTCCCCAGAGCGTCACCGGCCCTCGCCCCAGTTGGGCCACGGGGATGTCGACCTCGCCACTCCCCTGTTTCATGGACGCCTTTTCAATCGACGCTACAACGCGACTCGATTGCATGACCTCCAAGCGGGCCGCCTCCAGGGGACCCGACAGACGCAACCGCAACAGGCTATTGAAGGGCAATCGGTTTTTGGAGTCCGCGCTCAGAAGGACCTCGCCACCGACTTGGTCGCCAGTCGCACGAAACGTCAAGATCGCGCGCCCTTGGCACTCGATCAGGTCGGCCGTGGCACAGACGACGCGGATTTCGTGGTGGCCCGGCGTAAGCCCTGAGGTGTTGAGGGACAACGCCAGGGCAGGAGGAAACTTCGCAACGACCAGCCGACCGTCAACGAATAGATTGCACTTGCCTGCCTCGGTGCCAAACTTCGGCTGGGCTTTCGTGGTGATCTTGACGACCCCTTGGATCGTCTCGCCCGACTCGATCCCTTCCAAGGTCACTTCCGGGGGCTTGGCCCATGGCTGACAGAGTGGATCCCCCACAATGAGCAGTTGATACGGACTGGAAACCGCCTGATAGAAGGCCTCGGCGAGCGAGCACCCGCGACGGTAGTGGAGATGGATCGACGGGAGCGGAAACTTGGCCTGAATCGCATACGGCTCGGCCACCGCGCCGCTTGCGCCCGACGCACCCTCGCGAATAAACTCCGAGAGCTTGGTGTGGTAAGGATTGGAATAATCCCCGCCATAGCTCGTTAGGTGCTCGCCAATGGCCCCTGGAACGAAAGAGACGTGGTTCTTTTTGAGGGGTACCTTCGCCGACCCCGCCATGAGCCCCAGCACATCACGGACATTCTTCGGAGCGACTCCATTCACGATTCGCGCGCTCGCCCCCTCCGCTTTCAGGCTTTCCACGATTCCGTTGAAACAGGCGTGTCTCGTCTTGGAACGAATGTCTCCGTTTTTCATGAAGTAAAAAGTCCCCTTGGGGTGCCTCCCATCGACGGCCGAGGAGCGTGTCAGATTGGCAACGATCTCGTCGACGGTATTCCCCCGTTCGACCGTGATGCCGAGCAACGTCGAAAGAAAATAGCGTTGGCCTTTCTTCGGATCGGTCGACCGGCGCCCCCCTTTTTTCAGCAGATAACGAGGGCTAAATCCCCTCGTCACCACACCTGCGCAATCCCGACAAGCCGAGTCATTCGCCCCGGCCGCCTTCGGCAGGTACCAATTGACGCCAGGTATCACCATCGCCGCATTCTTTCGGATGGCATAAGCCCAGAGGTAGGTGGCGCCGTTGAGCGAGGCGAGGGGCCGAAATTGTTTTTTGAACGCAGGGGAGGCTTTTTCGTCAAGACTGTCCAAGTCGCCACGAAAGTCGACCCGCCAAGGGAAGTCGACGGAGTAGGCGATCGTGCTAATCTGCATCGCTAGCCGCCGCCGCTCGATCGTGGCGAGTACCGGCTTTAGAATTTCTTCCCGGAACCGCTCCCCCTTGATCGTTCCATTGCCTCCTTCCCAGTCGAGGTAGAGGACGTTGCTGGCAGGGATTTTGCGAAGGTGAATGTAATGGTTGGCAATGGTCTTCGAGGCGTCCGAGTTTTGGTTCACCACCAGGAGCAGATTCTCTGGACCGCCGCCGGCTAGAGAGCGATTCGGCAGGCTGAGGAGCATCATCAAAACGGCGACCAAGGCCCATCTCCAAAAAACCATGCGTTGCTCCTAACCAGGGGGTGGCAGCGTCTCTCCCTCGCGGTTCGTTCTAAGCGATCCACACAAACAACGCAATTCAGAGGTTCAGCACAAGAAGAAATGAACGGGCCGCAGATAACCGTAGAGGAGGCCCTGTAGCCCCGACCAAGCTTGGTCGGGGCGATCTCTACGTTGGGCGCGAGGCGAACGGTTACACCAAAATGAAAGAGCGGTGAAGTGGGTGCCCCCCTCCACCGCTCCGAAAAATCGCGACGCTTTCTTCTCTTCCGTTTCTTCCCTCTACTTCGACAGCAGGCTATCGGTATCGATCGAAAAACCTTCGCCCTCGTCCGACTCCTGCTCGAATGGTTCGTTCCAAGGCATCTCCGCTTCACCCGACAGACGCGAGGCACTGGTCGCGAGCGACTCGCGGACTTCCTGTTGCAGCTTGCGAACGAGGCTCGCGATGTAAGGGTCTGACCAAGGGAGCAAATCGCTCGGCCGAAACCTTGGCTTTGCCACCAGGCGTGCCGAGGCAAGTAGGCGCGAGGCTCGCTCGTTCTCGATGGCGACATCTCCGCCATCCACCGGAACCGAAACAACGACCGTACGAATGCGTCGTGGAGTCTTCATAGAAAGTGCCCTCCTTGGGACGAGACAGGAATCTGAAAAGGTCAAGTGAAAAGCCTTCGGTTGCGTACGCCGAATCCGCAGCGGTCGGGAGGAGGACTCCCACAAGTGGAAGTACACCCCGCCCGGAATTTCAGCCACCCTCTCGCGAGAGCCCTACGCAAACCGTGGGGTTGGCCTTGCTGGCGGTGAGTCGAGCCCGTGGTGGGCCGGTGAGATTCTCGTGACGCCGGGCAAGCTTCGCCCTGTCGACCGTTGCGATGTCGACGAAGGGATCTATGAGCAGTTGGCGTGCCAAACAGCACTGCACGAGGCAGAATCGCCCTTCAAGAAACGACGTAAACCATTCCTGAAGAACAATTTACACAAAAAAACGAATGCTGGCCGAGCTTCTTCGCCGCTGCCAGGAATTGCAAAGATTACAACCTTCACCAGCCTAGTGCCCGTCATCCGTGACGGCTGAGTTGAGTTTGCCGGCAGGTCCTTCGTCGAGCTTCGCTTGCAACGCCGCTACCGCCCGGTCAACCACCTCGTCGGTGTAGAGCTCGGCCGGTGGATCGTCGTTTTCGGGATCCTGGACTCTCAAGTCACGGTCGTTGCGCGACCGAAACCACGCGACGTACGCCTCCTCCTCCATTTTCACTACCCCGCCGGCGTCGGGCGTGACGCCCCACCCCCCGTCTGCCTGCTTCCTGTGGGCAGAGGAGCGGTGGATGTTCTTGCCGCTCGGTCGCCAAAAGCTGGCTCGGGTTAGTTTCAGCAGGCTTTCGCCCGCCTGCATCGGGAGGACTTCCTGAACGGTCCCCTTTCCAAACGACCGCTCGCCAACGACCATCGCTCGCCCATGATCTTGCAGGCAGCCCGCAACGATCTCACTCGCGCTAGCGCTTAAGCGATCGATCAGCACCACTAGAGGCAGGTCCAGGTAGGGGCCGTCGGCTCCCGAGAAGCTCAGTTTGCGAGAGACTCCGTAGCGGTAGCGGGTTTCGACAACGAGCTTCCCCGCGGGCAAAAAGAGTTCACAGGTCTCGACCGCCGCTTCGAGCGACCCTCCCGGGTTGCCGCGGAGATCGAGAATCATCGCTTCGGCCTCCGCTTCGACAAGGCGTGGCAACTGTTGCTTCAATTCCCCCACCGTCTTGGTTCCGAAGGAGGAGACTCGCACCAAGGCAATTCTCCTGTCCGCTTCCAGCAGATAGTCCCAAGAATGGTCCGCCAGCAGTCGATCGCCACGGACCGTGTCGAGCATCATTTTCTCGCGAGCAAGGCTCACCCGGCGTGGCTCGGTTTCTCCCTTACGGAGGAGCGTCAGCTCGATGGACTCGCCGGGGCGGCCCCGCATGAGGTCGAGAATTTTGCGCATGTCGCCGCGAGTGAATTGGTCGGTGGCGACCTGATCGATCACTAGAATTCGGTCGCCTTGGAGAATGCCTGCTCGATCGGCGGGTCGCCCAGGGAGGGGGGGCCCCATGATCGTGAGCCCCTCCGACTCGCCTTGAAAACCAAGCCGCACTCCGATCCCTGCAATTTCTTGGGAGTGCTCTTCGCGAAAGCGTTTGGTGTCTTGTCGCGGGCTGAAGTGGGAGTAGTGGTCGCCCCGCCGATGGAGCACGTCGACCATCCCCGCCATCGCTCCTTCAAAGAGCTCCTGGTCCGGAACGTCGTCGAGCGCAAGCCGGTCGATCTTCTCGTACCCTTCGAGCACGTACCGAGCGAAGGGATCTTGCTCGCCCCGCCAGTAGCAGAGCAAAGAAAGGGCAACCGTGGCAAGCAAGAGCGTGAGGTTGCGATGCGGCATGGGAAGGCGGAGAATCAGGAAAACGGAGGCCAGAAAAGAAGTCATCGGGCCAAGAAGCGGGGGGCATGAACCGACGTCCCGATTGTACGAGAGAAAACGCCTCACGCAAAGGCGCAAAGAAACAGGCCGGAGGTTCGCGGCGAGTAGGTTGGGCTTCCAGCCCGACGTTTTTTTGCAACCGTTTACGAGTCGAAAGAGATAGGAACCACGATCGAAGGAATAGCCGCAGAGAAGCAGCAGGTAGATTCCTGGTGGTTCCAGGCAACTCGTTGCATCGAGACTGCGCGTGAGAGGAGCCAAAGAGAGGAACACTAATCTTCGCTAATCCAATTAGCGTTCTTCAACCGAACCTCCGCGCTAATCTGCGTCCCCTTCTTTTCTTCCTTTGCGCCTCCGCGCCTTTGCGTGAGTCTTCTTTCCCAGGTGCTGGGAGTCGGCAGCCGATGGTCTTACGCAAAGGCGCTAAGGCGCAAAGAAACAGGGGCGGGTCGTTCACGGCGAGTAGGTTGGGCTTCCAGCCCGATGCTTTTTTCACCCGACGCTGCGGTAGCGGGCCCTTCGTCGCCCCCTACCAATATCCCTCGAATCCGAAGAGAGCCCCATGGTAGAAGGGATCGCCCGTGTAAGGGAACCGGCCCTCGTCGGGAGAGAAATTGATTTGGTCGGGCGCGAGTGCAACACCCGTGAGGTACATCATTTGCCAGCCGGCCCGCAGGGAGAGGTTCGGGCGAAGGTGGTAGCGTCCGATCGCCTTGAACTCACCCAGGAAGGAGAAGGCCGTTTCCCGATTGTCGACCCGGAAACTATTGGCCGCGTTGTTGGTAATGGTAAAGAGGGAGTCGGCTTTGGCGTCGTTGATAAAGACACCTCCTTTGCCGCCAACTTCGATGCTCCAGCGATCCCGCTCGTAGAGCATGGCACCTCCCAGGTGGAGTCCGAACAGGTCGTTGTTCGTCTCGGTGCGGTACAGGCCATCCTCTCCCCCTTGGGTGGTGATGTTCTCCGCCCGCCACTCAAGAATGTCGGCCAGATCGAAGTAGCGAAGCCCGATCAGGTACTGTTTTGTAAAGCCTTTGTTCGCTCGCCGGA
Organism: Planctomycetaceae bacterium; assembly: GCA_003233055.1. Lineage (GTDB taxonomy): Bacteria > Planctomycetota > Planctomycetia > Pirellulales > Lacipirellulaceae > Aeoliella. Next base: position 28,749 of record QIKP01000045.1, read on the forward strand.
CCCACTCCCCGTGCGGCGAAAGTTCCATTCGATCGCGTCGCATTCTCTCTTTGACGAGGTAATTGACCTCAAAGCTACTGAACCGACTGCTGTAGTCGACCGACATGGAGGTCGCTTGGTTAAAGCCGGGGTTGCCGCCGGCGAGGGGAATGGGGACGCTCAGCGTGTTTCCCCCGCCGCCCGAGGTGAGGCTATCGTCCTGCGACCATTCGCCACCACCAAAGGCGGTGAACTCCACGGTGTGGTCACGGTTTCGCTGGTCGCGGAACAAGAAACGGCCCAGGGTGAGCCGCGCCGATCCCGAGGCACCTGGGTCGGAACCATTAAGCCTCAGAACACGGTTCGACGAAGTGTCAAACGCGATGGGCGTGTCGTCCCGTTTCCAAATGCGGTTGAGTACCACCGCGTCGATCTCCGTGTACCACCATCCGCGACGGAGCCAGGTGCCGGTGCTCTCGGTCAGCGCCGGTCGGCAGCCGTCGTCGCAAGCTGGATCTCCGAAGACGCGCCCCCCACGAAATCCATTGAAGTCGCCTTCGAAGTTCATCGGATTGGGAGCGACCGCCGACTCCAGCGACGAATGGTCACCTGGACTTAGCAGCGAACGATCGCCGCCACTCGGCCCGGGTAAAACCTCCTCAGCGCCCGGGAGCCCTAGCTCCGCGCCGCCCAGCGAGAGTTTCCCTGCCCCCCCAGGCCCCGCCGCCGGATTGGCGGGCGGAATGGACGGAGGTATCGGAAAGTTTTGACCGAAAGCCATCGTCGCCGAAAGTAGGCTGGCGACAAAGAGTTGCGATACGATAGCGATTTTTTTCTTGGTCACGGATAGATTCTCCTGTCGTCCCGTGCCCTAGTTCGAATAGGCAATCGAAAAGTCGGTTGACGCGGGTTGGGAGGTGGCTCGTTGAGCCCTCTCTTTCCCTCGCGCCGGACAATTTTCGACGCCCCCCTGAGGACGTGCAGTTCGTCCACTGTGACCGTTCATCGACTTCCCGCTATCCGCAGTACAGGAATTACTGTTAGAATCGCGCAAATCAACAGGGGCAACGCAACGCAAAAGGTTTCGCTGCGATGCCCATCTTTCCTGGAGTGCCTTTTCCCCGGCTGCCCGTTGAATCAGGCTTCGCCACGGAGTTTATTCATGCCTTCGCCGCTCGAATCGCTTATTGCCTGTGGAACCAAGCTTTGGCTCGACTCGGTCGACCCCGATTTGGTCCTGGAAAACCGTCGGCTCGGGGCAACCGGCGCGACGTCGAACCCGATCCTCATCGCCAACCTGGTCAAGACGGGCCGCTTCGACGACCAGCTTGGCCAACTGCTAGCCCATGGCAATCCCACCGACGACCAAGTCGCCTGGCAACTGACCGACCAGATCGTCACGGCGGCCGAACGGGTATTCGCTCCCGTTTGGCAGGCGACTGATGGCGACGATGGCTATGTCAGCTTCGAGCTGGACCCGCTCCTGGAAGACGTCGAACGCAACCTGCCCCACAGCGAAAGGGTCGAGCAGTATGTCGAGCTCGGCAAACGCTGGTCGGCGGAGCATCGCAACCGGATGATCAAAGTCCCCGCCACGCCTGCTGGCATCGACGCACTGGAAGACCTCGCAACCGCCGGCATCCCCCTCAATGTGACGCTCATTTTCACGCTTCAGCAGTACGAAGAGGCCCGCGATGCGATCTGGCGGGGAGCCCAACACCGGCAATCGCTCGACCACTTCAAGAGCGTCTACAGTATTTTCATTTCGCGCGTCGATGTTTACACCGAAAAACATCTACCCAAGCTATCACCGGCCGCCCAGGGGCAAGTTGGCCTGGTGAACGCGAAGCGAATGTGGGCGAACAACCGAGAGTTCTGGTCAGGCAAAGGTTTGCCGCTCGCTCAAGAAATGGTCTTCGCAAGCACTGGCTCTAAAAAACCCGAAGACCCCGCCTGGAAGTACGTCGAAGCCTTGGCCGGCAGCGATATCCAAACCAATCCGCCCGGCACCAATGACGCCGTGCAAGCAAGCGGGCTCTCCTTCTCCCGCACCATCGACCAGCTTCCTCCTGATGAAGTGCTGGCAGAAATCGACAAAGCGGTCGATATCGAGCACCTCGAGCAGACACTCATGTCCGAGGGGCTCCAGAAATTTGCCGATCCGCAAAAAGAACTCCTCCAACTGATGGCAACGAAGCGCCAGCAACTGGCAAACAGTTGATCCTTGCCACGCGAAGCCGCTAGCGTAAGCCAAGCCGCTTCCCAGCTGCCAAGAGCCCAACTGGCTGATTTTCTCCCCTACTCTCCAGCCGTGGCCCCTCGGCTGCCGATCTGTAGAAAGAGGAAACTTGACTTAGTTTAGCAACTTACCTACCATTGGTCATAAGCACCGCATTCCCTGGCTTCGTTTGCCCCCATCGCCATGCCGATTGCCACCCCCGCAGCCACGAAAAGCCCCATGGATGCTCCGTCGCCCGAATTGCTCGACGAGCTGGCTCGGGAGAGCGAGCGCCTCGAGTCCGCCTCGCCCGAGGAGATCATCACCTGGGCAGCCAAGCGGTTTGGCGACGGGCTGACGATGGCAACCGCCTTCGGCCCGGAAGGATGCCTTATTCTTTCGATGCTCTCCCAAATCGCTCCCAAGACGTACCTCTTTAACCTCGATACCGGCTACCAGTTTCAGGCAACGCTCGACCTGCGCGATCAAATAGCCGAGCGGTACGGCATCGAAGTCGACTTGCTTACGCCGGACCAGACGGTTCCGGAGTACGAAGCCGAACATGGCGGGCCACTCTACAAAACCAACCCCAACCAGTGTTGCTTCGATCGAAAGATCAAGGTCTTGCGCCGAGGTCTCGAAGGCCGCACCGCTTGGATGAGTGGCATCCGTCGCGACCAAAGCGCCGACCGCGCATCGACTCCCATTGTCGGCTGGGACAAGAAATTTCATCTCGTCAAAATCAGCCCCCTCGCCAACGCCACGCAGCAGCAAGTTTGGACTCGCATCGTCAAGGAAAACGTCCCCTACAATCCGATGCACGACCAAGGCTACCCCAGCATTGGCTGCTGGCCCTGCACGCAGGCGGTCGCCGAAGGCGACGCCGACGAACGGGCTGGCCGATGGAGCGGCACCGGCAAAACCGAATGCGGCTTGCATTCGCTCGAACAGCAAGGCAGTGGTATCTAACGGAAGGAATTCCGTTTTACGATGCGATGAAACTCTCCGCAAAAACCGAATACGGCTTCCTGGCACTTTTGCATTTGGCGAAACACTACGCCAAAGGCGAGCCGGTGCAAATTCGCAAGATGGCAGCCGAGCACGACATCCCGGCGCGATTCCTCGTGCAGATTCTCCTGGAACTCAACCGAGCGGGATTGGTCACCAGCACCCGCGGCGCGGCAGGTGGGTATCGCCTTGCAAGGCCACCGGAAACGATCGACCTGGCGGAAATCACGGGAGTGCTCGAAGGGACCGAAGAGGCCCGCACGCCAATCGCAGGATTCCGAGGGGCCATTCATGCCGCCTGCCACGAAGCTCAGCAAGCCCATTGCCAGCACTTGGCCAATCTCACGCTCGTCGACTTGCTGGAAAGAGCCGGAGAGAAATTTGAACCAATGTGGTACATCTAGAGCAGTGATCACTCGGATGTTCCGCTAAGGCAATCGTTTGACGCTGAAATAGCAGCGCCGCAACCGGAATATGCGTGTGCGGCTCGCACTAAATCGATAACGAGGGCCAATCGAACTTCTGCTTTGATAACTCGTAGAGGAGAACGGCAAAGTCATTTTTGAACCGCCAAGATCGCCAAGGCGTCAAGAAACAAGGACGCCAAGAAAAATGTCGACCGAAGCAGGAAAACCCCGGATTGTTAATCCTGTCACCGTTCACAAGTCGAAAGAAAGCCACCACGAACCCAAAGAGCACGAACCCAAAGAGATAGAGGGGGTGTCCTTTTGCCGCTATTCGTATCGATTCGCACGCATTTGTGGTTTCCCCTGCCTCCAATTCGATGAACGGTTGCCTCTATCCTCCAGCTTTTCCCTCCAACTCTTCTTGGCGCCTTGGCGTACTTGGCGGTTTCTTTTAATTCGGCGACTTTGAAAGCGTCCTGACAACTCGTAGAGCTTCATTGACAAATGCATCCGACAGCGGGGCGTTTGCTGCAACCCTTCACGGAAGCCAAGGCAGAAAAACCACGAATTGCGCGAATCCTACGAATGCAGGAAGGAAGGAGTAAGATGCTTGGCTTCTCTTCTTTCGGCAACATCCTTCGTCAATGATTCGTCGGATTCGTTTTCATTCGTGGTTCCTTCTTCCGACCGGAAGCGGTTACTAAAGCACTAGCTCGCTCGTCGCACAGGCTTGGCCGCCCGCTCCTCACGGCGAGCACTAAAGTCGATCGCCTTCAGGCGGGCGAGGAGACGGGCGTAAGCCGCCGGGTCCTTGACCTCCTCCGCCAGGGCGAGTGCCATCTGCTCCGCCAGATACGCCATGTCGGCTTCCGTGTACGACTTGGCCGATCGACGGGCGTATTTGTCTGGGTCGGATCGCTCCAAGAGCCATGCCGCCGCCCGCCAGTTTTTTCCTGCCGCACTCCGAATCGCCCGCAACGGTTCAAGCTCCGCCGCGAGTTCGGCCTTCTGAAGCTGCTCGCGAAACTCCTCGTTCCGCTTCGATTCTCGGCGAATCGTTCTGGCCGAGCAACCGAGATAACGGGCCGCCCCGGCAATTCCATACCCGGCCGAGACCAACGCCGAAATCTCCCGCCGCTTCGTTTCGTCGAGCAAACGTGGCCGGCCGGCCTTGGAGCGGGTCGTAGCTTTGGACATGAAGGACTAACGTGGGTTAGGGGAAAGCTTCTGAAAGACAAGTCGATCGATCGTCGGGAAAGCGAGTTGCCCCTCCGTCCTGGAGGGGAGCGCCCCCGACGTGGCTCCGGCCCCCCATCCTGTGGTTTCAGGCCTTACGGGAACTGAAAAACTCGTTCCGGCCGACCTGTTTCACTCTTTTCAACAGGCGGCCAAAGGGCTCAAGAGCCCCATCCTAGGCGAATCGCTGGCCTCTTTTCCACTAGAAAACACCAGCCCATTGGAATTTCCTGTCCGTCGAGCCCAAGAGCCAGATAAGGGCGAATCGTCTCCTTTGCTGCCGTCCTGCCCCTTGCGGGCGGTTTGATTTCCAGCCTACAATGCAGGGCTCCCTTGAATGTAGGGCTCACACTTTCGTTTTACGATTTACGCTTAGGAGTCGGTATTGGGTACAAAAAAGTCGGGAAAAGGTCGCCGCAAGCAAGGCCGAAAGAAACGCCGCATGCGCGCAAAAATCCGGCATCGCAAGAAATAATCCCTTCCTGGGGTTGGCCACCGGGTCACTGATTTGCCCCGCTGGTCACTGGCGGGATCGCTAGTGGCCCGGCCAAAAGGCGGCTCCGGCCCTACGGGCTCCCTGCTGTCGCCGGGCGGTGCGCGGTCCGCCCTTCGTTCCGCTTCCTAAGTATACTGGCAAGAGCTACCACACCTCTGCTCCCAACTCTAGCGGTACTCGGATTCGCTAGCGGGCGGAAAGCTGATTCCCTTCGGCATTCCCAAGCAGGTCTCCCACGCGAGTTTTAGAACACGCCCATGGGCAAACCGAGAAGACCCATCGACTACTTCTCGGGCGATGCGCTTCGCGAGGGACTCAAGCAAAAGACTGTGCGAGGTGGAGCCATCACCGCAATCGGTCAGATGGCCAGTGTTGCAATCTCGCTTGCTGCAGTCCCTCTGCTGGCCCGGTTGCTTAATCCGGAAGACTTCGGACTGATCGCCATGGTGGCGGTGCTGACCAATTTTGCCCGCATGTTCGTCGATGCTGGCCTGTCGATGGCCACCGTTCAGCGGGAAGAGATTACTCGACAACAGGTTAGCAATCTGTTTTGGATCGCCAGCGGATTGGGCGCCCTGATCGCGATCGTAGTGGCCTGCCTATCGCCAGTGATTGCTTGGTTCTATGGCGAACCACGACTCGTCACGATCACCCTGGCAATGGCGGGCTCTTTCGTCCTAGCCGGGATGACGGTCCAGCACCAAGCGCTATTGCGCCGCGGAATGCAATTCGGCTCGCTCTCCGTCATCTCTGTCGTCTCTACACTGGCCGGGCAAATCGTCGGAGTTGCCTGGGCATGGAACTATTTTGGGACCCCCTACGACTACTGGGCGCTTGTTCTGATGCCGATCACGACCGCAGCGATTCGGATGGGGGGGACTTGGCTTTGCTGCCACTGGCGACCCAACCGACCGCAACGGGGTGCGGGAACACGGAGCTTGGTAGCCTTTGGGGCGAATCTTACCGGATTCAACTTCGCCAACTATTTTGCCCGCAATGCCGACAAATTGCTCATCGGCTGGTGGTGGGGCACCACCCCTCTCGGGTTTTATGATCGCGCGTCTCGGTTGCTGTTGATGCCGATGCAACAAATTGCGCCGGCGTTTTCAGCAGTGGTTGTCCCGGCACTCTGTAGGTTGCGGTCGTCGCCCCAACAATACCGACACGCCTATTGTTCGGCCGTTCGTCTCTTAGTTTGGATTAGCATTCCGCTGGTTGGACTGCTATTTTGCGCCGCGGAGCCGATAGTACTGCTGTACTTGGGCCCAAAATGGGCGGAGGTCGTGCCTCTATTTCAAGCATTAGTTCCGGCTGCTTGGGCAAACTGCTTCATTAATTGCTCTGGGTGGGTGTTTACATCTTGGGGGCATGTCGATCGCCAGCTAATTTGGGGTATAATTCACAGCCTCGTGGTGGTAGTTGTCATCGCCTGTTGTGTTCCGTTTGGCGTCACGACCGTAGCCTTCGGCGTTAGTGCAGCGTATGTATTGATGCGGTTACCCGGATTTTATCTTAGCTTTCAAGGGACTCCCCTCAAACTCCGCGACCTGGGCGAAATTCTCTGGCGGCCGACACTCCTGGCGTTGACGGCCAGTTCGGCTTCGTTTTGGGCCAGCGGCTCTTGGTTTGCGGAATGGACGCTCATTAACCAACTGTTCGCATTGACGGGGCTCTACATCGCGATATTCTTGGGAGCCGCCCTCGTGCTCCCTGGGACGGCCAACGAAATTCGCCACTTGCGGTCCATCACCCAACTCAGAACCCAACAGCAATAAGGTCCCCGTGTTAGGAAGATTTCGACGACTCTATCGAGCTTTCAAACAGACCGTGGCAACCCGATGGTTGCCATTGGTATGGCGAGTTTGTGTACGGGTACCTGGCCTGCCAGACCTTTACTACTGTTTCTCCAGCGCGTTCCGGCGCGAGCATCGTGCGGTGTTGCTTGGCAAACTACAACACCAGCAAGACATGCACGATGCCAGCCAAGCCGGCGCGGAGTACACCCTGCGCCGCAATATTCATCGGCTGGAAAAAGGCATAATATCAAGGCCTCGCCGCTCCGTATTTGCAGCCGACTATATCGGCGACACGGTCGGCGTCTACTTAGCCTTGGCCAATTCCCAAGACTGCCGCGACCGACCGCTGATTCAATGGGCTCGCGACGTCCTGGGGAAATACTTCGACATCGTTGGCGAAGATGCTAGGGTTGATCCCGTTCGCGAGAAATTTGTCGCACACGATTCATTCGCAATCGATCCGACTCCTTTGTTAGTGCCCTACCAGCGAGATCAGAACCCTTTGCGTATTGACTACGAGGGACTTGCTGAGTTGGCATGGCGAAGACGGAGCGTGCGATGGTATCTCGACAAGCCAGTGCCACGCGACATTATCGACCGGGCGATTGAGGTTGCCAAGCTCTCGCCAAGTGCGTGTAATCGTCAGCCATTTGAGTTCCGCGTGTTCGACGACCCAAAACTAACTCAGGAAGTAGCCGACATCCCGGGAGGAACGAAAGGTTTTTCGCACAATTTCCCCTGCGTGATTGTGATTGTAGGGGATCTTCGAGCTTACTTCAGCGAGAGAGATCGCCACGTCATTTACGTCGACGGCGGACTCGCGGCGATGGCATTTCAGTTTGCGCTGGAAGTTCAAGGCGTCAGCTCCTGTTGCATCAATTGGCCCGATATCGAATCGCGTGAACAACGCATGGCCGAAGCACTAAACCTGGATCCCAACCAACGGCCAATTATGTGCCTGTCACTTGGGTTCGCTGATCCGACAGGTCAGGTGCCCTATTCGCAGAAGAAAAGCCTCGACGAGATTCGGAGTTACAACAAAAAATGACGATCGAAATTTTTGGCGGTGGATTCGCCAACAAAGGTGCTGAGCTCATGCTGCGTACTACGGTCGAGCGGTTGCGTGCCCGACAGCCGCAGGTGCGACTTGCAGTCGATCCCGAGCCTAACTCGCCTTATGAACTGCGTAGCAAGTTGGGGCTCTCGCACATTTTTCCGACCTTGTCGATTTTCCCGCCCAACGTGCGGGGGCTGCTTATCCGCTCACCACTGCTAGCGGCAGTCTGCTCCAATGCCTCCCGGTTTCTTCTACCCGCAAAAGCCGACCAGATGCTTGGGTTAGTCGATCGACGCTCCACCGACGGCTTTGTCGACATCTCAGGCTATGCCTTTGGCGATGGATTCCATTCGCTAAAATGCAAGAATGCCGCGATAAGAACCCGCGTTTATGCGAAGCAAAACAAGCCGGTAATTTTCATGCCACAAATGTTCGGCCCGTTTACCAAGCCGAAAATGCTAGGATACTTCAGAGAATGCTGCGACAACGCCACACGAATCTATGCCCGCGAACAGGCCTCGTTCGATGCGGTTCGCCAAGTAATCGGCGATGACCCCAAGTTAAAAATCGCGCCTGATATCACGATTTTTAGTTCACCCGGGCGTGACATCGAAACAGATCGTGACGGAGCCCCCTACGGTGTTATCGTTCCGAATGAGCGGATGTTTGACCAAGGAAAGGAGGAATGGGGCGATACTTACGTCGCACGGTTGGTCGCTGCCGGCAAACAAATGCACCAACATGGAATCCACCTCGCCATCGTGATCCACTCGAACGACGCCGGTGACGATGCTCTCGCTAGGCAACTGGTGCGCGAACTAAAATCCGAATTGGGGGAGGACGTGACCTTGTTCACCCACTCCGATCCTTTCGTACTAAAACACTTTATTGCCGGTGCGCAGCTTCTTGTCGGATCGCGTTTCCACAGCTTGGTCGCGGCGCTCTCCAGTGGTGTGCCGGGCGTCGCACTTGGCTGGGCCCATAAATACGACATGCTCGCCTCTGATTTTGGTGTCCCCGAACTGATTCATCATGGGGCTGACGACCCGAATCATCTTCTTGAATTAGTCGATAAATTATGCAATGCGGATCACAATCAGATGCTGCGTGCTCGGCTGCGAAGCCAACGTGAGGCAATGCAATCAGCGTCGGACGCAATGTGGGAAGATGTTTTTAATTTGCTCAGTATGACGGACAGTCAACCGTGAAGCGGATCGCACTCATTAGTTCAGCCTTCTATCCCTATCCGCAGGTCGCTGCGGTTCGGGCTACCAATTGGGCGCGGATGCTGCCGGAGCTGGGGTATGAGGTGGTCGTTGTCACTCGCGACACGGGACACCGCGCTTCCCCCCAACGGTTGGCGAACGAAGTTCACTCGGGAGTCGAGCTGCTCTCGCTGCTCGGCGATGGCACCGTGGCTCCTCAGGTCGATTCGTATCCACCCAAGGCCTCGGCAACGAGGCTAGCGAACACGAAACTCGCTTGGAAACGACGGCTCGACGGATGGTGGATACCTAGTGGCAACATACGGTATTGGCGGAAGGTTTATCCTAAGGTACAGCAATTGATTCGCGAGCGTCGCTGCGACGCAATACTAACGACCAGCCCCATGTCGGCAACCGCTGAAGTGGGGCGTTGGCTTGGGCGCGACCTGGGCCTTCCCTGGATTGCCGACTTTCGTGATCCGCCCCTCCTTGACGAGCGCTCGCGCCCAGCCGGTTGGAGCCGGCTTATGCTGCCGCGGCATCGGGCATGGCTCGACAGCGTTTACAAGGAATCCGATGCCATAATACACGCGATCCCGACCCATGGGCGCTGGGCGCGAAGTGTCTATCCCACACACCGCCACAAATGTGCGATTCTCCGCCATCCGATCCCGAGAGATTTGGCTGCGGGAGAAGTCGAGCCGATTTTCTCCGAATCACCCAACCGACGTTCGATCTGCGTGGTTGGATCGCTAGAAATAGAAGGGCTGAAAGTTCTGGCTCAGGCGGTTGCCTTGCTTGTCGCACGCGACGCCAAGCAGTTTGATTTGGAACTTCGTCTTGTCGGCCGCCCCTTGAACGACCCTCGGCCGATCGAAGCACTACTCGGCGACCGTTTGGTATGGATAGGCCGCGTCGAAAACAGCGTGGCGAAACAGCACCTATTGGGTGCCGACGTGCTTGTCAACGCAGTTTCACCAGAACGGCAACGCTACTTGGGCGTAAGCAGTAAATTATTTGAGTACGCGGCGGCTCGAAGACCGATCGTTGTGATCAATCCGACGCGGCCCGATCGACATTTAGTCTGGCGGCTGCCAGCGCAGACGATCCACAACCCCACGCCTGACGAGATGGCCGCCGCGCTTGGTGACTCGCTGGCGATGGACCGCAAGCAGGTGGCCGAAGCGGTGGAGCCGTTCCTTCAAGCCAACTCTTGGCAGCGGCATGGCGAGCGGCTGGCAGAAGTGATCGAATGCGTGACCGACCCCACACGCCAACCTTTCGATCTCCGCGAGCTATAGCAACGGACGGCTAAGCCCGCACGATCTTCTCCCGACCCTCCACCACGGCGCTCGTTGCGTTGCGCGTATCGATCACCAGCCGCGAGTGCTCGACGAGGAAATCGTAGTCGTATGTGCTGTGATTGGTGGCAATCAACACGCAGTCCTGAGCGGCGAGTAACTCCGCCGTGATCTCCTGGCTCTCCATCGCTGGCAGATCGTGTGCCCGGGTGGCTCGCAACTGAGGAACATGCGGGTCGTTGTAAGTCATCTCCGCCCCCTTGGCGAGCAACTTCATCAGCAGGACGAACGAAGGGCTCTCTCGCTCATCGTCAATGTCTGGCTTGTACGCCATGCCAAGAATCAAAATCTTGCTTCCCCGGACGGACTTTTCCGCGTCGTTGAGTGCATTGGTTAGCCGCTGAATCACGTACTCCGGCATGGCGGAATTGATCTCGCCCGCGAGTTCGACGAACCGCGTGGTCATGCCATGCTTGCGCGCGATCCAGCTCATGTAGAAAGGGTCGATGGGAATGCAATGCCCTCCCAGCCCTGGGCCGGGGTAGAAGGCTTGAAATCCGAACGGCTTCGATTTGGCCGCATCAATGACTTCCCACACGTCGATGCCGATCTTTTGGCAGAGGACCTTCATCTCGTTCACCAGCGCAATGTTAACCGCTCGGTAAGTGTTTTCCAAAATCTTACACGCCTCAGCCGATTCGCAAGACGAGACCGGGACAACCTCCACCACAACCGAGCCATAGAGTGCCGTCGCCACCTCCAAGCTCCGCTCGCCCAAGCCGCCAACCACTTTGGGGATTCCCGCTGCGGAAAAGTCCTTGTTGCCTGGGTCTTCGCGCTCCGGGCTGTAGCCCAGGAAGAAATCTTCTTCGACGGTCAGCCCTGAAGCGGCTAATTCCGGTAACACCACGTCGCGCGTGGTGCCGGGATAAGTGGTGCTCTCCAGCACGATCAACTGCCCCGGGCGCAGGATACCCGCGATGCTGCGAACGGTGTCGACGACGTAGCTCAGGTCGGGATCGCGAGAGTCGGTAAGTGGAGTCGGCACGCACAAGAGCACCGCATCGGCTTCGGCCAAGTCTTCGACATTCGTCGTTGCACGAAACTTGCCTCCGCCGATCCATTCCGTGAGCCAATCGTCCGGGATGTGGCCAATGTAGCTCTCGCCCCGCATCAAACTGTCGACCTTCCGCTGATCGATGTCGTAGCCAATCGTCGAAAATCCGGAGTCAATGAAAGCCTTGATGAGCGGCAGACCGACGTATCCAAGCCCCACTACCCCGACAACGGCTTGGCGGCTTTCGATGCGGGACTTTAGCTCTTGTAGCGGCGTGTTCACGTAGGGACTCCGTGCGGTGAAAAAATTCGGGGAATCGTATTATACTTCAAACCGCTCCTGCAAGCTCTCCACCTGCATGGTTTCTTCTCGGAGGACTTCCATCGCTTGGGTCGCGGCCTCGGCTGCTTCGATTGACGTGAGGCAGGGGACGCCAGCGGCGACGGCGGCGGCACGGATTTTTCCTTCATCGGTCCGGGCACCTTTGCCGACCGGCGTGTTCATCACCAGGGCCACCTCGCCATCGGTAAGAAAATCGAGCAGGTTGGGGTGCCCTTCCTTGAGCTTGCGGACTCGCTGGCAATCGACTCCCGCCGCCTCCAGCGCGTCGGCCGTTCCACGAGTCGCGAGCAGCTCGAAGCCGATCGCCACGAGCCGCCGAGCAAGCTCGACCGCCTGCCGTTTGTGCCTGGAAGCAACGCTGACGAAGACCTTCCCCTCGGTCGGCAGCACCGTGCCGGCAGCCAACTGGCTCTTGGCAAACGCCATCGAAAACTTCGGGCTGATGCCCATCACCTCGCCCGTCGAACGCATCTCAGGGCCCAGCACGATGTCGACACCACGGAACTTAATAAACGGAAAGACCGCTTCCTTCACACTCACATGCGCCGGCACCGGGTCTTCGGTCACCCCCTGCTCGGCAAGCGACACGCCTGCCATTACCTTTGCGGCAATCTTCGCCACGGGCATCCCCGTCGCCTTGGCAACGAACGGCACAGTGCGGCTCGCTCGCGGATTGACTTCAATAATGTAAAGAGAGGGACGAGGGTTGGGGTCGCCAGCGATCGCCTTTCGACCCTCGTCCTTCGACCCTTCATCGCGCACAGCAAACTGCACGTTCATCAGCCCGCGCACGTTGAGTTCCGTAGCGAGTGCCACCGTTGCCTCACGTATCTTAGCGACCACCTCAGCAGAAAGGCTGTAGGGCGGAATCGAACAGGCCGAGTCTCCCGAGTGAACGCCCGCTTCTTCGATATGTTCCATGATTCCGGGGACGATCACCGTCTCGCCATCGGAGATCGCATCGACATCGACTTCGGTCGCCCCTTCGAGAAACTTATCGACGAGCACCGGCTGCCCTTCGGCAACGATGAACGCCGCGGCGACGAACTGATCGAGTTGGGCTCGGTCGTAGCAGATCTCCATCGCCCGACCGCCGAGCACAAAGCTGGGCCGCACGAGGACAGGGAAGCCAATCTTGTCGGCCAGGGTTCGGGCTTCGTCCATCGTCTGGGCGATACCCCCCTCGGGCTGCTGGAGGCCAAGCCGGTTGATGAGTGCGTGGAATTTTTCGCGGTCCTCGGCCGCTTCGATCGCGTCGACGCTGGTCCCAATAATCGGCACGCCGGCGTCCTGGAGCGCCCTTGCGAGATTCAGCGGCGTCTGCCCGCCGAACTGCACGATCACCCCGTCTGGCTCGACACGATCGCAAATATTCAGCACGTCCTCGACGGTGAGCGGCTCGAAGAAGAGTAAGTCGCTCGTATCGTAGTCGGTGCTGACCGTTTCAGGATTCGAGTTGACCATGATCGACTCGATGCCCAACTCCTTGAGGGCGAAGCTGGCATGGCAGCAGCAGTAGTCAAACTCGATCCCCTGCCCGATGCGGTTGGGGCCACCGCCAAGAATCATGATGCGCTTGCCGTTCGCCCGCTTCGCCGGCGTTTCGTCTTCGTCCTCGTAGGTCGAATAAAAATAGGGTGTGATGGCCTCGAACTCAGCGGCACACGTGTCGACCGACTTGTAGACGGCGCGAATGCCTCGCTTGATTCGTTCGGCACGAACCTCCATTTCGCCGACGCCGAAGATCGTCGCCAATTGCCGGTCGGAGAATCCTTGGCGCTTGGCGGTACGGAGCAACTCCGTCGCGAGCCGTGAGCGTAAGCGACCGGTGGTGGAATCGTTTTTTTCTCCGGTCGCTGACGCTTCCGACTCACCGGCGGCGGCGCGGAGTTTCTCCTCGGTTTCGACGATCTCGAGCAAGTTGTCGAGGAACCAGGGGTCGATGCCGGAAAGTTCAAACACTTCGTTGGTCGTCATGCCAAACTTGAAGGCGTAGCGGACATACCAGATTCGTTCGGGAGTTGCCGACTGGAGCTGGGCGCGGATTTCGTCTTCGCTGGGGCGCTCTTCACCGACACCTCCTTCGGCGTTGTACCAAAGGTCCTTGCCGTCGCTGCCGAACCCCGCCGCCCCTACTTCAAGGCCCCGTAGCGCCTTTTGAAAGCTCTCCTTAAACGTCGAGCCAATCGCCATCGTCTCGCCGACGCTTTTCATCTGGGTGGTGAGTTTGTCGTCCGCATCGGGGAATTTCTCGAACGCAAATCGGGGTGCCTTGGTCACGACGTAGTCGATCGAAGGCTCGAAGCAGGCGGTCGTCTCTCGCGTGATGTCGTTGGGCAGTTCGTGCAGCCGGTAGCCGACCGCTAGCTTGGCGGCAATCTTCGCGATGGGGAAACCCGTCGCCTTCGATGCGAGCGCACTCGATCGGCTCACCCGGGGATTCATTTCGATGACGATCATCCGGCCATCTTCGGGATTGATCGCAAACTGGATATTCGACCCGCCTGTCTCGACACCAATCTCGCGAATCACTGCGAGGCTCGCGTCGCGCATCCGCTGGTACTCTTTGTCGGTAAGGGTTTGGGCAGGGGCGACGGTAATGGAATCGCCCGTGTGGACCCCCATCGCATCGAAGTTTTCGATCGAGCAGATGATCACGACATTGTCGTCGACGTCGCGCATCACCTCCATTTCGTACTCTTTCCAACCGATGATCGACTCCTCGATCAGTACTTCGGTCGTCGGCGAGAGGTCGAGCCCGCAGCGGACCAGGTCGTCGAACTCGGCCCGATTGTAGGCAATCGCCGAGCCGCTCCCCCCCATCGTAAAGCTGGGGCGAACGACCGCCGGGATACCGACCTCTTCGACCACCCCCCGTGCCTCCTCAATGGTCTTGACGGTTTTTCCACGGCAAACGCCAAGGCCGATCTTATTCATCGCCACTTTGAATCGATCGCGGCTTTCGGCTTTGTCGATCGCGTCGGCATTCGCGCCGATCATCTCGACGCCATGTTTTTCGAGAATGCCGTGGGCGTCGAGGTCCATCGCCAAGTTGAGCCCCGTTTGCCCGCCAAGCGTCGGCAAGACCGCGTCGGGCTTTTCACGCTCGATGATCTTTTCGACGATCTGCCAGGTGAGCGGCTCGATGTAGGTCCGATCGGCGGTCGCCGGGTCGGTCATGATGGTGGCGGGATTCGAGTTGACCAGCACGACCTCGTAACCCTCCTCGCGGAGCGCTTTGCAAGCCTGGGTGCCGGAATAGTCAAACTCGCACGCCTGCCCAATGACGATGGGCCCGGAACCGAGGATTAGAATCTTGTGAAGGTCGTCGCGTCGTGGCACGGTAGGAGCGGGGGCAAGGGGACGAAGTGGGTAAAATCGCTCCAGCGTAGCATGGAAAGGCCCCCCGCTTCAACGGGTCGCTTCCCGACCTGCTTCCCAACGCCAAACGAGTGTGCGATAATCGTAGTGGAGGACATTAGAAATGACGGAACTCACAATCGAAGTTGCCCACGCCAATCTGGACGAGCTGGTCGATTCGCTAGGTAATGGGGACGTGGTGATTCTCACCCGAAACCAGAAGCAAGTCGCGAAGCTAGTCGGCCAGCGACCGACCGATCCCTTGCCTCGTAAACCAGGTAGCGCCATTGGGAAACTCGTAGTACTGGTCGATGACGAGGAGCATCTCCAAGATTTTGAGGATTACATGCCATGAAACTGCTTCTCGACACGCATGCATTTCTCTGGTTCGTGCTGAATGACCGACGGCTTAGCAAGAGAGCCAAGCAGGCGATTGCCGCCCCAGAAAACAACGTCTACATAGGTCCGGCGAGCTACTGGGAGATCGCGATCAAGATCGGCATCGGCAAGTACGCGCTAAACGAACCGTATCAGTCGTTCTTCGAAGACCAATTGGCGTCCAATGGATTCCATATCCTTGCGATCGAACCTCGCCACACAGCCCCGCTCACCAATCTCCCGTTCCACCACCGCGATCCGTTTGACCGCCTACTCATTGCTCAGGCGATGGTCGAACAAATTCCTATCGTGAGCAACGACCCGGTGATGGACCAGTACGAAGTAGAGCGGATTTGGTAACACGGGCCCCTTTGTCTTATTTGGGATTCCCTTCCGCAAAAAAATATCGCACGATGCAGGTTCTGTGTTGCGATGGTCGAACCGTTCGCCCCGCGCCCGCGTAGAAAAGCAAGCATTCGCGTGAGATTTTAAGGAGATCCGACTGGTGTCATTGGCAGGCCGCTGTTCAAACAATTTTACAGCCGCTGTGCGGCGCAAGGGCAAAGCTATTTCACGGCGATCGCGTCGCGATTCGTCTGCCGGACGTGGAAGCCGCTCGAAGCCCTACCAGGTGGTCCCACCAAAGGGCGGGATGGAAGCCTCCTGCTCCTCCCTCGTTTCGACGAAGCCAACTTCTCAAGCATATTTGGGCGACCCTTAACGAAGCCGATGGGGTCTACGAAAGAGACGATCCCAAGACCGCCCAACAAGACGAGTCGAAGCGGCCTGACGGTCGAAGGCCTGCACGCGCTCCTGAGCTAGCAGCCTTTCCGGCAAGGCGTAGCTCGTCGGCTGGCGCAATGGGTGCTCAAAAACTAGGCGTCGGGGACCTCCCCGGGGTTGACTCGCCGACGTAACCCGTTTATCCTAAACAGGTTGGAATCATTTTCTCTCGACCTCTCGCCTGCCTAGTAACTGCCATGTCGGACAAACCTTGGGGCGGTGCTTTCGAGCAGCCGACCGACCAACTCCTCGAAAAATTCAGCGAGAGCGTCAGCTTCGACCACCAGCTCTACGCCCAGGATATTCGCGCGTCGATCGCCCATGCCGGGATGCTCGCAACGGTCGGCGTCCTGTCCGATGCCGAGCGAGCCCAGATTGTCACCGGGCTTGAAGCGATCGGCGAGCAGATCGCCGCCGGCGAGTTCAAGTTCCGCCAGTCGCTCGAAGATGTCCACATGAACATCGAGCGGGCACTGATCGACCGCATCGGCGATGTGGGGCGGAAGCTCCATACGGGGCGGAGTCGGAACGACCAGGTCTCGACCGACTTTCGGCTCTGGATCCGCGACCAGATCGATTCACTCGACAGTCTACTGGCCAACTTGCAACGAGCGTTTGTCCATCGCACGACTGGCGACGAGGGGGTTGTCCTGCCAGGCTACACTCACCTGCAGCGGGCCCAGCCGGTGCTCGCCAGTCACTACTGGCTGGCGTACTGTGAGAAGTACCAGCGCGACCGCGACCGCCTGCGCGATTGCCGCCACCGCGTGAACCAGCTGCCGCTCGGGACCGCAGCCCTCGCGGGAACCACGATACCGATCGACCGGCAACAGGTTGCCGAGGAACTTGGCTTCGAGGGAATCGTGGCCAACAGCCTCGATTCATCGAGCGATCGGGACTTCGCGCTCGAGTTTGCTTTCGTTCTCTCGCAAATCTCACTGCACCTCTCAGGTTGGGCCGAGGAGTGGATTCTGTGGTGTACGACCGAGTTTGGTTTTCTTAAGCTGCCCGACGCCTTCTGCACCGGTTCGTCGATCATGCCGCAAAAGAAAAACCCTGATGGCCTGGAACTCATTCGTGGGAAGACGGCACGCGTGGTCGGCAACCTGCAATCGCTCATGATGCTGACCAAGGGGCTCCCCCTCGCGTACAACCGTGATTTGCAAGAAGACAAGGAACGGGTCTTCGACTCGGTGGAGACCGTGAGCGCTTGCCTGGAATTGGCCGCCCCGATGGTCGCCGGCGCGGAACTGCAAGTCGAATCGATCGCCGCCGGCATCGAACGAGGACACCTCGACGCGACGACCCTCATGGAACACCTGATCGGCCTCGGCGTGCCACAGCGGACCGCCCACGAGATCATCGGCAAGCTGGTCGGATCGGCACTCCAGCAAGACTGCACGCTTGCCGAGTTGCCGGTCGAAGAGTTTCAAGCCGCCCACGAATCGCTGGGCGAATCGGTCTACCAAGTCCTTGGAACCAAGCATGCCATCGAGGCGTTCCAAAGCGTCGGCTCGACCAACCCCTCGCGAGTCGCCGAGCAAGTCACCCATTGGAAAGAGAAACTGGACCGCTGATTGGCGTGTGTCGAATACATAGTTGGCGTGCCCGCTTCAGCAGGCCGGTCACCAGCCCCCCTCAAAAAAGACGAACTAGATCCAACAACTCCCTCCCATGAACCTCACCGCTCAAAAAAAGCCGAGAGCCGAGCTTGTAACCAGGAAGGACTCCGTTCCCTCCGGACGCTTACGCCGCCGGCTCGCCGTTGCAGGGTGGAGACGAGGCGCATTGGCGTTGCTTTTCACAACACTCGCCACGCCGGCCATTGCACAATTCGAAGCCCCAGGCGAAGAAGCCCCTGCCCCCCAAGCCAGTACGTTTGCAAATCCTGCCGTACGCGCCGCAGTGGAGTTGCCACGCAACGAGCCGAGCGATTATCTCCGCGCGACGCTCAACCTAATCGACTTGGGCGAACCGCAACTCGCGAAGCAGGCGCTGGACCAACTGGTCGCACTCCAACTCGACGACGCGGGGAAGATCGGTCTCGTTCAACAGTTTGGCGCGGCGCGGCTATTGCGGCTCGCAAGAGAGAGGGAACTGGGGCCAGATGCGGCCACTTTCGCCAACACGTGCCTTACTGCCGCCGCCGCTGAAGCGGCCTCGCCAGAGCGGATGGCAACACAGATCAAGCAATTGGGCGACGCGAGCGACGCCCAGCAGCGAATCGCCGTGGCGCAGCTTGCGGCGGTGGGCGAAGCGGCGGTCGTCCCGGCAATGCGAGTGCTTGTCGACGAGAAGGCGACCGACCGACAGCGCCTCGGCGCGCGGGCGGCGCTATTGCGGCTCGCGCCGTTTTCGGAAGGGGCGCTGCTTGCAACGCTTCGCTCGGAAAACGCTCGACTTGTCGGTGAAGCGGCCAACCTGCTTGCCAGCCTTCGTTCTCCCCAGGCCGTCGCGCTGCTCGCCCTGCCAGCGGCTACCACACCGGGTGGCTCCGCGGTCGATCAGGCGTATGCCCAACTGGCCGGGCAACCTGCAAGCATCGATTCGGCCCAAGGTCTGCTCACGCGAACTCTGAAGAATCTGGACGAGGGCGTCCCGGCATTTCGAGCGGACGACTCGGGCAACGTCCCCTACTGGGTCTGGGACTCCAAAACGTCGCTGCCGAAGCGGCTTTCTCTCCCTTCCGCCGACGCCACGCTGCTTTACCGCGCTCGCCTTGCAAGGGACTTGGCCCTGTTGCGACCGCACGACCGGCGGCATGAGTCGCTTGCTTTGCGGCTTGGGATTGAAGCGGCGGCGGTGCTTCGGTTGGCTGGCGAAGAGGCGACCGATCGGCCGGGCGACCTGGCCCAGTTGCCGGCAGCGACTCTCGACGACCTGCTAACAGGAGCCCTTCGCGACCATCAAAACGCTGCCGCCATGGCCTCCCTCCAGGTCATCACCGAGCGGCGAGATCCAGCTGCACTGGCGACGCATGACGGCAAACCTTCCCCCACGGCTCGCGCACTCCGGTCGAGTCATCCGAGCGTTCGACTTGCCGCAATCGAGGCGATTGCGGCGATCGACTCCCCCCGGCCCTTCCCTGGCGCAAGCTACGTCTGTCCCGCGATCATGCAGTTCGTTACCTCGAACGGCCAACGAGAAGTGGTTGCAGCAGCGCCTCGGCTTGACGCGGCTGCCACCTGGGCGGGCGGGCTCTCGGCAGAAGGGTTGACGGGACGCGTCGCCTCGACCGGTGGTGAAGCGATTCGCATCGCGTCGAGCAGCGCCGACATCGAGCTGATTCTTCTCGACATGGCCATTGGTTCCCCCGCCGTGCGAGAAGTCGTTTTTCAGCTCCGCCGAAATCCCGGGACCTCCCAGTTGCCCATTGGCCTGTTGGCGCGTGAAACCCAGTTCGGCACCGCCCGGCGGATGGCTGGCGAACATACGGGCGTGATGGCGTTTCTGCGACCACACACGAACGAGTCGCTTGGCAGCCTCGCGCGCGAGCTTTCCGCCCACTTGCCTCGCGACTGGCCCACTCCCGAACAGCGCCTCGACCAAGCAGGACGAGCCATGGCAGTGATGCATCAACTGCTCGAAACCGACCGATCGTTCTACCGACTTCGTTCCGCAGGGCCCGCCATCGTCGGCGCACTCCATGGCGGACAGGTCACAAGCGATACCGCCTCGGTGCTTGCCCTCTTGGGAACTCGCGAAAGCCAGCTCGCGCTGGTCGATTTCTCCAGCACCCTGTCGCTTGCTCTCGAACGCCGCCGCGCTGCCGCAAATGCCTTTGTACAAAGCATCGAACGCTTTGGCCTCTTGCTAACGAGCGAAGAAATTCTTCAGCAATACAACCTTTACAATGGTAGCGAATCGCAGGCCAAGGAAAGCCAAGAGTTACTTGGCCAGTTGCTTGATGCGATCGAAGCACCTCGCAAGGCGAAGAGGGAGAAAGATCGCTAAAACGTCTCCCGACGGGCCCCTCCTTCGGCCGGTCAACAGCGCTCGTCGATAACCATGCTCGTCGGCGAAGGAAATGACAACGAACCACCTAACCACGAACGATTGTGCCTTCACTGAACGGACAACCTGCTGTTGAATTGCCGCTGCCTGGCATCATTGGCTCCGGGCCCGCGATGCGCAAAGTCTACCGCGTCACCCGGCAGGCGGCACGAAGCAAAGCATCGGTACTCCTCCTAGGCGAAACGGGTACCGGTAAGGAATTGGTCGCCCGAGCGCTCCACGATCTTTCCACTCGCAGCAACCGACCCTTTGTCAAAGTCAACTGCGGTGCCTTGAGCGATACGCTTCTGGAAAGCGAACTGTTCGGACACATGAAGGGATCCTTCACGGGCGCGATTGCCAACCGGGCAGGACGATTCCAAAGCGCCCATACCGGCACGATTTTTCTTGACGAGATCAACTCCACAACACCCTTGCTTCAAGTCAAACTGCTCCGGGTACTCCAAGAGCAGGAGTTTGAGCGAGTCGGAGGCGACGCCACCATTCGCGTCGATACGCGTATCGTTTCGGCCAGCAATCGCAATCTTCTGGAGCTGGCTGCCGAAGGCGATTTCCGCGAGGACCTCTACTACCGGCTCAACGTCGTGCCGATCGAGCTCCCGCCGCTGCGTGACCGCCCGGAAGACATCCCCGAGCTGGTCGGGCACTTCCTCCAGCTCTACAATGATCAGAATGACCGGTACGTCTCGCATATCGATCCCCTCGCGATGCAGGCGTTACAGGCGTATCGGTGGCCCGGCAATGTGCGAGAACTGCAGAACATCGTCGAGCACGCCGTGGTCATGGCCATGGGCGATGAGTTGACGCTCGATCTGCTGCCAGGCGTTGTACTGGGGCATCCCGAACCGGTGAGCAACACCATCGCAGTCAAGCTCGACTTTGAGTCGCTGGCCCAACAGTACGTCAACGAGGGATTGCTAACAGCAAGCGACAAAGCGAGCGACATCCATAGCCGCGTGGTCGACCGCGTCGAGCGCGAAGTCATCGCTCAGGTCCTTCGCCAATGTGAAGGCGTGCAAACGAAGGCGGCCAGCCGACTAGGGATCAACCGGAATACGCTGCACAAAAAAATCAAAGACTACGGCTTAGGAACGTCCAACGAGTAATTTTCAAGGACCCACGAGGACTCCAACCAAAATGAAGGACCCACGAATATTCGTAGGATTCGCGTGATTCGTGGTTCCCCCCTTTTTTTGTTGGAAGTAACACCTAACCCCTGCTTTCTTCATGCCCGGCATCACCCTCCTTTGTTTCGCTGCAAGCTACTCGGTTGCCTTCGCGATCGAGCTGGCGGGGCTATGGGTGCGGTTTGGTTGGCATCGGGTGGCGATGATAGGGATGGCCATAGCGGGCCTTGTGGCGCATTCCCTTTACCTTGCCTCCATCGCTGCGGGCGATGTCGCCATCCTTAGCAGCCCCGCCAATTGGATGCTTGTGGTCGCATGGGTGCTCGCCGCGCTCTACCTTTGGGTCGTCTTCGCCGCACCTGGCTCCGCGATGGGCCTCTTCGTCCTGCCGCTCGTGCTGGGATTGATTGCTCTTGCGAAGAACACCACCTATCAACCCTTTGCCGACGCCAACGCGCCGCAGTTTTGGAATTGGTTGCACGGCAGTCTGCTCTTGTTGGCCACGGTCGCGGTCTGCGTCGGATTCCTGGCGGGGTTGATGTACCTTATCCAAAGCTGGAGGCTCAAGCATAAGCTCCCCCCTTCGCCACGTTTCCGCTTGCCCAGTCTCGAAAAACTAGCACGAACCAACAGCCGCTCGCTCGGCATATCGGCTGTGCTGGTCGCCGGTGGGTTCTTCTCGGGCGTGGTCCTCAGTCGGCTCAAGGATGGGGGCAACACCGACTACCATCTGCTCGCCGACCCCGTGGTGCTGAGTCTGCTCGGTATGTTGCTTTGGTTGGTCGTGGCAGAGATCTTTCGACTCGCTTATCCTGCGGCGAGACAAGGCCGCAAAGTGGCGTACATGACACTCGCGTCGTTCGGGTTTTTGGTAATCACTCTCCTTACCTTTGCCATGACGGGTGCCCATGGTGGGCCAACCGTACCGAGCGACAACCCTGATCGCGAATCGACTTCGATGCATGGAGCCAACCCGACGAAGGTTCGCCCATGAAGCTCCGCATGGTAGGCTGCTCGCATCATGGGTCGAACGTGGCGATGCGCGAACGACTCGCATTCACTCCCGACGAAGCCGCCAGCGCGCTTACCGCCTGGCGGGAATCGCACCCAGGCGTCGAGGCGGTGCTCCTCTCGACCTGCAACCGCGTCGAACTCTACTCCGCTAGCAACGGCGACCAACCGGTCCCCCAAGGCAGCGCGCTGGCCGAGCACCTGGCTACGTGCCACGCATTGCCGGTCGACGAAATCTCGGAACAACTCGTCACGCTCGATGGCGACGCCGTGGTGGAGCACTTGTTTCACGTTGCGGCGAGTCTCGACAGCATGGTGGTGGGGGAGCCACAGATACTCTCGCAAGTGAAGCAGGCCTATGAGCTGGCCTGTCGGCTCGGCTCGGCTGGGCCCCATACCCATGGTTGCTTCCAGGCCGCCCTTCGTGTCGCGCGTCGAGTGGCGAGCGAGACCGCACTGCATCGCCATCGTGTAAGCATCCCAAGCGTGGCGATCGCTGACTTTGCGAGCAATGTCTTTGAGCGATTCGACGACAAGCAAGTGCTGGTGATCGGCGCCGGCGAAATGGCCGACGAGACGTTGCGCTACCTCCACGACGAAGGAGCCCGACAGTTCACGATCATCAACCGCAGTCCCGAGCGATCCAAAGCGCTCGCCCAACAGTGGGACGCCGACATCGCAGCCTGGGGGGATCTGCACCAAGAACTGGTGCGAGCCGACCTGGTGATCTCGACCACCGCCGCCTCTCAGCCCCTCGTCACGCTGGACAACTTCCGAGAAAAGATCGCCGGACAGCGGCAACAACGCCCCCTTTTCTTGCTCGACCTCGCCATGCCTCGCGACTTCGATCCGGCGATTGGCGACGAGATCGGTACCTACCTCTACTCCATCGACGACCTGGCCGCCGCCTGCGATCGCAACCGTAAACGCCGGGAAAAAGAACTCCCGCTCGCCGAGGCGATCATCGCCGAAGAGACCCAACAGTTCCTTGCCGAAGCACGCTTGCGGACCACTTCCCCCCTCATCTCGCAGCTCCGCGACGAATGGAACCTCATCAAACAGGCCGAACTGGCGCGACTGATGCACAAGCTCGATCCTCTCGACGAGCAAGCGGCGAATGAAATCACCCGCTTCGCCGACCGCCTCGTCAACAAACTGCTGCACCCACCAATGCAATCGCTCCGCGACGAAGCGGCGAGTGGCAAGCCAACCGGCCTCTTCGAAGCGCTACGGCGTTTGCTGCAACTCAAGGAGTGAATTTCTTGCGAGCGTCGAGACACGAGACCACTTCGCCATCCAACGGCTCAGTCATCGTAATCGACTTCGATCCTGCCTCGCTTACGAACTTCGATCTCGATCTCGTACTTCCCGTAATCGAGTTCGATTCTTCGGCCGTTGTCTTTCACTTTCAACTCTTGAAGGGGGAAAGGGGGTACCCAGACTTGGACGAACACGCTGCGGTGCGTGCAGCAGGCGCAAGCCTCATGGCAGGCGCGCGGATCCCGAACCGAGACCACTACGGGGTGCGCGCCTGGCGCTATCTTTTGCCCATCCTTCACGCGAATCCAACGGTGCAGAGGTACGTGCGCGGCAACCAGTTGTCCCGGCATGACCGACAACTGGGGCATCGATCGACCGATACGATTCGAGGGAGGGGCCAGCTCGATGCGAGGAGGGGTGGTGCCGACCGGCGAGGGGAGTGGCAACGTTTCCAGTGATCCGAGTTCGGAGATCCGGGGTACTGGCGGCCCAAAATCGGGGCGAGGCGACTGGCGCGGAACGAAGGGCGCGACGAGGGTGTCTGCCTCGGGCGGGGGAGCGATCAGCACGCTTTGCTCCTCTGGTTGTGTTGGCGCTCCGCCTAGCTCCTGCGCGCCTGTTTCCCTCGCGAGCGTGGTCCCAACCGACGCGAACACGACAAGCGTTACCAGCCTTGGAAACAAATTGCTAATACTGCAGGTTCTCATCACGGCCTCTTTTTTTCTTGGGGAAATATTTTAACGAAGTCGGTTGGCTCTTGGCGCGACTTTATTCGGCCTTGTCCTCGCTTTTTTCTTCTGTCTCATCTTCTTCATATTCGTACTCATACTCGTACTCGTATTCTTCCCCTTCTTCTTCGCCGTCCTCTTCTTTCTCTTTCTCTTTCTCTTTCTCCTCGCTCTCGTCCTCCTCTTCCTCTTCGTCATCGTCATCGACGTACTCGTACTCTTCGTCGCCTTCCGATTCGTCGTCGTCCTCTTCTTCGTCACCGCCTTCTTCTTCGCCGTCTTCTACTTCTTCCCACTCATCGCCTTCTTCGTCCTCGTACTCCTCTTCGTCGTCATCTTCCTCTTCTTCTTCCTTGTCGTCATCACCTTCCTCTTTCTCCTCGTCGGCTTCCTCGTCGTCATCACCTTCCTCTTCGTCTTCATATTCCTCTTCGCCTTCCTCTTCGTCGTCGTACTCTTCCCCCTCTTCGTATTCCTCTTCCTCTTCGAGTTCATTGCGCACCCCACAGGAAGCACTCCATACGGAGGGTGGGGGCGGATCGATCGCGTCCGATTCACGAAGGCCTAACGAGGCGACGACAAGTTTACAAGCAACATTCACGGGGGTAGTCTCCTGGGTCGATTGCTCACAGCACATTAGGCCGCTTTTGGATCGGGGCTCGTTTCGAGAGTACGGTTGGTTTCCCGAGCGAGATCCTCGATTGGTGGTAAGTCGGACAAACTATTCAGACCGAAATTTTGCAGGAACTGCTTGGTGGTACCATAGAGCAGCGGTCTGCCCAATTCTTCCGATCGCCCAAAAATACGCAAGAGGCCACGCTCGATCAACTGCCGCAGCAGCTCGCCACACCCAACACCCCGGATCGCCTCGATTTCCGACCGGAGCACCGGCTGGCGGTAAGCCACCACCACCAGAGTATCGAGCGCTGGAGGGGTGAGCTTGAGTGGGCCCGATTCGGGATGCCTTGATTCTGGGTGAAGGGCTTGGTGCCGCTTCGCGATCCATGGGGAAAACTGGGGCCGCGTGAGCAGACAAACCCCGCCGGCTACCTGTTGCAGCTCAAAAGCCCGCCCACGCTCCTGGTGCTGCCGGCGAAGCTGTGAGAGGAGCGTCCGGGCCTCGGTGGCGTCCTGGAGATTGGCAAGCTGGGCGATTCGGCGGGTACTGAGCGATTCCTTGGCGAGAAACAGCACCGCCTCGACTCGGGCCAATCGGGAAGCCGTGGGGCGAGAGCTGGTTTCCTCCTCGGTAAGAGCAGGTACCGCTCGCTGCCGGGGCAAAGGTGGCGGAGGCAATCGCAGCGGAAATCGACGCGCAGCAGGCACAGGGCGCCCCCCCAGCGACGAGCGCCCGTGAGCCAGCGTGCGAAGTTGTCGAGCCAGGGGAGTCATGTGGGAGTGGGGAGGGCTGGAGAGGATCCGGACGGGAGGGAGGCTGCTCGATCTCACGGCGTTCGTCGCTCGATGCTCCGACCAACCGATTCGACTTGCGACAGCACCTGCCGGGCGGCGGTGGCGGGGTCGCTGGCTATGGCCTCGAATTGCCGGGCGAAAGCACCGCCGGTGCCCCAGGTGGCGGAACATTCGAAGCGGTAAAAATTGCCCTCCGTCCCCCAAGGCGTGAGTGAGACCTTCTCCACCCCCATCTGTTCCAGCTGGCGGACAATCTGGGAAACCGACGCTTCGGCGACCTCCCAATTGGCCGGCTCGACTTGGTTATCGAATCGCGGCGAACCGACCGGCATCGCCTGCAGCTCGGCCGATTCGGAAGAAAACGAGGCAAGCGAATCCTCGGCATCCAGCGCATGGGGCAGCCGGCTGGATTCGCTCTCCAGCATCTCAGTCGCTGCTGTTTTCAAACGGTCGACCAGAGGCTGAAACTTTTGCAGCTCCGGACCGTAGGCCACCAGGGCAAGCCCGGCGACACTGAGCGTGCCGACCATGACGATCGCGCGATAGAGGACTCGGAGCGAAGCCATGGGCGTTGGATACTTTCCGCATCAAGGAAGTAGGGAAAAAGGACCGCCGCAGGAACGGAAAAAACAGCGGTTGGGGAGAATACCGGCTCGCACGACCCCGATACAAGGCCAGTCGCCCCGTTGGGTCGTTTTGCCCGCATGGTCCCCGACGACCAACGACAAAATTCGCCGGCGAGGGCCCGAAAAAGGGGCCTTTTCTGCCCAATTTTGGCAAATAACCCCCTTTTCGCCATCCATGTGCCAAAATATGAAGGATCCACCGACGGTGGGCAACAAACAAGAGCCCTTTCGGTCGCCCCATTCCAGCAGGCTGGCCCGGCCGCCCGGCCGACTCACTCTGCCGTTATTCGGCAAGCACCCATTGGAGCATTTCGGGCGGGAAAATCCACCACTATTTTTGAGCCGTTGTTCGTCCAGTCGAGATGGGCTGAAAGTCGGCCCGTATTGCACCCAGGGCCATCTAGCATTTTAGGGAAGGCTGGCAGGCTGCGCAGCTTTGCGATGTAATGTGTGGCGATGTAGATTTTCTCCGTGTGGTTGTTCATTCAACGGTTCACGGAGGATGAGCGATGTCGAATAGAATTCGAGTCGGGCTAGACGAGGTCTTGGTTCATTTTTTGGAGTTGGAAGATCCATGTTCCCAGATCAACCAACTTCATCCTTTGGTGAGCGGGGGACGTCACACCCTACGCCGCCTGCGGCCCAGCAGGGCCAGCCCGCCCATGGCTAACAGCGACATCGTCGCCGGCTCCGGGACCGCAGCCGAAGTGATCGTTAACTCAAAGGTCCCGGTTGCACCAGGTCCAAAAAGCAACTGGTCTAGTTCATTTCCCGCACCATCCAGCCAGCCGGTATTCGCCGTCCCCGTACCGGTTAGCCTGTCGGCAAAAGTAAATACCGTCGATCCATCGGCCGTCGTATCAAACTGGAAACTGCCCATGAAAATCGACTGACCAGTCGGGATCGAGGTGAGGAAGATGGCCGCTTCCCAGTCGATCGTCGAGCCGGTGAACTCGTCGATCGTGTTGAAGTCATAAAGCGGATCGATCGAGGCGGCGGAGATCGTACCGAAGGTCGTCGGTGCCGTGGCAGCGGTCAATCCGAATCCGAAAAATCCTACGGTATCCAGAATACCTCCCGGCGCATCGTCGTTGAGATAAACCCCAACGGTCACACTATCGCCCGTCAGCAAATCGATGCTGTTGGAGAAACTGGTTCCATTGTCTACCGAAAACCCTAATGTTATTGCGGCCGTTGCCGGGCGACTAATTCCCGTTGCCAACAGGCCAAACAATAGGCAGAAAATGGTTTTCTTGAAGTTCATGTTGAAGTACCTTTTCCTAGTTGATGATCGTAAAATTTGTTGTTTCTGTTATCTGGACAGCGACAGGTTCAGGGGGGCGAAGCGGGGCCCGACCCCCGTTTCTGACCTGCTTTTTTCCCCTGCATTGGGGTTTGGGTTCATGGTTCTGTTTCGTCAGTGGTTTATGCGCTTCGCCTACGACGGCCCAGCAGGGCCAGCCCGCCCAGGGCGAGCAGGGTCATGGTGGCGGGTTCGGGGATGGGCTGCGTATCGAATTGGACGCTAACGATGAACGAGCCGCCGTTGGCGAGAAAGGTCGAGCCAATCGTAAACTCCGCCGACTCCGGACCGAAAACCACATCGGAAATGTTAATGCCAGGTGTCCCTCCCACTCTTGTAACGCCGGTGACAAAGCTTTCAGGTGATACAAAATCCAGATCGTTGAACGATAAACGATAATTCGGTGGCATACCGTTCGGGCTGATGGGAATGCGGCGGACCAAAATACTCATAACATCAATCGCTTGCATATTGGCACTGATTTCATAGTCGCCATCGATCCCGGAAAACTCTATGCCGTTGGTCACCACCGCGCTCGCCTGGTTAAAGTAATTCGTTCCTACAGTATCCGTGACGCGGCGAACCGAACCGTCGATGGTGTCGCCGAATATGGATACGGCCAAGGCGGTGCTATCGGATACGAATAGGCATAGTCCAATCGCAAAGAGGGTCGTCGTTCGATGTCTGGCCATGAGGCACTCCTAAAGTAAATCTATTGGATTTCGGCTGTGTCCGGGGATTCAAAAAGGGATGTTCTACTTTTTGAACAAACGACGGCGCCGGGTTCCCAGCAGGGTCAGCCCGCCGAGGGCGAGCAGGGTCATGGTGGCGGGTTCGGGGACGACGGCGGTCGCCGAGGAAAAATACAACGTGTAATCCCCGACGTCTTCAAAATGGAGCGGACCCTCTTCGGTGCCCACAAGCCCGAGCGTCTCGGTCGTGGGGCTACCAAAAATCCCGTCATCATTGTCAAAGAAATCGTCAACAAAGCTACCTTCTT
>QIKP01000005.1 GCA_003233055.1 Planctomycetaceae bacterium
AATGCGTAAAGGTTTGCGAGGGCCGAAGTTGCCGAGAATCGAGGAGGTGCTCGCGACGGTGGTTTTGGCACGCGAGTGGGGATTTCCTGGGGAAACGGGACAAAATTCGGCGCGATGAAGCCTGATTCCTCGAACGGCAGGTCGTTATTTGGTCGCTTCTGTCCGCTAAAGTGTTGACTTAAAACCGGCTCCGACGGTCAGGAACAACACCGGCCCTACGGGACCCGGTCCCCCGTGGCGAACCTTCCGAAAGAACAGCCAACAAAACCTGGAACCTGAAGGGTGATTTTTTGGCGGAGGTGGTGCTAGCGGGCACCCTCTCTCCGGCCTTGCTGGTTCGGGCCCAGTTTTGGTAGAAACCGCCACGTTTACTCTTGCATACGGTCGACGACCGCTAGTTTCGCAGCTTCTTGCAGATATCCATTTCCCATGTCTTACCTTCCGAAACTGCTTACGCTAATCCTCATTGGCCTGGCTGCCCTTCTCGTGGGGGCATCGGCACAGGCCGAGAGTCCTTCCCCCTACGCCGACTTGCTCCTATCGCCGGCGGTCTCGCCCTACCCATCGACGCAAACGCCGGAGACCTTACCGGCTGACCTTAGCGGCCCGGCCATGCTGCCACCGATTGCTAGTGAACCACTGCTGTTGCTGCCGGAAGAGAGCCTCGGCGACAACGATTCCGAGCTAGCTATCGGAGTCGGACCGGTGGCGGAGGCACCCAAGTGGTACCACGTCACCTATTGGCTCCAACCCTCGGGCTGGGACTCCGGCGTGGAGCTTGGCCTGAACGGGTCGAGCGGCACGAGCGAAACGCTCAGCTTCCGGACCGGGGCCTTCGTCAAACGGGAATCGGACGCTCGAAAAGTCGACTTCGACATCTACCACAACCGAACACAGGCCGAAGGGATTGAAACGCAGAACAATGCCCAGGTTAACTTTCGCCACGAATGGCTCTTTGCCGAATCGCCTTGGACCACCTACTTGCAGTCGCAAATGTACTACGACGCCTTTCAGTCGTTTGACTACAACATCAACGTCAACACCGGTATCGGCTACCGATTCATCGACAACGATTGGACAGACCTTACAGGACGTGTGGGTGCCGGTACCTCCAGAGAATTCGGTGGCTTGGACGATCAGTGGGTGCCGGAAGCCCAATTTGGCCTCGACTGGGAGCAGAAATTCTCCGAAACGCAGAAATTCTACGCCAACGTCGACTACTTCCCCGAATGGGAGAACTTTTCCCAATTCCGCCTGCTAACCGACGTCGGCTGGGAGGTCGAACTGGTCGTCCCTTCCAACGTCAGCCTGAAAATCGCCGCAACAGACCGATACGACAGCGACCCAGGCGGGGTCGCACCTCACAACCTGAATTACTCGGTCTTGCTGATTTGGAAGCGGTAGTTTGCATTGTTCGGGAACCCTGGAAAAATCCGTTTTACTATTGCCAGGTTTTCCAGCCGCGCCCGGCGATCTGCGGTTCAAAGTCGTTTTGACCTGCTAGTTTGGCGATCTCCCGGACGCAGTCGACCGTCAACCGGGCGATCAGCTCGGAGTCTTTGTGCTGTCCGTGGTAGGGCGACAAGTCAATCGGATCGCCCACCCGGAGACGGACCCGCGCTCGCATGAAGACAGGCCGCCATAGTGTTTTGTGGTAGGGCGTTCCTTCGATGTAGCACGGAAGCACCGGCACCTTCGCACGAAGCGCGACGACAATCGCACCGGGTCGGATCGGCTGCATCAAATCGTCCGTCGTATTGATCGACCCTTCGGGAAAGAAACCGACAAGGTGCCCCGCCTGGGCCATTCGTATGGCCCCCTTGAGTGGCGAGACATCGTTGCCCTCGCGGCGGACCGGAATCGTCTCGAAGAGTGCCATCATCCGGCCAATCAAAGTCTCGGGCGAATAGATTTGCGCGACGAGCCAATGCACGAGTCGCTTGCGGGCTGCCACTTGAATCACACAAGGATCGACACTGCTGAGGTGATTGCAAATGACGACCCCCCCCTGGCCCTCTGCAAAGGGCCAATGCTTGGGAACTTTTGCTCTCCAAACCACGCGGACGAGGAATTGGTTGAAGTAATAAAAGCACCACTGGCGCAAACTGTATCGACTACGAAATCCAAACATAGAGGTTCGCCAACCCGTTGGGTGTCGTGTGGAGGTTAGTGAAGTTACCGATTGTCGTTCAGTCCCCAAAAATATCGAGTCCCGTTTTCTTGGGAGTCCGGAGAATCTGCGCCGCCAGTTTCAGGTCTCGCTGTGTTGTGATTTTGATGTTGAGTGTCGAATCTTCCACGAGCGTTACCGGCGTGCCAAGCCGCTCGACGAGTTGGGCGTCGTCGGTGGCCGGCTCGTCGGATCTCTCGGTGTAGGCTCGCAGGATCAGGTCGCGGGAAAAGACTTGCGGCGTCTGGGCGGCCCAGAGTCCTTGGCGCGAGGCGGTTTCGGCAACGGTTGAAGGATCGCCAGGCAGGGCACGTTTGAGCGTGTCGGCGATCGGCGTTGCAAGTATCGCGGCTCCCGATTGGATTGCCGCAGCGAAAACGGCGTCGATCGACTCTTTGTCGACACAAGGTCGGGCCGCATCGTGAATCGCCACGAACTCGACTTCTGGTTGGAGCATCGCAAGGGCGGCGGCTACCGAATCGGTTCGTTCTGCCCCCCCCGTTGCCACATCGATGCCGAGGAAAGGCAAGTTCGCGCCAAACTTCCGGTCAAACAGCTCGCGATCTTCTACCGCAATCACCACGATCACCTGGCAAACATCGCCGCGCTTGGAAAAATTCTCCGCCGAGTGGAGCCAAACCGCTCGATCCCCCAGCAGGACAAACGGCTTTTTGTAGTTCTTGTCGCCGAACCGCTGACTGGCTCCGGCAGCA
The DNA here is from genome assembly GCA_003233055.1 of Planctomycetaceae bacterium. Lineage (GTDB taxonomy): Bacteria > Planctomycetota > Planctomycetia > Pirellulales > Lacipirellulaceae > Aeoliella. The sequence goes on from QIKP01000005.1 coordinate 2,884, forward strand.
GGCAAAATGACAGCAAACTTCGGCATGAGGACCCCAAGCGTAGAACAGAATTCATTCCGTTCTACGCGCTCTGGGCGATATCGTCCAGGATGAGACGGACGCCGCGGGCGGTTGCCTCGGTCGATTGCGACGCCAAGTTGTTGCCTCCCTGGAGCACTTGCGACGGATCGAGTGGCAAATGGAGGAAGGTTGCCTTCGTCGGCAAGCCACGCTCGGCGGCGATGTGGTGCGACAGGTAATGAGCTGCGTTGCAGAGGTAAGCCCCTGCGTGGTGCGAGACCTCCGCAGGAATTCCGTCGGCACGCAGCAACCGTGCCCAACTCGCCAGCGGCAGCTCGCTCAAGTAAGCAGCGGGCCCCTCTTCAACCAGTCGTTTCGCTTCTTCGGGGCGCTCGTCTCGTTCGCAAGCCAAGTTGAGACCGATCGCCTCGAGCTCGATCCGCCCCAACCCGGGGGATTGCCCGAGATGAATCGCCACATCGACTCCCTCCGACAAGTCGTCCGCAAGCCGGCTCTTCACCTCGGCAAAGTCGACCGGATAGAGCCGCGTTAGCAATTCGACATTCGCAGGCGAATCGCGAGTCACTTCTTGCAGCACGAGCCAACTCGCATTGGTTGGCCAATCATCATACGGTCCGTAAGCAGTGAGCAGCACGCGTGGCATGGGCAATTCTCGCGGAAGGAGGAGATTCCACGTTAGTCAGAATCGGGCCACTTGACCAGCCGGGAGGTCATTTTCTCGTGATATTTCGGTCGCTCCGTGTCAATAACCAGCTTGACCGGCCAACGCCTTGTCGAAGCGTGAAGGCTCCGGCGGCGTGGCCTTCTTGAACCGATCCAACTCCGAAAAAGCACGCGGGTCGTCATGCTGCCAGTCGTATTCGATCTCCGTTGGTGGAGCAACGGAGGCCGGTGGAGCGACGGGGATCGGTGGAGCCGTCGGCTTCGGTTCGTACGCTGGGGGCTCAGGCTCTGCTCGTGGCAGGATGCCCGCAGCGTAGGTAAAGTCGACCGGCTCGGGCTCGGGCTCGATGGTTTCTTCTTCGTAAACGAACTCTTCGATGACCTCCGGTTCTGGTTCCGGCTCGACTTCGACCGATTTCACGACTTCGATTTCTTTCACTTCTTCCACGATTTCCACCCGCTCCGGCGCTTCTTTGATCAACTCGCCGGTACGGCTTGGCAGCCGGCGACAGTCGGCGCTGAGCTTCTTGAAGATCGCCAGAATATGCTCGTGGCAGGTGAAGATCATGAGCTGGTGGCCTTGCGAGGCAAATTTGCAGAGCACCTTCGCGGCGAGGGCCGCACGCTGCTCGTCGTAGTTGACGAGCACGTCGTCGAGGATCATCGGAAGCTGAATCCCGCGACGGGCAAACATGGCCACCACCGCAAGCCGAACGCTCAGGAAGAGCTGCTCGCGCGTGCCGCGACTGAGCGAGTCGACTGCCAGCGACTGGCCATCTTCCCGATCGACGAAGAGCACGTCGTTGGCAAGCGGCGTCCAAATGCGTGTGTAGCTGCCGCCGGTAAGTTCTCGAAAATACTCGGTCGCCTCAAGCAAGGTTTCGGGCTGGCGGTTCTGCTCGTAGTCGTGGCGAACATGCTCGAGCATCCGGCTCACGGTGGCCCGCTCGCGCCACGCCTGCGTCGCCCGATCGATCTTCGCTTCGACGATTCCGAGCTCAATTTGCCTGTCGGCAAGCGAGTCATCATCGGCAAGCAGCCGCTGCTGCTCGACGAGGCGAGCTCGTTCTTCCAGCAGCAATTCCAATTCTTGCTCTACTTCTTCATGATCGGCAGTCAACTTTTTCCATTCCGCATCCAGCCCAGCGAGTGCCTCATTCAAGAAGAACGGTGCGAAGTCGTCCTCTTCGCCGAGCGCACCAATGGCCGCGATGATTTCTCTCGTCAGGCTGGTCCGCTCTTCTTGTAGCCGTTCGCATTCGGCCAGGTCCGCCGCTAACTTTCGGAAGGCCGTTTCGTGATCGACGCCCGCCCGTTGGAAGAGGGATTCCCGTTTTCGAGTCAGTCCGATGGCGGCCCGGGCGTGGCGAGCTTCTTCGGCTTTGAGTTCTTTGGCACTCTCGCGAAGCTTGTCGCGGTGGGTCAGGTGCGCTTTCTGCAGGCGGTTTTCGGCGAGTAGGTGCTCGAGTTGCTCCAGGGGCGACGCGCCGTCGACCACCAGACTCGACTCCTGCGCGAGCCGTGTAATTCGTCCAACGATACGGTCGAATTCTCGCTGCCGGCGTTCGGTTTCGTCGCGGCGGTTCTGCGCCTGAGTTTCGAGCTGTGCCAATTGCTCGTACTGCCCGGCGAGCAGGTTGAGTTCCTTCGGCGTGAGTGCTTCGGGCAGACCGAGCGCCTTGAGTTGCCCTCGCCAGTCGCGTTCGGAAGTGGCCATCCGTTCGCGTGCGGTCTCGTACTCTCGTTTGGCGGTTCGGCTCGCCTCGGTAGCACGGCGGCGGTCGCTTTCGATCGGCAAGATCTCTTCGAGGTCGGCCAAGTGCCGCTCGGCTGTCTGCAATCGTAAAACTACCGACCCATCGGCTACCGGCAAGTCTTCGTCGAGCTGCTCTTTCTCGGCTCGCGACTCGGCCAGCTGCCGGTTGAGCGTTTCGATTTGGCGATGGACGCCATCCAGTTCGTCGGCTACCCGTGCTTCGTTTGCCCACCGGAAGAACGGGATCGCCAGACTAATCACCGCAAGCACGGCACCTGCTTGGCCAAACTCAGGTCGGTCGCCCGAGAGTGCCCAGGTGGCGATCATCGCGGCGGCCCCAAAGACGCAGGCGCCCCAGAAAACGTAGAGCCGCAGCGGCAAAACCTGTCCATCGAGCATGTCGCGGGCTTGTTGTTCGAGCTCGACGCCGCTGCGACGAGTCTGTTCGATCTTCTGCTCGACGGACAGCCGACGCCGAAGCCTGGCGACCAGTTCACCGGCCGACTGCAAGTCGGTTGGCAGGCCCATTTTTTCGCTCGAGGTTGTCGCGGAATCGAGTTGGGCGCGGTGCTTTTCTTCCTCGCTCCGGTAACCCTCGAATTCCCCTTCGGCTGCGGAGAGCTGCTTCCGCGCCGATTCCATGGCCGTTCGCTGCGGGGCGAGTTGCTCGATCTGTTCGGTGGTGAGCACGAGCCGGCGTTTGGGGTCGTTGAACCATTGCTGCGCGAGCCGACTGGTTTCGCGACCGAACCGGTCGGCGAGTCGGTCGGCTTCGGCCTTCTGCTCTTTCGACTGTTGGGCCAGCGATTCGAGCCACTCCTGCTGCTCGGCGAGTCCCTCGACCCGGCAGCAGTTTTTCACCAAGACCTCGTTGATGCCAAGCTGCTCGGCCTCTTGGCGAAGCTGATGCCGCTGCCCCTTGTGAATGTCTCGTTGCCGCTCGTGTTCTTCGATGCGATCGTTCAGTTCATCGAGTTCGCCAATCGCGGTTTTTTCCAGTGAAAACAGTCCATGGAGCGATTGGATCTGACCGTCGATGTCGAGCCGCGTTGCCCACTGAGGACGGATCCCCATCGCCACCTCAACGCGTCGAGCCCGCCGCTCGCGGTCGCGAAGTTCTTTGCGAAGCTCGGCAACGCGGTCGTCGATCTCGGCAACTTCAACGCCGCGTTGGCACCAAGTGCGAGTTTGCCCGGCGAGCTCGGCGATTTGGCTTTCGAGCTGTTCCTTTTCGCTCGTCAATCGTGAAAGTTCCGACAAGGTTGGCCCCTCGCCCAGCAGCCGCCGGCGCGACGACCGCAGGCCTTGAATCACATCATACAGCGAGATCCGATCGAGCCCCGAAGTGAGCCGATAGATCCACTGCGCTGCTTCCGAACCACCGAGCGTCCCCAAGTGTTGGATCTCGTCGAGCCCGATGGCAAAGACGTTGTTGAAGGTCGGCTCGTCGACATGTTCGATCGCTTCGCGGAGCAGGCGGTCGCCTTGCTGGGTGCCATCAGGCAGTTCGACCGTCACCCGACCGATGTCGCCCGAGGTGGAAAAATCGGAGTCGCGATCGGCGAATCGCGACACGCGGAAGGGCCCCTCGTCGGTCACCATGCCAAGCGTCCCGCCAGGGCGTCCGCCCTCCAACGGCGGCAAATAACATTGTCGCCGATCACCGGAGATTCCGTAGAGCACCGAGCGCAAGAACTGCATCAGCGTCGTCTTGCCTGCTTCGTTAAGGCCGTGAAAAACGGTGATTTCGGGCGAAAGTCGGCGCAGGTCAAGATCGTGCCAAACACCAAAGCCGTCGATAGATAGGTCGGAGATACGCATGGGAAGTAGGCGGGGAATCGGGATTCAGGAAACGGAATTCGGGGAAGGAAAGGGATCTGCGAGCCAGGCCTCCGGTTCTTTAAAAAAATCAATCTCCTACGGAAACAAGATCCAACTCTGCCGCCGCTTCGGGCGACGTCAACAGTTCGATGCCAAGTTTCTTGGCATTTTCCAACAGTTCGGCACGCTCAACGCTTTGAAGCTTGGCGATCGACCGCCATGACTCGTTCGAGAGTTGGTCGGGGAGCAAGCTTTCGAGATCGAGCTTGGTACTGGGGTCTTCCTCAAACGTACGAAGCTGCCGAAGGAAGTCCCCAAGGATCGTTTCTTGGTCGTACCATTCTTCGGGCGGGACGACCGGCGAATGGCAATCGAGATCGACGCTCCAGCAGAGGGGCGAGCGCGTTTCGGCCCGGTCGCGGAGGCGATGGAGCAACCGATCGGTATCGCCCCCTGGGCGGAGCGTCGTTACCAGCGGTCCGGCACCTCGGATGTGCCAACTTACCAGCAGGCTGGTTCCTTGGCTCTTGGCACGCAGTTTGTCGAGCCGGGCGTCGAGCCGCTCTTCCAATTGTTCGAGGGTTGTCGACGCGGTAATTTCTAGCGACTCGTCGACCCAGCGCACGATGTCGGTCGAGATAAACTTGGTTGCCGTTTCGCCATCGTGAACATGCACGAGTGTGCATCCGGCGGGGCCTGTTTCCGTTGGCGAGCGACCCTGAGGCGTGCCGCTGTAGTGGGCGATGCCTGGCTCGGTGTCGACGGTCGCCCGGCGATGCCTTCCGCCAAGGGCCATGTAATCGACGCGATCCCCCTCGCGCCCTGGCGAGTCGCTGGTGCCGTAAGCCACGCCGACCGTGAACAATCCGTTTGCGTCGCAATGAAACCCACTCGCCTCGACGGTGCCGTCGTCTTGACTGCTGATGCCTTGGATGCGGGCGATCGTCGTGCGATCCCGTTTCAAATCAAACTGCTCGACACGCCCGACAGGGAAGCGATGGACATTGTCGGGAAGCTGCGCGACCACGGGCCATGCATCGGGTCGATCGACCACGCCCCCTGCCCAATAGACTTCAACACCGCGCGCCGCGAGTCGCTCGAACTGTTCTTGCAAAAAGAGAATGGCGCGCGGCCCGGAGCGGGCGAGGTCGACAATATCGCCCGACAGGAGCAATGCATCGGCCCCTTCGACGAGCGCCGTCTCGACGACTTGTCGGGCCGCCCTGTAAGCAGCATCGCGCGCGATTTCGCGTAGCGCATCGGACAGCACCGGCAGCCCGGCGAGCGGTTGCTCGAGGTGCCAGTCGCTCGAATGGAGCAAACGAATTTCGGGCCGATCCATAAACGCCTCCCTGCGTTGGTAGTTCGTTGTAGGTGGTCCGTTATCCGTAGCAGTTCCGATCTCGATCGTCGAAGACATCGGACCAATCCCCACAATCTACCCAGAACCGAGAATTTAGCCAACTTCAATCTGCCGGCGGTGCTAGCACGAGGTCTGGGGGCAGGTGGTTGGGGAGTAGGAGGTCTGGGGCGTAGGAGTTCTGGGGCGGGGATCACTTGCGGCCAGACGTCCGCCCCTGCTTGCCTTTGGGGCGCTGGCCTTTGGCTCGTTTCTTTTTTGCCCGAAGGTTCTCTGCTTGCCCGGTCATTTCGTAGAGGAATCGGCTCGGGATGGTTTCCTTGGGCTTGCCCCATTTGCGGCGAGTGAGGGCCATCGTCATGGTCAGCTCGTCGCGTGCGCGCGTGACACCGACGTAGCAGAGGCGGCGTTCCTCGGCGATTTGTGTTTCGCCTTCGGCAAGCGAGCGTTTGTGCGGCAAGATGCCTTCTTCCATGCCGACGAGGTAAACGACCGGATACTCCAGGCCTTTCGCACTGTGGAGCGTCATCAGGACCACTGCGTTTCGTTCCAGCTGCTTCTCTTTTTCGCGGCTTTCATCTTGCTGGCCGACCAACAGGTCGTCGAGGAATGCGACGATCCGGTCGCGAGGTGATTTTTTTCGGTTCTTGGCCCGGGCGTCGTAACTTGCCGCGGCGTTGGTGATTTCTTCGACGGTCGCCCAGCGCGCGTCGCGGTCCATCGGGTCGTCGTAGAGTCGGCGGATTTCGGCTTCGTACTTCGCGTCGTCGGTGATGCGTCGGAGCATCTCCTGCACGCTCAACTTCTCCGACAGTTCATGCCAACCTCGCACCATCCCGCGCAGTTGGGCGACTCCTTCGAGAGCCGCCTTGCTGAGCCCCGTTACACCTGTTGGGTTTTCGATCATGCTCCAAACGGGCTCCCCCCTGGCGGCAGCCTCCGTGACGAGCGCTTTGCGTGCCGCACCACCGATGCCTCGCGGCGGGGTGTTCATGACGCGAAGCAGTGCTGGGTCATCGGTTGGATCGGCCACCAGTTTAAGGAACGCCAAAAGGTCACGCACCTCGCGCCGGTCGAAAAAACTCATCCCCCCAATCAGCACGTAAGGCACGTTGGCAGCGCGGAGTTCCGTCTCAAAGGCCCTCGGCTGTTCGTTCGTGCGAAACAAAATAGCAATGTCGCTTGCCGCCCGGTTCATCCCCATGAGTCGGCGAATGTCTTTGACCACCGCAATGGCCTCTTCCGTTTCGTCCTTGAACTGTAAAATGCGGGGTGCCGGTCCTTCGTGCCGGGCGGCGCGGAGGACTTTGTCGTGCCGCTCGGCGTTGAATTCGATGAGCGTGTTGGCTGTTTGGAGGATCGCGCCGGTCGAGCGGTAGTTGTCCTCCAGGCGGACGATCTTTGCGCCGGGCCAATCTTTTCCAAAGCGCAGGATGTGGGTTACCTCGGCCCCGCGCCAGCCATAGATCGACTGGTCATCGTCCCCCACCACGCACAAATTGCGGTGTCCCATCGCCAACCCACGGACGATTTCGTACTGGCTGTGGTTGGTGTCTTGGTACTCATCAATGAGCACATGGTCAAACCGGGCCGCCTCTTCTCGTCGCACGTCGGGGAATTGGGTAAAGAGTTGCTCGGTGAGGAGCAGTAGGTCGTCGAAGTCGACCACGCCATTCTCCTTGATCGCCCGCTGGTAACGCCGGTAGCCAGCCGCCGCTAAGTGCTCGCGGTCAGTTTCTGACGCACCGATGGCAGCGGAGGGCGAAACCGACGCCATCTTCCACCGCCCGATGTACCCCAGGAGGTCGCCTGGCTTGAGGCTATCGGCAGGGGCACGAATCTCGCGAAGCGCTGCCCGGGCGTAACCTTCCTGATCACCCCGATCGCAAATTGAAAAGTGCGCCGGATAGCCAAGCCGCTCGATATTCCGGCGCAGCACGCGGACGCAGAGCGCGTGGAACGTCGAGATTTCCGGTCGGGGGGCCTCCTTCTTTTTGCGGCGGCTTTTGAGCAGCACCCCGGCCCGCTCCTGCATTTCTCCCGCTGCCTTGCGAGTGAACGTCACCGCGAGGATGCGGTCAGGCGCGATGCCATGGCGGATGAGGTTGGCAATGCGGTAGGTCACGACGCGCGTCTTCCCGGTCCCCGCTCCGGCAAGAACCAGGAGTGGCCCCGAAAGGGTATCGACTGCTTCGCGCTGGGGTGGATTGAGTCCGTCGGCCATGGATCGTAATCGTGGAGGAAATCTGGCGGGCCTCCAATCGTAACGTGGTAAGGTCGGTTAAGCGACGGGGCAAAATTCGGAGATTCTCCCTAGGCAGCCGAGTGGCGATCCGTGGTAGACTAACCGGTCGCTTGGACCCGATTCGGAACAACCTGAAAGCCTCTGTCATGCAAACGCAAACGACTGCCGAACTAGTGCAGAAAAAATGCCTCCCGTGCGAAGGGGGTGTCGACGCTTGTTCGCTCGAAGAAGCAACGTCCCAGCTTGGCCAACTCGAAGGCTGGTATTTAACTCACGAAGGCCAGCGGATTCGGAAGGACTGGAAGGTCAAAAACTTCATGGCTGGCATCGACTTTTTCGGTCGATGCGCCGAGCTGGCCGAAGCCGACGGCCACCATCCCGACCTGCACCTCGAAAGTTACCGCAATCTTTCGGTCGAGCTTTGGACCCACGCCATTGGCGGGCTCTCGGAGAACGATTTTATCTTGGCTGCCAAGATCGACCAGTTGCCCATGGAGTGCGCGTAGCAAAGCATGGCCCCAATTTTGAAAGAATTTCCGTCGTTGCGAATCGAGAAAGTGGGCAACGGCCCTGCGATGGCCACCGCAACGAGCACAGCATTCGATGACTTGCCGCAGGGTGAGGTGGTGATTGAGGTGGCCTACTCGTCGCTCAACTACAAGGACGCTCTGGCGTGTACTGGCCACCCAGGCGTCGTTCGAGCCTTTCCGCATTTGCCGGGAATCGATGCGGCAGGGCAAGTGGTCTGGTCCGCATCGGAGGAATTTTGCGAGGGCCAAAGTGTCCTCGTCACCGGGTGCGGACTCGGATCGGAGGTTTGGGGAGGGTTTTCTCGCTATGTCCGTCTGCCGAGCGAGTGGGTTGTCCCGATGCCAGACGGGCTCGACGCGCGCCGTGCGATGGCGATTGGCACGGCCGGATTTACGGCGGCGCAGGCGGTGAGCGCGATTATCCAGAGTGGAATCTCGCCCGACCGGGGGGAGGTGGTCGTGACCGGCGCAACGGGCGGCGTGGGCCTCTGGAGTGTGGCGATCCTGGCGAAGCTCGGCTACCAAGTCACCGCTGTGACCGGAAAGCCGAAGCAGGCAGAACTCTTGCGTGCGGTCGGCGCCCGTCAGGTTGCGGGACGGGACATCGTGAACGACGACTCGGCGCGTCCGCTGCTATCGGGCCAATGGGCGGCCGCCGTCGATACGCTCGGCGGAGCGCCGCTGGCGACGATCCTTCGGCAGACCCAACATCGCGGCTGCGTGGCGGCGTGTGGCATGGCGGCCGGCGTCGATCTGTTGCTCACCGTTCATCCGTTCATCTTGCGAGGCGTGACGCTTGCCGGCATCGACTCGGCCAAGTGCCCACGCGAGTCGCGACTCGAGATATGGCGCAAGCTGGCGAACGAGTGGCGTGTGGAACTCCCTGAATCGTGCATCGCGGAAATTTCGCTCGGGGAGGTCCCGCAGCGTGCTACAGAGATGCTCGCAGGAGAAACTGTCGGTCGGGCGCTGGTGGTTCCAGAAGTTTGACCGCGAAAACGCAAGCGAAGATGGCCAGTTCCTCTTTATGCTTGCGTCTTCGCCATCAACCATTGGTGGTCCGCATGGTGAAACACGACGTCTTCCCTTGGCAGGCTCTCGATCTGGAAACTTTCGGCAAACTCGGCTACCAACATCGGTCGCCGCTCGCCGCAGCCGCACCACTCGGCTAAGAGTCCGATCACTCGACTGGCGTCGACACCCACAGCCATGTAACTCGCGAGGCGGGTGTCGCCGTGCCGCTTGGCGAGCCGGCGGCCATCTTCGCCGCGCACGAGCGGGACATGCCAGTAGGCGGGTGCGGGGGAGAGATCGAGCGACCGATAAATCAACTGTTGCCGTGGCGTGGAATTCAACAGATCATTGCCGCGAACGACGCGATCGATGCCTTGCCGGGCATCATCAACCGCGACGGCCAGTTGGTAGCTAGGAATTCCCCCTTTCGTCCAGACTTGGAAGTCGCCGACCGTCTGGTCGATGTTCAATGCTTGTTTGCCGGCAAACTGATCGTCAAAGGTCGCCTCGCCTTCGGGGACTCGTAGCCGCCAGCCCGTCGCGTCAAGATCGATTGTCTCGGCTGCGATCGGGGTGGGCTCCGCCGGGCGGCAGGTGCCTGGATAGCGAAGATCATGCTCGTCGCCGTGCGGAGCGGAGCGGCTGGCCGCCTCAATCTCACGTCGTGTGCAGTTGCAGGGATAAACCGCGCCGGTCGCGGCGAGCTGCTGGAGCGCTTCGCGATACGGCACCAGATCGGACGATTGAAACGTCGGCCCGTAGTCCCAATCAAGCCGGAGCCATTCGAGTAGTTCGATCGACTGCTCGACCGACTCCGCCTTGATTCGCGGCCCATCGAGGTCTTCGATTCTCAGAACGACTTGCCAATCGTTTTGGCGAGCGAGTGCCCCATTGATGAGAAACGTCCGTGCGTTGCCCAGATGCAAAGCGCCGGTGGGCGATGGGGCAAGTCTTGTGCGGTGAATGGGCATCGTATGGGGGTCACCGAGCCTTCGCTGCTAAGCCGCCATCGTCCTTGCGCCAGACCCCTACGACCGCTGGCCGATAGGTTCTGACATCCCAGCCGGTGTCGCCCCGTTCTTCGATGACACCACCAGGCAGCAGAGAAAAATCAAACCGCTCGTCCGCTTCGACAACCAGGGTGCTTTCGGGCGGTGCGAGGTCGATCATCCTGGTAATCAGCGCAAGCATGTCGTCTTGTCGGTCGACGAAAAACGCGTAGGGGGGGCTGACGAAAACCACCCAAGGGACCGCGGAAGCGGAATTGGTATTCCATTCCGCGTTGGGCAAATCTCGCTTTGCCCAAACGAAGGCGCTCGCTTGCAACAGCTCGCATTGCGACTCCAAACCGAGGGTAGCGATGTTCTGTCGTACCACTCGGGCGGTGGGGATGTGGCGCTCGATGAAGGTGGCGCTTGCCGCACCGCGGCTGATCGCCTCGAGCCCGAGTGCGCCAGTACCTGCGAACAGGTCGATCGCGTGGCGACCTTTCGCCTCGATGCCGACGAGGTTAAAAATGGCTTCGCGAACCCGGTGCTTCATCGGACGGGTGACGGGGTCGCCATGGTAGTTGAGCTTGCTGCCCCGGAATTTCCCCCCGACGATTCGGAGTTCCATGTCGCGTGACGAGGCGGCGTTGGTGGCGGTTTTTCGTTGGCTCATGCGGGAATTTCGGAGTTCTTTTTGTTCACCAGGAGGGGCGGCTGGCGCTCTGGCTTTGGTATGGTACCTTGGGTTGGTCTGCCTTCAGTGTGCAAATTCTTTGGAAAGGAATCAATATGCGACGCCGTTTCCTATTGGCGATACTCCCTTTTTTCGTGGTTTTTTCGGAGCCTTGCGACGCTCAGCCGGCCGCTGTCCCGGCCGCCAGCCCGGCCGCTGAAGCGGCCTCGCCAGATGCGAGGTTTGAGCAGGCGGTGGCGGACTACAAACGAACGGTGGGGGAGATTGAAACGCTTCGGCGAGAGTATCAAACAGCCTCCCCGGCCGCTCGGAAGCAAATCAACGTCGATCTCAAGGGGCTCATCGCGGCGGCCAAGCCGAAAGTCGACGCCATCTCCGCCGCCGCTCGCGAGGCGTACAAGGCAGCGCCGAACGCCAATCCGGAGATATCCCAACTACTCATCGCGATGGCTCACCACCTGGCTGTCGGGCATCGCGCCATCGATCCACGGACCGGTCGGCCCGCAGCGAAAGAAGACATGCTGGGGGGCGATTACCTCGGGGGGGACCAACCCGAAGAGGCACTCGAACTCATTACGATGCTGATCGACGGCAAGGCCGATGAGCCAAAGCTACTCGCTTGGGGAGGCGCATGTGCGGTTTGCGTGAACGACTTCGGTCTTGCGGAGAGGTACCTGACCCTGGCCGACGAGACGGGCCAATTCGACCGGTTGCCTCCCTTTCAAGAACCAGGAACCGATCCGGAGGTTGCCTGCCGGATGAAAGCGAAGGAGTGGTTCGCCAACCTCAAGGAGATGCGATCCAACTGGGAAGCGGAAGAAAAAATCCGTGCTGCGGAGGCCGCAGCCGATGATTTGCCTCGCGTGAAGTTTACGACAAGTAAGGGCGATATCGTCATCGAGCTGTTCGAGAACGAAGCCCCCGAAGCGACCGCTAGCATGATCTCGCTCGTTAAGAAAGGGTTTTACGACGGCATCGTCTTTCATCGCGTCTTACCGAATTTCATGGCACAAGGGGGCGATCCGACCGGCACCGGCAGTGGTGGCCCCGGCTACAATATCAAGTGCGAATGCTACCAACCAAATGCCCGCAAGCATTTTCGAGGATCGCTTAGCATGGCACACGCCGGCAAGGACACAGGCGGCTCGCAGTTCTTCCTTACTTTCGTCCCCACCGACTTTCTTAATGGCCGCCACACGGCGTTTGGTCGTGTCCTCGAAGGGAAGGACGTACTTGCCAAACTGCAACGAATCAACCCGCAATCCAAGCCACCCGCACCAACGCCCGACAAGATCATCGGAGCCGAGGTATTGCGCGATCGGGGGCATCCGTACGAGTTCGAGAAATTACCGGCACGGTGACTTGCTGGGGAGGGCACCGGCCCGCTGAAGCGGGCACGCCGTGAAGAGACCTCCATCGGCAGAGGTTCGGAGCGAGGCTTCCTCTGGCCGATTCGCCGTTGAACGCTTGTTTCACCGGGATTTTGTTGCGGGTGGTTGACGTATTGGGCCAGATTCTGGTACGCTAGCGGTCTTAGAAATCTATCGATTGCCGATATTCACCCCATTGATTCACGACCCTTTGGACTGGCTCATCAGGGCATCGATGGGGTGCCGCTTTTCCTGCGGCGCAAATTGACAGATGCATTTGCGAACCCTGCCTGCCGCGCGTTCGCCCGGCTAGGTGAACCCTCCAGGCTTTGCCAAGCAACGGACTCGGCAGCAACGCTTGAAGAATGCGCAAAAGGACGATCTAGGCGACAAGGCAGATATCGAAATCGGGTCGAATTTAGCTGACGACGGAAAAGAAGGGCGACATGGAAAATCGAATGACTCGAAAGCACTTGCCGGAAAAGCGAGGGCTCTACGACCCCGCCCTGGAGCACGATTCTTGTGGTGTTGGGTTCGTTGCCCATATCAAGGGTGAGCGAAGCCACCAGATACTACTCGACGCGGAGACGGTCCTTCGCAACATGGACCATCGTGGTGCGTGTGGCTGCGAAGCGAACACGGGCGATGGTGCCGGGATTCTTACGGCGCTGCCGCACGAGTTTTTTGCCGGGAGGGTGAGTGCGGACTTGGGTCTCTCGATGCCGGCCCCGGGACGCTATGCGGCAGGCAACGTCTTTCTTCCAAAGGACGCCAAGGAGCGAGCCTATTGCAAGAAGGTCGTGGAAGAATTGATCGAGGCGCAGGGCCAAAAGCTCTTGGGCTGGCGTTCCGTGCCGACCGACACCGAAGGTGCCGATCTGGGGCCCACCGCGCGCGCCGGGGAGCCTTGCATCGAACAGCTCGTGATCGAGGCGAGCGACCGCTTCGAGGGAGAAGCGTTCGAGCGACAAGTCTATCTCATCCGCAAGCAAGCAAGCAACAAGCTACGGGCCGACGAGTCGCTGAAGGAAGCGAAGCTTTTCTACATCTGCTCGCTGTCGACCAAGGTCATTATCTATAAAGGGATGTTCACCACCGATCAGCTCTTTAAGTACTATCCCGACTTGGCGGACGAATCGTACACGAGCCACCTCGCGATGGTTCATTCACGTTTTGCTACCAATACGTTTCCCTCGTGGGATCGCGCGCAGCCGCTAAGATTCATGAGCCACAATGGCGAGATCAACACCGTGCGTGGCAACGCCAACTGGATGTTTGCCCGTCGAGGTGTCGCTACGAGCGACCTCTTGGGGGACGATCTCTTGAAACTCTTCCCGATTGTCGAGCCCGACTGTAGCGACTCGGGAACTTTCGACAACGCGCTAGAATTTTTGCTGATGACGGGACGCACGCTCCAAGAGTCGGTGATGATGATGATTCCCGAGGCGTGGCAAAACCATGCCACGATGCCGGAAGACAAACGAGCGTTCTACGAATACCACTCCGCTGTAATGGAGCCCTGGGACGGTCCGGCGTCGGTGGCGTTTACCGATGGCAAGTACATCGGCGCGGTACTCGACCGCAATGGGCTGCGACCTTCTCGCTACTACATCACGCACGATGACCGGGTCATCATGGCGAGCGAAGTGGGGGTATTGCCGACCATTGCGCCAGAAAACGTCAAGGAAAAAGGTCGGCTTCATCCAGGGCGCATGTTCCTGGTCGACTTCGAACAAGGTCGGCTCATCCCCGACGAAGAACTCAAGCACGACTTTGCGACGCGACGCCCCTACGCGAAGTGGCTCAAAGAACAGCGAATCGAACTCAACGATTTGAACCCGAACGAAGAGTCGCACGGTTTCGAGCCAAGCACTCTGTTGGAGAGAATGCAGGCGTTTGGGTATACGCGAGAGACGATGCGATTCATGCTTCTCCCGCTCGTGAAAGTCGAAAAAGACCCGATTGGCTCGATGGGCAATGACTCGTGCCTTGCTTGCCTGTCGGACAAACCTCGGATGTTGCAGGACTACTTCAAGCAACTTTTCGCCCAGGTGACCAATCCGGCGATCGATTCGATCCGCGAAGAGGTCGTCATGTCGCTCGAGTGCTACATTGGTCCCGAGCACAACCTGCTCGAATCGACGGAGCAGAACGCCCACCGGCTGAGGCTTGCCCATCCCTTCCTCTCCAACGAGCAACTCGCGGCGATCCAACACATTGATGACAATCTCGAGATCGCAAAAGGCTGGAAGACGCTAACGATCGACATTACGTGGTCCCGCGACGCGGGTAAATCGGGGATGGTGCAAGCGATCGATCGGGTTTGCGCCGAAGCGGAAAAGGGAGTCGACGACGGCTACTCGCTGATCGTGCTTTCCGATCGCGCGACAAGCTCCGAGAGAGTGCCGCTGAGCTCGCTCCTAGCAACGGGTGCGGTGCATCATCGCTTGGTCCAGTGCGCGAAGCGAACCCGGGTTGGGTTGATCGTCGAAACGGGGGAGGCTCGGGAGGTTCATCACCATTGCCTATTGGTTGGCTACGGTGCCGATGCCATCAATCCCTACTTGGCGTTCGAGTCGCTCTGGCAAGCTCGCCGTGAAGGGTTGCTCGAATCGGGGGAAGTGCAACTCGACGAAGTCGAATCGGGCGAAGGGGCCGTCCACCCGGCGATCGGAGTCGACGACGAAGTTTTCGACCCGGTGACCCAGGAAGACCATGTCTGGGCCTCCAAGTACCGAAAGGGCGTTTCCAAGGGGATGCTCAAGGTGATGGCCAAAATGGGAATTTCCACGCTGCAAAGCTACAAAGGCGCGCAAATTTTCGAGGCACTGGGCCTGAAGGACGAGGTGATCGACCGCTGCTTTGTCGGGACCGCCAGCCGAGTGCAGGGGGTCGACTTCGACATCCTTGCGGAGGAAGCGCTCCGTCGCCATGCGCTCGGCTACCCCGAAAGTGGCAGCCAAGCGCTCACGGTGCTGCCCAATCCGGGAGAGTATCACTGGCGTGCGGAGGGGGAACGCCACATGTGGGACCCGACAGCCATTGCCGATATCCAAATCGCCGCGCGCGGCAACGATGCCCATGCCTACGAGCGCTTTGCAAAACATACGGACGACGATGCCCGAACCCGTTGTCAACTTCGCGGGTTATTGCAATTTAAGCCGACTGCTGATGGCGGCCCGATCTCTATCGACGAGGTGCAACCCGCCAGTGAGATCGTCAAGCGATTTTGCACGGGTGCGATGTCGTTCGGCTCGATTTCGGCGGAGTCGCACGAATCGCTGGCCATTGCCATGAACCGGCTTGGTGGTAAGAGCAACACGGGCGAAGGAGGCGAAGATACCCGGCGATGGACTCCCGACGCCAACGGCGATTCACGACGCTCGGCGATCAAGCAAGTGGCGTCAGGGCGGTTTGGCGTGACAATCAACTACCTTACGAATGCGGACGAATTGCAGATCAAAGTCTCCCAAGGTGCCAAGCCGGGAGAAGGAGGCGAATTGCCAGGGCGAAAGGTCGACGACACCATCGCTGCGATTCGTTACTCGACGCCAGGGGTTGGGCTCATCTCGCCACCGCCCCATCACGACATCTATTCCATTGAGGATCTCAAGCAACTAATCCACGATCTCAAGAATGCCAATCGCGAAGCCCGAGTGAGTGTCAAACTCGTTTCGGAAGTGGGCGTCGGCACAATCGCGGCCGGCGTGACCAAGGGATTTGCCGATCATATCTTGATTTCCGGCGATGGGGGGGGGACTGGTGCCTCGCCACTCACCAGCATCAAACATGCAGGGCTCCCCTGGGAGCTTGGCATTGCCGAGACACACCAGACGCTCGTGATGAACGATCTCCGAAGCCGTGTTGTCTTGCAAACCGATGGCGGACTCAAGACAGGGCGTGATGTGGTGATCGCCGCGATGCTCGGTGCGGAGGAGTTTGGCTTCTCTACCGCCCCGCTCATCACCCTGGGATGCATCATGATGCGGAAGTGCCACCTTAACACTTGTCCCGTCGGTATTGCCACGCAAGACGCTGAGCTTCGCAAGAAGTTCAGGGGTAAGCCAGAGCATGTGGTCAACTACCTCTTCATGGTAGCCGAAGGCGCTCGCAAGATCATGGCAGAACTTGGATTCCGAACCATTGACGAGATGGTTGGTCGGGTCGATTGCCTCGATACGAACGACGCGATTCGCCACTGGAAGGCGGATGGGCTCGACCTGACGTCGCTCCTCACGCCGGCTCAGAAGCCCCACCCCGATGCCGGTACCTACCGCACGCAGGGGCAGGACCATGGGCTCGATCAGTCGCTCGATCTGCGCAGGCTCCTCGATCTGGCTCGACCGGCCATCGAAGAGGGAAAACCAGTACGGGAAGAACTCGAAATCATCAACACCGACCGGACCGTCGGCACGATCCTTTCCAACGAAATCGCCAAGAAGTGGGGGACCGATCTCCTGCCCGACGGCACGATCCAATTCAAGTTCACCGGTTCAGCCGGGCAGAGTTTTGGGGCCTTTCTTGCCAAGGGCGTGACGCTCGAACTCGAAGGAGATGGGAACGATTATGTCGGCAAGGGGCTCTCCGGGGGGCGAGTGATCGTTTATCCCCCCAAGGAATCGACCTTTGTACCGGAAGAGAACATCCTGGTCGGCAATGTCTGTTTGTATGGGGCGACGAGCGGCGAAGCCTTCTTTCGTGGCCAGGCGGCCGAGAGGTTTTGCGTTCGCAACTCCGGTGCAAGGGCCGTTGTGGAGGGGGTAGGCGACCATGGTTGCGAGTACATGACGGGCGGCCGCGTCGCGGTTCTCGGCCCAACCGGTCGAAACTTTGCAGCCGGCATGAGTGGCGGCGTCGCCTACGTTTGGGCCCCCGATCGTGACACCTTCCGCCTCCAATGCAACCTGGAAATGGTTGAAATCGAAGAGGTCGTCGACGAGCAAGACATTGCTGAGCTTCGTGGCCTCATCGAATCGCATGCAACCTACACCGACTCGACCGTCGCTACCGGCCTGCTCGCCCGATGGGAGGAAGTGCTTGGTGAATTCGTCAAAGTCATGCCAACCGACTACAAGCGAGTGCTCGAAGAGCGAAAGACTCAGTCCGAGGCGGCAGCAAGCGTTTAGGTGTCAGCGTAGGAATGGGTGGCAAAGAAATCGTTGCGCAGGAAAACGAAATAGCGAGAAACAAAAATGGGTAAACCAACAGGCTTTAAGGAATTTGCTCGCGAGGTCGTGCCCTATCGCGATCCGCTGGAGCGCTCGGGCGACTACCTCGAGATATTCACGCCCGCCCCCGAGCAGCAATTGCGCACTCAAGGTGCTCGATGCATGGATTGTGGCGTGCCGTTTTGCCAGTCGAATCATGGATGTCCGGTCGACAATCTGATTCCGGAGTGGAACGACCTCGTTTATCATGGGCGTTGGCAAGACGCGCTCGATCGGCTTCACAAGACCAACAACTTTCCCGAATTTACCGGTCGGACTTGCCCCGCGCCATGCGAGGGGGCCTGTGTACTGGGGATCACCAATCCCCCCGTCACGATCAAGAACATCGAAAACGCGATCATCGATCGTGGTTTTGACGAAGGCTGGGTCCAGCCGGAACCTCCCGAATTGGAGACGGGCAAACGTGTTGCCATCGTCGGCTCCGGCCCGGCCGGTCTCGCCGCCGCTCAGCAATTGCGACGCGCCGGTCACGCGGTCACCCTTTTCGAGCGGGCCGATCGTATTGGTGGCCTTTTGATGTACGGCATCCCCAACATGAAGCTTGGCAAAGAAGTCGTCGAGCGGCGCATCGACCAGATGCGGGCCGAGGGGGTGGAATTCCGCACCTGCGTTCACGTCGGCAGGGCCGATGAATTCGAGTCGGGCCACATGACCGGCATCATGCAAGAGCGGGGCCACGACGTTACCTTCGTCGACCCGAACGATCTCGCGAAGGAGTACGATGCACTGCTTCTTGCCATCGGAGCCGCCAAACCGTTTGACCCGACTGGCCGATGCCCGGGGCGTGACTTGGGAGGCATTCACAACGCGATTGATTTTCTCACCCGCAACACCAAGAGTCTTTTGGATTCGGAACTTGCTGATGGCCACTTTATTTCCGCGAAAGGAAAAAGGGTGATTGTGATTGGTGGCGGCGATACAGGAGCCGACTGTATTGGAACGTCGCTCCGCCATGGAGCGACGAGCATCGTCAATTTCGAGCTGCTCGCCCAACCACCGGCGGACCGAACCGAAAACAACCCTTGGCCCGAGTGGCCACGCGTCTACCGCGTCGACTATTCCCATGCCGAAGTCGAAGCGCGCACCGGCAGTGATCCGCGTGCGTATCAAGTCCTCACGAAGGAGTTCCTTGGCAAAGGAGGCCAAGTGACGGGTGTCAAGACGGTCGAGGTCGATTGGTCGAAGCCGACCGAAAACGCACCGT
This sequence comes from Planctomycetaceae bacterium, assembly GCA_003233055.1. Classification (GTDB taxonomy): domain Bacteria; phylum Planctomycetota; class Planctomycetia; order Pirellulales; family Lacipirellulaceae; genus Aeoliella. The sequence goes on from QIKP01000005.1 coordinate 21,779, forward strand.
TCGCCGAGATCGTCGGCAGCGAAAAGGTTTGGCCGGCCGAGCTGGTTTTGCTCGCTACCGGTTTCGTCGGCCCCGAGCCGGATGTTGGCGAGATGCTCGACCTCGACACGCAAGAACCACGTCGTGGATGGAACACGATCACCGCCGAGCATGGTAAGTTCACCACGAGCAAAACAGGGGTCTTCGCTGCCGGAGACTGTCGTCGTGGACAGAGTCTCGTCGTCTGGGCAATCAACGAAGGCCGCGGTGCGGCACGTGCGATTGACGAGTACCTGCTGGGTAGTACGACGCTGGCTGCGCCAGGGCTCAATTTACCCCAACAGGTGGTTTGACGCATGCCTCTCCCCGACCGGCAAATCGCGATCGAAGAGCTCCTTGCCCATCAGCAACAGTTGATCGACGAACTCAACGGCGTCGTGACCGAGCAACGGCTAGAAATGGACTCGCTGATTCTAAAAGTCTCCCGGCTAGAAAATCGCTTATCTGGTCTGGCCCAGTCGACAGCGCTGGCGAGCGACGATTTGCCGCACGAGAAGCCGCCCCATTATTGACCTTCTCGCGATATCACCCTCCCTATCAAGAGCGCCCGTTTCTCGCGGCGTTGGCTGTCCGAGCGAGGTATTCGCGGTCGATTGGTGCCGATGCCGCCTGGGGACATAGACCGATTGGGCAGTTCTTGCCGCTCCGCCAAAGGCCGCTAGTCGCGTAGGCTGTTCGGTTCCTTCGTGATTTCCGGAAGTTTCCGTGCGCATCGGTCCGACCGATTAAGTACACGGACGAACAGGTTGCGCACCGAAGTGCGCTCCTAGATTTAGTTGCCATGTCCCCACTCACACACGAGGAACTCAAGGATGAAATCCTGCACCCCCCATTGGATATTTCACCACCGTTTCCCCTCCCTCGTTACCGCAGCCCTTCTGCTGTCTGGCAGCAGTGGCCTTGCCGACGTCTCGGATACCATGCGGCTGCATAATGCCTTTGACGATTCGATGGCCATCATCACGGACCAGCCCTACTCCGAAACCAACTCTCCCGAAGAAGACATCCAGGCCGTCGAAGGGACCACGGAGATTTTTCGCGAGCGATACGCTGACGGCAAAGTCAAGATCGAGCGCGAAGTCGCTCTGGATGCCGACGGCAACTACGTCAACCATGGGTCTTGGAAAATGTGGGACACCACGGGGCTCCTTATCGCGGATGGGCCGTTCGAGATGGGAAAACGCGTTGGAAGCTGGACTCGAATGCTGAACCGTTCCAACACTCCGCTCTTGCAGCAACCACAATTCAAGCGATTTAAGGCTCCTTTCATTTCGCAGGTTTCTTTTGCAAACGACAAGATGGATGGGGAGTGGACTCTCATTGACCTGGAACAGCGCAAGTGCAGCCAAATATCTTTGGAAAATGGAGTCCGTCATGGTCTTGCGACCCTTTGGCTCCCCAATGGTAAGGTGTTGCGACAGACTCGCTACAACCAAGGCGTGCCGGTTGGCGACGTGCTTCAAACCAACCTCAAAACGGGCGAACTCGAGCGAGTGGCGACGTTCCTTGACGGACGCCGTATCGCAAAAAACGTGACCAAGCAGGGTCGTAATCAGCAAAAGCAAACGGAAGAAATGTATCTTGCTCCGACGACGGTGCAGAGTTCTTTCGACAATTTTTGGAACTCCCGGCTCGCGCAGTACCAGGCGGAAGGTGAGTCGCTCCTTCACGGGAAATCACGCGCTTGGTACTCGAACGGCCAACTGCAATGGGAAGGCGAATACCAGTACGACAGCCGCATTGGTCGATTTCAATACTGGCACGCCAATGGTCAACTTGCGGCCGAAGGAAACTACCGCAAAGGGGAGTACGACAGTCGATGGAATTGGTGGCATGAAAATGGCCAGAAGGCGATCACGGGCAACTACGACGACGGGCAACTCATCGGCGAATGGCGATGGTGGGATGAAATGGGAAAACTCGCCAATCGGATGACGTACAATGGTACGGAGTCGCTCAGTTCCCAAGACTTCGCTAACGACGATTTGGTAGAAGAGTTGGGTAGCCGACTTCCGGAATTGGAGTTGATCCGCTAGACGTGCGACAAAGTGTTGCCCAAAGGCGTGGCATGAATACAGCCCCCCGCCAGCGAATTTCGATTGGCGGGGGGCTTACCTGTTTCGGAAGCCTTGCCAGACTTGTGGGCCCATACTGGCGGGCCCACACTTGCGGAACAACAAGGATTTCGGCATGATGGGGCCGCTGGCGGCCTCCCGTTCCGCCCCCATGCACCCCTAGCTCAACTGGATAGAGCATCGGACTACGAATCCGAAGGTTGCAGGTTCGAATCCTGCGGGGTGTACTTCGTAAGAACCTGCCGAACCCAGGTTTCTATTTCCCTGCCGACGTTCCGGCAGTGCAGAGCTCCTCCTCTCTCCGAGCGATTATCGCGTTTGGGCGGCATCACGTTTGGGCCAGTTCCCTACTTTTTGTCGGCTCGGATTTTTGTCGACTCGAAAACAAAAAGGCCAGTCGCCTAAGTGGCGACCGGCCTTGCGGGGTGCTCGCAAGGAGAGGGCGAGCATCGGAGTAGGAAGGGGTGCGTTACTCGGCCTCGAGGTTGAACACCAATTTGGCGGGTGGGACCTTTGCGGCGATCTGGCCGAAGGCGTCGAGCATCTGCGATTCGAGGTCGGCGATGTTCGCTCCGCCCGGCACGTTGATGAAGATGCCATTACCGGCGAAGGCGATCGCACGCATCAGGTTGCGGTCGGCGTTCTGGCCGACGGCCATCGTGTGGACGGTGATGCCAAGTTTAATTGCCTCGGTCGCCTCCCAAAACGCGTATTCCTTATTGCTGTCGGAAGTCGAGTAGTCGGCGGTTCCGTCGTCGTCGTAGTCGGTCCAGTTGGCCCAGTCGAAGCCGCCGGGCAAACTCCAGCCCGACTTTTTCACGTTGGCGCGTCCATCGGTCATGACGATGAGCGTCGGACGAGCGCCGTACCGGGTATGGCCGTCGTCGCTTGGATCGGTTGCTGAGCCGACAAGCATCTCGCGTCCTTTGAGGATGCCATCGCCCATGCCAGTGGTCAAGCTGTAGTGACCGGCTTGGTGGCGGCGCTGAATGGTGTCGATGGCGGCGTAGTCGGGAGAGATCGGATCGGCAGAGAGGTCGATGGAGACCTCGCCATCGTCGTGACGATCCTCCCACTCGGCCCATGCACCGTAACTCACGAGGCCGACTTCATCGCCGAAGTCGAGATCGGTGAGGAAGTTGAGGAAGAGCGATGCTCCCTCCTTGACCGCATGGTACGGGTAGTGGGAAGTCCGCCAGAGGTCTTCCGATTGGTAGGTACGCGGGCGGGAATTCTGCAAGTAGCTCATCAGGGTTCGGCGACCATATTTTTTCTGGTAGGGACCGGAGAGATTCTTGGTGTAGTCGATATAATCTTTCCAAAGATTCTCGCTAGTGGAAGCACTAGGCATGTTGTTAGGAGTATCGTCGCTAGCACGACCCGACTGAGGGAAGGGCCACTTAAGAACACCATTGTTGTTGGTCTCGTCGAGGTTCAGGGTGTTGAAAATGGTGTTTGTGCTACTGCTGCTGATGTAGGTCCCTTCGGCAGTGCGAATTTCGCCAAAACGATTACGCCACTTTTTTCGATTGGGTTTGTTCGGCCAACGGACATCCGAGTCGCGAACTTCCTGCCACATGTTGTCAAGCGCGGCTTCGACCTGATCCATCGATAGTGAGGAGTTGAGCGAGCTATCGTCGTTCATCGAGGCAGAGAAGTCCAGCACGAGGACCATGTCGCGGGCTTCGACGAATGCAGTAGCGCCGGATTGAATCGGCACGCTCTCTCGGCCAATCGCCCAGCCAAACGCCAGCGGTAGCTTCGCGTCAGGAGCCCCTGAGTCGGAATTGGTTTTTCGGGCGGTGACTCGCACGACATTCACTGGCGATCCGCCCCAGGTGATGGGCCAAGTGTTGGTCGTCGTGTCGTAGGTTCGTTTACCAAAGGAGACGTCGATGGCGGGGTCGATGTAGACACCATTCGCTGCGGCGACTTGGGCTGCCATGTCGCGAGCTGCCTCGGCGGCGATTGAATTCGGGTCGACTCCGGGGGCGCCTCCGCCTTGTCCCGCTTCATACACGGCGGCGGCGATTTCTTGCGAGGCAGCGAGCGCGGCGGCGTCGACGGCGTTTTGCATCTGCGTTTCGGTAAGCACGATTCGGCCACTATCGACCGCAAGGGCCATGAAGGCGAAGATAATTACCAGCAAGAAACCGGTAAGCACGATGATCACACCGTGCCGGTCGTCGGCACGCCCACGATGAGTAAGCAGATTGATGGATGGTTTTGACATGAGTAAGGTCTCCAGGGAGCAAGGGTAAATCGTCAAAAAATTAGGTCGCTGTCAAATCAATCTGAGAGAGTGGCACGCCCGTTGCGGAAGACCACCGAACCGGTAAGGGCATAGTCGCTTCCGGAAGTAACCGGCGTGTAGCTCACGGCCGAGTAGTCGACCGATACGCTTACCTCGAATAGCTTTAGGTCGTTCGCGGGATCGTCGACGTCGAAGTCGAGCGTCGGGTCCTCGAAATCCTTCACTTGGACCTCAATGCTTTCATGAGGGATTCCGTTGGAGGCGAGGAAATTCTTGACGTCGGCCTTCAGTTTGTCGGTTGCCGATTGTCCCTCGGCAACGAGCCCATCGCGATCCATCGATGCGAATCGGGCGCCCTCGCGAGCGGCTGTCTCGAGCAGGGTTTGCGATTCGAAGGTGCGGTTGAGCGTCATCATGCCTAGCATCATGGCAACCAGCACTGGCGCAACGATCGCAAATTCGACGGCTACGACGCCCCGTTGGTTCGTTTTCTTGGAAAGGGAATAGCTGAGCATCGGGTCGCTCCTCGTGAAGGGCAGGAGTGGTTTATTCGTGACGCATGAACGACTGGCCGTCGAGTACGACACCTTGCATGAACGCCATGGGCACGAGAGCCACGTCGTTGTAGGCAACTCGGGCACGCACCATGAAGAGTTGCCTTGGCTCCGTGTCGTTTAATTCGATCGAGGGGAGTGCCTCGAGTTCCGTGCCGTCCGCCGGTAACGTGCTGCCATCGTCGTAGACACCGGCATTCTTCACGCCGACGTAGACTTCGCTCGTATCGATCGCGCCGCCAAGCAACTGCCGCACGTAGGCTTCCACATCCGCAGTGCTTCGCCCCTCCGTGGAACCCATCCTGGCACCGGCGCGGGTCGCGCTACGGAGGACGTTCTTCACCATCAGTGCATGGCCAAACTCCACCATCGAGAGAACAAACACGAAGAAAATGGGGAGCACGAGTGCGGTCTCGACGAGGCTTGTCCCTCGGCGATCGCGCTGTCGGCTGTGGAATGTGTAAGATTGCATCGGCCCAGGGCCATTTACTGCTAGAGGAAGACGGAAGGGTAGCCATCGTTCGACCTGCGGAATCGATGCAGGGGAGCGGGGAGCAGTCGAAACCAGCGTTGGGAAAAGTGGAGCGAGGAGGCAAGCAGGAATCGGGTCGCCAGTGGAGTCAGGTTTTGCACCAACTCGGTCGGAAAGGACTCTGCTTGTACTAAAAACCTAGTTCACAATTCGGGTCCGTGCGCTGGCTCTTCTATGATTTTCCGGATTGAGGGGGCATTTCCCAATTTTTAGGGGGTACAGGCGTTCGGTTTTCCGCTAGGGGGCTGAGGGGATGGCGAGTGTTTTTCGGCATTCGGATTTCCACTGCGTGTGATGCGGGCTAGCCGGAAAATCTATCACGATCGGGGAGGGGAGCTAATCTCGCCTCCCTGACCGTAGCGCAAGTCGAAGCCCCTAGAGATCTTACGAATCCACAGGCCTGCCTGGGAAAGAGGGGTGGTCCAGGGGCGAGAGCGTGACAGGTGCCTCCTGCTGTCGGCCTCTCTTTTCCAGGGATCGCTCCTTCCCATTTCCCCCAATCAGGAAAAAACCCCAAATCTTGGTAATAGGTGCTTCCATGCATCTCATGTCGAAGCTATTCTGATTGGAAGTCCTATCAGTTCTGAGGGGCGAGGTCTGCCTCGTCTCCTTGGCTGCTGGGACCTCAGTATAGTTTTTTAGTGGGGGTTTTCTGGTGGTCGCCGCGCGGTAGCCGCAGTTCCCCTTAGCTCTCTCTCTAACCCGAAGAATCTCCCTCCTAGGTGCCAAGGCATGGCAGGCTGGGTGTGGAAAAACGGGATTGGAGTGGGTCGGTTTTTTACATCCTTGGGATGGGAGGACACTTATGTTGCGTCGTTCGATGATGATGCTTCCAGCAGTTGCACTGCTGGTCGCGATGGCTCAGGCGAATGCCTGTGATCGTGGCTGTGCCACGCCTTGTGACGGTGGTTGCAGCGATACCGTTGTTAGCGCCGGTTGCGGTGGCTGCAGCGAAGGTGCCGCTTGCGGTGATGCAGCCGCCTGCGGCTGTGGACCCACGATGGTTACCAAAACCATCTACGTGCCGACCTACGAGACCGTCATGCGTACGGTTACGTCGACGCAGTACCGTCAAGAGCAACGCACTCGGACCTACACGGTCTGCAAACGCGTTCCGCGGACCGAAGAGCGGACTTCGACCTACACGGTCAACGTCTCGGAGCCCCGCACCAAGACCGTCTCTTACACCGTCATGAATCCGGTGCAGGAAACCAAGACCCAAGAGTACACGGTTCAGGTCCCCTATACCGAGGACAAGACCCAAGAGTACACGGTCATGGTTCCGGTCCAAGAGACCAAGACCCAAGAGTACACGGTTCAGGTCCCCTACACCGAGGACAAGACCCAAGAGTACACGGTCATGGTTCCGGTTCAAGAGACTAAGACGCAGACCTACTCCGTCAATGTCCCTTACACCGAGCAGATCGAGCAGCCTTACACGGTGAGCGTCCCCGTTTACGAGGACAAGCAGGTCAACTACACGGTGATGGTTCCAGTTCAGGAAACGAAGACGCAGACCTACTCCGTCAACATTCCTTACACCGAGCCTGTCACCAGCACCTACACCGTGCAGGTCCCTTATACCGAGACGATGACTGGCTCGCGCACGGTAACTCGTCGCGTTCCCGTTCAGTCGTTCCGTACCGTGACGGTTAACGGCGGCCACTGGGCAACCCAGATGGTTGAAGTTGGCTGTGGTAGCGCAAGCTACGGTGGTGGAAACAGCCGCGGTCGCATTCTCGGTGGCCTTCGTGGCAACTGTGGTGGTGGGTGCGAAAGCGCTTGCGACTGTGCCCCTGCCACCCGCACCGTTTGCAAGCGGACTTGGGTCCCGAGTTGCGAAACTCGCCAGGTTCCTTACACCACCTACCAGTGCTCGACCGAGCAGGTGCCTTACACCTACAACGTCAACAAGTGCCGCACTGAGCAGCGTTCGCGTACCGTGAACGTGACCAAGTGTCGTACGGAGCAGCGGACTCGCGAATGCACCGTCACCAAGATGGTGCCCGAGACTCGCACCAAGACCGTCAAGACTTGTCGCATGACCACGGAACAGCGTTCGCGCACCGTGACCGTGAACAAGTGCCGTACGGAGCCTCGCACCCGCGAGTACACCGTCACCAAGATGGTGCCCGAGACCAAGACCCGTACGTGCCAGGTTACCAAATGTCGTACGGAGCCTCGCACCCGCGAGTACACCGTCACCAAGATGGTGCCCGAGACCAAGACTCGCACGTGCCAGGTTACCAAATGTCGTACGGAGCCTCGCACCCGCGAGTACACCGTCACGAAGATGGTTCCTGAGACCAAGACCCGCGAGGTCAGCTACACGGTCTGTGTCCCGCAGCAGCGGACTCGTACGTACACCGTCACTCTGTACGACACGGTGTCTGAAGAGAAGACCAGCACCTACACGGTCTGCGTCCCTCATCAGGTTACCCGTGAAGTACCGAGCCAGGTTTGCCGTATGGTTGCCCAGGAAATTACTGTTCCTGCCAGCAGCAGTTGCGGCAGCAGCAGCTACAGCGTTGGTCGCTTCGGTGGCGGACGTGGCGGTTGCCTCAGTGGCCTCCGCGGTGGTTGCTGCAACTGATCGTTGCCGATGCAATCGCACTATAGTTGCTTCACTCGCAACTTAATGTAAACTACAAAGCGGGCCCGCTTCTTCGGAAGTGGGCCCGCTTTTTTTCCAGGCTTGTTTTGTAGCGAGGGCTTACCGATTTAGTCGGCCCCCCGAGACGGATCTAAATTCGGTTGCCAGGTACGAGCCGAACCAAAGTCTGCCTTGGAGTTCATTGCTTACTGCATTGGCGCCAGCAGACATGGGGCCAGCGGACATGGGGCCTGGCGAAAACCGGCCTTCCCCAACCCTGGCAGAGTAAAACGAGCGAAAACAAGAACCGGCGGAGTGCCAGATCGAGGTTTCCCCTACCTTGGCTTCCGTGAACGGTGCAGCAAACGCCCCGGCATCAGCAGCGTGATTTCATGAACCCGGCGCTGTCTGAAAGAGGTGGGCTACTGCGATTCGATCGTGGCACGCGCAGCGTGGGCTGTCAGGCGGCTGGCGTTTCCTGGGTGCCTGACTCGACGGGGGTGTAGACTCCCGGCTGGTCTCGGCCATCGCCGTTCCAGTCGCCGGCCACGGGGAGGTCGCCCTCTTTTCCCATCTCGAAGACACGATCGACGGCATCGAGCTGGCGGTCGCCATTCGAATCGATCTGCCAACTGCCGGCGACGAACAGGCCAAGGTCGTCGATTCCGTCGCCATTCCAGTCGCCGACAACAGGAACGCCCTTGGAGTCGAAGTCGGTGCCAAACTCCGCGGCCACGTCGGCATCGGTGAAGCGGCCATCCCCATCAAGATCGAGATGCCAAACCCCGGCGCGATAGAGACCGATCGTCGCGATTCCGTCGCCGTTCCAGTCACCGGTGACCGGTTGATCGCCTGGCACCCCGTAGTGGAAGACATGGTCGATCAAATCCGTGCGCTGCTCCCCTCTGCTGGTCCGTTGGAGCGTGCGAGCCCCCAGGGTAGCCTCCTCTTCAGTCGGCGGGACGTTCTTTGCCTTGCCGGCGATCGGGCCAGGGTTGTTTTGCATGTCGGGAAGTCCAGGCTCATGCCGGATCGCCCAAGGGTCGCCAGCCCAAGCCGGTCCGAAGATGGCGATGTCGGTCTTTCCGTCGCCGTCCCAATCGCCGGTGGTTGGCAAGTCGTTGTGGCTTCCAAGATTCGCGACCATATCCCCGGAGTCCCAGTGGCCGTTTCCGTTGAGATCAAAATACCATCTCCCATTGATGAAGACGGCAATTTCGTCGTCGCCATCGCCATCCCAGTCGCCCACCACAGGAATAGCGCCAGCGTTTCCGAAGAGGATTCTTTCGGTTGCCTCTCCGTCACTCGACGAATCTTCTCCAAGCCGCCACATGGCTTGATCGATATCGGTCGGCTGCCAAGCGGCTGCGTCGATCGTTTGGGCCGTGAGCAGCATGGCTGCTTCCTCGCTAAGAGGTGTGGAGCGGGGCTGGCCCGCGTCGACGAGGCTCAGGTGCCAGGTGTAACCGATCACTTTGCTCGAACCGCCAAAGATCAGCGGACTGGGGCTCGGATTGGCGACCAAAGGGAAGAGGAATTGCGGGACAAACGGGTTCGATCGGCTAAAGACCGGCGTCTCCTCGATCGGGTCGTCGGTCGGGGGAATGAAGATCGTCGTCCGGGAGATCTCGCTAAAGTTGTTTTCCTCGGACTGCTCGCTTGCGCGCACCACCACCCGGAAGATCACGTCATTGCCAAAGCGAGCTCGCATGTCGTTAATCGCCTGCTGTTCCAGCTCGGTCACTCCGCCTGTCTGACGTAAGATAGGGTCGTTGGCAGAACCGGGAAGGTTGACAACCAGTCCGCCGAGGGTTCCTTGCGTATCGATTCCGTCGATCAATCCCTCGGGTTGAATTTCGACGATCGAGTAATTTCCGCCCGGTAGGTTGGCAAACTCGTAGAACCCGTTGGCGTCGGTCACGGTGCGAATCGGCCCGTCGGAGTACGCACCAGGCAGGGCCTCGCTGCCTAAAATCGGATCGCCCGAAATGCCATGCCGTAATTCGATGGTAACTCCGGCGAGGGGGGTATCGTCTGGAGTTCGCTGGCCATTGCGGAGCAGCGAAAGATCGTCCGGCAAACTGCCAGCGACCAAGATTGGCGCGCCGTCGATAAAGACGTAGCCCGAGATTCGAGCGGGCGGCACCTCGCAGAAATCGTAGTTGACGAGGTCTTGGCCCGAGCCGACAGGGATATCGCCAATCACGTCTTCGCCGAGGAACGATCCGCCGCCGGAGCCAACTTGCAGTCCGCCATCAAAGAAACCAGTCGGTTGCTGCTCGCGAATGCTGTAGTTACCAGGAGCCAGATCCTCGAAGGCGTACTCTCCGTTCGCATCGGTTTTGGTTGTGGCGATGACTTCCCCTTGCTCGTTGAGCAAGTCGATGACGACCTCGGCGATCGGCGGTTCGTCGAGATCGGGGTCGCAATCGCCATCGGTGGCGATATGGACGCGGCCGCGGATGCTGCCAGGCTGCAACTCACCAAAATTGTAATTCGTGCCCGACTGGCCAAACGCAATCATAATCTCGCTAATCATGTCGCCCCGCAGGGCGGAGTCCGCGACGCCCCCGAGATTCCCCGGCGTGTCGATACCATCGAGCCAGCCATCGGGTTGGACTTCCATCACCGCGTATTCGCCTGCCGCAAGGTTAGCGAACTCATAATAGCCCTCGCTGTTGGTCACAGCGCGGCGTCCAGTGTCGTTGCCGTTGCCATCGAGCAGCCTGAGCGTTACCTGGGCGATCCCTTCCTCGCGAGTTCCATTCGGACCCGAGCGATCAAAGCTCCCATCGTTCGAACGGTCGTGATAAACCCAGCCCGAGAGGCTCACGCCCACGTACTCACAAAAATCGTAGTTCACCGCGTCTTGGCCACTCGCTAGTTGAATGCCGCCGATCTGGTCGTTGCCCACCAATTCGCCGCCGGCAGTGCCTAGGCGCTCGTCGCCATCAAAATAGCCGTCGGGTTGATGCTCGCGAATCTGGTAAGTCCCAGGCACGAGATTGTTGAAGCTGTATTCGCCCTCCGCATTGGTGAAGGTCGTGGCAATGGTGTTGCCCAATTCATCGAGCAGATCGACTTGCACCCCTTCGAGCAAAATTTCTGGATCGTCGAATCCGCAATCGCCATCGGTGCTTGCGTGGACACGTCCGGCAATCGACGCGGCGCGGAGTTCGCCAAAGTTGTACTCTTGGGCCGCATCGCCGAAGCGAAGCGTCGCGCCGGTGATTCGATCGACCCGGCCATTCGATTCGCTGGCTGCCGTGCCGCCGCGAGTACCGGGCGTATCGATGCCGTCGATCCAGCCAGCCGGTTGCAGCTCGCGAACGCCATAGGTACCAGGCGCAAGATTGGTGAATTCGTAGTAGCCGACGCTCCCCTCTGCCGTCGAGGTGACCGTCGTCACTCCTGTTGGGACGCCGTTCTCATCGAGCAATTCTACCACCACGCCTCCGATCCCCTCCTCGGAGCTTCGGTTAAAGGTCCCTTCGTTCGAACGGTCGTGATAAACCCACCCAGAGAGCGACGGGCCGACGTACTCGCAGAAGTCGTAACGCACGGCATCGACGCCCGAGCCGAGTTCGATGCCGGCGATCAGGCTGAACTGATCGCTCGGGTCTGATGCAACGCCGCCCGCGGTGCCAATTTGTTCATCGCCATCGAAGTAATTTTCCGGCTGGTGCTCGCGGATTTGGTACTCCCCCGGAGCCAAGCCATCAAATCGGTATTCGCCCGCATCGTTGGTCGTTGTCGACTCGAGGAGATTGCCATCGGAATCCAAGAGGTCGACCCTCACGCCGGCGAGCGGAATCTCGGGATCGTCAAAACCGCACTCAGGACCGGTCGTGGCGTGAACGCGACCGGCGATCGAGCCGACGAGCAGCTCACCAAAGTTATACTCCACGCCATTGTCACCAAAGCCAAGAGCCACGCCCGTGATGATATCAACCCGTCCCCCCGATTCGTCGGCTGCGGTGCCACCATGGCTGCCGGGAGTGTCTTGACCATCGATCCAACCAGTCGGCTGGACTTCGCGCACGCCGTAGGTGCCAGCGGTCAGATTACGAAACTCGTAGAAGCCGACCAAACCAGGCTCGGTCGACGTGGTCGTTGTGATGCCCGTTCCGTTGCCGTCTCCATCCAAGAGCTCAAGCGTGACCCCACCGATGCCTTCTTCGGTGCCACGATTGAACAAGCCATCGTCGGACCGGTCGTGATAGACCCATCCCGAAAGCGTTGCGAGAGGGACTTGGGGGGCGTGGGCGACAGCGCCGGCGGTCCGATCTCTAAAATCTTGTTGTTCGGAATAGGTGTCGTCCGGCAGCGCGAGCGACACGCCGGTGTTCCCCTCGGCCGTATCGCGTCTTCCATCGAAGGCATCCCAGAACCTGCCGGTGAGCGCAAGATCGACGTACCCGTTGGCGGAGAAATCACCGACAAGGGTGCTTCGCTCGAACTCGGCCCCTTCGACGAGCGAATTCACGCTATCGCCCGCCGGATCGACGAATTGCAATTCATCGACGTCGACGGAGAATCGGAGGGTTTCGCCCGCGTCGAAACCGTCAAAGGTAAAGACGATTTCTGAGCCACCATCGACGACCGTGACACTCGTGACGGTGAATCCATTGCTCTCGACAATCGATAATCCAACCGACTGAAACGCCCCCGCGCCACCCTCCGCGATGTCGAAGAAAATATCGCCATCGGTACGTCCGTCACCCCGTTTGTCGCCCGAGATGACGAGGCGATCGAGCGTCGTGCCGGCAGCGCCACCGGAAAAAGTAATGTCGATGACATCGGGCTGACTGTCGTCGCCGGTCGCTTCCTCGAAGTAGACACCCCCTAAGAGTACCTCGGGGGCGATCCCATCGCCCGAAAGCATCTGCCGCGGTTCGAGAACTTCGACGCGCCCGCGGACAGGGCTCGCACGACGCCGGTCACGCCGTCGCCTGCGAGACGAGGGTGGAGCGGTTGCCTGCGGTGGGTCTTGGCGTCCGAACATTGCTTGAAGAAGTCCCATGCGAATTCTCCTCGTCGTTGATTGCACGACCCCGGGATCGCACCACACCGGTGTGGTGAAGTGACTCGGGGTGGTGAAGTGGTCACCAGTGATCGATTGGGCTAGCGCGCCGGTAGGGTCGTGCCGGCAGCGGTTTTTTCGGTCGGTTGCAAAGGGAATCGCCAAATGCGGATCGTTGTGTCGAAGCTTCCCGAAGCGAGTATCGTGCCATCGGCGTTGATCGCGAGCGATGTGACCGAGCCGGTGTGGCCGCAAAGTTTGTGGAGTAGCGATGGCCCGGAAGTCTTCCAGATGGCGACGCAGTTATCGCTTCCGCCAATCGCCAGGTCTTCGTCATTCATGAATTTCAGGCAGAAGACCTTTGCAGGGCGAACTGGCAATGCCCTCTCTTGCTGGCCTGTTTCTGCGTTCCACAGCCGAACTTCCCCCCCATCGCCGCCGGTAGCAATCTGCCGGCTGTCGGTTGAAAACGCCACGGCGCGGAGCCTGCGGACGTCGGCCGGAATGTCGTAAAGGACCACACCACTTGCTGCGTTCCAGACGCGGAGGGTTCCGGCAGCCCCCACCACAGCAAGCTTGGTCCCGTCGGGGGAAAAGGTAATGGCGTGGGAGTCGCGGCATGGGGAATCTGCTTCGAGCGTTAGTTCCCCACCTGAAAGGTTGTAAATACGAGCCGGGCAGCAAAATCCGGCGGTTGCCAACTGCAAGCCATTCGGATGAAAGGCGACCGCTCGCAATGGGTTCTTGCAGTCGTGAGGGGCCTCGACCGAAGTGCCGGACGAAAGCTGCCACAGTCGGTAGGTATGGTCTCCCGCTACCGAGGCAAGTGTATCGCCGTCGGCGGCAAGGCTCAGTCCGCGAATCCAATCGCGATGCCCGACAAGGCGGTGCTCCATTCTCCCATTCGCCACCTCGAACAATCGGACGACATGGTCGTCACCCCCTGCGGCCAATCGCTGACCATCGGGCGACAGCGCCACTGCCGTCACCACGGCGGTCCGCCGCTGAGGATTGCTCGGCTTGGCATCCGGATCACCAAACTCAATCGTTCGGATCGGAGCCATCGAAAGCGCGACGGCTCTGGCCGGGGGGCAATGAGCAACCGCTCCCGAAAACAATAGCACTGCTATCAGTCCAATGCGGCCCGGTATTGTTGTCGCATCCATGCGCACCTTCTCCATGCACGGGTAAGAGTCCTTCCTCTTCTCTATCGACTTGGAAGCCAGCCGTTTACAGTCGAACTCGCTTCATCGCCCGATTCGGGAAAGATAGAGGGTCTACGCAAAGATGGATGCGTTCGATGCCCGTGATGCCCAGGACGATTACAAAGTCCTTTTTGAACCGCCAAGATCACCAAGGACGCCAAGAAAAATGTCGACGGAAGCAGGAAAGCATCGGGATTTGTAACCCTGCCACCGTTCACGAGACGGAAGAAGAAACCACGAATGACACGAATCCAACAAATCGTTGACGAAGGAGGTTGCAGAAAGAAGGGAAACCAAGCATTTCACTCCTTTTCTTTCCGTATTCGTAAAATCCGTGTAATTCGTGGTTCTCCCGGCCTTGGCTTCCATGAACGGGTACCCCGCCGCCCTCTGCCCTCTGCCCTCTCCCTCTGCTGTGACTTTGCAGTTCTCCTGACGTGATGCCGCAAAAACGGGCGTTTCAAGTCGGCCGGCCGCTAGCGGCTTCGCCAGAAACCGGGGATGAGCAGCACCAGAATGGCGAACAACTCGAGCCGGCCGAGCATCATCAGGAAGACAAAGAGCATCTTCGCCGGGGAGGAGAATCCGGCATAGTTCTGCTTGGCACCGACGGTCCCTAGCCCAGGGCCAATGTTGTTGAGCGTCGCGGCGACGGCGCTAGCCGAGTCGATCAATTTGTTCTCGACCGGCTGGCCGGCATCGGTCCAGGTCGAATCAGGTTCGATGGCAACGAGCGTAATCCAGCTCAGCATGAAGATGAAGGTGATGAGCCCAAAGTAGAGCAGTATCTGGTTCTTAAGTTCGGCGTCGCCGATGACTTTATCCCCCAATTTAAGGGGGCGAATCACGGAAGGGTGAAACGAACGCTCGACTTCCATCCCCAGAATCTTAATGAATAGCACGTGGCGAATCACCTTCATGCCTCCCCCCGTGCTGCCAGCGCATCCGCCCACAAACATCAAGAGAAACATTAGCGATCGGGCAAACTGGTGCCACTGGTCGAAGTCGTGGGTTCCGAATCCGGTGGTCGTGACAATCGCTGCGACCTGGAAAGAGACGTATCGCACGGCGTCACGAGCTTCCTGGCCAAAGCTAAGGCTCCCATCGGGATTGAAGTCGTGGTAGACGAAGAGCGAAAGCCCGACAACCAGAGCCGTCGCCCCAAGCAGGATTCCGATGTAGGCTCGCCACTCCACGTCATGCCACATCGTCCCAATCCGGCCGATCAAGGCTAAATAGATGAGCGTGAAATTGATTCCGGCAATCACCATAAATAGCAGGAGGGTGTAGTCGATTAATTCGCTTTGAAAATGCCCCACACTGGCGTTGTACGTACTAAAACCACCCGTCGCCATCGTTCCGAAGGCGTGGCAAAGCGCGTCGTAGGGGGTCATCCCCTCAAGAAGGAGGACGAGGGTTAGTAACACGTTGAGCCCGATGTAGATTGCGGCAAAGTTGAGCGCCGTGTGTTGCATGCGCTCTTGGGAACCTTCCTTACTAGGTCCCGGCATTTCAGCCCGCATGAGTGCTTTGCCTGCCGAGCCTTGCCCCAAGACAGCAACAAACAGCACAATAATTCCAAGGCCCCCGAGAAAGTGGGTGCTCGACCGCCAAAACAGGATCGATCGTGGAACGATCTCGGGGTCTTCCAGCTCGGTGAGAACTGTCGCACCGGTCGTGCTAAACCCCGACTGCGATTCAAACAGGCAATCGGCGACGGTCATCGGCTGCTGCACCCCGCGAGATGGGTCGACCCAACCGCGAGCAGCACCACTCAGATAGAACGGGAGCGCTCCGAGAATCGTGGCCAGTACCCAGCTCAATCCGACGACCGCCATCGCTTCTTTGCGATAGAGGAGCGTGCGAGCATCGCGGCCCACCCAGCGGAGGATCGTGCCGACACCAAAGCAAATCGCCATGGAGGCGACGAGCGCCCAACATCCATCCGACTCAAACTGTTCGGCTACTTGAAGCTGAGGGAATGCCCAGGGGATGCTACCAAGCATGGCAATCCCCATCAGCCAGCAGAGGCCACCGAGTAGTCTGGCAACGAGTGGGTAATTCATGGGGGGGTCCTGAGATAGCCTTCCGCGTTCAGCCGATCCTAAGCAACGGTAGCATCGCAACAAGAGAGGGGCAGGCAGAGGAAAAGAGGTCTTCGGCTCCGACCTAAGTCTCTTCCCCAAACTGACGCACGACGCTATTGATCTCGTCCTCATCCACCATCACGACTACCGTGTCGCCCGGCTTGAGACGATCGTCACCTCCCGGCACAAAAGCGAATTCGTGTCGCATGACCGCTGCGATCAAGCACCGAGCGGGGAGCTCAATTTTTGCCAAGACATGCTCGGTCACGATCGCCCCCTCCAGAACCTCGATCTCCAGCACCGCGATTCCGGCGTTTCCTAGTACCGTTCGCGAAATCACGGGGCCGGTGTTTAAGTAGCCAAGTATCTGCTTGGCTATCACTTCCCTGGGGCTCACCGTCACGTTGATGCCGAGCTTCCCGACGACTTGTGCGTAGTCGGGCCGGCTGACCAACGCCATGACGGTTTGGGTGCCGCAGTCGCGTGCTTCGACGGCGGCCATGATGTTGTTCTCATCGTCACCCGTACAGGCAACGAAGACGTCGGCCGAGCCAACCCGCTCTTCCTCCAAACTCGCGCGGCGAGTCGCATCGCTATGAACGATGGTCGTCTCTTGCAGTTGCCCAGCGAGCACGTCGCATCGCTTGCGATCGGTATCGAAGAGCGACACATGGAACCGCTGCGTCTCCAGAATACGGGCCAGGTGGTAACCCGTTTCGCCCCCCCCCGCGATCACCACGCTGATCCGCCGGCCTGAGTCGCCGCAGAATTTTGCCCTCACCGCGTCGACTTCCTTCCGCGTGCCGATCACGGTCAGGCGATCGCCCGACTCGATCTTGTCCTCGGCCGACGCGATTCGGCTCTCGCCATCGCGGACGATTGAACCGACAAGGACACGCCCCGGCAGCGCGATATCTCGGATCGACTTTCCTAGGCTCTTCGATTTCGGAGAGACCAGCATCTCGTGGACTTCGATTTCTCCCCGAGCCAAGTTCTCCAAGACGACCGAACCAGGATGATGGATGCTCCGTGCCAGCTCCATCGCCGAAAGGTGCTCCAGGCTGATGAGTCGGTCGATGCGGAAGTGGCGTTGGTAATCGAACGTGCTCAGATCACGGAACACCGGGGCATAGACTCGGGCCACCGTTCGGTGAGCCCCCATTGCCTTGGCCATGCTAGCGGACACCATGTTCACTTCATCGTCACCGGTGACAGCCAAGCAAAGATCGCAGCTTCCGACCCCCGCTTGAAACAGCACGCTCGACTGCGATGCCGAGCCATGAAGCCCGCGGACGTCGAGAGTCTCGTTCACCTGCCGGATTTTTTCGGAGTTGCTATCAACAACCGTCACGCTATGGCCATTGCGACACAAGAGCGCGGCAACGGAATAGCCAACAGTTCCCGCTCCTAGTAGGGCGATTCGCATCGAGTCCAACCTATCGCGTGTGTGGTTTGGGCGTTCAAGAAAGAGGAGATTTCCCAGTGGGGTCTGTTAGCTCTTTCGGAGAACCCGATTCGGAGTCGTCCTGTGAAGCTGCCTCAGGATCCTTCGCTTGGGGCGGCTCGACTCCGGAAGTCTCGTTGTTGACGCGAAGTTTTCGCTGGCGGATCTCTTCGACAAATTCTTGCTCTGTGTCGAAGTCTTCGATGATGTCCCACAGAGGAAAATCATCGGGGATCGGTTCCTCTTGAGAGTCGAGGACCTTCCTGTATTTAAGGATAAATACCATCAAATCATCCCCGGTCGTTCCCTCCCTGTCTCGAAGCGTAGGGAATTGGTCGAGGACCTGACGCCACAGGGCGAATCCCTCCTCGTACAGTTTCCTTGCTTCGATCGGCGACTGGCCATCCGCGGACTCTTTCTTGGCAAGGTACATCTTCTGTCGCGCCTTGACCGCTTCGTCGGACTGCTCAAACTCCGCACGAAGTTTCCAGTAATCGTAATTGGCCATGTCCTTGTAGCGTTGGGTGTAGATCAGATCGACCCGCAAATTGGCAATCTCCGATCCGAGAGACCCTGCCTGCTTTCGGAGTTGGGGATTCTTCTCCAGGATTCGATCAACGATGTCTTGATCGGTAACCAGCAACAATTCTTTAGCTTCGTAGGCCTGGTTCCAATCGTCCCTACTTCGTTCATTGTCAGGCTTGTCGATGGCGGCTCGCTGCTTGGCGGAGAGGGTGCTGCGGCGTTCTTCCAAGAGTTTGCTTCGTAGCCCAGGGGAGAGCGAGTCGAGTTCCTTTTCCTTCAGGGCAATCTGGTCGGCGACTTGCTGCTCATGGCCCAGTTGTAGCCTGCGACCTGTGGAGTGGGTAATCCAGAGATCGCCAAATCTCTTCCATCCATCCGCCGCCACTTTCCAAGCCGCTCGCCCCAATTCAAACTTCCCTTCGTTTCCGGTCGCTTCGGCGTAGCTCATTTGCGACTTGCTGGGACTCGCATAAAACATCTGCTCGCTCTTCTTTCCCAAGCTTTTGTGGCGATCATCGACCGCGGCAATGGCATTCTCGTACTCTAATTTGGAGACACGCCAGTTGTCACGTTCTTCGCTCCCACGGGGTGGATCGTCGCCATGGAACGCGTCGTCCGCCTTGAAGAGCCGACGATACTGAACGACCTCATCCGCGCGACCAATCTTCTGCCCGACGAACCAACCAAGGTCCCAAAGCAGTTGGGGGATGTCACGGTTCTCGCTATTCTTTTCAATGCCTTCCTGGAGGAACTCCATTCCGCGACGAACATAGTAGTAGCGATCGCGGTAATCATCGAACTGGACGGACACGTTGTAGCTGACGTTCCACGATTGGTATTTCCAAAACGTGATGAAGTTGGGCTGCAAAAGGGCCAGTTGTTCAAGCGTGGAGGTGAGGTTCGACCAATCTTCCTTCTTCTTGTATTCGTCCGCCTTCCCCCAAAGAAGATTCACCGCCAACCCTCGGAGGCCGAGCGTAGCGAGTTTCATCGTGGCGCTGGCAGGGTCGATTTCGCCCAGATCGGCCTGGCTGAGACCTCCGGCGCTCCGCATTTCCGAAAGAAGCCCTCCCTTGGGATCGAACACCGTCGCAGGACGGCTCAGGAGCAGCAAAGGATAAAGCAACATGGCAATCGCGATGCCATAGGCCAGCTTTCGCTGGAACACTTTGCGCTTGTTCATTTGGCCACCTCGCGAGTGCGGAGTAAGAAGTAACCGACGATCGACAGGCCGATCACGTAGGCAGCGCCCATCGTCAATTGCTGCGCGATTTGATTTGCCGGGATGTCAAACCCGTAGGCCACGTACTTCGTTGCGTTGAACTCGCCAAAATCAGGCAGCACGTTCGCTAGCAATTCCATCGCCCCTAGGAAGACACTATCCACACTGCGCATGATCCAGAGGGAGGTTGTTTCGCTTTCCCCCCGAAAACCGGCAGTCAGATTCATTTGTGTCA
The DNA here is from genome assembly GCA_003233055.1 of Planctomycetaceae bacterium. Lineage (GTDB taxonomy): Bacteria > Planctomycetota > Planctomycetia > Pirellulales > Lacipirellulaceae > Aeoliella. The sequence continues at coordinate 41,567 of QIKP01000005.1, forward strand.
CCAGCCGCACCAATGATTCGACGGGCCCTCCCCCTTCCTGGATTCCCCGGGCAACGCGGACAAAAAACTCGCGGTAGAATCCGAGAAGAATAAAGGAAACGGTGAACATCATCGCGATCGGGCCACTCAACACGGTGCTCCCGGTCACGGCGATGGCGATGACCAGAACCATTTGCACCCACATGCTGATATAGGCTTTGGTGAAATTCCAAAGGGGGGACCCCTCCTTCATGCGGACGTAGCAATCCCCCTGGGCAAAACCAAAATACTGGGAACGGTCAAGACATTGCACCACCACCTCAATTTGCCCTTGTTCATCGACCAGATCGTCGAGCAGGTCAATCGGCTGGTTGTTGGTGTCGGTCAGCGTTCTGGGGAAATACCTTTGATCGATGGTGGCGTCTTTGGCGGAGAAAAACTCCGGGGCCGTTTTGAGATCGCTACCAGGCCGCTTGAGCTGAATGACCCCTTGAACGGGCGTATTGATGTCGGCTTTCCAGGTGCGGAATACGCGGACGACAAGCTCCAGCCGCAAGGCTTCGCCTCCATCGTCCTCGTCATGGAGCGTTTTTTCGTCAATGCCGTCAAACGTCCAGATGGCAGCTGCTTGGGTCCCCCCCTCGATAAAGCTGCGATAACCCCATTCCTTTCCGACGCTCACACCGCGTGCCACCTGCACACCCTGACGATCTTTAAATCGCAAAGTCCCGCCTCTTGGGACACGAGCTCGAATGGTCTCATGGGGAGAAGAAACCACCAGCCTGCCATTGGATTCGCCAACATGGTGATCGTGGTCGTGAGCGAATTCGGCAAAGAGGTGTCCATCGTCGTCTTGTTGGATCGTGTGCCGGTGTCCCTTGTCCAGCGAGGTTGTCTCGGGAAGGTTCCCCTCTGCGTCGCCCCCTTTTGCAAGGACGGAACCGACGACTGTATGGGTATGGTCGAGCGCCCGAACCACAAAAAGGTAGCTGCAAACTCCCATGATCGCCAAGAGCACCGTTCCGACCAGGGAGAATCCAAGTATCCGGCCAATGACCACCTCTCCTGCTCGGACCGGTTTCGTAAGGACAGTATAGATTGTTTTCGACTTAAAATCATTCGGCAGACTAAAGACGGCGAGCAATAAGGCCACGAAGAGCCCTAAAAACGATGTGGCGGTGAGGACAAAGCTAAAGTAAAGCCTGGCCGGCTCGCGTTCCGTCTTCAGAAACCAGCCGGCAAAGAGCAGCAGCAAGACAAAAACGGCGACCGCAATCAGCACTCGACCTCGGAGCGACTCCTGGATAGCCAGTCTCGCCAGTGCCCAGACTCGGCGAAAGGAGAGGGAAAATAGCTCGCGAAAACCGTTAACCACCACGCGGTAAACCTTGTCGCCTGCCTTGAGCGGTCCGTACAGAACGGTCCCCACAAGTAGGCTAAGAAGCAGGGTGGCAATCGCGATGACCAAGAGCGTCAAAAGAAAGTGCGGGAGCGCCCCCCATCGCGTCTTGTCAAACTGCAAGAGCCACTCGAAATAAGGCAACAGTGGCTTTTCAAGAATCATGGTAAGGAAGCATCGGGAGTCGAGGGTTTTTACGAGCCAGGCCGTCCTCGGCCCTGGCCATCAAGCTAGGACTTCCCCTGCTTGGTCGGTTCCTGCTTGACGATACGTCGCCCCGGGCGGGCTTCGCTGTCGCGGACGATGGAAAGGAAAAGCTCTTCGAGCGTGGTTGTTGGATTCTCCATCGAAACCAACTCGCCCTGATGACGCTCGATCACTTGTCGAATCTCGTCCTGGCAGTCGGCAGACAACCCGCGGGCTTTGACTTGGGTCACATCTTCTACTTTGAGCAATTCATCGACTCGGCCCAGCTCCTTCAATTCGCCTTGATGCAAAATAGCGATGCGATCGCAAACGTCTTGGACATCTGCCAGCAAGTGGCTGCACATGACGATGGTCTTGCCTTGGTCTCGCAGCTCCAAAATCCAATCCTTCATCTCGCGAGTCCCGATCGGGTCGAGCCCGCTCGTCGGTTCATCAAGGAGGATGAGATCCGGCTCGTTGATGAGCGCCTGCGCGAGCCCTATTCGGCGAGTCATTCCCTTGGAATATTCCCGTAACTGTCGTCGTCGCGCCGCGTCGAGTTTGACGAGCTTGATAAGTCGGTCGATTCGCTCTCGCCGAACATCGGCGGGGATGTTGAAGAGGCGGCCGTAGAAGTCGAGCGTTTCTTCGGCGTTGAGAAAGCGATAGAGGTACGACTCTTCCGGCAAATAGCCGATGCGTTCATTCTTGCTGACTTCCGTTGCATTTTGGCCGAGAACGATCGCCTCGCCCTCGGAGGGAAAGAGCAATCCCAGGAGGAGCTTGATGGTGGTTGTTTTCCCCGAGCCGTTGGGGCCGAGCAGACCGAAGATTTCGCCCTTGTGGATCTCCAAGTCAAGCGACTTGAGTGCACGGACTTTCTGGCGTCCCCAAAAGTCGCGGTAGACTTTCGAGAGGGCCCGCGTTTCGACAACGACCTGGGCTTCGTCTGGCTCGCGCGCTCGACGCTCGCCGTTCTTATCGGAGTTAGGAATCTCTGGTGTGGCCGCCATGCGTGGACCTCGTTTGCTCCGCGGAATTCGCCTCTAAAAAAGTGGGCGCTGTCGCGTAGGGAGCCAACTCCTGTTGAGTTTTGGGATGGTAGGATTACCGGAACGGTTGAGTTTCTGAAAAGGTCGGCATCCAGGGCCGCTTCCGTCATCGCGACGATCCGCCCCTATCGCGCGAAGAGGGGCCAGTATAAATGCCCCGCACAGAGATCGCAAGCGGTCAAACCCTGCTCGGTCCCCAAGCCTTCGCTAGACGAATCGCAGTAAGGCGTATTTTTTTCGGCCGCTACGGAGGACCATCACCGATTCGCTGGCAAGGTCCGACTCCGTCAATTGGGCGGCCACGTCGGGAAACCGCCGATTGTTGACGTACGCCCCCCCTTGCAGGATCGTCCGACGGGCTTCGCTTTTACTCTTGGCCAACTTGGCCGCATGGAGGGCGTCGATAAGTGGCAACCCCTCGCGGAGCTGCGAGCGAGGAAGCTCATGGCTCTGCACGTCGGCAAAAATCTGATTGAGCTGCTGATCGTTGAGATTGGCAATCTCCGCGCCAAAGAAAATATCGGTCGCCTGTTGGGCGGTCGCCAGTCCCTCGGCGCCATGCACCAATTGGGTGAGCGACTCGGCGAGCCGGCGCTGGCTCGCCCGCTTCTCGGGGGCCGACTCCCGAGCGGCATCGAGTTCGACGATTTCCGGCTGCTCCAGCTCGGTCAGCATCCGCAAGCAATTCCCCGCGTCGGCGTCCTCGGTGTTGAGCCAATACTGGTAGAATTGATAGGGACTCGTTCGGTCGGCGTCGAGCCAGATCGCCCCTTGCTCGGTCTTGCCCATTTTGGACCCGTCCGATTTGGTGAGCAGCGGGCACGTCATGCCGCGCAGCTGGGTCGACTCCATCCGCCGGCCCAGGTCAATGCCGGCGGTAATGTTCCCCCATTGGTCGCTCCCACCGACTTGCAGCTCGCAATGGTAATTCCTGTAGAGGTGGACGAAGTCGTACGCTTGGAGCAGCATGTAGCTAAACTCCGTGTAACTCATCCCGACATCGTCCCGCCCGAGTCGCCCTTTAACGGAATCTTTCGCGAGCATCACGTTCACAGGGAAGTTCTTTCCGACATCGCGCAAGAACTCAATGTACCCGAACCCCTTCATCCAATCGAAGTTGTTGACCAACTCCGCCGAAGTGGAGCCGCCAAAATCGAGGAATCTTCCGATCTGGCCGCGAAGGCCCACAACGTTCTGCTCGAGCACCTCTGGCGAGAGCAACTTCCGCTCCGCGGACTTGCCGCTCGGATCGCCAATCATCCCGGTTGCCCCGCCGACCAAGGCAATCGGCCGATGCCCTGCCTTCTGAAATCGCCGCAGCAGCATCAGCGGCAGCAGGCTCCCGACATGGAGACTATCGGCCGTCGGATCGAATCCGGCGTAGAGCGTGCGAGGCTTCTCATCGAGCCAATCGGAGAGGCCCTCGTCGTCGGTCGACTGATGGAGCAGGTTCCGCCAACGGAGTTCTTCAAGGAATTTCATGGAGGCGATTTTCGTTCTCGGCTGGCTAAAAGACAAGCCCGCACCTCGCAGTCGCCCCGAATTCGCTTTTTCTCTTTGATTCTGCGATTCTGCACCAGAATTCTGCACCAGGGATGAGGACCGCGAGAGACTGGCCCGGATCGAGCGGAGCCCGCCCCCTTTTGGCCCGGCCAGCATGGAATTGCTAGCAGAAGAGTTGGCGTTGGTCGCTTGGCGGCGGTTTGGTACCGTTTGCTCCTCTGGCCTCCTTTCGACCACTGGACTCGCGACTCCTAGCCATGTCTCACCCTCTCACGGTCCTGATCCCCTGCAAAGATGAGCAGCACAACATTCTCGATTGCATCGAGTCGGTCCGCTCCGTGGCTGACGAAATACTGGTAGCCGACTCCGGTTCGACCGACGGGACGCTCGAACTGATTCGCGGCTTGCCCGACGTTCGGGTGATCGAACGAGAGTTTGTTGGCTACGCCGACTTTAAGAATTGGGCAATTCCGCAAGCGGCCAACGAATGGGTGCTGATTGTCGATGCGGATGAACGAGTGACGCCTGAGCTGGCAATGGAGATCGGTCGCCTGTTGGTCGATTCCCCGGCAAGCGATGCTTACTCCGTCCGTCGTGAAAACTACCTGCTGGGATATCGATTGCGGTATTCGGGAACCCAGTCTGCCAGATGCACTCGGCTCCTTCGTCGCGAACTTCGCTACCGAGACTGCCGTGTTCACGAAGACATTGATGTTCCTTCGTCGCGTTGTGGCCAGCTTACCAGCAAGCTGGAACACCACACTTGCCAGTCCCTTGACCAGTTTTTTCAAACGCAAAACCGCTATGCCTCCCTGGCGGCACGGGATGCTTACGATCGAGGCAAACGTGCCCGATGGTGGAGCGTCGCGGTTCGGCCTCCTCTCAAATTCTTCCAGTTTTTCTTCCTGCGAGGCGGCCTTTTTGATGGCACTCCGGGGCTCCTGTGGTGCGGGATCGTCTGCTACTACAACTTCATGAAATACGCCAAACTCTGGGAACTCTCCCGCAGTCGAACCCAAAGAGCCGAACAGGACCAATCGCCCCCGACGCTAAAGATCGCGTAAGCTCGGGCCTTGGCGGCAACCGACCCGGCTGGAATTTCCGGCCGATCACGCGGAACTCGGAAAAGAGGCTCGCTCGGCAGGGCCAGCGATCACTCAGTCGTTACCCCGGGGAGGGTTGGAACGAGGGATTTGTCATCCCCGCCGCAGGAGCGGCGTTTCACGGCCAGGCAGTCTTTACCTGGATGCTGTTTGAGTAGCGAGAGAGTCAAGCGGTTGAGCCACCAATCCATTCCTTACGCGGCCATCGGCACGGCCGTGCCGTAGAGCAACCCACAGCACTCCTCTGCAATCATCTCCGCGGCGTCAGGCGAGGCGAGCGATCGCATGGCCCGGGCCATCTCTCGGCGGCGCTGGTCGTCGGCGGCAAGTAGGCGAATTTCGCTGACCAAGGCCTCGGTCAACTGGTCGCCGGCTGCCCATTCATCGACCACGGTACAGGCCCCCGCTTCTTGGTAAACCAGGGCGTTAGCCATTTGGTGATTCTCGGCCGCATCGGGAAACGGCACGACCACCGCCGGGACACCTGCTAGCGCCAGTTCCGCAAGCGTTGTTCCCCCGGCGCGACAAACGACAATATCGGTTTCAGAAAGCAGCGAAGCGAGTTCATCGATGTAAGAGACGGTGAGGATCTGTGGATGATCTTCGCCATACCGGTCTTCGGTCTCCTGGAGTTGTCCTTCGCCCGTTTGATGGACCACCCTCCAGTCAGCCAGATCGCTTCCCAACTGCGCCACCACCGCCGGCATGTGCCGGTTAAGCGTTTGCGCACCGCCAGCACCACCAAGGACCACGAGTCGCCGTTCTCGCAGCCGGTCGTCGTGGTCGGTGTTGTTCCCTTGCCGAAACTGTTGGACAAACCGGGGCCGGGCGGGAGTTCCGGTGTGATGAATCTGCGCCATGGGAGAGAGATTCGAAGCAACCTGCTCGAACCCCGTGCAAACACTCTCCACCATTCCGGAAAGCCATTTGGTGGCCCGTCCCGCGACGGCGTTCTGCTCAAGCAATAATGTGGGAATGCCCCGGCCGACAGCGGCGCGGATCACGGCCGCGCTCGCAAATCCGCCAAGCCCGACCACGAGCGAAGTCTGTTGCTCACGCAACATCCAACCCGCTGCCATAAAGCCGACCATGTTGTCGGTGACGAACCGGAAAGCTTCGAACGGATTGTGCGGCGCAGGCTTCGCAGGCAAGGAAACGTAGTTGTAACCGGCGGCGCGAACCAAATGTCTTTCAAGAGGACGCCCTGTGCCGGCAAACATGAGGGAAACGTCGGGGATCCGAGCTTCCAGAGCTTCGGCAATGGCTAGCCCGGGATAGACGTGCCCCGGCGAGCCGCCACCGGCGATGACAACTTGCAAAGTGCTGGACATGGCGAGGACCGGGTAAGAGGCGAGGGAGGGTAGAAGAAAGAAGAAGGGGAATCGCTACGCTTCCACCTTTCCGCTTTCCGTTGTTTCCACTGAGACGCCAGGGTGGCGGAGGTCCGCCACCCCGACGCTCAGTTCTTGTAGCTTCATCGCGAAGCGCCTGCTGTTGGCGATTGACCCAGTAATCGCCGCTCAGCAGGGTTCGATGCTCCAACCCAGGGGAGGGTAGTTACGCAAGATCCCGCAATCCGCGCAACCGACGAAGAAGCTACAGCATGATTTGTTCGTTATTAGGTAAGTTGATCCATCCTCGGACCCCAATTGGTCCCTTCGTGGAGTCTCTTTCGTAGGGACGTCCACAACTTGATCTTTCAGCTATGCCGCGCTCCTTGCTGGGAGGCGATCGGCTAGTTCTTTCAGTAAGTCTTTCACAAGATAAGGAACCTGAACATTTTGAGCGGCCCAATTCTCTTGCGGCGACACACTTCCCAGACCGCAGACGACGACGATGTCGCCCTTTTGCGCACGGAGGACTGCCGCTGCGATCCCGCTAAGCTTGGCTGCAATGGTTCTCAGCACGCCTTCGTCGGTGACTTCGAGCACGGCGAGTACTTTCGCCACGGCTTGTGTTATTACGGCATCCTTGGAAAACCCGCAAGTCGAAATAACATGGTCTGCTAGCGAACCCGATACCGAGCAGGCCTGGTCGACGACAGCAATCACTTGTCCCTCGGTGAGCGCGCGAGCGGCCGACAGCGCCCCACTCTTCGCAACCGGTGACCGGCCGCGATCGAAATAGAGGGGAACTCCGAGCCCTGTGTCGAACCGATGCATCACGCCGGGAATTTGCTTTACTTGCTCAATCCCAAGAGCAATATCGCGGAGCGGCACGCCATAGACGCGGGCAATCGAAGCAGCGGCAAGGCAGTTTTGGACATGCGCCTCGCCGACGATCGAAGTGACCACTGCGGCCGTATCGTCGTCGATGGTGAGGAAAAACATCTGCTCGTTGGTTTGCCGGTCGACGACCGTCGCCGAGACATCCGCCGGATAGTTCATTCCAAAGGTAAGCGTCGGCCCCTCGTGCTCGGAGAGTATTCTCATGGAATTTTGATCGTCAGCATTCAGCACCACCATGCCGCCTACAGTGAGCAGCTCCAGTGCCGAGGTCATTGCCTGTCGAGAATCTTGCGGAGAGCGGTTGCCGTCCGGCTGATCGCCATGCAGATTGGATAGGCAGACAACATCGAAATTGGCAGCACTTGCAACGCGAGTGCGCAGCGATTCTTCCGAGAGCTCGACCACCGCGTGGCGGCAACCGGAAGCGAGACTTTCGTCCATGAACTCCGCGATGCCAGGAGCGGTCGTTGGCAGCACAAAACGTGACTTGCATCCGTCGATGCGAGTGTATTGGCTCGTTTGGCAACCAACCGACTTGCCGGCAACAAGAAAAATGGACTCCAGCAACTGGGCAATCGACGTCTTGCCGTAGCTGCCGGCGATCGCAATGGCGTTGAGCGAGGCCGAGGGGTGATCGAGCAGGGCGTGACAAATTTCGCTGTACGCCGCTTGGCTATTTTCCACGACGTATTGGGTTACGCCAAAAACGGGCAGATAACGCTCGCAGACAATGGCGATCGCACCCCGCTCCACTGCTTGCCGAGCCGCATCGTCTCCCCGGCCCTCGGTATCCATTTCCACAAAAACATCCCCCGGTCGCACCTTATCACTACTGGAAGTGCAACTGGTGGCAACGATATCCCCCCCTCCAAGCAGACGAGCGGAGGGAATCGCTTCAGCAAGCGACTTGCCGTGGTTTTGAGAGGGGAGCGTGGGGAGTAACATCGGCGCGACCTCCTTGTCTTGCCGTCGAAACCGCCGACCTTGGGCGGCTGCTCGAAGCATGCTACCATCCTTGGCAGCGAGTGTCCGCAACGAGCAGGTATCTGTTTCGCAAATTTGCACACCACTGTCAAGGCGGCTTTCAAAACCACTGCCTGCCTCGACGACACGCACGCACTTGCGCACTCACGACTCGACACTCACTGGAATTTGGCCCTTGACCATCGCCCCTTATATCGACCCTTATCAAGCCAATCCGATTCAGGTACCTATGCGAAATCGCCCACGCCAATCGATTCCCCGTTCCGCGATGAAACGCTCGCTAAAAGTGCTAGCGGTCGGGGACCTAGAGAATACCGAATGGAGTGAAGCACTTCAGGCGATCGACAGGGATGCAACGCTTACCCTCGCCAATAATTCTGAGCAGCAGGCTGACCTGGTGGTCGTGTTTCAAATGCGGCCAGGGAATTTTTCTGCCGATTGGGTACGAGCGGCGCGCGAGCGCTTGCCGCTCGCGGGATTCGTGACCGTCCTGGGGACTTGGTGCGAGGGGGAGCAGCGGACGGGCACCCCGCTTCCCTTCTGCGAACGAATCTACTGGTATCACTTTGAAACCTGGTGGCAAACGACGCAGAGGCAATGGCGGGCTGGTCGCCCCACTAGTTGGCAGAACCTCCATACAATGCCAATCGAAAACAGAGAGAAAACGGCCTCCGCCGCCGAGACTCCCTTCCAGGCTCCCAAGCTCGTTGCCATCGATGCCCCGGATGCCGATGCCCCGGACGCGCTCCTCGTCGCTTGCGATGCGATTGGCTATTCCGCCCTTTGGACGCCCACCTGGCGTGCCGGGCCGCTCAGCTCACCACCTTCGGCAGGTATTTGGGTCGGCGGGCAGTTGAATCAAGACGAAGAGCAACGGCTCGCCCGTTTTTGCAAGAGATTACCAGCGGATGTTCCGCTTGTCGCGCTGCTCGACTTCCCGCGGCGCGACCGCGTGGAGCGCGCGACAGAACTCGGCGCCACGGCCGTACTCGGCAAACCATGGCGGCTCGACGACTTGGCGACCTGCTTGAGAGGCTAATCTTGGGCGAGGCTGGCGCTCGCTTGCCTCTTCGCGTCGCGATTTTTGGCCCTCCCGTCACTCCCAGATTGGCATATCCATTCGCAATATCTCCCGTTTCCACTCCGGCTCATGCACAGGCCAGCAGCGGAGGGGGATCGTGCTAAACTCCTCGCCGACGATCTCTCCATAAGTCGCCAGCCCCAGGTCGTGGCATTCTCGCCAGCATTGCAATTCCTGGTCGCAGATCGGTTGAGAGCGGGTGCCGGTATTGGAGCGGCGCCAGGTGACATGGCCCTGGTCGAACAGGGTGAGAACGATCCGATCCGGCATGTCGAGCATTCGCCGGGCGATCAGTTCATGGCTGGCGGTGGTGAAAACTTTTTTGAGTTCCCTGAGGTCCCAATCGCACGCAAGGCCCTGCTCGCGAAACCATCGCCAGGGCAACAGCAATCGCCCCGCAATCGCGTTGGCGACCTGCTCGCGACTTCCGATCGGAGCGTGGTGCGGCTCGATGCCCAAGCGGTTGAAGACCCTGGCGGCGGAGAATTCGCCCAGCTCGTGCGCCACCGCAAACTGCCGGCGCTCGAAACGCTCCTCCTCGCCCAGGACGATAACCGAAGTCCCTCGCGGCAGGCCCGTTTCCCCCGCCTGGGCTACTCCAGACTGGGCTACTGAAGTCGGTTCGCCGGCGAGACGCGCGAATTGGGCACGGACAGGCAACGCATCGTTTTCGGTGACGAGAAGACCGAGCCGCATCGCAAACAAGAACGCATCGACGGGCGGATCAGCGATGCCCGCCTCCCAGAGCAATTCCTCGGCGGTCGCTTCGAAGGCGTCGGCCCATTCTTCATAAGGGATGTCGGCAAGCATGGTTCGAGCCTTTCGTGGCAAGTGACCGAATAGTAAACAGGCGTACACTATACCGAGGACCGGACGGATTGCAACCGAATTGCCGAGAAAAACCGTAACTATTTTGCCACGCGAGGACGCCAACGAGGGGACAACACCCCTCGTTTCTTGTGCCTTTGCCTGCGTTGGCCGCTTCGCGGTCCCTCGCCACAAGTTGCCGCATCGACTACGCTAGAGGCCATGCAACCACTCCCCATCATCGCCAACCAGCCGTCGGCAGCAGGCTCGCCTTCTTCCACCCCAACCGAGACCAAGGGGCGGTATGCGTTTGTGAGTCTTGGGTGCCCGAAGAACCTCGTCGACAGCGAACGGATGCTGGGGCTCTTGCAGTTGGATGGGTACGAGCTGGTCCCGTCGCCCGAAGGGGCCGACTTTGCCATCGTCAACACGTGCGGGTTCATCGAGTCGGCCCGCAACGAATCGTTTGCGGCGATCGACGAGATGCTCGAACTTAAAAAACGAGGCGACCTGCGCGGCCTGATTGTCAGCGGCTGCCTCGCCGAACGGCAGAAGGAGCAACTGCTGGTCGATCGTCCCGGCATCGACCACCTGGTCGGTGTCTTTGGGCGGGAGGAAGTCACCAAGGTCGCCGACCGGCTGATTGGTGGGCTCGATGAACAACGGCTCGTCTTCAAGCCCGCACCCGTCCGGGCACTTGCCGACACCGGGCGACTGCGCGTCACGCCGCGACATTTCGCTTATCTAAAAATCTCCGAAGGGTGCGACCGGCTTTGCACGTTTTGCGCGATCCCCAAGATGCGTGGCAAGCATGCGACAAAACCGATCGAAGATGTCCTGACCGAAGCGCGCGAGCTAGCGGCCGATGGTGTCAAGGAGTTGGTGATCGTCGCCCAAGACACCACCTACTATGGCAAAGACCTGTACGGCGAGCCTCGGCTCGTCGAACTGCTTCGTGAGCTAGAACAAGTCGAGGGGATCAAGTGGATTCGGCTGATGTATCTTTACCCAATGTACTTCACCGACGAATTGATCGACGTGGTTGCCAGCTCCGAAAAAATCCTCCCCTACCTCGACATGCCTCTGCAGCATATCAATGACCGAATGCTCAAACGGATGCAGCGGCGGGTGAATCGCCAGGAGACCGAGGCGTTGCTTGGCAAACTTCGCAGCCGAATCGATAACCTGACACTGCGGACCACCATGATTACCGGTTTCCCAGGCGAGACCGACCAAGAATTCACCGAGTTGGCCGAATTCATAGCGGAGCAGCGATTTGAGCGGCTCGGCGTGTTTACGTATTCGCTCGAGCCCGACACACCCGCCGCCCGCTTACCGAATCACGTCGACGAGGCGACCATGCAGGCCCGGCATGACGAATTGATGGCCCTGCAACAATCGATTGCTTTTGAGTTTGCAGAATCGCAGATTGGTACCCAGCAAGACATCCTCATCGACCGACCGGTGCCCGGCGAAGAAAACGCCTGGATTGGCCGAACCAAATTCGACGCACCCGATGTCGATTGCGTAGCGTACGTCACAGGCGACCAGATCGCGACAGGACAAATCGTCCAAGGCGAAGTCGTCGCCCGAAACGATTACGATTTAGTAGCGGCCTGCTAGACGGCGATCACTTCTTCGAGACTTGGCGACTTTTCATCCTTGGGAACCGGACAGCGCTATGAGGACTGAACCTACCGCGCCCGCACCAACTGTCTGGAACATCCCCAACCAACTTTCCGCCTCGCGAATCGTACTAGCCCTTGCGTGCTTTCTAACGATCGCGTTGGGCTGGTATTTCGTGAGTCTCGTACTCTTCCTGCTCGCAGCATTGACGGACTGGCTCGATGGCTACTGGGCTCGCAAATTCGGAATGATTACGCAGCTTGGCCGTATTCTTGATCCCTTTGCCGATAAGGTCATCATTTGCGGCACCTTTATCATGCTTGCCGGGATCGAAGGCTCGCAAATCTTCCGATGGATGGCCGTGCTCGTGACGGGGCGCGAGTTGTTGGTCACCGCCCTTCGCGGATTGTGCGAAGGACGCAACATCGATTTTTCGGCCAAGTGGGCGGGAAAAGTAAAGATGGTGTTTCAATGCCTGGCAGTAGCGCTGAGCCTTTGGGGACTCAGTGCGTGGAGCGGAGAAAATACGCCTGGCTTCAAGAGTCTTCTCATCGCAAGCATCTGGTTGTCCCTCGCCGCGACCCTTTACAGCGGATGGGGATACATTCGGCTCGCCTCCGAAATGATGACGGAGAAATCGACCTAGTGCGAGCCGCACACGCATGTTCCGGTCACGGCGCTGCTATTTCAGCGTCAAACGATTGCCTTAGCGGAACATCCGAGTGATCACTGCAATCTGGTGTGCAAGCTGCCATGTTGGATCCCGAACTTAGCTCTCGAATGGCCCTGATCGTCGCCATCGGATTGGTTGCGAGCCTCGTCGCCTGGGGATGGCTCGCAAGAAAGTGGGCCCAATCGGGAACCGTGCTGGAGTTGGAACCTCGGCAGCCCGTCCCCTGGATGCTTGGCGGCACGTTGCCAGCGATTCTCATGACGTTCGCCGCGTTCTTCATGGCCCTAGCTCCCCCAGGGCAACCGGCGAGCCCTACCACCTCGGCGGACGATTTCACCAGTCGTATTTTCTCGCTTTGTGTGACCAATCTGTTCTTTGCGGTCGTGATTGTTGCAGTGCTGGTGATGCTGCTGGGGGCGACTTGGCGCGACCTTGGCTGGCCAGTTTCGATGCGTCAACTCCTGGGGGACATAGGCATGGGGATCGGCTTGGCTTCGGCAAGCTTGATTCCCATTTACCTCATCCAGGCAGCCGCAGCCCATCTGCTCGGAATTCCCCCCACCCATCCTCTGCTCGAAAGCATGCAGGAAAACAGGGAGCCGATGGTCTTCCTCGCCGCGATACTGGCGGCCGTTGTCGTCGCTCCGATTTTGGAAGAGCTACTCTTCCGCTTGCTCTTGCAAGGGGGATTGGAACGATGGGAAGACCAAATTCTCGGACTTGGCCCCCACCAACCCCAGCAAGAGGAGACGTCGCCGCTCCCCATGGAAAGTGATCGGTCTCCCGAACGATGGATCGGCGCGGCAGACGATTCGTTGCACGAGGTTTCTCTGCCCGCTGGTGCACATTTCCAAGCACCTGCCACCGTCGGTGCGGTACTGGGCCTTCGGCATGGTTGGGCACCGATCCTTGCTTCTTCGTTCCTGTTCGCGCTGGCGCACTTGGGACATGGGCCAAGCCCGATCTCGCTTTTCGTCTTCGCCCTCTTTCTTGGCTACGCTTATCAGCGGACGCATCGCATTGTCCCCTCCATCGTCGCCCACCTCATGCTGAATCTCTACTCCATGACGACCATGATTCTTCTTCTCTTGCCCAAGTCCGGCTGACGACGGTCGAACGACTCCAACCTCCGCGAGGCCTCCTCTTGCCGGTTCGAACGGGAGGCTGCGTTGTTGCCGGGTGACTTCCCACCGATTACAATGGGAGTAGTGGTACCCTCCACGATTCCGGCCCCCGTTCCTTCCCCTCCCTAGTCGACTTCTCATGACGAAATGGATGCGAGAGTCGATTCGCTACACCGCGCTCCTCACCCTAACGGTCATGGCAATCGGTGTGATGATGTGGGCGAGCCGTCGGGACGATTCGGCCGCCACCTTAGCAAAAAAACAGGTCACGACCGAAGTCCCAATCGTCGCTCAATCGAAACCCTTGGTCGCGGTCAAAAGGGTCGAGGCATCGCTCCACGAGGTCGTCTCGAAGTACACCGGAAAAATTCGCCCCTGGGAAACCTACTCGATCGGGTTTGAAGTGGGGGGGCGGCTTGTAGAACTTGGAACCGACAAGGAGGGAAACCCCCTCGACGACGGTAGCCGAGTCGTCGCAGGGCAGCTTCTGGGACGTCTCGACGACCGCATTCTTGTCGCCCGACGAAGCGAAGCATCGGCGCAGCGCGAGCAAGCAGCCACCGACCTGAGACGTGCGAGAAATGTCCGAGAAGCAGGTTTGGGCGCCATTACCGAAGCGGATTTCCAACAGGCCCTCACCGATCAGGCACTCGCCACGGCGCAGCTCGAGATCGCGACGAAGAACTTAGAAGATGCCACGCTCACCACCCCGGTAGATGCGACGATCTCTCGACGTTTGGCCGAGCCTGGGGAGTCGGTCGCGCCCAACCAAACGGTTTTTGAACTCGTCCAGAACGACCCTGTGCTCCTTGTCGTGGATGTCCCGGAGGCCGACATTCCAGAAATCCAGCGCCGGATGCGGAGCGTCCAAGTAGCGAGGAAAAAGGGAGAGCAGGGGGACCCCGAATCTCGGCTGTTTCGTGCCCGAGTTTTTCTTCAAAGCCGGGATCGTTATGGCGAGCGGATGCCCCCCATCGATGCCGAGGTGTTTCGCATCTCGGAATTAGCCGACAGCCGCACCGGACTCTTTGAGGTGGAAGTCCGCGTCTCCAACAGCCAGTACTTGCTTCGCCCCGGCATGGTCGCGGTGGCCGAGTTAGTTGTCGATCGGATCAGTGCTTACCGTGTTCCCGAAACAGCCGTTCTGTTTCGGGGTGACCAGACCTATCTCTTTTCGTTAGCGACAACCTTCGAGCCGCTGACGCTCATGTTCTGGGATATTCGACAGGTCCCCCTCGAGACAGCTCGTCAGGTCTCGTTGACCGAGTGGATTGATGGCGGCGATCACTTGCTAGTCCCCTCGACGTCCGTGAACTTGGATCGAATCGTTGTCCGAGGGCAACAGCGTCTTTCCGACGGGCAGCATGTGCGCGTGGTGGGCGGTCGCTCCGCAGAGCCGGTGGTCGCAAGGCGTTTGGGAGAACGGACCGCCGACTAAGAGGAGAGGATTGGGACATCAGCCGGCTCGTCCCCGAGTCGGGAGACTTTGCTTCTGAAAACTCCGTGGAGGGGGACGCCACGGGCCCCCGACGCCAATCCTTATGAAAATTAGCAACTATGCCATCGAACGCCCCCGGCTAGTGCTGGTGTTGACGCTGCTTGTTCTGCTCTTGGCTGGCTTCGCCTGCTTTTTGACGCCGGTTCAGCGTTCGCCGGCCATCACCAAAGCGGTCATTCTGGTTGCCATCCCTTATCCCGACTCTCAACCAAGGGAAGCGGAGAACGAAATCGCGCGAAAGGTCGAGGAGGTACTCAGCGATTTGCAGCGAGTCGATTTCATCGCGTCGACCAACATGCGAGGTTCCTCCGTCACACAGATCATCTTTCTTGACGGAGTCGATCCGGACGACGCTCGGCGGGAAGTCAAGGACCTGGTCGACCGCATTCGCAACGAATTGCCGCTTGGTCGAGAAGTCCAACCGGTCGTTACCGACATCGACTTTGAGAATGCTCCGCTGATGCTGGTGAGCATCACCGCTCCCGAGGGGGTCGACGATCGGACACTCAAGCAGATCGCGGAAGACGTGCAGGAGCAAATCGAATCGGTCGATGGCGTGGCGAACACGCAACTTTTTGGAGGAAAGGAACGGGAGATCCATGTCGACGTCAATCCTGATTTGATGATGCAGTACGACGTGACACTCAGCCAGTTGCGGCAGTCGCTGGCCGACTTTCACGCCGAGGTTCCTGCAGGATCCTTCAATACGGGAGAATTCAATCGCCAGCTTCGCAACGAGTCGAAACTCCGAGGCGTGGAGGACATCCGGGAAGCGATCGTCAGCAGCCAAGGAGGCCGAGTAATCCGTGTGCGCAACGTGGCAAAAGTCTGGGATACCCATCGCCGGGTTCTCAATCTAGCGCAGCTCAATGGCCACAAATCAGCCACGATCGTCGTCAACAAGGATGCCGACATCAACACCCTTGGTGCAACAAAACTCCTTCAAAGGAAAGTAGAGGACCTTCGCCATCAGTTCCCTGACTTGGAGTTCTATACGTCGCGCGATGCGGCTGATGAGATCTGGACCATGTTCCGTGTGCTCGGATCCAGTGCCCTTTTTGGCGCGATGCTGGTGCTGGTCATCCTCGCCTGGTCGATGGGACTGCGAATTTCGATTCTCGTCCTCATTGCCATCCCCTTTAGTACGGCCGTTGCGCTCATGTTTCTGTTCTCGGCGGGCATCCCGGTCTCCAACATGGTGGTGTTTAGCTTCATTCTGGTACTCGGCATGGTCGTCGACGGAGCGATCATCGTCGCCGAAAATATCCACCGTCATATCGAGCGGGGCGAAGACCCGGTCGAGGCTGCAAAAATCGGCATTGAAGAAGTCGGTCTGCCGGTCATTGCTGCCGACCTCACCACCGTTGCCGCCTACCTCCCCATGCTTCTTGTCCCCGGTATCATGGGCGACTTCATGAGCGTGATGCCCAAAGTCGTGTCGGCGGCATTGTTGGGGTCCGTTCTGGTCGACCACTTCGTCATTCCGGCGCTTGCCGCGCGCTGGTATCGCCGGCGAGAGCCGAAGGGAGAGGAGTCGCAAGCCTTTGCTACACTTACTGCAACGCACGGCGCCGACACCAACCACGATTCCCGCGTACGCCCTCACGTCGGCCCCGTAACACGAGGCTACGCTTGGTTACTCCGGTCGGCCCTGCGCGGTGCGACTCCTGTCTTTGTGATCGTCTGGTGCCTGGTCGGTGTTTTTGGGGCGAAAATACTGATGGGCTACCTTGGATTCAATTTCTTCCCGGCAAGCGATCGTGGTCAGTTTATCGTCAAGTACGAGTTGCCCCTTGGATATAGCATCGAAGCAACCCTTGCCGCATCAAAAGTGATTACCGAAAGACTCGACGACTGGAAGGATACCGGTATCCTGGTCAATTACGTCACCTCGGTCGGATCGGCCTCAGGCATGACAACGCGAGTGGACGATGACCCCGCGATCGGGCCTGAATTTGGGGAGGTTCAAGTTGAACTGGTCCCGCCAATGGACCGCGCGATTCATACCCGCGAGGTGATGAATTACCTCCGGCAGCATGTGGAACTGCTGCCAGGGATGAAAATGACCCTCACCGAAGTCGAGGATGGACCTCCAGGCGGCGCGAAAGTTTCTGTGCGACTCACCGGCAAAAACCTGGACCAGCTCGGAGCGCTCGCGCGACGAATTAAACATCGGCTTGGTGAGATACCAGGAACGGTGGACGAGTCCGTCGACTTCCGCGATACCGTGCCGATTCTCATCCTCGAACCTAAACCCGATTTGGTCGGGCTGTTTGGACTTACCGAACGGAGGATTGCTAGCGCCATACAAACGGCGATTGCGGGAGACACTTCGATCCAGATCACGCTCGATGACGAGGACATCAATCTCCGCTTGCAACTCGCGCCCGAGTACCAAAAGCACCCTAAAGATATTAAGCGACTTCTATTAACGGGGCTCGATGGGCAAAAAACATCGATTGGGTCGCTTGCCGATATCCGGCGCGATGTCGATCTGTTTAGCGTGAATCGGTACGAACGGAACCGGGCGACGGTGGCCCGGTGTGACATTGACGACTCGATTCAAGCGGCGGATGTTTTTGGAGTGCTTGCCGAGGAAATTTTACCCGACCTTGGATTTCGACCCATAGAGGGAGCCAAGAAGACGGTCGAAGGGTTTGCCAAGCAGTACCTGGGCCGTGCTGCCTCGGAAGCCGAGGGAATCCGCGCCGAATTCACCGGTGAAAACGACGAACGGGACAAGAATTTTGGTTACCTCATTCGCAGCATGGCGATCGGAGTGGTGCTGATCGCGGTCATCTTGGTGGTCCAATTCAATAGTTTTCGCCAGGCAGCGGTGGTGATGTTTACGGTTCCCCTGAGTTTTATCGGCGTGATTCTAGGCATGTGGGTAACCGGATTTCCCTTTAGTCTCGCGACGTTCATCGGCCTGGTAAGCCTCACCGGGATCGTGGTGAACGATGCGATCGTGCTGGTCGACTTTACCAACCAGGCCCGCCGGCGCGGGCTGCCTGTACGGGAGGCGCTCGTCGAAGCGGGCGTCAATCGGCTGCGTCCCGTACTCTTGACCACCATCACCACGTGCGGTGGCTTGATGCCTCTGCTACTCAACATCTCGGGCGGCGCGGAATTCTGGCAACCCCTCACCGGGGCGATTGTTTTTGGCCTTGCGTTCGCAACGGTCTTGACACTGATCGTGGTGCCCTGTGCGTACTATTTGGTCTATCTGTTCCCAACGATCGGTGGCGCGCGTTCGAGCGTGAAGAAGGGATAGCCGATTCGCAAAAACCCCCGTAATGGAGTCGCAAGCGATGGAGCGCAAGGCGACCGGGTCGCAAGCAATCGGCAAACGCTCACTCGTCATCGAAGCGGATTTCTAGAATCTCGAATCGGTTGGTGCCGGCCGGGACTTCGATCTCGGCTTTGTCGCCCACCTTTTTGCCGACGAGCCCCTGAGCGAGGGGGCTCGTGATGTTGATCTTCCCCGCATCGAAATCTTCGTCCCCTGCGCCGACCATCGTAAATTCCTCGTTATCACCAAAGTCCAGGTCCTTGACCACGACCGTACAGCCAAACACGACTTCATCCTTCGGTAGTTTGGACCGGTCGACGATGTCGGCCCGTTTGAGCTTGTCTTTAAGCATGTTAATTTTCGCCTGCAACATACCTTGCGATTCGCGTGCCCCATGGTATTCGGCATTCTCCTTGAGATCGCCCTCGGCGCGAGCTTCGGCGATTCGCTTTTCAATCTCAGGCATCTTTTCGTTTTCAAAGTCGTAGAGCTCGGCTTTGATTCTATCGTAACCGGAACGAGTCATGGGAATGCGGTCGCTCATGACATTTATCTCCTGTGTTGGGATCACGGATGTGAACCGGTCGGCTCACACCATCGATGGGACTAGCGGCAGTCGTGCGACAAGGCGGGTCGTGCGGCGAACGGCAATGGGTGTCGAGGGAAGACGAAGGGTTTACTCTGGCAGGTAGAGCAGCCGACCGCACGACTTGCAAAAGACCGGTTTGGAAAGGAGTAGCTCGCTCTGCATGTTGGTGGTGATCTTCTGGCCACATCCGGTACAGACCGATTCCTCTGCCTCAGCAAGCCCATCGGCCCCTTTCGCATGGATCACTCGGTTGTAGTCCGTACGGAAATCAGAAGGAAGGGACGACTCCGCCTGCTGGAGGTCCGCCGCGAGGCGTTCGATATCGCCACGGATCGAGTCAGCCGCTGCGTCGATTCTACTTCGGACTTTGTCGAGCTCCTTCTGGGTCATCTCAACGGTCGACTCCGCCTGGCGCACTTTTTCGCCTAATTGGTCAATGCGTTCAAACGCTTCGAGGATCTCGTCGGAAAGTACGCTGTTGGCCATCTCGGCCGCAGCGATTTGCTCCTTGAGAGCCTGAAACTCCTTATTGCTGCTGCAACTATTGAGTTTAAGCCCCCAATCGACGAGCCGTTGCTCCGAACTCTTCAAATCGAGCTGTTTCCGGTCGGCCAGCAGCCTTACCTGTTTCTCCGTCTCGCGGGCCGTCTCCAGATCGACCTGGCGCGCGGCCACGTTCTCCTCGCGGATAGTAATCTGTCTCGGGCCGCGACGGAGCCGATCGCGGAGGTCGGTCAGTTGAAGGTGGAGTCGGTGGAGAGTGCGAAGCGTTGCCGCGGTAATGGTCATAGAGGTTCGTTTCTTTTCTTCGCTGCCAATGCACCCTCTCCCTGGGCCCTTTTCCTGGCGAGGGGCTCGGGAAGAGGGTTTCTGCGACACAAAGCACAGTTGGAAGAATTATCCAGATTGGCGGCGAAACTGCCAAGCCCCCAAGCGAGAGGAAAGAGGTCCGTATTTCTCCGGTCGCACAAAAAAAAGGCGAGGACGCAAAATGTTTTTTTCACGCCCTCGCCTTCAGTGGGGGTAACGACCGAATTACGCCGCAATCGGCTCTTGCGGGACGAAGCTCGCGAGCATCTGACTCCGGACCGGGTGCTGAAGCTTGGCGACCGCCTTCGCCTCGATTTGCCGGACCCGCTCGCGGGTAACGCGGAAAATCCGCCCCACCTCTTCGAGCGTATAGGAATAGCCGTCCGTCAGGCCATACCGCAAACGGATGATCTCCCGTTCGCGGTAGGTCAGCGTCTTGAGCAGTTCTTCGATTTGCTCACGCAGGAGCCCGTTGTTGGCCAACTTGTGGGGACTCTCCGTATGTTGGTCTTCGACGAACTCACCGAAGCTACAATCCTCGCCATCGCCAATGGGGCGATCGAGACTTACCGGGTGCCGACCGATGTCGAGAACTCGCTCCGTTTCCTCGAACGAAATATCCGCCGCGGTGGCAATCTCTTCGATGGAGGGCTGCCGTCCAAATTGCTGCTGCAACTGCTTGGACGTGTTTCGGAGTTTCGTCAGTACGTCGATCATATGGACCGGGATACGAATCGTCCGGGCCTGGTCGGCAATCGCTCGGGTAATGGCCTGCCGGATCCACCAAGTGGCATAGGTCGAAAACTTAAAACCACGACGGTATTCGTATTTGTCGACCGCTCGCATGAGCCCCGTATTGCCTTCCTGAATTAGATCGAGAAAGCTGAGACCACGGTTGCGGTACTTCTTGGCGATCGAGACCACCAGCCGCAAGTTGCCGCCAGAGAGTTCCCGCTTGACGTCCTCGAATTGCTGGAACTGCTTGCGCAGCTTCTTCGTTCGGTTGCGCAGGCTCGTGGGGCTTTCAATCACATGCGCCAGGAGTTGCCTCAGCTCCGCTTTGACCGAGGCGATCTTATCGCTCGGCGCGTCTTGCTCGCGCAATTCACGAATCTGTTCGCGGACTTCGTCGATCTGTTGACTGAAGTCCTCCAGTTCCTGAATCAGCGGCTGCACACGGCGAGTTCGTAGGCTTAGTTCTTCGACCAAGACCAGCATCTTCTCGCGGCGGCGCAGGTAACGCTGACGAGTCTCGCTCCGCTCCCCCTCAGGCAAGTCGCGACGGGTGAGCTGTGCGAAGTCGCTCCGCTGCGCCTTCAGAAGATGCTGAAGCGTCGACAAATTGACTGGCAGCCGGGCTTGCACCTGCTCCTTCGTGAGATGCTCGGTGAGCGACACCTTGATGGTGCGGTCGAAAGGGAGCTCGCCCCGTTGAACCTGCTCCAAAGTCTTGACGGTCGCTTCGAGTGCATAAAACGATCGCAAGATGTTGCGGCGGAAACGCTTCCGGGTGATCTCGATTTTCTTCGCCAGGGCGATTTCTTCTTCCCGCGACAGCAGGGGAATTTCCGCCATCTGAGAGAGGTACATGCGAATCGGGTCGCTCGTGTACTGAGGCATCGCCTCGGCCAAAAGCCGTGCCCGATCCTCGGTACCAGGCGTGACGGTCTCTTTGGCTTCCGCAGGTTGGCTTTTGGTTGGCTCCTCCACGATCTCGATACCGACCGCATCGAGCGCTGAGAGAAGCCGCTCAATTTTTTCCGTGCCGTAGGTTTCGTCGGGTAGATAGGGCCCGACTTGTTCGTAGGTGAGATGTCCCTGCTCTTTTGCGAGTGCGAGCAGTGTCTGCAGTTCTTGATCGAACGAAAGGGTCATCGTCTTGCTCCTCGCGTACATCCTGTACGCCTGGGGTGAGGTGACGAAGTTCGCCCTGTTGTCAGCCCCCTGGTGGGGCCCCCCTAAACGGGTAACGGGGAGGGCGAACTACTAACCGGCGAAACACTCTAACCATCCGTGGATAGAGACCCTGCCTGCCGGCGTTTCAAATTATCAAAAAACTTGTTAAGTACTTCCTCCTCTTGGTCCGGTGCGAGTTGGCCCTCGCGTAAATCGGCCAGGTGTTGGTGCTGGTCGGCCTGCTCGTGCTGCTTTCGGTAACCTTCGACCAGATCAAGCAAGCGTTGATCGTGGTCACTCTCCTGCTTTCGTTCCGCGTCTTCTTCCAAATCAATCAGGAGCTTTTGCCCTTTTTCGGATTGGGCACTCGCCAGGAGGCGATCGAAAGTAACCGCTTCATGGCTCCCATGCATCTTTTGGCAAAGCCCATACAACCAAGTCGCCGGAGCACTTTGCATCGCGGCAATTGGTATCGATTGAATGATTGGACCCACAAGTTCTGGTTTCGACAAGACCAGCTCGAAGATTTCTTTCTCCCACAATGATAGCACTGCTGGCGCGGCCGATTTCGTATCCTGGAGCGGCGGAGTCGGTGTTTCCTCGTTGGTTTTCCCGCCCCAGACTGCGGTCGTGCCGCCGATCAATCGTAGGGAGCCGCGGCGGAGAACTTTTAGACGGGCACGTAATTCTTCTTCGAGAAGATGGAATTTATGCGCGATGCGGCCTAGCATCTGCTGCTCTCGTAGTAGCGCAATGGAACTCGCCTCGCCCGCTCTTACGTTGACTTTCGCAAGTGTTGCGAGTAGCTCTTCGACTGATTGGGCCGCTTCGTGAGTGCTCGGGTTACGCCCTACTCGTTTCTCGATGTAGCGAAACTTATATTCCAGAGCATCGGCCGCCGTTGCGACAAAGGCTTCCCAGGCCTCGCTTCCGTTCTGCAACAGATAGTCACACGGGTCGAGACCTTCGGGGAGCGTTAGGATTCGGAGGTCCAGTTGGTTGCTAACGAAGAGCTCTAGCACCTCATTGGTTCGCCTCTGCCCCGCGTCGTCTCCGTCGAGAACCAGCACGACCTTATCGGTAAACCGGCGAAGCAACCGGAGGTGCCGCTCGCCGAGTGCCGTGCCGCAACAGGCGACCGCATTGGTCACCCCATGTTGATGGGCCATGATGACATCGGTGTAGCCTTCCATCACGACGACTTGCTTTTCCTGGGCGATGGCATCGCGGGCGTGGTCGAGCGCGTAGAGCTGATCACTCTTGCTATAGAGCGGTGTCTCGGGGGAGTTGACGTACTTCGCCGATCGGTCGTCGGCCAACTCCGGAAGGACTCGGCCTCCAAAGGCGATCGGTCGACCACGGACATCCCGTATGGGAAAGATCAGCCGCCCTCGAAATCGATCGTAGTACCCGCCCCCCCCTTCGCGGCGCCCAACGAGGCCGACCCGCTCTAGAACTTCTGCGGAGAAGGGGCCTTTGTGCGATTGTCGGACGAGCCATTCCCAGTCAGGCGGCGAGAAACCGATCTGAAACCGCACGCGCATTTCGTCGTTGATTCCGCGATCGTCCAAATACCGGAGCGCGGCTTGTCCTTCCGTCGACTCGGTGAGGCAGCGTTGGAACTGCTCGGCAGCCCAAGCGGAAGCGGCAAACTGGGTCCGTGAATCGCCGGGACTTCCCGCCTCGGCCTTCGGTCCCGATGGCCCCAATGAAACACCCGTTCGCTCGGCAAGCATCTCCAGGGCTTCTCGAAACTCGAACCGTTCCATCCGCATCAAGAAGCTATAAACGTCGCCTCCGACGTCGCAAACCCAGCACTTGAAGGTTTGCCGCTCGGGATTCACCTGCAAACTGGGGCGCGTATCGTCGTGCCAAGGACACTGGGCAACGTAATTTCGGCCTTGGCGGCGGAGAGGGAGGTAGCCCCCGACCAAATCGACGATGTCGGTCGCCTGGCGTATCTGTTCCTTGACGTCGCTGGCCGTTCCCAGGTCCACTTGGCTTGACTCCGTTGTATTCAATCCGTTGTACTAAAAATCGTCGGTGCTTGCGTCGGTCTACAATCGCGGCACGGCACCGACGGTAACTTCGACTTCCAATTCGACCGGGTTGTTGCGAACAAGGCGTTTGATCACGACCTTCGCCTTCGAACCAACCGGCGTATCGGCAATCGCCTGCGTCAAAAGAAAGGGGTCGGAGGCGAAGTGATTGTTCCACTTCATGATCACGTCTCGGGGCAAGAGGCCCGCGTTGGCGGCGGGTGTATGCCTTGCGACCGTGGCAACCAAGACACCCACGCCCGGTCCGAGCTGCATTCGACGGCGGACGGTATTGGAGACGGGCTGTGGCGTCACGCCCAGGAAGCCACGCTCGATCCAACCCTCCGATCGCATCTTTTGGTAAGTGGCACGAACCAATCGGCTAGGAATGGCGAAACTGACACCTTGGAAGGTCTCTCCGACGATCGCCGTGTTGATGCCGACGAGATGCCCTTCCAAGTCAACGAGCGGACCACCGCTATTGCCTGGATTCACAGCCACGTCGGTTTGTAAGTACTCTTGATAGACGTTCCTTGCTACGCCGCTGCTGGCCCGTCGTTGCTTGGCGCTGACGATGCCCATCGTGACGGTCTGTTCGAGTCCAAAGGGACTGCCGAGGGCCCAGACCAAGTCCCCCACTTCGAGGGTGTCGCTGTCTCCCCACTCCAGGGCAATCAAGTCCGATAATTCGATTTTGAGGATCGCCAGGTCTATTTTCGGATCACCACCGACCACCCCGGCACTAGCTGTCCGGCCATCTGCCAAGCGAACATGGAGCCCTGCCGCATTATTCACCACGTGAAAATTGGTGATGATGTAACCGTCGGGGTCCACGATCACTCCGGAACCTTCCGCCTCGAGCCCTCGAAAATCGGCCCGATGAATGCTGACCACGCAAGGAGAGGCTCGCTTCACAACCAGCCTCGAGGTAAGCACCAAATCGTTTAATCGCGGTCGGAGCTGAGGGAGCCCCGCCATCGCGGCGTCGACCTCTGCATCAATCCGGGCTCGCGTATCGGCGTAGCGAATCCGTGAAACCATGATAGGCCCGAGCAACATCACCAGCATCGTCCCCAGAAGCAACAGTAAGGCAGGTAAGCGAATGGCCCAGCGACCTGTCTTCGGAGGGCTCGGCTCGCTCGGTACCCCGATCCCTGCGCCAGACGGAGGCTCGGCAGGAAGGTCGGGATTTGGATCGAAAAGCGGCATTCGGAGCTGTGT
>QIKP01000009.1 GCA_003233055.1 Planctomycetaceae bacterium
AGCGGGCACGACGACTTCTCGGGCGTCGCGAAACGCTCCATCGACGGCCAGCTCGACAACGACATTTTGTTCGGTCGGCGAGAAGTTGCTCACCTGAACGAAGGCTTGCCCCTCCTCCCGCTGTTGATTTCCCTGGAAGACCTCGTTGCGCCGGGTGCGGAAGGTGGTGATCGCTAGATTGGCCGCTTCGGACTTGCCCACCGGCACGTAGATTTGCGGTTCAAGATTCCCGAGCGAAAATCCTTGGACGTCCGCAAATCGGCCATCGCTGAAAATGTAGAGCGTCGTCTTTTCGCCATCGCTCAGATTAATTTCTACGTTCGATTCCGGCTCGACCATTTGCCCCGGATTGGCGAGGCCATCGGCAAGTTGCAACGCCCCTAGCAAGTGGGTGGTGCGAGAAGTGAGCTGAATGGTTTCGAGTTGCTCGCGCAGTTTTCGGCGATTGGAAGTGAACTCTTGCACGACGCGGGCTTCGTCCGTAAAGCTGACGATCATCGCCGACATGCCCGATTCCATTTGTTCGATCAGCCCCGCAATATGTTTCTTGGCGCTGGCAAGTCGGGTGGCACCTCCTTCGGCATCGGTTGCCCCCATGCTGGCACTATGGTCGACCAGGAAGATGAACTTTTGACCCTGAAGCCTTGAGCCTTCCCAACCAGGACGCAAGAGGGCGAGGATGGCCAGCGCGAGGAACAGGAGCTGCAAGAAGAGCAACAAGCTCTGCCGCAACCGTTGCCATAAGCTGTTGACATGAAGGTCCTCGATCGACTTGCTCCAAAGATAGGTGCTCGGAACTTCGAGCGGCTCCCGCTTGAGCTTGAGGAAGTAGAGCGCAAGGATCGCCAGCGGCAATAGAGCCATCAGGCCCCAGAGGTAGGTCGGGTCGAGCGCGTTGCGGAAGAGGGAGTTCATGTTGTTGGAAGTCGATGGGCTCGTCCGCGAACGGTGGCTCGCGGAGGAGCCAACTGGCGGCTACCTTACCAGCCCCCGGCGGCGCAGGTAGTTGCTCATCAGATCCTTCACCGGAAGTTGGTTGTGCGCAAGTAAATAATTCATCCCCCGACGGGAACAAAACTCTTGCGCGCCATGGGTAAAGCCATCGAGCGTTTTTTTGTACCGGGCCAGCAGTGGGGCACTGACGGTAATCTCGGCGATGTCGCCATCTTCGCAGTCGACGAGTCTCAAATCGCCGGCAACCGACGGGTCGATTTCTTCTTGCGAAAGGACCTGGATGACGTAAACGTCGACCCGCTGGGCGACCAAGTACCGGAGCGCCGCCTCGTAGCCCTCCTTATCCATGAGATCGCTAATCAAAACGACGATCCCTTTGCCATGGTTTCTCATGCAGAACCGCTTGACTCCCTCGACGAGCGAGACCTCTTCGGTCGGCTCGATCTTCTCGAGCGTTTCGACCATCCGCCGGACACTTTGCCGGCCTCGCCATGTCGGGCTGCGCTGCTGCGCGCTTTGCCCCAATGTTTCGATGACGACCCGATCGGATCGAACGAGGCCAATGAAGCCGAGGGCTGCCGCGAGTTGCTTGGCGTACTGCAGTTTGGTCGGGTCGCCAAACCCCATCGATCGGCTTGCGTCGAGGAGCGTGTAGAAGTGGAGGTCTTCTTCTTCCAGAAACAGCTTGACGATCAGTTTGTCGAGCCGGGCGTAAAGGTTCCAGTCGATGAGCCGAAGGTCGTCGCCGGCGACGTAGTTGCGAAAGTCGGCAAACTCGACGCTTTGCCCCATCCGCTTACTCCGCCGCTCCCCCTTCATCCGCCCGCGAAAGATCTTCCGTGTCACCAGCTCAAGCCGTTCGAGCTGGGCCATCAGTTCGGGGCCAAGGAGTGGTGGTCGATCGGTGGGCATTTGTGTTGATGATGTCGTTGTCTATCGCCGAGCCCCGACCAAGTTTGGTCGGGGCTCGTTGGCATGCGAAGGGTTTAGCCAACGAGCCAAACGATCCCGCCCAGCACAACGATCAGGCCGGCGATCCAGAGAAACAAACCAACCATCGTCGGCAAGACTGTCGACAAGGTTTGTGGCTCGGCTGGCGGCGTCACGACGTTTTCTGCCTCGGGGGTGGGTGGTTTGGTCGGTTCCATGCGTTCTATGTTGCGGTCTCGTCGGACTTCTCCGGGACCTTCTGTAACAGTTCCAGCAAGACTTCGTCAGGGTCGACGTTTTCTGCCTCGGCTTCAAAATTCAAGATCACACGGTGCCGCAGCGCGGGGACGAAGACGCGGCGGATGCCCTCGAAGCTGACATTGTAGCGACCGCCGAGGAGCGCGCGAACTTTCGCGGCCAGGGCGACCGTTTGCGCGCCGCGAGGGCTTGCGCCCCAGCGAAGGTACTGGTTGGTAATCGGCTGAGCGAACGGGCCTTCGGGATGGGTCGAGAGGATGAGTCGGCAGATGTAGTCCTGCACGTGCGGGGCGAGAATCACCTCGCGGATAAGCTGCTGCCACTCAACGATTTCCTTCCCCTCCATCACCTTCCTCGGCGTGATGATCTGGCCCTTGGTTGTCCGATCGAGGATCGTGTTGAGCTGCTCACGTGACGAATAACCGACCACCAGTTTGAAGAAAAACCGATCGAGCTGCGCTTCGGGGAGTGGGTAGGTTCCTTCTTGTTCGAGCGGGTTTTGCGTCGCCATGACGAAGAATGGCGCTTTCATTTTGTAATGCTCCCCCCCAATACTGACCGACCGCTCTTGCATCGCTTCGAGCATGGCCGACTGAGTCTTGGGGGTGGCGCGGTTGATTTCGTCGGCGAGGCAAATCTGGGTAAAGATGGGCCCCTGCTGGAATTCAAACCGCCGCCGCCCGTCGGGATCTTCGACGACCATGTTGGTGCCGAGAATGTCGGCCGGCATCAGGTCGGGAGTGAACTGAATGCGGGAGAAGTCGAGGTCGAGCGTCTCGGCGAGCGTTCGGATGAGGAGCGTCTTGCCGAGCCCCGGCACCCCTTCGAGCAGCACGTGCCCTCCGACAAACAGGCAAGTCAACACGCCA
The DNA here is from genome assembly GCA_003233055.1 of Planctomycetaceae bacterium. GTDB lineage: Bacteria > Planctomycetota > Planctomycetia > Pirellulales > Lacipirellulaceae > Aeoliella. Next base: position 3,012 of record QIKP01000009.1, read on the forward strand.
TGCACGATCTCGTCATGCCCCACGATGACGCGGGAGATTTCGTCATGGACCGCTTTGTAACGCACCGCAAATTTTTCGGCACGTTTTTCAATCGAATCGGCAAGGCTCATAAGTGCGGGACGGGGGCTGAGGGCGGGGACCATTAGCCGACGAGACGTAGCTCGTCGGTTCTCGTGAATAAGCGGTTACTTTTTGTCTTTCCAGGGGTCGTCTTTCCAAACGTCTTTCTTCGCTTTTAACAATCGCGACGTGTACGATTCTTCTTCCGGCTGTTCGTCGCCGACCGCGGATGGTTTCTTGGGGGTTGTGCGCGTTGGGTCCTGTTCGCCGAAGCTCTCCAGCGGCGAAGGATCGGTCGTGTCGATTTCTTCCGACGCTTTAAACCGGGTGGCGGCGCGGCGGGTTTCGATTTGCTGCTGGACTTCCGCTTTGCGGCTTTGCAAGCGACTCATCGTAGCAGGTTCGGCCACCTCGCGGTTGCGGCCGAGCAGTTTTTCTGCAAGCCAACCCCGGAAGGGCTCGACCCAGCCAAAACCGACTTGCACCCGGCGAACAAAGACATCCGAAAGGAAGACGCACGAGCCAAAGAAAACGAGTAGCGGCCAAATGCTCTGCACGGCGACGGCCGGGGGCAAGTCGCGGCGGTAAGGGTCGGTGTCGAGCAGTGCCGGCAACTGCCGCAGATCGCCGGTGAGCATCCCTCCGGTGTCCGCCCCCACCAAGATGCCTGGCTTGCCCTTGACCGGTTCGAGTTTGGCGAGCGTTTCGAGCAACGGCAGGTTGGTCTCGCGGTCGCGGAATTCCTCGGAATAGCCAACGTTTACGCCGGTTCGGATCATTCCATGGTCGCCGCCCGGAAGGACCGAGATCATGTAGCTGCCAGGATTCATCGAATCAAACTCGCCCACGTACCGGCCGGGGGCGACTTGCTCGATCACGAGCGGGATCGGCTTCATGTCGGGGCCGACGACCGTCGCAGCGAGCGACTCGAGGTTGATGAATCGGTCCTCCTTGTCGATCGCGTTGATCACCACACGCGTCTTGCCTTCCTTGACGTTCGTGGCGACGCTAAAACTTCCCGTATCGCCTGTCGGCCGCATCGACCAACGAATCATTTGGCTGAAGAATTGGTCGTAGTGGTCCCAGCTTGGCCAATCGGTGGCGAAACGTTTCCCGGCATCGGTGGTGAAGACGACCGACTTGCCAAGGCCGTAAGGCCAGGCGGCGAGGAGGGTACTGTTGGCGGCGACCGCCGGCTCGGGCGAGCGAAGGATCACCTCGACCAAGGGACTTTCTTTCACGGTGGTCAGCACAAGCCCTTTGATCGGCGGAAGGCTCTCAGGCGAGACGCCTCGGACGATCTCGTGGTCGGTTATCATCAGCGGCCGGCGCGGCGGGCTGAGATCTTTGACCAGCGGCCGGGCGACACGCCGGGCCTCGCGTTGGTAGATGCGGGGGAGCGCGTTGGCGTTCTTTACCTTGTAGTATTTTCCGCCGGTGGCGGCGGCAATGTCGCGCATCGTCTTGGTGCCCAGGGTGCCATGACTGCCCACGGCGACGGTCGTGATTTTGACGTTCATTTCCTTGAACTGCGTGAGCGTGGATTTCTTCGGGGGGGAGGGGTCGCCGTCGCTGATGATGATCATGTGCTTGACTGCCGGCTTGACCGTCGATCGGTCGAGCCGGGCGAAGCTGTTGGCCACTTTTTGCATCGCTGGTCCGAACGTCGGCATGTCGCCGACCGTCATCGTGTCGATCCGCGAGAGCATCCTCTTGCGATTTGGGCCGACACGAACCATCCCCCCTTTGGACTGCCCCCAAAGCCACTGGTCGGTCCCGTTCCACTGGATCATGCCGGCATAGTCGCGAGCCCCGAGGACTTTGATTGCTTCCATCGAGATGCGTTTCTGCCAGTAGTTGCCGCGCGGCATCTCGCTGGCGTGCATCATCAGCGCGAGTGCCCCGACCGGCACGACCTTGGTGCTCTTGATCTGAAAATCGACCGGCATCGCCTTTTCGAGTTCGGTATTGGCCCAACCTCCCGCGCCGAAGCTATTCCGACCGCCAATCATCACCAGCCCGCAACCAAGTTCCTCGGTGTTGCGCACCAGCATTTGAATTTGAGAATCGGTGAAGCTGGCGACGTCGTTCACGTCGTCGCCGCTCGAGCGAGGGACATTCGCCAGCACAACCGTGTCGTACCGCTGGAGTTCGGGGAGCGACGTGAAAAGCTGGTTGCTTGGCTGAATGGTGACTTCAAGACCACTGGTGCGGAGGCGATCGACGAGGTAATCGAATTCGCCCGGCTCGGTCCAGTCCTCGATCAGCAACACATGCCCTTTGCCGCGGACGTGGGTAAAGGCGGTGCCGACGTTGTTTTGAGCCGTCGTGTCGCTGCCAGGATCGGCCGGGGTGAATCGAGCCTGGTAGGTGTAGAAATCGGGGCGGTCGATCGTTTCATTGATGGAGAAGACCGACTTGCCCGGCTTCAGCTCGATCGGTCGCTCTGCAAGCGTCTCCTCCCGTTCGCCTGCCTTGCGGACGATGCGCAACATGCCGGGCAACGGCCCTGCACCTTCCGTTGCGTCGTGATGGAGGACCACGCGCAGCTCGAACGGTTGCCCCCGACGGACATCGGCAGGCAGCGTCACTTTTTCAACCGACGCCTCGCTCCGCGGAGGCAACCAGACGGGCACCACGTCGATGCTCACCCCGGCCTCCGCCAGCGAGCGCGCCTCGCGTCTTGCGTCCCCCAGATTTTCGTTCCCATCGGTCACGACGACGATGCGACGGGCCGTCTCCTCGGGGAACAGCGCGCGGGCGCGCTGCAGGGCACTGGCGAGGTTGGTGTATTGCGGATCGAGCAGGCTCGTGAGGTTGGTGAGGTCAACAAAGTAGTCCAGCGGCGGGGTTTCGACCTCGGCGTCCCTGCCAAAGACGATCACACCGACCCGATCGCCTCGCTCCGGATCGAGATGCTGGGCGACCGACTCGTTGACGTACTCGATCATCGCGCTGCGGTGCGACTCGGGGATACTCGTCGACTGATCGAGCAGGTAGAGCACCGTCATGGAGTCACTCTTTTGCCGGTACTGCATGTCGGCGAGCGCGAAGACGAGCAGCGCGAAGACGATCGACCGCAGTGCAATCGCCCAGAGCCTACGCCACTTGCCGAGCCCCGAGAGGCTTCCGTAACTGGCGTACGCTACAAGCGGCAGCAAGAGCAGCAGTAGCAAGTACCACGGACTGTCGAAGGCGAGGGAGGGCATGAGGGAGGAGGGTTGAGAGGTAAGGGGATGTTGGCTAGCGCTGCGTGACATCCTAAGCTGCGTTACATTCTAAATCGTTGCACTCGGTGGTTGTAACTATCCAACACATGGGTGCGGCCCTGGGAATCTTGCACGATGGCCCAGGGGTTGTGCAACTGGCCCGGCGCGCGGCCTTGCTTCCCCCAGAGGGCGAGCGGCTCGCCTTCGGGTGTCAGCTTTTGGACGCGGCTGTTTCCATATTCGCAGACCAGCACGTTTTCTTCGGCGTCGATCCAAAGGCTATAGGGATAGGAAAGCCGCCCAGGCTCGATTCCCTCCTCTCCCCACTGGAAGAGGAATTGACCTTGCGTGTCGAAAACTTGCAGGCGGTGATTTCCCGCGTCGCCGACCCAAAGCCGATCGTTCCGGTCGATCGATAGGCATTGCGGCCGAACAAACTGCCCTGGCTCGGAGCCATGGCCCCCCCATTGTAGGGCGAATGTCCCGTCGGGGGCGAATTTTTGGATCCGGTCTTGCTGACCATACTCCGAGACGTAGAAGTTGCCCGCCGAGTCCTGCACGATGTCGGTCGTCCAGCCCAACTGCCCAGGCCTCAATGGCCCTACACTCAGTTGCCCAGGCTCTCCCCCCTCGCCCATCGCATTCTCTTCGAGCAACTGACCCTCGAGCGTGTAGACCAAGACGCGAAAATAGTGGGTGTCGGGGACGTAGAGCTTGCCATGGAGAATGGAGAGGCCGGTCGGGCGGCCATTTTTGCTCTTGGGGGTTCGCCAGCCACGGAGGAATTTTCCGTCGGGTCCAAAAACTTGGATGCGACCGGTGATGTCGACCAGGTAGAGTTGGTCGTCCGCATCGATGGTCATCGCCCGTGGTTTTTGGAGCTTGCCGGGCGTGATACCCCGTTCGCCCCAAACATGCTCCGGCCTGGAGGTTCCGGCCGTCGCCTTCCCGCAACCGGCGGTTGCTGCCATCGCAGCGCCGGCTGTGGCGAGGAAATCTCGGCGCGAGGGGGCGGGTAGCGGAGGGTGGTTGAGGAGCGACATCGCCTTTATTACAACGTTGGATGAAGTGCTTGGCAACGGCAGGGGGCCGGTCCAATAGCCGACGAGCTACGCCTCGTCGGGAGGCGGCGGGGTAACCCTCCACAAAATCCAAGGCAGTAAGAACCACGAATCGAACGAATCCGACGAATAACGGCAATGGGGCCTTGTTGCCGTTAAAAAAATGAGGAGGAAGATTGGCCGCAGAGAAGCGCGGATAAACGCAGATGCTCGGTTGGAAAAATGACGCAGGCACTCCGATTGCCCCCTTCGGCACAACACAAAACGAGGAGTCTTCTTTCCTCATAATTGCGTCTATCTGCGTCTATCTGCGTCTATCTGCGAATATCTTCGCTTATCTATAGCTATTCGTCGGATTCGTCGGATTCGTGTCTTGCCTTGGCTTGGCTTTTGCCAACCGTTCCTTGGCGTCAGACAATTCCCGGCTCCGCACGCCGCCGCTGAAGCGGCATCGCCAAAGCCCTCGATCTCTCCGCTCTCCGCCTGCGTGCTTGTCGATTCGCTTGACCCTTGCGAGGGGGGAGGACTATGATCGATGGTTTGATGGAGTCCATCTGTCGAGTCTTTTCGCCCTGATTGCCCATGCCACCCATTCGCATCGATGTTCGCAGCGCCGACGATCTTCGAGACGTGGTACACCGAGCCGTTCAAGCCTTGGTCGAGGGGGAATTGGTCGCTTTTCCGACCGAAACCATCTATGGCATCGCCGCGAGTGCCTGCAATCCGAACGCCGTCGACAAGCTGCTTGATCTCAAGCAGCGCCGGCCGGAGTCGCCCTTCACGCTGGCGATCAAGAGTGCCGAAGAAGCCCGTGATTTTGCCCCTGAAATGAGCCCCTTGGCTTGGCGGCTCGCCCGGCGGAGTTGGCCCGGACCGGTGACGTTGGTCGTCGACTGCGACACCGACCGGAGCCTGACTCGACAGCTTTCTCCCGCAGTTCAGCAGTCGGTTTGCCCGACGGGGACGGTCGGGCTGCGGGTCCCTGCCAATAAGGTGCTGCTCGATGTTCTTGGCATGATTACGGGGCCACTGCTGCTAACGAGCGCCAATAGCCGGGGCGAGCCCGAAGCGGTCACCGCCGACGAGGTGATCGAGTACGTTGGAGAAAAAATCGCCCTGGTGCTCGACGATGGCCCCGCCCGGTATGGTCGGCCGTCGACCGTGGTGCGTGTGGAGGGCGACCATTTTCAGGTCCTTCGCGAGGGGGTGGTGAGTGAATCGACGCTCCAAGGTCTGTCTCGCTACATGGTGGTGATGGTCTGCACGGGCAACACTTGCCGCAGCCCGATGGCGGAGTTGCTCCTGCGCAAAGCTCTTGCCGAGCAACTGGGGACGTCGCTCGACGAGGTGGAATCCCATGGGGTCACGCTCCTCTCGGCAGGCGTTGCTGCAGCGGCCGGTTCGCCTCCGAGTGGCGAGGCAACGGAGGTCATGAAGACCGAGGGGCTTGCTCTCAGTCAGCATCGCTCGCAGCCACTGACCGAGCAATTGCTACGTCATGCCGACCTCCTGATAACGATGACCCGCAGCCACCTTACGGCGATCACCCAGAGCTTCCCCGAGGTCGCTTGTCGGACGAAGCTCCTCATGCCGGACGGAGAGGACGTGGCCGACCCGATCGGTGGGCCGCTAGAAGTTTATCGCCTCTGCGCCAGTCAAATCAGTGCCGGCGTCGCCCGCCACGCGGAGCAAATCGCCGGCGAGCTACGAAAACGGGGATAAAATTGAGCGGAAGAAATGTCGGAGAGGCTTCCCCAGGAAGGGGGGAGTCGGCCCGGCGAGGGGAAATCACGGGAAAATCGGATGCCGTGAAGGGGAGAAAAGGTGCTGCGGTCGGCACGGAACTTGTTATACTCTCGGTCGGCCCCCGTTTTTCCGCACACTTCCCTTCCCCCAGACCTATCAGACAAAGGAGGCGTTGATCGCATGAGGATAGCTATTGCTAGCGACCATCGCGGTTTTCAGGTAAAGGAACAGGTCCTGGAGTTGCTGCGCGCGAAGGGGCACGAGGTCGAAGATGCCGGCACCAGCAGCGCCGAGAGCGTCGATTATCCCGACTTCGCGGCCATCGTCGCCCGAAAAATTGGAGACGAATCGTGCGATCGTGGAATCCTCATCTGCGGTACGGGCATTGGCATGGCAATCGCCGCCAACAAGTTCAAAGGAGTTCGCGCCGCTCCCTGTAATGACGAAGTGACGGCCGAAATCAGCCGCCGCCACAACGACCTCAACGTCCTCTGCCTGTCGGCCGACTTGTTGAGTCCTCGCATGGTGGAGCGGATGGTCGACACCTGGACCAACACGGAGTTCGAGGGGGGACGCCACCAGAGGCGTGTCGAAAAAATTACCCAGCTCGAACAGTGCGACTGACGCCCGGCCGACTCTGCCATGGCTCTCTCTCCCCCGCCACTCACCCGCGACGCGATTCGCATCTGGAAAGCAGGGATTGCAGCGGTCCAACCGGAGGAAGTTCTCCCCCGCCAAGTCCAGGTGACCGGGAATTGGCTCCTTGTCGGGGATAGCCAAATCGATCTGACCTCCATCCGGCGCATTGCCGTGGTCGGCGGAGGCAAAGCGGGGACCGGCATGGTTCGAGGGCTGGAGCGTGCACTGGGCGAACGAGTCTTAGCCGAGAAACGTGTTGCAGGATGGGTGAACGTTCCGTCGGGAACGGTGGCGCCGACCTCTGCGATTCCTCTGCATGTTGGCCGCCCTGCTGGAGTCAATGAGCCTTGCCCCGAAGGAGTCCGTGGGACCCGCGAGATCCTCCGCCAGGTGGCGGATCTCGGCCCCGACGACCTCTGCATCTGCCTGCTATCCGGGGGTGGTTCGGCGCTGATGACCGCACCCACAGCAGGGGTGACACTGGAGGAAACCGTCCGAGTAACGCGGCTCCTGTCGGCTGCGGGAGCAACCATCGACCAGTTGAACACCGTCCGCCGGCAGATATGCGACATCAAAGGGGGAGGGCTCGCCAGGGCCTGTAACGCGGGTCAGCTTGTCACACTCATCATCTCCGACGTGTTGGGCGACCCCCTAGAGACCATCGCCTCGGGTCCAACCGTTGAATCAGGCGACGGCCCCATTGAGGCCATCGAGGTCTTTTCGCAATGGGGTCTCACCGATCATCCCGACGCCCAGCGAGTGGTCGATTTCCTCCACCACCTTGGCAAAAACCCTCCTGGCGAGCCCGCTTCAGCGGGCAGGCCGGGCGGGCTCCCAGCGCCGCGCCTTCATCACGTGATTCTCGCCAACAATGCCACCGCCGTCGACGCCGCCGGCATGGAAGCGGAGCGGCTTGGCTACCGTCACGCGATGATCTGCGAGGCCCAGTCGGAAGGCCCTGCCGAAGAGGTCGGTCGCCATCTCGCCGAGATGGCCCTCACCATGCGGGGCCAGGCGGGGCCCAACTGCCTGATTTCGGGCGGCGAACCGACCGTCTCGCTCGCCCCGCTCCACGAGCGAGGCAAGGGAGGCCGCAACCAGCAGTTGGTTCTCGCCGCCCTGAAACCGCTGAGCGACTGTCACGGTATAGCGCTCCTCGCCGGTGGCACGGATGGAGAAGATGGCCCGACCGATGCGGCCGGGGCATGGGTCGACGAACAGGTCGCCCGGCGCGCCAAGCATGCGGCACGTGATGCGGAAGACCATCTCCGGCGGAACGACGCCTATCCCTTCTTCGAGTCGGTCGAATCGCTCCTCCAAACCGGCCCCACGGGAACCAATGTTTGCGACGTTCGTGTCGTGGTCGTCGACCAAGCCGTGGACCAAAGAAAGGAACACTAATTTTCACTAATCCAATTGAACCTCTGCGCTTCCCTGCGGCTCCTTCTTTTCTTCCTTTGCGCCTCCGCGCCTTGGCGCCAAGGCGCAAAGAAACAGGGGCGGGTCGTTCACGGCGAGTAGGTTGGGCTTCCAGCCCGACTTTTTTTGCAACCGTTCACGAGCCGGAAGAGAAAACCACGACTACCGAACTCGCAATCTCTTCTTCTGCGGGAAGCTCCAATGGCTACCGACGAAAAGTGGAGAAGCGACTACTTGACTTTGCGGCGTTGCGTAATCAGCGCGTGCATCACATCGCTCCGACGAACCACGCCGAGCAATTCCCGTGAGCCATTGGGCGATACCACCGGAATGCAGTCGTCGGTTTCGGTTTGGAAGAGTTCGAAAGCGTCCGAGGCGGGCTGGTCCGGGTAAAGAACCGCATCGGCCCCGCTCGTGAGGTCGACCGCACAAACCATCGACGCGAGGCTGCCATCAAACATGACGTTGCTAAGCATCGGGTAGCGAATCACACCCACCACTCGCATCTGGTTGTCGACGACGGGATAGGTATTGTCGTGGCTATGTTCGATGTAGGCGACCACCGTTTCAAAGTTAGCCGATTGCGGAATGCCTTGGCTCTTGCGGAGCAGGTCGCTGACCTTAGTCGTGCTGATCCTGGCGTTCGGAGGGGAGACTTTTCTGACGGCCGACCGAAAACGATCGCTTAGCGAACGGAGTTGTTCCAACGGCGTGCTGCTGGTGTGGCGAATCGCCTGGGTGAGCGGCACCTCGCCCGTTGCCAGCAGCGAATGGCGAATGAACAGCGGGCCCAGAATTTCAAAGACAACGACCGAGCCTAAAATGATGTCTTGGATAGGCAACCCAAGTTCGGGGTCACGCGCCACCGCAATCGTGGAGAGCGCAATCGCTGCGCCCGCTTGGGAAAACAGGCAACTCCCAAGCCAGTTCTGGACTTCGGGCGGTTGCCGCGTCGCGCGAGCCGCGAGACGGACGCCGAGCCATTTTCCCGCGAGTCGGCAGGCAATGTAGACCGCGCCGATCTTGCCAATCGCGGCGAACGCATGGATGTCTAGCTCCGTACCATGGACGGCAAAGAAGAGGACCGCGAGTAGCCCGGTCAAGTGGTCCAGCTCATCGACGATCTTGTCCTTCATCTCCGCCGTATTGGCAACGGTGACTCCCATGACGAGGAAGGTCAGCATGTAGGGAAGCGAGAACGACTCGCAAATGCCCAGAAGAAACGTCACGGCGGCGACAAGCAGAACGAGCCATCGTTTCATGCTCAAGAGACCGCATCCGTAGCTGACGACCAATCCACCCGCAACGCCCATCGCCATCGACCCGGCAATGTCTTGGAACAGATAACCGAGTTGCTGTGGCAGCGGGGCATCTAGCTTGCCTTGAAAAAGGTGAACCGCAAGGAAGGCAGCTTCAAACAGGACGATGCAGGCCAGGTTGTTCATTGCGACCAGAAATCCGGTCCCTTCGGTCACCGGGCCTTCCGAGCGAAATTCTTTCAGTACCAGCATCGTGGTCGCGGGGGCCGTGGCGACCGCAAGGCAGCCGAGCAACAGGGCTAAGCTGGGCGGGCAGCCGACCAAAAACAAGCCAACGGTCACCAGGATGCAGGTGACGAGGATGTCGCCCATCGATAGCGCGAGGCATCGCGCCGCGACATGCCGCACTTTGGCGAACGTGAATTCGCACCCGAGATTAAACAAGACAACGGCCATCGCCAGTTTCAATACCGGCTCCAACTGTCCGACATGCTCTTGAGGAACCCAGTCGAGCGCGCTCGGACCTACCAGCATTCCGACGAGGAGGTAGGCGGTGACTTTCGGCAAATGAAGCAGGTCGGCAACCACGCCTGCCGCGAGGCAGGCACCAAGGAACAGCCCAAGCGTGCTAGCGATGTGAAGTTCCATGGCACCCGGGGGGATCCAGTAGTCCAAAGGTCGCTCGGAGGCCCTCCAGGGGGGCGGCGACGTAGGTTGGGATTCTACTGGCAATCGACGGCGACTACCACACGGAACCCGCCATGACCAATCTTTTCATCGGCCAAACGCCGCTCCCCTAGTGCGAGCCGCACACACATGTTCCGGTCACGGCGCTGCTATTTCAGCGTCCAACGATTGCCTTAGCGGAACATCCGAGTGATCACTGCTCTAGCCGACGAGCTACGTCTCGTCGGGCCTTTACTCCGTGCCGTTTTTCTCGCTTCGAGAAAAACCATATTCGGGATTTTTCCGGTCGAAATCCTTCGCCGCGAGGCCGACGTTGAGCTTGATATTGGTGTAGATGTATTCTTCCAGCAGGCGCGGCTTGCCCCCAGGCACTCGGGGCCAGTAGTAGGAAGCGTAAGCGATTGGCATCTTGTCTTCGTCGTCGTAGAAGGTCATCGACCGATGGAAGGAAAAATGATCGCGCTGGATCGGGTGGACCACCTCCACTCGCGTGCAATTTCTGTCTCCAATTTTTGCATTCGAGAAGAACGTCACCTCGGATTCTTCATGCTGGGAGTCTTGCTCCATCCCTTGGATCAGCCTCTCCGCTAGTCGCTTGAATCCGATATCGGTTATCGGATAGCGGTTTTCCTTCATCATCAGTCGGCTGTCGGGGCGGAGGTAACTGCTCAGGTACGACTGCCGCTGTCCGCCACGCCGGACAAAGACCTTTCCCGAGTTGCGCCCCGCCACGAAAAGTGCCTCTCGGCCTTTGACCTCCGACGGTTGGGTGAACCGCAGGTAGACGCTGAAGGGATGGACCAACTCATCGTCCTGTTTTTCCTCGTGACGAATCTTCGCCCGAAGGAGCTGGTACGTCCCGAGCTTCCCCTTCATCCGTTCGCGACGAATAATGGTGCAGGTGTAGTCGCGGATATTCTCGGTGATCGACTGGTGCGACGCTCGAGCGAGACGAATGGCGGGGCGAAGAGGGTGCTCCGGTTTCTGGTCCAGCTCGACTGGCTCAACTTGTTCGTCCAGTTCGATTTGTTCAACGGGTGCCGGCAGCGGTGGTTCTTCCGCCGAAAAAAGCGGCCCTGCCGGAAACAAGAGGCCCAGCAGGAGGGGGCGGAGCCAAGCCGCCGAAGGTCGGGAATCGTGTTGTCTCACGGGTTGCCTCCTCCCTTTCGCCGTCCGGTGATCGTTCCAAGAAACCTTCCCTCACATGGTGCCCCCATTCTCAGGCATAGGGGCAGCGAACGCCACCGCAATTCACGATGATTGCAAAGTCCTTTCTGTTCGACGGTCGGGGCATCCCGGAAATTTTCCTCGGCGTTGCTTTGCCCATGGTCGGCAGAACGGCGCGGCTCGAAGTCATTCGTTAGGTGGTGTATTCGGCGTTGAGGCGGACGTATTCGGTGGTGAGGTCGGTGGTCCAAAACCGGGCAGCGGCCGACCCTTCGTCGAGAATCAAGAGCAAGCTGGTCTCTCGGTTTTCCGCCATCGACTTCGACACTTCTTCTGCGTCAAACGCCACTGGGGCTCCTCGTTCGTAGACAAGCATTCCGTTGATGTGCAAGCTGACTTTTTGCGGATTGAACGGCACGCCCGCATAGCCGGCGGCCGAGACGATTCGACCCCAGTTGGGGTCGGCACCCGCGATGGCCGTTTTAACGAGGAGGCTATCGGCGATCGTCTTGCCCACTTTGACCGCTTCCGCCCGAGTGCGGCACCCGTGAATCTCGACGGTCACGAGATGCGTTGCCCCTTCCCCGTCGGCGGGGATCGACTGGGCCAGGTCTTCGCAAACTTCGTAGAGCGTTGCCCGAAAAGCGTCGAGCGGACGGCCTTCGAGCGTCCTGCCCTGGGTTGGCTGCCCCCCCGCCGCGCCGTTTGCCAGCAGCAGGACCGTGTCGTTGGTGCTGGTATGGCCATCGACGCTAATGCAGTTGAAGGTCTCGGCGACCGTCTCCTGGAGAGCCGTTTGGGCCGCTCGCAATCCGATCGGGGCATCGGTCATCACCACCGCGAGCATGGTCGCCATGTTGGGGCCAATCATCGCCGCCCCTTTGGCAAGACCGGTGACTTGGTAATGGATGCCCCCCGTCTGAAATTCCCGTCCTCGGATTTTCGGCACCGTGTCGGTCGTCATCATGCCACGTACGGTTCGGTCGAGCGCGGCCTCGTCACTCGACAAGTTGGCGGCAGCGGCGTCGATGCCCGTCTTGATTTTCTCCATCGGCAAGTGCGAGCCAATCAGGCCGGTCGAGAGGACAAGCGTCTGCCGTTCGTCGAGCTTGCAGGCCTCGGCCACCCATTGGGCCATTTGGCGAACGTCGTCGTCCCCTTGAGAACCGGTGCAGGCGTTGGCGATGCCCGAGTTGATCACCACAGACCGGATTGATTCGCTAGGCGTGAGCGCTCGATCGAACGTTACCGGGGCGGCACAAACCAGATTCTGCGTGTAGACACCCACTGCAACCGCCTCGCGATCGGACAGTATTAGCGAAACATCCGGTTTGCCAGGATCGCTCTTGATGCCAGCATGGACGCCATTGCCGCGGAAACCGGTGGGGAATTTTAGGGTCATCAAATCTTTTCTTTATTGCGAAATCGCGATCGGCTTAAATCAGCGCCGTGGTTTCTTCCAAACCATGCATTAGATTAAAATTCTGCACCGCCGCGCCACTCGCACCTTTGATCAAATTGTCGATCACACTGACCACGATCACGCGGCCGCGAACGACTCGGGCCGAAAGGTGGCAGCGGTTGGTGCCGGTGACTTGCTTGGTTGCCGGGGGGCTCTCGACCACTTCGACGAAAGGTTCCTCGCGATAATAGTCAGCCAGGACTTGGTGGATCGTGTCGCTATCGGTTTGCGAGGTCGGCATGGCGTAACAAGTACTCAGGATACCACGATCCATCGGCACGAGGTGGGGCGTAAAGAGGACTTCGAGCGACTCGCCGGCCGAGTCACTCAGCACTTGGTCGATCTCCGGCATGTGGCGGTGGGTGCCGACGCTGTAGGCTGAGAAACTTTCGTTGCATTCGGGGAAATGAAACGCCGGCTTGGGGTTCCGTCCCGCACCGCTGACGCCGCTCTTGCTGTCGATCACGAGGCCCTCCGCGGAAATCATCCCTGCCTGGAGAAGTGGCGCGAGCGCGAGGATCGCTGAAGTGGGATAACAACCTGGATTGGCAATCAGCTTGGCCCCTTGAATTGCTTCCCGGTAAAGCTCGGGCAGGCCGTAGGGGACTTTGCCAAGCCGACCGGCATCGGGATGGGAGACGCCGTACCAGTTTTCGTAAGTCGCCCGATCGTTGATTCGGTAGTCGGCGCTAAGGTCGACGATTTTGAGGTCGGTCTCCATCAATTCGGCAATCACCGCCGCACTGGCTGCATGGGGCAGGCAGGCGAAAACGGCATCGGCTCGCTCGGCGGTCTCGGCGGTCGAGAGCTTTTCAAGCCGCAAGTCAAGCTGCCCGGTAAGCTGCGGATGGACCTCGGCGATGTGCGGCGATTCGTCCCGCCTGGTGGTGAGCGCGGTAATCTCGACCTGGGGGTGCCGCAACAACAGGCGGAGCAATTCGAGCCCCGTATATCCGGAGGCTCCAAGGATGGCGACTCGAACTTTCATCGGGAATGTTTTGGAGGAGGTTGGAGTAAAGTGAAAGTCGTAATTCTAGCCAGGTTGCCCGCGACGACGCAAGCGATTGTCGTCTACTAACTGGTTCTGGATGATCGCCATCACGCCTCGAGCGACCTCCTGCTTGGTACCCTGGATCGCGGCAAGGACCACACCGTCCGGAGCGAGGACTTCGACTTGGTTGTCGAGCGAGTTCATCGCTTCGACGCCGTTGGAGACCATCAGGTCACAGCATTTTCGCTCGAGCTTTGCAAGCGCTCGAAGACGGTGGTCCTCGGTCTCCAATGCAAAGCCGACGACCCAGCGGGTTCCCTTTTTCTGCCCCAGCATCGCTACCACGTCCTCCGTTTCGACAAGCTCCAGTCGCAGAGGTTCACCCGTCTTCGATATTTTGTCTTCCGCCACGCGCCTGGGGCGGTAGTCGCAGGGGGCTGCGGCCCCGATCAGCCCCTCGCATTGGTGAAACTGCTCTTCGGTAGCCGCAAGCATCTGTTCGGTCGAAGTGACGCGGATCACCTTGCAGCCGGCTGGGTAGTCGACCTCCACGGGCCCCGACACGACGACCACTTCATGCCCCCGATCGAGCGCTGCGGCGACCAGGGCGGCTCCCATTCTCCCGCTCGAGGCATTGGTAAGATAACGGACTGGGTCGATGTACTGGCGTGTTGGACCAGAGGTGATAACGATTCGAGCCACAGCAAGAGTCTCAGGTGCGAGCGAGCAGCGATTCGATTTTCGTGGCCATTGCGTCGGGCTCCGCCATGCGTCCGGCGCCTTGGTCGCGACAACTGAGCCACCCAGAGTCGGGGCCAACAAAGTGGCGGCCATCTTGCCGGAGCTGCTCGACGTTTCTTTGGACCGAAGGTTGGTCCCACATCTGGGCGTTCATGGCGGGGGCGAACAAGACAGGGCCGGCAAAGGAGAGTAGCAACGTGCTCAGCAGATCATCCGCCAACCCATGCGATGCTTTGGCGAGTAAGTTGGCGGTCGCCGGGGCAACGCAAAGCAAGTCGGCCTCGCGGGCCAGCTCGATGTGCGGACCGAGCGGATGCGAGTCGGGGGGAAAGGCGGTGGTCGCTACGGCGCGGCCTGTGAGCGCACGAAAAGTCGCGGCACCAATGAACTGCTCCGCCGCCTCGGTCATCACCACCTGGACGCGATACTCCTGCTGCACAAGCTGACTGACCAGGGCAGCCGTCTTGTAGGCTGCCACACCGCCCGATATGCCGATAAGGATTTCACGGCTCATGGCCAATCACCGTCATCGCAATCGCTGCTAGAGCGAGGAAAGGTCGATGGTGGGGCCGTCGCTTGCCGGACCGGGTTCGCCCACGGCGGATTGGATATCGCCGGACGAGTCGAGGTAGATTTTGTCTTGCAAGATCTCCTGGACGACGATCTCCATTTTATCGTCGGTGACAATATCGACGAGCGGGCGGGCCCCGCCATTGATCGCGACGAGTCGCAATTGAATGAGGGTCGAGAGCTTAAATCGTCCACCCACTTTGTTGACGATGAATTCTTCTTTCAGCGCTTCGATCATATTTCCAGTCCCTCATCCGTCAAAAGGTTGGCGATCTCGCCAACGGTGGTTTCGATGTCGCTATTCACGACTTGGTAGCGATAGCTGTCGGCCTGAGCGCACTCGCGGCGAGCCACTTCCAGTCGCCGTCGAATCGCTTCCTCCGAGTCGGTCTTGCGGTCGCGCAGCCGGCGTTCCAGTTCTTCGTCAGAACTGGCCTGGATGAAGATCGAGAGTACGTCCGGAAACTGGCATCGCACCTTCTGGGCCCCATCCACGTCGATCTCCAGGATAACCCACTTTCCCTCTGCCAGACTAGGCCTCACTTCGTCCAGCAGGGTCCCGTACCAGTATCCTCGGCCGAATACCTCCATGCATTCCAGGAATCCCCCCTCTTTTTGGCGAACCGCAAAATCCTCGGGCGAGAGGAAATGGTACTGCTCGCCTTCGGTTTCGCCCGGTCGAGCCGACCGGGTCGTGGCCGACACGCTCAGCCGGAGCCGGCCCGCGAATCGATCGACGAGCCTTGCCACGATGGTCGATTTTCCCACACCCGAAGGGCCGGAAAGGATGATGAGTTGTCCGGGAGTTGGCATCAGAAGGTAGGAACCGGGGCACGGGAAAAGCCAACGAGCGACGTCTCGTCAACCGCAGATAGCACGCTTATTCGACGTTTTGGACTTGCTCTCGAATCCGCTCGAGCGCGGTTTTCATCTCCACCACATGGCAACTAATCTCGGTGTCGCTCGCTTTTGAGCCGATCGTGTTGATCTCTCGGCCCATTTCCTGGGAGATGAACTCTAATTTGCGACCGGAACTCTCTTTCGCATGAACCGTCGCATCGAATTGCACGAGGTGGCTTTTCAGACGGACCAGTTCCTCCGAGATATCGCTCTTGTCGACGAAGAGGCTCATCTCGCGAAGCAGATCGGCTGGCTCGACCGTGACGTTCAGTTCCGAGAGGGCCCGGTTCACGCGATCGGTAAGACGTTCCCGATAACCGACCGACACCTGGGGGACCCGTTTTTCGATGGCAACCGCTTGTTGGCCGATGGCACTGGAGTTGACGAGCAAGTCCGATTCGAGAGCCCCTCCCTCGGCCGCACGCATGGTGGCGAGCGCGTCGAGCGCGGCACGCAACGTCGGCTCGATTTTTGGCCAGACTTCTTGCAGGTCTTGTGCGGCGGCGCGTCGATCGTCGATCACTCCAGGCAGGGAGAGAAGTTGGCCGATGGCGATGTCGGCTTCGATGCCGCATTCCTTGGCGACTTGCTTCGCCTGCCGGACGTACCCCTCCAGCAGCGCGGAGTGGATGCGAAAATCGTCCGGCGTCGAATCGCGCCGAACGTGCAGTTGGAGTTGTACCGCTCCGCGGCGGACCGACTGACGCACCAGCGCGTTGATCTGCGGTTCGAGCCCTCCGTAGCCTTCGCCGGTCCGGAGGCTCAGCTTGTAGTGGCGGCTGTTGATGGTTCGCACCTCGACAGCGATGGCCAACGACTCGAATCGATCATGGGCTTCGCCGAAGCCTGTCATACTGAGAAGCACGAGGGGGACTTTCGCTTACGGGCAGTGAGAGGGCGTATCTTGTTTCCGGCGGAGCTTTACTCCGACGGAGTACTGTCGCCAGTTTCCGTCTCCCCCGTTGACTCTTCGGAATCGGCCGGTGCGTCTCCTACCGGCCGATTCGTTTCGATGTTGCTAAACTTGCTCCCACCGGGTGCCGCGCCGCCGGCGGCAAAGTAGAGCGTCGCGGAGATGCAGACCGCCATCCAGACCAGGGCGGTGTAACCGGTGATTTTCGTGAAGGTGTCCCCCGCCTTGGCACCAAACGCGCTGGAGCCGCCCGGCCCGCCAAGCGCTCCGGCAATCCCGCCCCCTTTGCCCTTTTGCACCAGGATAAGGAGGATCATGAACAGCGCGATCAGGAATAGCAAAATTTGGAATACAACGGTCATGGATTTGGTTCTTCAGTCTTCGAAGCGTGTTTCTGATAGCCGAACCGCCACGCGGTCCGTGTCACGGAGGGACTCCTCCACCTCTCGGCTCTTGCGGGCCGGCTGGTCCGCCCCTGGTAGGGGCCGGGGGCAATCAATCGGTTTTTGCCGCCGAGCCAATGCCGAGGAAGTCATCCGCCTGGAGGCTTGCACCCCCCACCAAGGCACCGTCGATGTTGGGCTGCGACAGGAGCTCCGAGGCGTTCCCAGGCTTCACGCTCCCACCATACAGGATTCGCACCTTCTCGG
The DNA here is from genome assembly GCA_003233055.1 of Planctomycetaceae bacterium. GTDB lineage: Bacteria > Planctomycetota > Planctomycetia > Pirellulales > Lacipirellulaceae > Aeoliella. The sequence goes on from QIKP01000009.1 coordinate 20,486, forward strand.
CAGTCTCGGCATTGTAACGCTCGGTGAGCAGCTTGCGAAGGTCAGCATGCACCTCTTCGGCCTGCTCTGGCGTGGCGACTTTTCCGGTCCCAATGGCCCAAACCGGCTCGTAGGCAATGACGAGATGGATGACCTGCTCCGCCGTGACATCGGCTAGCGAGCCCTCAAATTGCTCCGCAATCACCGCTTGGGTCTTGCCGGCTTCCCGCTGCTCCAACTGCTCGCCGACGCAAACAATCGGTACCAGCCCTGCTTCCAACGCGGCGAAGGTCTTTTTGTTGACCTGGGCATCGGTTTCCCCCATGATCGCCCGACGCTCGCTGTGTCCAAGAATGACGCACTCGGCACCAATGTCGGTCAGCATTGCCGGACTGATTTCGCCCGTGAAGGCCCCTTTTGCCTCGGCGTACATGTTTTGCGCTCCGAGCGCCACCGGCGAACCAGCCAGCGCCTTGCCGACCGATTCGAGGTAGATCGACGGCGGGCAGACCAGCAGGTCGGCGTTGGTCACCTCCGCTGCCCTCGCTGCCACCTCTTCGGCCAGCGCGACTGCCGAAGCATGGTCGGTGTTCATTTTCCAGTTGCCAGCGATAAGGGTTCGACGCATCTTCGGTTTCCTTGAGTTTCAGATTTTGTGAGGCAGGGTTGGGATTCGCTTCGCGGAACGAATCGGTCGGTTGCCGTAGGGTACTGGAAACGCGACCCTCAAAACGTCTTCCCCACCACCTTCGCTACCGCGCGAATTTGCTTCGCCACTTCCGCATACTGCGCTGGCAGCAGCGCTTGCGGGCCGTCGCTCATCGCTTCTTCCGGGCAGTTGTGAACTTCGATGTGAACGCCATCGGCGCCCGACGCGGCGGCTGCCAAGGCACAGGCAGGAATGAGTTCCGGCCGACCGGTCGCGTGACTCGGGTCGACGATGATCGGCAAATGCGAGAGCTGCTGGATTTGTGGCACCGCGGCGATGTCGAGCATGTTGCGGCAAGAGTTGTCGAAGCTCTTTACCCCCCGCTCGCAAAGCACCACGTCGGTTGTCCCATTCGCCACGACGTACTCGGCACTCATCAGCAGGTCTTGAATCGTGGCTGCCATCCCTCGCTTGAGCAGCACTGGCTTGCCTGTCTTGCCCACTTCGGTCAATAGGACAAAGTTCTGCATGTTGCGGGCACCGAGCTGAATCATGTCCGTGTACTCAGCGATCATCTCGACATGGCGAGGGTCAATCGCCTCGGTGACGACCGGCAGGCTGTGTTTATCGCCTACCTCACGGAGAATCTTCAGCCCTTCTTCACCAAGGCCTTGGAAAGCGTAGGGGCTGGTTCGTGGCTTAAACGCGCCGCCACGCAGGAGGTTGGCTCCAGCCGCTTTAATGTCGCCCGCGATCGAATCGAGCCGCTCCGCCGACTCGATGGCGCAAGGCCCCGCGATCATCCCAAAGTGCCCACCGCCAATTTTGGTCACCGCATCGCCCGACCCGACGTGGACGACCGTCGGTTGCGGATGCGCCTTGCGGCTGGCGAGCTTGTAGGCCGGCATGATCGGCACCGCTTCCGCCACGCCCGGAATGGCTAGGAGCGGCGCGGCCTGGATTTTCGCCTCGTCGCCAATCACGCCAACGACGGTACGGTACGTCCCCTTGCTGAGGTGCGCTTGAAGGCCAAACGATTCCACCCTCGCGACCACATGGCTGATTTGCTCGTCGGTTGCCGACTCTTTAAGAATGATGATCATGGAATCGACTAAGGGGAAACGGGGGAGTCCAATGGAGGAAGCGCCCAGCCTGACCGCCACGCGGTCCGTACGAGCTTGGGAATCGCCGCCTGGCCATCCTGCGTTCGCGGACCCTCTGGTTCGCGGACTCTGCGGCGGGGCTAGGAAATCGCACTTTGCCAGCCCCCAATACTCTACCCAATCGGTTCCCCTTGTGCATAGGAGCCGAGGAGGACGAGCCGCTTGGCCTTTTTCTCCAGCGAGGCGATCGCCCGGCGGGCCCGCAACTCGGTCGCGTGGCTGACGAACTCGATGAAGAAGAGATACCGTCCCCGGCTGCCCGCAATCGGGAACGATTCGATCCAGGTCATGTTGAGCCGATTCCGTTTGAAGACCGCCATGACGTCGGCGAGTGCCCCCGGCTTGTGGCTAATTTCGAGCATCAGGGCGGTCTTGTCATTCCCTGTTGGGGCCGCCGGCTCCTTGGCAATGATCGCAAAGCGAGTGACGTTGTCTTCGTGGTCTTCGATGTTGGGGACAAGTACCTTGAGGCCATACTCGGTCGCCGCCTGGCGGCTCGCAATCGCCGCCACTTGGGCATCCAAGGCGGCCGTCCGAGCGGCGCCGGCGGTGCTGGCCACCGGCTCGACGACTGCTTGCGGCAGGTGCTTCGTGAGCCAGGAGCGACACTGCGAAAGCGCCTGCGGCTTGCTCTGCACCGATCGAACCTTCGCACGCGGGCCAAGGCCGATCAGGCAGTGGTGAATCCGCAGCGGAAGCTCGCCACAAATGCTGACCTTCGCCCAAGAAAAACAGTCCAGCGTGTCGGAAACACGGCCATCGGTCGAGTTCTCCAAAGGGACAATGCCATACGCGGCAAGGCCTTGCTCGACTTCTTCAAAGACCGCCCGGATGCTCCCGACTGGCACCAAGTCGCTCGCCTTGCCGAATCGCTCGATCGCCGCGATATGGCTAAAGGTATGCTCGGGGCCAAGGTAGGCGATTCGCGTGGGGGTCGCGGTTTGGGCCGCCCGGCAGCCAGCCACGATTTCCCGATAGATCGCCTCTACTGCTCTGTCGCCGAGCGGACCACGATTCTTCGAGATCGCCTTCTCGGCCACGTCGCTCGCTGCGTCGTCGAGGGTTCCATCAAGGGTTCCATCGAGGGTTGCGGTCTTTTCGGCTCGCTGGGTGAGCAGATCAAGGATCTGGCGGTCCAGCTTGTCGACTTCGCGGCGCGCAGCGGCCAAGCCCTTAGGGGAGGGTTTTGGGGTCGAGCCTTTGGTCGATTTCTTTTTTGCCATCGCCATCTCTCGGGTGCTAGGAACGGAGGGGCGCCAGAACGTTCGGCCGGCGACTCCGGCTACGGCCGCTTCCTTAAAAGGATAAGTCGTTATTCTCAACCAGGTTGGCACGGGGTACCTGCCATCTTGGCGTTTAGCCCAATCGCTCCACTTCGTGCATTTACGCCAGAACGCCAATTTGGCAGGTTTTCCGCATCGGACGAGCTTCGTCGGACGGCGGTCTCGTCAGCGCAACTCCTTTGGAGTAAACATCTTGCGGTTTTTCCTGTCTCCTGACAGCCCCATCGGCACGGGCTTTGCTTTTCCTAAGGGAACGAGACCGGTCCGTACGCCGGCAGAGCGACCCCTCCCCCATTCACACGCAATCGACCCACACGCAATCGACAATTTCCCTAGGCCCGCGTCAAGGCACGTTGCTAGCCCCTGACGGCCCTACGAACCTGACGCCCCTATAAATAACGAAACGAGGAATCTCATGGCCAGCGGCGAAAAAATCATCGGCATCGATCTGGGTACCACCAACTCTGTTGTTGCCGTCATGGAGGGCAAGGAGGCCAAGGTCATCCCCAACCCCGAGGGCAATCGGCTCACCCCTAGCGTCGTTGCCTTCACCGACAAGGGCGAAGTCCTTGTCGGCGAACCAGCACGCCGGCAGGCGGTCACCAACCCGACCAAGACCGTCTATTCCATCAAGCGGTTCATGGGGCGACGGCATAGCGAAGTCAGCAACGAAGAGAAAATGGTCCCCTACGACGTGATCGGCGGGACCGAGGACTACGTCAAAGTCAAAATCGGCGACAAAGAGTACACGCCGCCAGAAATCTCCGCCAAAGTCCTGGGCAAGCTCAAAGAGTCGGCCGAGGCTTATCTTGGCCACAAGGTCAACAAGGCGGTCATCACCGTCCCGGCCTACTTCAACGACGCCCAGCGTCAAGCGACCAAAGACGCGGGCCAGATCGCCGGCCTCGAAGTCGCGCGCATCATCAACGAGCCAACCGCTGCGTCGCTCGCCTATGGCCTCGACAAAGAGAAACAAGAGACGATCTGCGTCTTCGACCTAGGGGGCGGTACCTTCGACGTTTCGATTCTCGAAGTTGCCGATGGCGTCTTCCGCGTCATTGCGACGAACGGCGATGGCCACCTCGGGGGCGATGACTTCGACGAGGAGCTGATCCACTACGTCGCCGACGAGTTCAAAAAAGAGCAAGGCATCGACCTCCGCCAAGACCAGATGGCGTTGCAACGTCTGCAAGAAGCGTGCGAAAAGGCGAAGAAGGAACTCAGCACCGCCCAGTCGACCGACATCAACCTCCCCTTCATCACCGCCGACGCCAGCGGGCCGAAGCATTTGCAGATGAACATCACCCGAGCCCAGTTCGAGCAACTGGTCGACAAACTGGTCGAGCGCGTCCGTGGCCCGGTGGTGCAGGCACTCGAAGATGCCAAGATGAAACCGGACGCCATTGACGAGATCGTCCTGGTCGGTGGTTCGACCCGTATCCCCAAAGTGCAAGAACTCGTGAAGGGTATCTTTGGAAAAGACCCACACAAGGGCGTCAACCCGGACGAAGTCGTGGCCATCGGCGCTGCGATTCAAGGGGGCGTGCTCGCAGGCGACGTGCAGGATATTCTGCTGCTCGATGTCACGCCGCTATCGCTCGGCATCGAGACCCTTGGCGGTGTGATGACCAAGCTGGTCGAGAAAAACACCACGATCCCCGCCGAACGAAAGCAAGTCTTCAGCACCGCGGACGACAACCAGTCGGCCGTCACGGTCCGTGTGTTTCAAGGCGAGCGCGAAATGTGCGCCGACAACCGAATCCTCGGGCAGTTCAACCTCGAAGGCGTTCCTCCCGCGCCGCGTGGCGTGCCGCAAATCGAAGTTAAGTTTGACCTCGACGCCAACGGCATCCTGAACGTGTCGGCCAAGGACCTGGGGACCGGGACTGAGCAGACGGTAAAGATCGAGCAGTCTTCGGGCCTCTCGGAGGACGAGATCAAAAAGATGCAGGAAGACGCCGCTGCCCACGCCGACGAGGACAAGCAGAAGCGGGAACTGGTCGAAGCCCGCAACCAGGCCGATTCGCTTGTCTACCAAGTCGAGAAGACGCTCAAGGAGCAAGGTGACAAAATCGCCGACACCGACAAAGCGCCGATCGAAGCGGCCATCACCAAAGTCCGCGAAGCGGCCAAGGCCGACGACGCCGCAGCGATCAAGAGCGCGGTAGGCGAACTAGAAACCGCCAGCCACGCCATGAGCGAAGCGATGTACAAATCGGCCGCTGACGAGGCCACTTCAGCGGCCGAGTCCGGCGAAGAACCGGTCGGTGCCGCCGCCGGCGGAGCCGACGACGACGCCATCGACGCGGAGTTCGAGGTGAAGGAAGGTTAAGGGAACGACATTGGTAGGGTGCATGAAATGCACCAGGATACCAGTCGAATCCTAGGGTATGTTGAGCAAAAAGGATCAACCACCATGCAAATGAAAATTGCCGAACAGCGCCGTTCAGAACCAAGCGACGGCCGCTGGCTATGCCCGTGTTGAGCAGTATGTCCGGATCGAGATCGCGAGTGACTCGCCATCCAAAGAGGGATCGACGACATGAATGCTGGACGTGTGCAGGACTTCGACGAGTTTGACCGCGAGTTCCGCGAGAAGAATGGGATCAGCCTGGACGTTTAGATGCAACACATTGTCATCTCCACGACTGCCAAAAAAGGTAACCGTTCACGAGTCGAAGGAATAGCCGCAGAGAATCGCAGATGTTGCTGGTTCCAGAAAACCCGTTGCTTCGAGACTTCGCGTGGGAGGAGCCAAAGGAAAGAACGCTTATCTTCACTCATCCAATTAACGTTCTCTAAACGAAACATCCGCGTTCATCTGCGGATAATTCTTTCCTTCTTTTGCACCAAGGTGCAAAGAAACAGAAGCGGGAGATTCACGGCCAGTAGGTCGGGCTTCCAGCCCGACACCTTTTCACCCGACGCTGCGGTAGCGGTTAACCCTGTAGCCCCCCCGACGAGGCGTAGCTCGTCGGCTAGACGTTATCTTGCCGCTCTTTGCGTGATTCGTGGTTTCCCCTGCCTCGGATTCCGTGAGCGGTTTCAAAGAAATTTGGACGGGATTTAAAGAATCAACAGGATCCCTTCGGTCTACGGCATCTTGTCCATCCTGTAAATCCTGTCCAAAAACTTCTACGTGCTTCGCCAACTTTTGCCGTCAGCAAAACGAACCGTGGTAGCCTCAACCAAGCTTGGGCAGTTCCCCCCTTTTCTTGATGAAAGTGGGCCAATTCGTTTGGTAGACTGTCCGTTCCAGCGGGTCTATCATGCGTTCCTTGACGCCGACTGATTTTTGTCCGATCGACACGACACTATTGGATAAAATTCGTCGAGTTCTGGCTCTACTGAAAATGAAAAACCTCCTTCCAAAACAGAAAAAACCGCCACCCATGGCACGACAAAACTCCAAGGTTCTGTCCCCCCGAATCGTTTTCCCGGTTTTGCGGGACAGAATGGACAAAACCGATTCCCCATTCCGAACGGACCACGGCCCTTCCGGGCTCCACTCACCAAATTCCCACCCTCAATACTGTCCAAAATATGCCTTTCCGATTTGACAAACTGACCCTCAAAGCCCAAGAGGCGGTGCAGCAGGCGCAGGAGCTGGCCGCCGGTGCGGGGAATCCACAGATCGAGCCGATGCACTTGCTCGCCGCACTACTTGCCGAGCGCGAAGGGGTCGTGCGCCCTCTGCTCGAAAAGATGGGGGCCAATATCGGGCAGCTTGTGCAAATCGTTGAGGCCGAACGGGGGCACTTGCCAAAAGCTTCAGGCGGAGCGCCGCCGCAGATGGGGGGCGACCTGAGCCGCCTGCTCGACGCGGCCCAGTCCCAAGCGGAGGCGATGAAAGACGAGTTTGTCTCGACCGAGCATCTGCTGCTTGCCCTCGCCAAAACGAAAACGACAGCCAAGGAGACGCTCGACCTCCATGCCATTCACGAGCACGATATCCTCCAAGCTCTCCAGCAAGTTCGCGGTTCGGCACGGGTGACCGACCAGGAGCCAGAGGGGAAATTTCAGGCGCTTGAAAAGTATGGTATCGACCTGGTCGAACGGGCCAGGCAAGGCAAACTCGATCCGGTGATCGGTCGCGATCAGGAGATCCGCCGCGTGATCCAGGTCCTCTCGCGCCGCCGGAAAAATAACCCCGTACTTATCGGCGAACCAGGCGTTGGGAAAACGGCAATTGCCGAGGGGCTCGCGCTGCGGATCGTCGAGGGGGATGTCCCCGAGTCGCTCAAAAACCGCCGCGTTGTGGCACTCGACATGGGGGCGCTGGTTGCTGGGGCCAAGTATCGCGGCGAGTTCGAGGAGCGACTCAAGGCGGTGCTGCGCGAAGTCGAAGATGCCGCAGGCAGCGTCGTCATGTTCATCGACGAGTTACACACGGTCATCGGTGCCGGCGCGTCGGAAGGGTCGGGCGACGCGGCCAACCTGCTCAAGCCAGCGCTCGCCCGGGGCGAGCTGCGCTGCATCGGCGCGACAACGCTCGACGAGTACCGCAAGTACATCGAGAAAGATGCCGCCCTCGAACGCCGCTTCCAGCCGGTGATGATTGGCGAACCAAGCGTCGAAGATACCCTCGCGATTCTTCGTGGCCTGAAACCACGTTACGAAGCCCATCATCAAGGCGTGAAAATCAAGGACTCCGCGCTCGTCGCCGCGGCGGAACTATCCGATCGGTACATTGCCGATCGGTTCCTGCCCGATAAGGCCATTGATCTGGTCGACGAGGCGATGAGCCGGCTCGCAATGGAGCTGCAAAGCGTGCCGCAGGAAATCGACGAGGTGCAGCGGCGTATCACTCAACTGGAGTTGGCCGCCCGACAGCTCGCTGAGGAGACCGAGGGACACGCGCAAGATCGGCTCGAAGAAATCAACGCCGAGTTAGAAACCTTGCGGCACGACCTGGCCAGCCTGCGGGAACAGTGGGAGGCAGAAAAGCTGGGGGTTGGCGACGTGACCGATGTCCGGAAGAAGCTTGAAGAAGCCAAGCTCGCCTACCAGCAACACGCCGCCACAATCCACGAAAAACAGTCGACCGGCGCCATGATCGACGAAGCCGACTACCAGCGGCTCTACGAACTTGACCAGGCAAAAAATCAGCTCGAAACCCAACTGGCTGAAATTGAATCCCGGCAAGAACAGCAGAACGAAGCGGAGAAAACAACCAAGTCGCACCGCCGGCTCCTCCGCCAAGAGGTCGGCCCCGACGAGATTGCCGACATTGTTAGCGCATGGACCGGTATTCCCATGTCCCGCATGCTGGAGACCGAGCGGGCCAAGCTGCTGGTGCTCGAAGAGCGCCTCCATCAGCGCGTCATCGGTCAGCACGCGGCGGTTGAGGCGGTAGCCAACGCCGTGCGCCGAAGCCGAAGCGGACTACAAGACCCGAACCGGCCGATCGGCTCGTTCCTGTTTTGCGGCCCGACTGGTGTTGGTAAGACGGAGCTCACCAAGGCGCTCGCGCAGGTGATGTTTGACAATGAGCATGCGATGGTTCGTCTCGACATGAGCGAGTTCATGGAGAAGCACACGGTGAGCCGGCTGATCGGTGCGCCTCCTGGCTACGTCGGTTACGAGGAAGGAGGCATGTTGACCGAGGCCGTCCGCCGACGACCTTACTGCGTCGTGTTGCTCGACGAGATTGAAAAGGCACATCGCGATGTTTTCAATATCCTCCTGCAAGTCCTCGACGATGGCCGGCTCTCCGACAACCAGGGCCACACGGTCGACTTTACGAATACGATCATCGTGATGACCTCGAACGTCGGCAGCCAAAGGATCCAGGAGGTGGCCGCCGACGGAGGGACGAGCGATGCCATGCACCAAGCGGTAACCGATGCTTTGGCGGCCCGATTCTTGCCAGAGTTCCTTAACCGAATCGACGAAACGATTGTCTTCGAGCCTCTTGCGCGGGACGAGCTGCGAAAGATCGTCGACCTGCAGGTCACCGCGTTAGAAAATCTGCTCGTTAAAAAAGGCTTGCAGCTCGTGGTGACCGAAGCCGCCCGGCAGGAGATTGCCAATCGTGGTTACGACCCGGTTTACGGAGCCCGACCGCTAAAACGCGTCATCCAGCAAGAGTTGCAGAATCCGCTAGCGACGGAACTGCTAAAGGGCCAATTTTCCGAAGGAGCGACCATCGAGATTGGACTCAACGGCGACCAGTTTACGTTCGAGAAGAATGGCTAAGATACGAGCGGGACCAAGGATGCGTTACCGTTGAGCGTTACTGTTGAGAACAACGCTGCGGGCTATCGCCACATCCTCCCCCGATTCCACGAACCGATGGAGCCAGCTTGTCAGAACAGGTACCGACTTGGTATCGTGCCCCTGGGAATCCCGGGTTGTCGCTTACCGTGCGCAAGTAGCCGAAGTGGCTCGACGGGACCCGCCAGCACACAACGGTCGGGTGGCGGAGTCTGGTTGAACGCACCGGTCTTGAAAACCGGCGTGCTCGTAAGAGTACCGGGGGTTCGAATCCCTCCCCGACCGCTTTGGAGGCGAATTGCTGGGCTAAGGTTCCGTCGGAGAAGGCGTACGTCGGTCAGGCAGGAACGCCCGACTTGCATCCTTGCCAGCTGTTGCGACGTGTGAACTCGGCGTCGAGTTCCCGACGCACGGCTCCCTTGTTGAGGCACCATTCGGGGCCGATGAAGTAGTCGGGTGGTGCGTCGCCACTGATCCGCTCGACCACTACTCGCGGCGGTAGCAATTCCAAAAAATCGACAACGGCGCTGACGTAGGCCTCCTGGCCAATCAGCTCCACCTCGCCTGCGGCAACTTGGTCGGCCAGCTTGGTGTTTTTAACGCAGTAAAGATTATGAAGCTTCACACTATCTACTTCCAGACGTACTAACTCACGGGCGGTCGCCAACATGTCGTCATGCGACTCACCCGGCAGTCCGAGAATGGCGTGGGCGGAAATCTCGAATCCACGACCCCGACTTCGCTCCATCGCATCCATCATGGCATCATGATGGCAACCTCGGTTCATCCAGTCGAGCGATCGGTCGTGCATGGTTTGCATTCCGAGTTCGACCGACAAGAAAGTCCGCGTCGCGATTTCTTCGAGCAAGTCGAGCACTTCGTCCGGCACGCAATCAGGTCGAGTGCCGATGGTGAGACCAACGATTTTAGGATGAGCGAGGGCCTGTTCGTAAAGATCGCGAAGCCGATCGACCGGGGCATAGGTGTTGGTCGCCGGCTGGAAGTAAGCGAGGAACTGATCGCAGTCGGGGTACCGCTTACGCATGCGGGCCAGGTTCTGATCGATCTGCCCGGTAATGTGGGTGCGAGGCAACCGGCGGCTCGGGCTGAAACTGCGATTGTCGCAGAACGTGCAACCTCCCGTGGCGACCGAACCATCGACGTTGGGACACGTAAAACCTGCATCGAGACTCACTTTTTGCACTCGCCCGCCGAACCGCTGCGCCAGAGAAAAGCGAAATGTGTGGTAGCGGAGGCCGGCGTCGCGCCATTTCGGCTCGATCGCGATGGACGTAAGTGCTTTGGTTGACGGCATTTGGAGCAGACGATACGATGAAGGGTTGGCGACCGGTCGCCGTTCGAGTCATTATAGAAGGAGCGGGGCCCCACCGACTGGCTGGTGGCTCCTCCGCTTGTTTTCATTGTTTGTTCCTACCTCGTTCTACAAGAGAGGTCAACCATGTACGGCGACGATGCCGAATACGGTGAACTCATTCCCTTGGGAGGGGGCGACCCCATCCCGTTGAGGAAAACGCAACTGCTGGTCGGTCGCCGCGAAAGCTGCGACATTGTCCTCCGTTTTGCCAACGTATCTGCCCACCATTGTCAGTTCACGCTCGACAGCGGCTACTGGTACGCCCGGGATCTGGGAAGTCGTAACGGGATTAAGGTTAACAATGTCCGGGTTCAAGAGAAACGCCTCGATCCGGGGGACGAGGTGGCGATCTCGAAACACCGCTACGAAATTCGCTACATGCCCTCCGAATTGGGTGCCGTAGGTCCCCCTCCGTCCGACAACCTATCGCAAGAAATCATGGGGGAATCGCTTCTCTCGCGAGCAGGATTGTCTGCCAAGGACGAGTCGGCAGCGGTAAGCCAAGGCCAGCGACGGTACGATCCCACTAACGATGATGCGGGCCAAATTGATTCGCCCGACAAACCTGTCTGATCGATGGCGCCCAAGAAAAAGAAATTGCGCACGTCGTTCCGGAAGAACCGAGGAGTCCGTACTCGCGAAAATGATTTGACGCGGCGATTCGACAACGACGACACCGATGATCAGGTGCAACACGAGCGGGTGAGTGGCAAGGGAGAACTGACGCGCAAGCGAACCGTTGCTGGTGCCGATTGGGTGGAAGACGACGCCGGCGCGCTGCTGTTGCCGGACGTCGACAAAACCATCTGTCGAATGGGTCGAGTGCTTCGAGTGCAAGGCCTTGTGAGCCGGGTTCGGGACGCTGCGGGGCAAGTTTACCTTTGTGCCACACGGAGGCTCCTCAAGACACTCTCTACCGACCAGCGGCATGTGGTTGCGGCGGGCGATTACGTTTGGTTTCGGCCCGAGGGAGACGCCGAAGGGATCATCGAGCGGGTCGAGCCGAGGCGGGGTGTGTTGTCTCGCACCAGTCGTGGTAGGCAGCATGTGATCGTTGCGAACGTCGATCAAGTGGTTGCCGTGGCAAGCGCCGCGGAGCCTCGCCTCAAGCCCAACTTGTTGGATCGGTTCTTGCTTACGGCCGAGCGAGCGAAGATTCGCCCGGTCCTCTGTATCAACAAAATCGACCTGGTCGACCCGGCCGACTTCATGCCGCTGGTTGGCGTTTACAGCCAGTTGGGCTACCAAGTGCTGCTTGTCTCGGCCCTCACTGGGCAAAACATGGACCTGTTGCGGAAGCTACTCGCCGGTCGCGACAGTGTTCTCTCGGGGCAGAGCGGTGTCGGCAAGTCATCGCTGCTCAACGCCATCGAACCGGGCCTTGGGCTGCGCGTGCAAACGGTCAGTAGCGAATCGGAAAAAGGCCGTCACACAACGACGACCGCCGAACTTTATCCGTTGCAACTGGGCGGTCATGTCATCGATACGCCCGGCATCCGTCAGTTTCAACTTTGGGATGTGATCCCCGAAGAAGTGGCGGGCTACTTCCGCGAAATGCGACCCTATGTTTCGGGGTGCAGGTACCCGGACTGCACCCACACGCACGAAGACTTCTGCGCCGTGAAAGACGCGGTCGCCGATGGCCACCTCAACACCCGGCGTTACGAAAGCTTTGTGCAAATCCATGCCGGCGACGAAGCGTGAAGCGGCTTGCATCTCGACGAAAAAGTAACTGTTCACGAAATCCAAGGCAGGGGAAACCACGAATCCTACGAATATTCGTGTTCCTGCTTCTGACTGCGAACGGTTGCCAAGGTTTGTCTCTGCCGACTAGCGTTCCCCTCCCCCTGATGAACTGCGAAGGTAAGGAACACTCCTCTTCGCGTCAATCTTTCGCCGTTGGTTGCCAGTGATTCGTAGGATTCGTTCGATTCGTGGTTGCCTTTTTTCGGCCGTGAACGGTTCCACAAAAAACTACCGGGGTGTGAAGTCGGCATCGGCTTCGATGCCTAGCACGAATTCCGCCAAGAGATCGGCGCATTGGTCGAGGTCGTCGAGCGAAACCATCTCGACCGCGCTGTGCATGTAGCGGTTCGGGACACTTACGATGGCGGTGGCGACGCCGCCTCGTGAAAGCTGCATCGCGTTGGCGTCGGTCCCGGGCGGGCGGCCGATGCCACACCATTGGAGTGGCGTGTCGGCTGTTTCGCCGGCCGCTTTGAGCCGGCTGGCGACGACCGGATTGATATTCGGCCCGCGATAGACCACAGGCCCGCCACCCAGCTTCACATCGCCCTCTTGGTTCTTATCGATCGTGGGGCAATCGGTCGCGTGCGTCACATCGACCGCAATGCCGACATGGGGGTTGATGCCGTAGGTGCTGGTCGCTGCGCCGCGCAGGCCGACTTCTTCTTGAACGGTCGCGACCGAGTGAAGTGCCACTTTCAGCCCGCCCCGTTTCACCGCGCGGCGTGCCGCTTCCATGCAAACCCAAAGCCCGGTCTTGTCGTCCATGCCAGGCGAGTTGGCTAGGCCGTTGCGCATCTCTTGATAGCCAAGTTCGAGTGTCACGCAGTCGCCGATCGCCACCGCCTCTTTCGCTTCCGCCTTGTCCTTCGCACCGATGTCGAGCCAAAGGTCTTTTTGCTTGACGACTTCCTTGCGCTCCGAGGGTTCGAGTAGGTGAATCGCCTTGCGGGCGATGACCGCCGGGATCGGTCCTGCCGATGCGTGGATCGTCATTCGCTGCCCGACCAATTGCTGCGGGTCCCAGCCACCGATCGGACTGGTGTAGATGAATCCACTGTCGTTGATATGCGTCACAATCAATCCAATTTGGTCGGCGTGGCCGGCGAACATCACGCGCAGGTCGGCCTTCGGATTGCAACTGGCGATGACGTTCCCATGCAAGTCGGTCCGAATGTCGTCGGCGAACTTGCTGGCGTACTCACGGACCAAGTTTTGCACCGGTACTTCGTAGCCGGAAGGGCTTGGCGTCTCGAGGAGTTGGACAAGGAACTCTTTGGAAGATTTTTCCATGAGGGACTTTCAAGTGGGGGAGGCAGGGGGCGCGGTGCGAGAACAGGCAGCAAGGTTCTTCCGAGACCAACATTCCATCGGGGGCATTATCCTGCCCCGAGCAGGAGAATTCAACCGGCTGGCGAGTGGCTCATCATCTCCTCGACGTCGGGCCACTCGCCAAGTTCCAGGAGATTTCCGTCCGGATCGTGGAAGAAGAGTTGACGGTAGCCGTAGTCGGGCAGGCGGCCTTCGATTGTCGGGACCCCATGTGCCGCAAGCAGCTCCCTTGCTCGGTCGATGTCGTGGGCGCGGAAGGCGAGATGACTCCGGCGTCTGTTCTCGCGATCGGTGATCGGGTCGAAACGGTCGTCGTGAATCAGGTGCAGCATCATACCGAGGCCTTCGGAGTAGAGCCAACTCCCCGCAAAGGAAAAGCTAGGCCGAGCGACTTCGTGAAAACCGAGGAGGCTGGTGTAAAAGGCGACGCTAGCGGCGACGTTGGTCGTGTTGAGCGCAGCGTGATTGAATCGGCCGACCGCGATAGCATCCGGCATGGAGAAACCTTCCGATCTTGAAGCGAGCAAGGGAAACAATTTGGATCGATTGTAACGATTTTTTCAACTAGGGGCTTGCTAGCAGTCGATAAACCGTGCGGGGGAAGACGTCTCGCGCAGGCGATGCGCCCCGCTCGCGATGATTTTCCGACCGACTATCCTTTTCCTGACTAGCGAAAGGCCGATCCTATGATAGGTCGCACAATGCAATTGATGGTAGCTGCCACACTCACCGCCTTCCTCTGCACCGGATGCGCTCAATGCAGGGTTGGTTCGCATGGCGGGTGCGGGGCAGGCTGCGGAAGCGGATGTGGCTACGCGGGTCAAACTTATGGTGGCTGCGGCAGTTGCGGCAGCGGTTTGGAACTCTGTCCCTGCACGGGGCCCTGCGCCAGCGGTGGATGCGAACCAGGTTGCGCCGTCGACCCTGGGTGCGGGGTGATCGCTGAACCTGGCTGCGGCTGCGTCGCCGACTGCGATCCGGGCTGTGGTATCGAGCCTTCTTGTGGCGTCGGTGGTGGTTGCGGCGGTGGTTGCGGTAGTTGTGGCCGTACGCCTAGTATTTTGGGCGGCGCGTGCCGTCTGATCCAGTGCGTCTTTGGCGACGTCTGCCCAACGGGTAGTTGCGGTGGTGGGTGCTCTGGCTGCGATGGGGAACTCTACTGGAACGAATGGCATAACGACCCGCCTCGCTGCAGCGACCCCTGCACGAGCTGTGGCGATTGGGTCGGCCCGGCGGCGGGTGGATGCAGCAGCTGCGAGCAAGGCTATTCAGGAGCTAGCTACTCCGAAGGTGGCTACGCGGACGGACGTCGTGAGCGGGCTCCAAGCCGGTCGCCGCAAGTAGCGCGCGAAGCGACCATCGATGGGCCGCGCTTCCGATAGGTCTCATCGGGAGAACAATCGCTGGGCGTTGAGGGTTGTCGCTTTGGCGATGACTTCCACAGGCACGCCGCGAACCTCTGCCAAACAGGCGGCCGTATGCACCACGTGGGCTGGTTCGTTTCGGCGAATCTTTCGCACCGGTACGGGCGACAGGTAGGGCGAGTCGGTTTCGATCAGTAGGCGATCCTCGGGGACCTTCGCGGCGACTGCACGCAAGTCGTCGGACTTTTTGTAAGTCACCATGCCGGCGAAGCTGATGAAAAGGCCTAATTCAACCGCCTCGGCCGCCCCTTGGGCCGTGCCGGTGAAGGAGTGCATCACGCCGGCGAGCGGCCCTCGCTGGCGTGCCTCGCGAAGCATTTCCAAGATATCTTCTTCGCAATTGCGCATGTGAACGATAAAGGGCAGCTCCCGTTCCTGCGACAACCGTAAGTGCCGATCGAAATAATCTTGCTGCACATCGAACGGCGCATCGTCCCAATGCCGATCGAGCCCGGTTTCGCCAATGGCTACGACGCCTGGCTTCCTCGTGAGGGCAACGATGCGTTCCCAATCGTCGGGCTCCGCTTCATGCACGTAGTTGGGTTGGATGCCAACCGCGGCGTGGAGGCCGGCATGTTTTTCAGCCAGCGCCACGCACGCCGCGCTGGTCGGAGCGGTGACACCGACCGCAACGATATTCTGAACACCCGCACTGGCGGCGCGTGCGACGACGGCGGCGCGATCGGCATCGAAGGAGGCCTGGTCAAGATGGGCGTGGGTATCGAAGTACATAGGGAATCGCCGTTCGTGGTTTAGCACTCTTCGAGTGATTCGAGATGCCCGTGTGCCATTCCGAGCGCCTCGTCGACCAGTGCCTTGGCGGTTGGCGCGAGCTGGAGTGATTGCGAAATCTGGCGTAGCGTTTGGATGTCTTGTTGCTGGTATCGGATCGCTTGCGCTACGAGATACTCGATGGAAAGATCGTGGGCATCGGTGAAATCCATGGGGAATTCACCGATGCTAGGAAGAGCGCCGAGCCGATCGAGCTGCTCGCGGACGCGCATCGCAAGGAGCGTTTGGTCGACCTGGATGTCATCGAAAAGGAGCGGCAAGTCGCCGCAACCTGCCGGGATGTAGGGCCGAACATACGTGAGGTACTGCGGAAACGACCGTAGGAGGAGCCCGAGGAGTCGGTCGAGAACAAGGGCCACGTCGGTTCGTTTCATGGTGGGTGGGCTGGGAAGCGTTGCGGTCATGGTCGTGTCAAAACGTATTCCTGGCCCTCCGCGGCCTGGGGACGGGCGGGCTTACCAAGTTACGGGAACAACTGCGTCGCGGCGTCGCGGGCAAGGTTCGTTAATGGGGCGGGGAATAGGAAGAGCAAAAACAGTGGTAGCGTCACCAACACGACATAGACGACCGGTGTGAGGCCCAAAGTGAGAGGACCACGAGTGGCCGGCTCGGGGCGGAGGCACATCGTTTGAACGACGCGCCAGTAGTAGACGAGCGACACGACCGTGTTGAGGCCCGCAATCACTAGGAGGGTTAGCGTGAGTGGTGTGCCGGCTTGGGCGAGTACGGCAAATGCGGCAAACTTGCCAAGGAAACCGGCGAGCGGGGGGATTCCGAGTAGGCTTGCCATGACGACGACCATGCAAGCGGTGACGACGGGTGCCGAGGAAATCAGCCCGCCGTAGTCTTCGATTTCCTCGCTGCCGATGGCGTTCCGAAGGAAGGCGATGATCGCAAACGCCGCAAGGTTCATAAACAGGTAAACGCCCAGATAAATCAATAGGCTTGCGACCGCTTGCTCTGCGCCTTCGGGGGAGCTGCCGGCGAGCAGAGCGACGGCTGCGATCGGCATCATCATGTAGCCGGCATGGGCGATCGTGGAATAGGCGAGCATCCGCTTGATGTTGGTTTGGCCGAAGGCAGCCAGGTTGCCAAACGTGCAAGTCACGGCAGCAACGATGCCGATGAACAGTGCGACGTAGGTTCGAACCGGGGCGAGCGGGGTGTCGAGGGGGATCTCCGAACTTCGTTCGGGCGTCGTGACAACGGTCGCGGTCGGGTCTTCGGAGAGCATCGCCGTCTGCGGAAGCGGGCTCGCCTGGGGGGCGCAGACCGCTAGGGTAACGCGGACCAATAGCGCGAGGGCGGCGGCTTTCGAGGCGACGGAGAGGAAGCCGGCCACTTCGGCCGTCCCCCCCTCGAACGCGTCGGGGCACCAGAAATGGAACGGGACGGCGGAGAGCTTGAATGCCAGGCCGACGCCTACCATCAATCCTGCGAGGACGAGTGCCGCGAGGGTTCCCAGCTCTTGTCCCTCGGCGATCATGCCAGGCAAATCGAGCTGGGCCAGTTGTAAACCGAGGGTCGGCAGGTGGGCGGTTCCCAAGAGCCCCGCAAGGAGGCTGATGCCATAGAGCATCACGCCGGCCGCCCCGGCACCGAAGATGGCGTACTTGAGTGCTGCTTCGCTTGCTCGACGGCGTCCCCTCAGGATGCCGACCAGCACGTACGACGGAACGCTCGCCATTTCGACGCCGAGGAAGATCGTCATCAAATGGTTGGCCGACGCCATGATGCACATGCCGAGCGTCGCTCCGAGCAGGAGGACGTAAAAATCTTGCCCCTCTATACGGTCGGCGAGTCCGGTTAGTTTCGTCAGCACGACCATCAGCACCGCAAACAAAAGTAGCACTAGCCGAAGATAAACCGTCACGCCATCGTAAACCAACATGCCGGTGAACAGTTCGGTCCGCTGCAACTGGTCGAGCGTCGCGAATCCATCGGTCGGTGCGGAAAGCGCGAGCGCTGCGATCGTCCCCACGATGGCGTAGAGGAACGGATCAACTCGTGAAAACCCCTTGATAAGCCTTGCCAAGAGCAACAGGACGATCGTTGCGCACAACACCATTTCCGGCCAGTAGAGCGGCAAGCTCACTTGCAGGGTGTCGTTTACCAGATTGTCAACGAGGGATTGAAAAGTCACGGAGAGGGTGTGGTTAGTTGTTGTTGGTGATGGTTTGTTAGCCGGCGGGCTTGTCGCGTTGTTTTTCCGCTGTCTTGCCGCGTCTCCTTCGCCTGATCATCGCGCTCTTTCCACTCTGCAAGGCGTTCGACGGTTTGGCTGACCGAAGGTTCCATCGTGTCGAGGAGGGCTCTCGGGTAGACGCCGAAGAGGAGGGCGAGCGCGAGAAGCGGGGCGGCGATCGAGAGTTCTCGTTTGGTGATGGGGGTGAGGGCTTCGGCGTGAGGGCCCGTGTAGTCGGCACCGAGGTAAACACGCTGGAGTGTCCACAGGATGTAGCCGGCGGTGAGAATGACCACCGCTGCAGAGACGACCGCCAGGGGGATGCTGAACTTCCAGGTCGCCAAAACGACGAAGAACTCGCCGATGAACCCGCAAAGCCCTGGCAGCCCCAGGCCGGCGAAAAAGATTCCAATGGCCAGTCCACTAGAGAGAGGCATCTTGCCGAAGATGCCTCCAAATTGGTTGAGGTCGCGGTGATGGACTCGGTCGTAGAGGAGGCCCACCATGAAGAACATGCCGGCGGAGCTGATGCCATGAGCGATCATCTGAAACAGGGCTCCGTTCATGCCCATCTTCCAGTAGTCGGGGTTGTAATCGGTGCCGGCTGTCGCGCTCCAAACACCCAACCCAAGGACGACGTAACCCATGTGGCTGATCGAGCTGTAGGCGACCAATCGCTTGAAGTCGGTCTGTGCGAGTGCGGCAAACGCTCCGTACACCATGCTGACCACACCAAGGGTGCAGACGAACATCGCCAGGTCGTACGCTGCCTCGGGGCAGATGGGATAAGCAATGCGCAGGAGGCCATAGCCGCCCATTTTTAGCAGGATACCAGCCAGGATCATGGAGATGGGTGTCGGGGCTTCGACATGGGCGTCGGGGAGCCAAGTATGGAGCGGGACACTGGGCACTTTGATCACAAAGCCGACGAACAGCAGCAGGAACGCCCACCATTCGTAAGTCTTTCCGGCGAGCCGGTTCTTGAATTGGTCGGTTGTTTGCCCCAGTTCTTGGAGGGCGAGTAGGTTGAAGGTATGTTGCGGCGTGTCGGCAGCTTGGATCGCCTCGATGTCGGTTTGTGAGATGCCTACCTCCGCAAGCAGGCCCGCATCGAGAGGCCGCAAGTCGCTGGAGTAGTAAAGCATGAGGAGTGCGATCAGCATTAGCACGCTTCCGAAGAGCGTGAAGAGGAAGAATTTGATCGCCGCGTATTCCCGTCGCGGCCCGCCCCAGACGCCGATGAGGAAGTACATCGGCAGGAGCATGACTTCCCAGAAGACGTAGAAAAGGAAGAAGTCGAGGGCCAGGAAGACGCCGATCATGCCTGTTTCGAGAAGGAGAAACAACATGCAGTAGGCTTTGACATGTTTGGTAATCGGCCAACTCGCTCCCATGGCGAGCATCGAGATGAGCGTCGTCAACACGACGAGCGGCAAGCTGATGCCGTCGATGCCCATCATGTAGTGGACCTGGAAGGAAGGAATCCAATCGACGGAAAAAACATGCTGCATCCCCGGCTCGCCGATTTGGAACGCAATGCCAGGCCAGCCGACGAGCATTCCAAGTGACAGCAGGAACGCAACCACCGTTGCGCCGAGCGTCCACTTTTTGACGAACTCGTCCTGGTCCTTCGGCAGAAAACAGACCACCACGGCTGCTGCGGCGGGCAGAAACGTGAGGAGGCTCAAGTAGGTGGCGGGGGAGTGGAGGTTCATGGGGATTGGTCAGTTGTCGTGCTGTTGTCCGTGGATAGTGGTCACACTAGGGTCCGGCTGTTGTTTTCGTTTCTTTTATCCGGCGACGGCAAATTTCCAATAAAGGCTTGCGACGGCGAACAGCCCAAGGGTGCCGGCAACGAGGAAGAGGACGTACTGTCGTAAGCTGCCCGACTGGAGTTGGCGGAGCGAGAGGCCCGTGTTCCAAGTTTGGTCCGCCAAGGTGTGGAGCGATCCGTCGATGGCGCGGCGGTCGAGGAGGGAGTCCAGCAGGCGAGCCACCAGCCGACTCACGTGGGTGATGCCGTGGACAAGGGGATCGATCAGCCAGTGGTCGATGCTGGCGAAGAAACGGCTTAGCCAGAGGGTCGGTTTGACTAGCGTCCAATCGTACAGCTCGTCGAACCACCATTGGTTCCACAAAAAGCTGTGAATCGGTCGGAACGACTGGCGAATTTCCTCGGCACGGAGCCATTTCCAAAGGTAAGTCATCGTGGCGAGCAGTAAGCCACCCATCGCCGCAGAAAACGTGGTCCAACCGGCGGGAACTTGGATCTCGGGAGCGTGACTGAGGTGCTCGTCGGGAATTGTTAGCGAGGAGAGCCACTCGCCCTGCACGGTTTCCTGCGTCCCAGCAGGGCGGGCCTGCTCCAGCAGGCTGGTCACCGAGAGTTCCGAAAACGGCCAGACCCATCCGATGCTAACTGCCAAGGTGGCGAGGAGCACGAGGGGTGCGATCATCGAGAGGGGCGACTCATGAGCATGGGCATAGCGATCGGCGTTGCGAGGTTCGCCGGCGAAGGTCAGGTACCAAAGGCGGAACATGTAAAGCGCCGTCAACATGGCTCCCGCAACCGGTACCCAGAGCAGCAAGCCGTAAACGGGCGCCGGATTCGCGCCGGCAAAACTCCATGCCTGCTCGAGGATGGCGTCCTTCGAGAAAAACCCGGAGAAGCCAATTCCCCAGGCAGGCACGCCCGCGCCGATGATCGCCAGGCAGCCGACAAGCATCGTGTAGGCGGTCCAGGGCATCTTCTTCCGGAGGCCGCCCATCTCGCGCAGGTCGTTGGTATGGACCGCATGAATGACCGATCCCGAACAGAGAAACAGCAGGCTCTTAAAGAAGGCATGCGTGATGAGGTGAAACAATCCAGCCACCCAGCCGCCCAGGCCGAGCGAGAGCATCATGTAGCCAAGCTGGCTGATGGTGGAGTAGGCGAGGACCCGTTTGATGTCGACGGCGGTGATGGCGATGGTTGCCGCCATGGCGAGGGTGATGGCGCCAACAACGGCAATCACCAGCAGCACCTCAGGAACAAAGATTGGATAGCACCGACCAACGAGGTAAACGCCGGCGGCGACCATCGTTGCGGAGTGAACCAGCGCGGAGACGGGTGTCGGGCCTTCCATCGCGTCGGGGAGCCAGGTGTGGAGCGGGAACTGGGCGCTCTTGCCGATGCAGCCGCAGAAGAGGCCGATGCCCGCGACCACAAGGAGCGGGTAACTTAGCCCGCCCGCTGAAGCGGGCTCGGCCAGTTGGGGGAAGATTTGATCGAAGTGGAGCGTGCCGAGGCTCGACCAGAGAGTCATTAGCCCAATCAGCATACCGAAATCGCCAACACGGTTGACGATGAAGGCCTTGTTGGCGGCGTTCGTGGCGCTCGGACGTTCGATGTAGAAGCCGATCAGGAAGTAGGAGCAGATGCCGACCAGCTCCCAAAAGACAAACACCATCGCTAGATTACCCGCGATCACCACTCCCAGCATGCTGAAAGTAAAGAGCGATAGGTACTGGAAGAAACGGTGGTAGCGCCCCGGACGGTGAAGGGCCTTCCCGTCTCGAGTTGCCACTTCGTTATCGACCACGTCGGCCAGTTCTTCGTGCATGTAGCCCCACGAATAGACATGCACGCAGGTGGCAATGAGCGTGACCATGCAGAACATCGTGACGGTGAGGGTGTCGATGTAGTAGCCAATCGCGAGATGCAGGTCGCCAAACGAGGCGAGCGAATAGAAGTCGCCCGAATAGTGAGGGGGTGCATGCGCGGTGCCGGGATGTCCGCCTGGGTGTTCGGCCCCGAGCGGGTGGTTGGTAAGCCAGATCGCCATGGCGAGGAGGCTCAGAAGAAAGCTCGCTCCGCAGGCGGCGGAAGCGACCACGCCGGCAATTTTTTGCGATCGGTAGCTGGCGTGATGGCCCTGAATCTGAGGCAGGCTCCCCCCGATCGAGACGATGGCGAACGACGCCAGTGGCAGGAGCCAGGCGAGTCCGAGAAGCAGTGGTAGCCAAGTCTGAAGGTCCACGTCTATCCGCGAAGTTGGTCAGCCTGGTCGATATCGACCGAGCCAGCGCTATTGTAAAAGTTGAGTGTAATGGCCAGCAGCACGGCCGCCTCGGCTGCCGCCAGCACGATAACAAACAGGGCCATCAACTGGCCATCCAGCCCAAGCGTGGCGTTCTCGCCTTGCAAATAAGGGCTGCCCATGGCAATCAAGTTGATGTTGGCCCCGTTGAGAACTAGCTCGACCCCCATCAAAACGCCCAAGGCATTCCGCTTGGTCGCCATGCAAACGATGCCACACGTAAACAGCACCGCCCCAACCACCATGTAGTGGGCGACACCGACTGGTTCGCTGAGCAAGTTGGCTAGGAGAAAGTTCATGGTCATTTCGTAGAACGGAATGAATTAACGGCTACGTGGAGCGGCGTTTGGCTCGGGCGAGGTAGGCAGCACCGACCAGTACGACGAGCAGGTGGACCGAAATTATAATAAAGGGAAACAGGTAACCCGACATGCCTTGGCGGATTCGAGGGTCGGGTTGATCGAGTTGGTCGACACGATAGCCTTCGAGCGCCATACCAATCGGCGTGGCGGTGAGGAGAGGGGTATTTGGGTCGACGGCCGGGCGGTGGGTGGGCTGCCAAGCAGGGACGTGGAACGCCGTGAAGGAGAGGACAAACAGCAGCGTTCCTCCAAGCACCAGTGCGGTGAGCATCTGACCGCTGGAGGTCCGCATCGAGACGAAGGGGGACTGCGACGTGAGCATCACTCCAAACACCAAGAGGACCATCGTGCCGCCGACGTAGATCATCAGTTGCATCGCGCCAACAAAGTCGGCACCAGCAAGAAAAAACAATCCCGAAGTCGCCGCGAGCGACAGCACTAGATAGAACGCCATGCGGACGATGTTCGATGCCAAGACAACCGCCACCGCGAAGAGGCAAGCGAAACCGCCGAACAGGAGAAAGAAAAAGGAGGGCCAGTGCATTAGAGGTTGCCTCCCTTTTGCAAGCGAGGGGTTGCCGACGGTTCGGCCAGCAGTCGGTTTGCCTCCGGCGCTTGCAGCAATCCGGCGAAGACCCGGTCAGGCATCGCCATGTGCCACGTGGCCGCGCCAAGGAACATGGCCGCTGCGATCGGCGTGCAGTATTTGAGGCAGGTGGTGAGGACCTGGTCGATGCGCAGTCGGGGGAGTGTCCAGCGGACCCAAATCATCACGGTCACCAACAGCACCGCTTTGGCCAGCAGGTTGACCATGCCGAGCAGATTGCCAAGGTACCCCCAGACAGGACCATTTTCCCAAGCGAGCCCGAGCAACGATGCGACGGGTACCGGGCCATGCCATCCGCCCAGAAAGAGAATGGCCCCGAGCAGGCTGACCGCCAACATTGATCCATACTCGGCCATGAAAAAGAAGCTCCATCGCAGTCCGGAGTATTCGGTATGAAATCCTGCCACGAGTTCGCTTTCCGCCTCGGCCAAGTCAAACGGCGCGCGGTTGACGCTCGCGGTGGCGCAGGTGAAGTAAACCCAAAAAATGACGAACGTAAAGGGATCATGCAATAAGTACCAGTTGGTAAACCAACCTTGCTGTTTATCACCCAGATGGACGAGGTCCATCGACCCGGCGAGCATCACCGGGACGACGACGCAGAGCCCGAGCGGAACTTCGTAGCTGACGACTTGTGCCGCTTCGCGCATCGCCCCAAAGAGCGACCACTTCGACGCCGATGCGTAGCCTGCGAGAATGACGCTAAAGACCTCGATCCCCATCACTGCTAGGACGAAAAAGACCCCGACGTTCAGGTGCTGAGCGACGAACGGGAAGTCTTGTCCCGCGAAGGGGATGGCGATGAACGCGCCGAGTGACGCGCAGAAGCCGACGTAGGGAGCGATGCGGAACAAGAAAAGGTCCGCACCGGTTGGCGTCAGGTCTTCTTTAGTGAGCAGCTTGAGCCCGTCCGCCAAGGTTTGCAACCAGCCAAACTTCCCCCCCACTCGCGTCGGGCCGAGGCGATCTTGAATGCGCCCGGCGATCTTGCGCTCCATCCAGATAAAGACCAGGGCGCTGACCGCCACGAGATGGAGCAGCAAGCCGACGTAAAGGAAGGCGGCGATCAGGTGGCCTGCGACGTGATCTTCCGGGACCGATCGACCGAGCAGTCCCGTGAGCTTGTCGAGCAAGAAATTAAGGGAATTCGCCACGTCGCGGTCCATGCACACTGCGGAGGCAAGAAGTCGAACAAACGCCGTAAATATCGCACAGGTTCTGTGAAGTGTCGAGGGTCGTCACGCGGAGTGAAATTGGCAGCTCCCATAGGGCTACCGATCGATCTCCCCCATTACCACATCGAGCGAACCAACCACCGCTGGCACATCGGCGATGAGGCAACCTCGGCAGAGCTCCGGTGTGACGGACAGGTTGGAGAAGCAACTGCTGCGGACCCGCACTCGCCAGGGAATCGCCTTGCCGTCCGAGACGAGGTAAAAGCCCATCTGCCCGCGTGGGGCTTCGGTTTCGAGGTAAACCTCGCCTGGTGGCAGTTTTTGATTCAGCTTGATCGGCTCGCCATGGCTCCCTTCGCTTGCCTGGTATTTCTCCATGGCTTGTCGAACCAGCCCTACCGATTGGACTACCTCGAGCATCCGAACATAAAACCGATGCCAGCAGTCGCCCAGCATCGTCTCGATCGGGACCGGCGGGTAGTCTTGGTCTTGCGGATAGTGGCCGTCCCGCTCGCAAATGATCTCGAAGTTGTAGTCGTCGTACATCGACGTGTAAATCGTCTCGCCGTCGCGGCGAAGATCGTGGTCGACACCACTCCCGCGAAGCACCGGGCCGCTGCAACCGTAGTCGATCGCCATTTCGGGCGAGAGAAGACCAATGCCAGCAGTTCGCTTGATGAAGATCGTATTGGTGGTGAGCAGTGTGTGGTACTCGTCGATCACCGGAACGAACTGATCGAGAAACGCCTCGCACTTTTCAAGCCAACCCTTAGGCAAGTCAGCCGTTGCACCACCCACCGTGAGGTAGCTGTAGGTGAGCCGCGCGCCACACGCCTCCTCGAACAGGTCGAGGATTTTTTCCCGCTCGCGAAAAGCGTAGAGAAAGGGGCTGAAAGTCCCCAGGTCGAGCCCATACGCTCCCATGCCAACGAGATGACTGGCGATGCGACCCATCTCAGCGATGAGGACGCGCAGGTGCCGGCCTTTCTCGGGCACCCGAAGGTCGAGCAGTTTCTCAACCGTGAGCGCCCAGCCGAGGTTCATGTTCATCCCGGCCAGGTAGTCCATCCGGTCGGTGTACGGAATGTACTGCCGAGGGGTGAGGTTCTCGCCAATTTTTTCCGCGCAGCGGTGCAGGTAGCCAATGTGCGGCGTGACCTCCGAGACGACCTCGCCATCGGTCCGCAGCACCAGCCGAAGCACGCCATGCGTACTCGGATGCTGCGGGCCCATGTTGACCAACATTTCGTCGGTACGAACATCAACTTCGATAACGCGAGGATCTTCTACGGTCGTTGCCATGGGGCGGTTATCAGTAATTGGTTGTCGGTGATTGGTGGCCAGTGATTGGTTGTCAGTCGAGTCATTGCCTGGGCCTCTCGCTTATCTACCACGTATGCCGTGGTACTCGAGCGGCATCTCGTAATCTTTGCGTAGGGGATACCCGACCCAGTCTTCGGGGCACAAGATGCGGCGAAGATTGGGGTGATTGGTAAAGCGAACGCCGCACAGGTCGTAGACTTCCCGCTCATGCCAGTTGGCCGTGTTCCAAAGGGAGGCCACGCTTGCCAACTCCGGCAGCTCCCCTTCTTGGTCTTCCTTCCATCGGGGGAGGTGAACTTTCAAGACCAGCCGGTGTTTGAGGCGAATGCTGGAAAGGTGATAAACAACTTGGAGGTGCGGCTCCCATTCGGTCTTCGCTGCCTTCTTGGGGTCGGTCTCCAGGAGATCCACACCGGAAATGCAGTGGAGGTAGTCGAACAGCCATGCCGGGTCGTCACGCAGCGCGGTTGCCACCTCCATTAGCCGAGCAGGCGCGACTTCGATCCAGGGATCGATCGCTTCCGACTCGACTGCGACGATCGCGTCGCCGAGG
The DNA here is from genome assembly GCA_003233055.1 of Planctomycetaceae bacterium. Lineage (GTDB taxonomy): Bacteria > Planctomycetota > Planctomycetia > Pirellulales > Lacipirellulaceae > Aeoliella. The sequence continues at coordinate 46,729 of QIKP01000009.1, forward strand.
CGTTCTTGAAGTCTCTCTGCGATGGCTTGAAATTCCAAAGTTCTTTTTCCCGTGTTGATCGGTGTCGATCCGTGGCTAACCTAGTTTTTCTTTTGCACGCTTCTTATCCATTTGTTTTGGGTGGCGCACGACTTGCGCCCGGTTCGCTCACCGCGCGGACCCAGTCGAGATCGCCCCGCTTCCAGACGTAGGCGAAACCAACGAGCAGGACGGCAAAGAAAACACCAATGTCGGCCAGCGATGTCCAGGCGATTTTCTTCGCGAGCCTGCGTGTGGCGAGCGTGGTTCGACGGGCGGGGTCGCCGGTGATGTTGAGCCGGCGGGCTTCGCTTGCGGTGAGGTCAGGGGAGGTGGGTTGTTGAACGCCCAGTTCTCGGAGTTTGGCCGTGGCGAAGGAGGAAAGCTGGTTGCGCGGGGCGTCGTAGTCCTGCTCCTGGGACGCGACGATCGGGGCACTGGGGGCGGTGAGCTCGACCGACTTCCCGAAGACCGTCGCCCACGGGAAAAAGAAGGCAATCTCGACATCAAAAATAATGAAGAGCAACGCCACCACGTAAAACCGCAGATCGAACTGCACAAAGCTCGACCCAATCGTCGGCTCGCCACACTCGTAGACCTCTAGCTTCTCGGGATTGGGTAACCGTGGTCGAAAGAGCCGACCGACGACTAGATTCGCGAACAGGAAACCTCCACCGACCAGGGTGAAAAGTGCGAGGTAAGCAACGATGGCGGTCGGTGTGGCCATGAGGCAATCGGCTTTCTCCTGCGGTCGCATCGTTTTTCCCAGGGCCGCCCCGCCGAACGGGGAGCCGAAGGCTACCATGATACCGAATCGACCCCTCACGGGAACCGGGGCACCAATCACGTCGCCTGATCGAACGTCCCCTCGGAGGGCGGAGAGCGCCCCCTCTAGCCGACGAGCTACGCCTCGTCGGGGGGCTGTTCCGAATAGCCGAGCACGACGAGGTAAAAGAGGAGCAGTAGCGTGGAGATCATCGCCACGCCCGCTTTGACTTCGTAAGGAGCAGCCGACGGAGAGAGAAAGCCTTCGATCACCGCCGCCAGAAAGAAGAGCACGACCGCCGCCAGCATGGTCGGGAGGCTCTGCTTCGCGGCCAGGGCGAGCGATGCCCCCCGGCTCCGTCCTCCCGTGCTGACAATCGACATCCCGAGCCGCATCCCCGCCGCTGCCGAAAGGATGATCGCGGTCAGCTCGAACGGTCCATGGGCGGTGACAAATTCGTAGAATTTTTCACCCTCCGGTTGGGTGGTCATGTATCCAAAGCAGGCGCCGAGGTAGATCGCGTTGAAAAGCGTTGCAAAGAGCCCGCCGACGCCGAAGAACAGCCCCATCGCAAAGCAGCGCAGGCCAATGCTCGTGTTGTGGAAAACATAAAACCCCCAAGCGAACGCCTCGCCACCGCTGGCTCCATCGGAGGAACCAATCGGCTCGCTGAAGCTTCTCTCCATTTCCATCAACTGTTCTTGAGTCACCACGCTTTCGGCATAAGAGGGGACCGGGGTCCATTTGCTGGCAAGGAATCCCGACAAGAGAAAGCCTCCCCAGAAGACGACAAAGGCCACTCGCAGGTAGCCATCATGAAACAGACGTCGCGGGACTTTCTGAAACATCTCTTCGTACCAACTCCCGTAGGCGAACCGGCGACTGCGGTAGAGCTGGTTGTGGGCTCGGCCTACCAGTTGGTGCAGGTAGCGCACCGTGCCGGCCGGCAATTGGTAGGCGTCGGCCAGCGCCAGGTCGGCGCAGGCCGACCGGTAGAGTGAGGCGAATTCCGTCCGCCCTTTCGCATCGAGCCGACCCTTGCCGTAACGCTCCAGGCCAAGGCAGCATTGCTCGAGCTGCTGCCACTGCTGGCTTCGCGATTCGATAAGTTCAGCAGCTTTCATGGCGGATCGGTTCGTGGTGACGGATTAGCTGACGAGCTACGCCTCGTCGGACAGGGCCAAAGGTCGAGTCGACCGCCGGAGTGTTGGCTCCTCGTCGTCCTGCTGCGAGAGGAAAGCACGCTGGTAGAGCGCACAGAGCAGCGCGTCGTGGTCGATGTCAGGGGGGAGATGGTATTGCTTGACCAGCACCTGTCCCACATGCCGGGCGATCTCTGACCGTCGCGCGGGCCCGAAATAGCGGCGGCGATCGACGTAGCGCGAAAGGACTCTCGCCAAAGACCGGCTAGGAACCGCGTTCGCCGGTAGGAGTTCGTGAATGGGAGCCAGGATCACGTCGTTCGTTTCGTTGAATTTTCCTGCGAGCGACCTGTCTTCGACGATCACCATCGTCCCACAAGCCAAGTCGCCCAATCGCTGGTAGCGGCGATTGGAGGCGGTGGCGACAAGTCCCAGGAGTCCAGTCGGCAGCGCCAAGTCGGGTGAACCGAACAGAGGGACGAACGGGTATCCATCGGCCACGCGCAGGAAGTTCCGAAGGATCGCCTGGGCAGCGTTAATGGGGCTCCCATCGACGCGCATCACACGGAGCCCCATCGACCGTTTGCCCGGCGTTTGCCCATTCCAATAGGTCTCGAAAAGCCCATGGTAGAACCAGGCGACCACGAACAGGGAGATCAAGAGGAGGCCCGTTCCGATTTCCATCTGGTTGAGAGATCCGAAGACCAATAGCGAGGTGACCCAAATCACGCCGACAATCATCGCCATGATCAGGAGGTCGATAACGTAGGCGGCCAGCCGTTCGAAAGGACTTGCCACTCGGTACTCAAAGGCAATGTTCTCCGGTATGACCACGCGGATATGAGAATCAAGTTGTGCGGGCAGCGAGGTCATTGGCGGTGACGCAGTAGCGGCGGCGAACGGTAAAAAACAGGTATGCGAGGAACGATCGCGTCGGGAAGCGGGCCGAGTCGACCATCGGGGCCAGCCCTCCTCCCGCCTCTTCGATGCATTCCATTATCGGCACCCAACCGTGTGACCGCAACCGATCGCCCGGTGGATGGAGGCCGAAATTTCGTGCGAGCCGCAGTTGTCCGTTGCGCCAATAGCCGACGAGCTACGCCTCGTCGGCTAGGATTCGCACGATTCGTGACTTCCCCTGCCTTGGTTTTCGTGAACGGTTCCGAGGGAGGATTGCTATAGTAGAGGTAGAGCGTGTCACGCGATTTCAATCAACTTTGGTCCCCCGCCCCCCGAGCACCATGTCGAGCCGTTTCGCCGAATCGGTTTCCAGGCAACTGGCCCAATTGCTCGCTGATTTTCGGCCCGGTGCCCCTTCTGCCGACCCCCCGAGGGTCGCCCGGGCGGTCTACCTCGCGCGAGAGTTGCAGCGGAGGTCGCACGCCCTCCAAACACCGCAGGAGCGCCGCCAGCAAGTCGAGCTCGATCGGATGTTACAAAACCCCTCCGATAAGGCGACTCTCACACAGATCACGGACCAGACCTTTCGGTCGAAGGAGTCGTGCCGTTCGGCCGACCAATTCCTTCATATTCTCGACGCCCAAGGAATTCCTCGATTTTTTAGCAGGCTCGATCGGGCGATGCTCAAGGGGTTTCAATCGTTTGGGGCCTACCTTCCCGGCGTGGCGATGCCACTGGTGAAGGAGAAGATGCAGCACGAGACCGCCAACGTCATCCTACCCGCCGAGGCGGAGCCGCTGCGCAAGCATCTCGAAGCCCGTCGCGAGGAAGGAGTGCGCATGAACGTCAATCACTTGGGGGAAGCGCTGCTTGGCGAGCGCGACGCCCGGCGGCGGCTCGATGGCTACCTGGCCATTTTGCAGCGACCGGAGATCGAGGTGATTAGCGTCAAGATATCGACCATCTACTCGCAAATCTCCCCACTCGCCCGCAAGCATACGGTTGGCCAATTATGCGACCGCTTGGAATTGCTGTTTCTCGCGGCAGCGAGGGGTGTTTTTCTTCGGGCGGACGGAACCGAAGTTTCCAAGTTTGTCTATCTCGACATGGAAGAGTACCGTGACATGCAGCTCACTGCCGAGGCGTTCATGCAGACGCTCGATCGGCCGGGGCTCGAAGGCGTTCGAGCGGGGATCGCCTTGCAGGCTTATCTGCCCGATTCGTACCCCGTGATGCAGAGATTGCTCGCGTGGGCTCGCTCGCGGGTGGCCAGTGGCGGCGCACCGATGACGGTTCGCCTGGTCAAAGGAGCCAACATGGAGATGGAACGCGTCGAGGCAAGCATCCAAGGCTGGCCGCAGGCTCCGTATCGGTCGAAAGGCGAGACCGACGCCAATTACCAACGCATGCTCCACGAAGCGATGCGGCCTGAGAATCGAAACGCCGTTCATCTTGGCATCGCCTCGCACAATCTCTTCACGCTCGCCTACGGGCTGGTCGTCGCCAGTGATGCGGGCATGCTCGATCGCGTGCAATTGGAGATGCTCGAAGGAATGGCCAATCACCAACGTCGTGCCGTTTTTGAGATTGCAATCAATCTGCTGCTCTATGCGCCGGCATGCCATCAGGAAGATTTTACCAGCGCGATTGGATACCTCGTTCGCCGACTGGACGAAAATACGGGCCCCGACAATTTCCTCCGCCATGCGTTTAATGTAAAAGTCGATACGCCAGCTTGGGACAAACTGGAACAACAATTTCGCGACTCGTTTGCAAGCATCGAAACCGTCCGAAGCAAACCACGCCGAACGCAAGACAGACGGCAGCGTGAGACTCCATCCCGCGAGTGGGCCCAGGGACAACCGTTTCGCAACGAACCCGATACCGATTGGTCGCTCCCCCAACAGAGCGAGTGGGCCGAGACGATCTTGGAGGATTGGAAACCTCGGTTCGGCAGGAACGCCAGCGAAGTGCCGCTCGTGATCGGCGGCGACGAGATTTTCGATGGCCGCGAGTGGGTCGATTCACTCGACCCCTCCCGGCCAGGCCATGTGGTCGCTCGATTCTGTGCGGCAACCCCGAGCGACGCCGAACGGGCCATGAAAACGGCGGCCGCCGATCCCGATGGCTGGCGCGCGAAGAGCCCAAGCGAGCGTTCCGCGATTCTCCATGGCGCGGCGGAGCTGCTGGCGTCTCGGCGGGGCGATCTGCTGGGGGCCATGCTGGCGGAGGGAGGGAAGCTGTTGCCTGAGTCCGACTCGGAGCTTTCCGAAGCGGTCGACTTCTGCCGATTCTACGCCGACTCCGCCCAGTGGTACTACGAGCTGCCTGGCCTTTCTCCTCGTGGCAAAGGGGTGGTGGTGGTCGTCTCGCCTTGGAATTTCCCGCTGGCGATTCCGTGTGGCGGTGTGGCAGCAGCGCTAGCGGCAGGGAACACGGTCCTCCTCAAGCCAGCAAGTGACACGGCGCTGATCGCCTACCGAATGTGTGAGTGCTTGTGGGAGGCCGGCGTCCCACAAATGGCGCTCCAGCTGGTCCATTGCCGTGGGGAAGAAGTGGCCCAGCAGTTGGTCACCCATCCAGCCGCCGACGTCGTGGTGCTTACCGGTGGTACCGACACCGCCTCGCACCTGCTGCGCGTGCAGCCGACCATGAACCTGCTCGCGGAGACGGGCGGCAAGAACGCCACCATTGTGACCGCGCTGGCGGATCGCGAAATGGCGGTCAAGAATGTGGTGGCGAGCGCCTTCGGACATAGCGGGCAGAAGTGCTCGGCCACGTCGCTATGGATCCTCGAAGACGAAGTCTACCACGACGCCAGCTTCCGCGACGTGCTGTGCGATGCGGTCGAGAGCCTGCGCGTTGGCTCGGCATGGGAGCTGCCGACTCGCGTAGGGCCCTTGATTCAGCCTCCTAGCGGCGTGCTCAAAAAAGGACTCGAAGAACTGGAGCCGCAGGAGTCGTGGGCGGTGGTGCCCAAGCTGGGCGTCGATGGCAACCCGCATCTGGTCTCCCCCGGTGTGAAGTGGGACGTGCAACCTGACTCGTTCACCCACCAGACCGAGTTCTTCGGGCCACTCCTCGGCGTGATGTCTGTCCGATCGCTCCGCGAGGCGATCGAGCGGGTCAACGCTACGGGCTTCGGACTCACCTCGGGACTCGAAAGCCTCGACGACCGGGAGCAAGCGATTTGGCGAGAAGGAATCCGCGCCGGCAACCTCTACATCAATCGGTCGACCACTGGCGCGATCGTCCTCCGCCAGCCGTTCGGCGGCATGGGCAAAAGCAACGTCGGTCCCGGCATCAAAGCGGGCGGACCGAACTACGTCGCGCAGCTCATGCAGTTCGAAGGCGACGATCAGCGAGAGTTGCCCGAGCCCAAGAACCGGCTGCTGGCCGACCTTGCCGACCGACTCTCCACGAGGGAGTGTCTAGGGTCGCTTCGCGATGCGGTCGCCAGCTACGACGCCTGGGCTGAGTCGGAGTTTAAGCCGACGCACGACCACTTCCGCCTCTTGGGCGAGGACAACCTTCGCCGCTACCTGCCGGTCGAGTTGGTCCGTGTTCGCGTCGCTCCCAACGACTCGGAGTGGGAGATCGCCGCTCGCGTCGCCGCCGCACAAGCGGCCGGTGCCAGGGTCGTGGTGAGCTCGCCTCCCCAGCTTCCAAGCCAAGTGGCGGAATTCCTTCTCTTGCTCGATGCTCAGACCGAATTCTGGGCCGGTGCTATCGAATTCGTCGAAGAGTCCGACACCCAGATCGCGACGCTGGTCGCTCAGCAGCAGTCGGGCCGACTCCGCTATGCCGCGCCCGACCGTGTCCCCAAAGTGGTTCGTATTGCCGCCGCCGAGGCGATCGCTTACGTCGCCGATACCCTGGTCTCTTCCCATGGTCGGGTGGAGTTGCTTGGGTACCTCTGCGAACAGTCGACGACCTATCGTTACCATCGTTACGGGAATCTTGGTTTTCGAGCCGACGAAGAGCGGGACGAGCCGGTCTGAATGGGAGGACTTCTAGAGCAGTGATCACTCGGATGTTCCGCTAAGGCAATCGTTTGACGCTGAAATAGCAGCGCCGTGACCGGAACATGCGTGTGCGGCTCGACTTCAGAAATGCTGAGACTTCGGCAAATCTTTCGCGCTAGATGGTTGGCAATTTCGTTATGGCGAGGCACGGCCTCGACCTCTCCCGTGGCAGGATTCATCCATAAAGAATGAGACCTCCCCTCTCGCTTTAGATAGCATCCCTGTTTTCGCAAGTGACGGAGAAGGGAAGAACGTTTCATTCGACGGTCACAACCGTGCGGTCTGCGTCCGCAGGGACGCCGCGCATGCCATCTTCCCGGCGATCTTCCAAGATAAGTGCAATCGCCTCTCGGAGACTGGTCAGTGCTTCGTCCCGTGTTTTGCCTTGGCCATTCGCACCGGGAACTTCCGGGCAAAATGCCAGCACCCATTCCCCTTCTTGCTCGATGATGGCAGTAAACTCGTTACGCATGGGAGGGGCTCCTAATTCTAATGTCCATGTCACCTGCCGATGAGGGACCTACGACCGTTACATTCTACCCTTTCCCGCGAACCTTGGGAATGTCTTATCTTCAAGGATTCGGGTATCGCGGGCGACCGGTTGCCCCCCTCGCCCTCATTTGCCATAGTAACGGATGTACACTTCACGCGCCCGCCTGGGGAGGAGACCCGTCGTGCCCGATTTGACTTCCGATCCACCGACCGAATCCGTTCTGTTTCGCCTACCCAAGCCGGCGTCGCCGGAGGACCTTCCCGACGAGATGCGGCTTCATCTGAGGGTTCGCGATCGCGAGGTGATCGAAGCGCTATGCGAACGTGATCTCCCTGGTGAACGAGAGGAGTTTGCCCTTGATGCGCTCCGAATTGGAGTTGTCGCCCTTCGACACGCGACGGGGCGACTCGATGCGGACCTATTGCGTCGGGAAACGACCGGAATGCTCACGACGCTTGGGCAAACGCTCGAACGCTTCTCGCAGTCGTCCCAGGAGAAACTAAGCGGGTCGCTCAAAGAATACTTCGACCCTAAAGATGGGCGATTCAACGAACGGGTAGAACGCTTGGTGGCCCACGATGGGGAGCTGTCGAGGCTAATGAAGGAGAGGGTCACTGGCGAGAATTCCGATCTCGCCCGGACCCTGCTCTCGCATGTCGGCAAGGAAAGCCCTCTCATGAAGCTGCTCGATCCGGAGCAGTCGCAAGGCTTGCTCGCGGCACTACGCGAAGCGGTCGAGGGGCAGCTTACGAAGCAAAGCGAAAAGGTACTCAACGAGTTTTCGCTCAACAACAAAGAAGGCGCGCTCGCTCGGCTGCTCGGGGAACTGACGACCAAGCATGGCGACTTGACCAAGGATTTGCACGAGAAAATTGATGAGGTGGTCAAGGAGTTTTCGCTCGACGAAGAGAACTCCGCGCTCAGCCGGCTCGTGCGAAACGTCGACCACGCGCAGCGAACCATCTCCAAAGAATTCTCGCTGGATAACGAGCAGTCGGCTTTCTCGCGTCTCAATCAAATGCTCCAGCAGACCCAAGGGGCGATCCAAAAGAGCCTCACGCTCGACGACGACGCTTCGCCCCTCGCGCGGCTGAAAAAGGAGCTGTTCGACCTGCTCAAAAGTGCGGACGAGAAGAACAACGATTTTCAGCAGAAAGTGAGCGTTGCCCTTGCCGAGATGGCGACTGCCAAAAAGGAATCGGAGCGATCGACTCGGCATGGGGAGGTTTTTGAGGAGGCGGTCTACCAATTCATTGCCCGCGAAGCACTCCCGGCAGGCGACATTGCGACTTCGACCGGAGCCACCACGGGACGCATCAAGAATTGCAAGGTGGGAGATTGTGTCGTCGAGTTGGGCCCCAACTGCGTGGCAGCGGGGGAGAGAATCGTGGTCGAAGCGAAGCAGCGAGCAGGCTACGATCTGGCCAAGGCGCTCGAAGAGTTAGAATTGGCTCGAAAAAATCGTGATGCAGCGCTCGGGTTGTTCGTTTTTTCCAGGCGTCACGCCCCTGCGGGAATCGACTCCTTCGTGAACTACGGAAACGACATCGTCTGTGTCTGGGACCCGGAAGACCCTTCGACCGACATTTGGCTCAAGGCGGCGCTTGTCACCGCCCGCACCTTGTCGGTCCGAAAGTCGCTGACCGACGGCGCTCAGCAAGTCGATTTTAACGCCATCGACGATGCGATCCTCGATATTGGAAAACATGCCAAGAACCTGGGCGACATTCGCAAATCGGCCGAAACCATTCGCTCGGGAAGTGAAAAAATTCTCAAGCGAGTCGACATCGACGAGAAAGCGTTTGAGAAACAGCTTGCGATCCTGCGAGAAAAAATGGACGACGTACGAGGTGCCATCGGAAGCCAAGAGTAAACTCGATGCTTGTCGAAAATAGATCCCGCTAAGTTTCCCTATGCCACTCGATCAAACTCGTATCGTGATTCGCGAACGGGGCTTTGGCGAAGTCCTGGGACTCGCCATGCAGGTGATTCGCGCGCATCCCGGTGGACTCCTCCTGGCGATGGTCGTCGGTCTCCTGCCCTTCGCCTTGCTCAATGGCTGGCTCCTGGCGGGAATTCTGGAGGAAGAAATTTGGATCGACACGCCCACCGGTTACTGGTTCGCGTTGACGTGCCTGATGGTGGTGGAAGCTCCCCTGGCGACCGCACCGATAACCCTCTACCTGGGACGGATGACCTTTGCCGGTGGTGTCGGGATTCGCTCGATCGCGATCGATTTTATCCGTAGCTTGCCGCAGATGCTCTGGATCCAGGGCCTCCTTCGCACGTTGCTGTTGCCTGTTTTGCTGCTTCCCTACTTAACCTGGCCCTACATGGGCGAGCTAGTTCTTTTGGAGCGTAATCCGCTGCTGGCCGGCAAGAAGCGGCAGCTCACCACGCTCCGGCGCAGCCGTAATCTCCACGCCGGCAGTGGGGGGGAACTCTTTGGACGATGGCTGCTGGCGATTCTGGCGGGCGGAGTGATGTGGATTGCGCTGGCGGCAGGGACCCTGGTGATGGTTGTCCAGTTAAGCGGCTGGGAACCGACTCCCTTCGCACGCCACTGGGTCGTCTACCCCGCGACGCTCTGGATCGTGGTAGGATGGATGGCCGTGGTACGCTTCCTCTCGTACCTCGACCTACGAATTCGGCGAGAAGGCTGGGATGTGGAGCTGTCGATGCGTGCCGAAGCCAAACGCCTCGAACGAACCGCGACGTCACGAATTGGATAAGCCATTGCTCTCGCAACGCCCACCTGCCGAGTCGATCTTGCGATGCTTGGCCATCGGGGTGATCTTCTCCTTGGGTTCGTTCGATTCCGTTGCCCTTGCCCAAGCCGATCTGAGTAACCTCGCGACGGCGGTGGAGAGGGGGAGGGAATCGCTCGAAGGGTCGCCGAAAATACCTTGGTACGACCCGGAAAGGGATGACTTTCGGCCAGCACGGATCCCCCTGCCACGCGCTCCACGCCCCGCCTCGACGAGCCATGGACTTGCCGACTGGACGCGTCTCCTCGGCTGGCTCGGGCTCGCAGCGTTGCTCGGTCTACTCGTTTATTTTGTGATCAAGGCTTACTTGTTGGGCGAGGTGAAGGAGGCCGGGGTGCTTGACCAAGAGGCCGAATGCCAAGGGGATAGCTCTCGTGTCGACGCGTTACCGGTCGCCCTGACGGCCGATCCTAGCAACTACCTTGCCGAAGCGAGGCGGTACCACGATGCGGGAGACTTCGCTCAAGCGATTGTCTATCTCTTTAGCCAACAGCTTTTCCAGCTCGATCGCCGGCATTGGATTCGGTTGGTTAAGGGAAAAACGAATCGGCAATACCTGCAAGAAATCGGGCGGTCGTCCGCGCCATCGGCGGGGGAGTTGGCCAACCTCTTCGAGGAGACGCTACTCATCTTCGAGGAAATCTTCTTCGGCAAGCGGCTTCCATCGCGAGAACAGCTAAACGACTGCTGGAGGCAGGTCGATCGATTCGAGTGTCTGGTCGCCCAAGTGGAGGAGCACGCGGCATGAATCCGTTTCGCGCCACCGTCGCAACCCTGTTGGCCATCGGGCTCGCCCCGTTGCGTTTTTCCGGTTTTCCAAGAGTGAAAACCTGGGGGGGAGGGATACTCCTTCTCCTTCTGATCACGATCACTGGTTGCGAACCAAAGGAAGAGGTTTTTTCGGACTACGGCCATCGGAGTGGGTACACGCAAACGAGCCTGAATGGCACGCGGACATTGGGGCAACTCTTTCATCGGGCGGGCCATTCGGTTCGCTCCTGGCAATACTTGTCGCCGTCGCTCGACGAGGCGGATGTTCTCGTTTGGGCCCCCGATGATTTCGAGCCTCCTTCGCTGGAAGTCCAAAATTGGCTGGTCCGCTGGCTGACCGACGTTCGGCCCGCGAAGCAGCCCCGCGTCTTGGTCTACATTGGTCGAGACTTTGATGCGGCACCGGACTACTGGAAACGCATGCAAGTTCAACCGCCGGTCGGTCTGAAGAAAGAATACGCCCGAAGGCTGTCGGAGGCCCAGATCAAAGCGGCCCGCAATCGTCCTGGAAAACTGCAAAAGACCGAGTGCGAAGCGTGGTTCGATTTCGATCCGAGCGCTACTCAGAGCACAACAGTGCAGGGACTGATCGGGCCATGGGCGCGCGGGATCGATGCGAGCAAGGCGGAAATTGTATGGCAGACGCGGCTCACCCCTGACGCGGAATCGGCGAACCTCTTGCTGGCGGATGAAAACGGCTTGCCACTAGTCAGTGAGATTACCTATGAAACGCTCGGCAGCCTCCAGGACGATGCCGATCGAGGCCGTGTGATTCTTGTAGAAAACGGATCGTTCCTTCTCAACTCGCCGCTCGTGAACCACGAACATCGCAAGCTGGCGGGGAAGCTGGTCGCCCATGTTGGTCCGGCGAGCAAGCGCGTTGTCTTCTTGGAGTCGGGCGAGGGAGGACTGGAGATTCGTGGCTCCGATCCGAGCAGGGAGCCACCGACCGGTCTGTCGCTCTTCCGAGTATGGCCGATCGGCGCCGCGCTTACCCAGTTGGCCGCTTTGGGGATTGTCTTCGCGCTGATGAAGTGGCCTTTGTTTGGGCTGCCCCGTCCGCTACCGCGTCGTGCGACAACCGATTTCGGGAGCCATATTGCGGCCCTTGGTCGGCTACTGTGCGATACAAAAGACCGTGACCATGCGATCCGCCTCATTCACCTGTATCGCCGATCGCTGGCTCGTGATACGGTCGTGTCGAGTCCGTCCCCGGCTCCGACCGACCTTCCCCCTTTCGCTACTCCGCCTCTCGAAAATCCGCCCCTCGAAAATCCGCCCCTCGAAACCCCGGAACGATCCCCCTAAAGAAATGAACGACCCCCACGCAAAACAACCGAGTGGCTTGGAACTCGACGACATTTCCCCGGAGCGAGGCGCCCCCTCTTCGGCAGCGCCAGTCGTGCACCCAAACAGCAACTCGAGCAGTGATCCAAACAGTGGAAGTATGTCTGGTGTCCGCAAACTCTATGAGCAAATTACGAAGGAAGTGGGCAAAGTCTTTGTCGGGCAGGAAGAGTTGGTTCTCTCGACGCTTGTCGCCCTCTTTTCCGGAGGCCATGTGCTGATTGAAAGTGTGCCGGGGCTCGGCAAGACGCTCTTCGTCCGAACGTTAGCCAAGACACTCGGGATAAAATTCGGCCGGATCCAATTCACCGCGGACTTGATGCCCTCTGACATCACGGGCTCGCCGATTTTCAACATGAAAACCCAGGAGTTTCATTTCCGTCCCGGGCCCATCTTTACGCAGTTGCTTCTGGCCGACGAGATCAACCGGTCTCCCGCCAAGACCCATGCAGCGCTGCTGGAAATCATGCAAGAGAAGCGAGTGACGGTGGAAAGGACGACCCATCAACTCGATCCACCGTTCCTTGTAATGGCGACACAAAACCCCATCGAGTCGGAAGGAACCTACAATTTGCCCGAAGCTCAGCTTGACCGGTTTATGTTTAAAGTGAGAGTCGATTACCCGACCGCCGAGGAGGAAGCCCGCGTCCTCAAGGAGCATAGCCGGCAAGTGGCGGTAGAGGATCGGCTCGAGGAGGAGGTCGCCACGGTAGCGAGCCCGGCGCAAATTGTTGACGCGACCGCTCAATGCGGGGAGGTGCTGGTCGCGGACGAATTGGTCGACTACATCAACCAGTTGGTTCGCCAAACCAGGGTTTGGCCACAGTTCTATCTAGGGGCGTCGCCCCGGGCCGGTATCGCTTTGATGCAAGGGGCGCGGACGCTCGCCGCCTTCCGAGGTCGCGACTACGCCATTCCCGACGACATCCGCGACATTGCGCTTCCTGCCTTGAGGCATCGGGTCATCTTGACTGCCGAGGCGGAAGTCGAGGGCCACCTTGTCGACCTTGCGTTGCAAGCAATGATTCGAACCGTCCAGGTGCCACGGATGTAAGTTCGAGTTTAGCCCGTTGACGCAGCCCCGATGAATGCAGCCCAAGTGGGCTATTCGGTTTCGACGAATACCGGTACGGCGTGCTGCGCCTCGTCAAGCAACAAGCATGATTGGCTTTGTTCAACGAGCCGTTGGAGTTCGGTGTTGCTGGCGATTCGTGCCATGCCGAGATTCTCGACGATCCCTTCGTTCAACTGGCTCATGAAGAAGACAGGTCCTCGGCTGAGTGCTTTGTAGAGTTCCCAGGCAGCCGCGGCGTCGGGGGAGGTTTGGTCTCCTATCTGGGTCGCTCGCTCCAGTTCGCCACCTGCTGCGATCAGTTCGCTTAGCGATTCTCCCAGTGGCTCGTCGAGATCGGTGCAAATCGCCACGGCGCTCGCTTCGTCGTCGACGGCCAGCGACGCGGCAAACAGCGCGCGGGCCACATTCTGCCACGTTTGTTCTTCAGGTCCACCGGTGAGCGTTGCCACCACGAGGCTGGCGCGTTGGCCGACCGGGACCCTCCAAAGCGTCTCGCACTGCTTGGCGATAACCTGGGCGACTTCCTCTGGCGCGCCGGCCACCACGTCCGCCACACCCCCCCCATGCCCCGGCACGACCTGCAACACCAGCGGCGCGCTGAGCTTCCAGCCCGCCTGTTCGGTCTGTCGCCGACGGCGCGCACCAGCCGTCGGTGAGTCGAGCCCGTCGCCTTGGGCGTACTGACAAATCGTCTCGTGATCACCGAACCGGGGGAAGAGAGCATCGAACGGGCCGCGATAGTCTCGCGACTCCACCAGCCGGGCGCAGCCGACCGGGATCACTAGGTCGGCCTCGAACAGCTCGCGATTCATCATCAGCGGTTTTTCGTTCACTGCCGCAACGTAGCCAAGCGAATGCTCGTCGGTCGGATCATGTCCCACGAGTCGGCAGCCTTCGGCGACGAGGTCCTCGATTTGCGGCCGGAGTCGATCGGCGTCGGCCTGATTGCCCGCGACGATGACGATCGAGTCGTTCCGAATTTCCGCCTGCTTCAAAAAATCGACCACCCCCCGTACCACCTGGGCCGGCTCCCGAAGACCTTCGCCAATCGCAATGGCGATCAAATCACCTGGCGTGAGCGCCTGGTTGAGTGATGGAAATCCGTAGGGCGACTCGAGCGCTGCTCGTGTCGCCACAGCGACGTCGATCTGGTCGGTCGTCGCATCGGTCAGCGAGCCAACGCAGATGCCTTCGTCGAGAGTCAGCTCAACCGGTGGCGATTGGCCAATTCGTAGTTGGGTTGGGGTCGTCATGGATTACCGATAGTGAAAGTCGTAGGGGACCCTTTCCCGTGTCGCCTCTTGATGAATGCAGGGGGAGAGGATGTCGAACTACGTAGTCTACGAGGCCTGCCGGCGTTGGTCGAGTAGGGCCGGTTATGGTAAAGTGGTCGCGTTTGTGCTTTGTGTTGTTCCGTCAGGATGGAATCGAGGACCGATGATGCCCTTCCTATTTCGCACGATTTTGATTGCCGGAGTGGCGTTCGCCACCTGTCCCGGGTGCGGCCCGGCGTCGAAGGTCGACTCGCCTGATCGAGAGGCGGCCTCGGCACAGAACGGGCCGACGGCGGTCGAAGTCATTGAGAAGATGGTCGCCGTCTACCGTGAGGTGGAAACTTACATGGACAATGCCGAGTATGGCCAGCATTTTGTGCGGGCGGACGATGGCATTCAGCGGCAAGGGCCGCCGACCATGGTGTCGGTTCTCTTCGAGAGGCCCGATCGTTTTCGCATCACTCGACACGAACCGAAGCAGGATGGCCAGGACCAACGGACGCTGGTGGTGAGCAATGGTGAGAAGCTGCAGGCGACGATCACCGCGCTCTACCCGCAGCAACTCGAGTTGCCCGCCCCAGAAACGGCGACGATCGAGAAGGTCGCTCCCGATCCACTTTTGCACAAGGTATTGTTTCCCGTACCGGTTGCCGATATTTTTCCGCAACTCAACCTTTTGCTCGCTCCCGACGCAAAAAGGACTTGGCTGCCGGCAGAGCGAGACTCGCTCGTCATGCTCCCGAGCAAGGATTTCCAGCCTCGCGACGCCGACCCCAGGTCTTGCTTCCTTGTAAAAATCCCCACCACGGCAGGCCCGCAGATCGCCTGGATCGACCAAGAAACCTACTTGTTGCTCCGCATCGAATTGCCCTCGGAGGAAGTCCGGAAAAAGCTCTACCCCGATACCGAGTTTAGCAGTTTCGCATTTCGGTTCGATTTCTACGACGCACTGGCTGGCGTGACGCTTCCCGACGAGGCATTTCAGTTGTCGGAGAACGAGCAGGGAACCGAAATCGTCAGCCAGTTTCACGACCTGCCGCCAGAGGAAGTGAAAGCAGCCGAGAACAAGAAAGTTAAAGAGACCGAGTAGCGAGGCCTGCCTCGCCAGTCCGACGAGGGACCTTCGCGCATGAACGGCTCGCGCGATAGAATGACCCCCGAGCAGAACCTCTCCGTTCCCCCTACGGTTTGGCCCCACCCACCCACACGAGGAGCTACGTTTTCCATGTCGATCCCTTCCGACACGATGCAATCTTGGTGCGAGAAGCTCATTGCCGGCCGCGAGGCGGCACCCGACCTGGAACTCCAGGACTATCTCGACGCGATCCCGCGACTCGAATCCCTTGCCGACCTGCCAAGTGGTACGCCGGTACTGGTGCGTGGCGACGTCGATGCCAAACCGGGGAAAGAAATCGGCCAAGGGGACATCCGGTTGCGGTCGATGGTCGAAACGCTCCAATTCGGTCAGCAGCAGGGCTGGAAGCAGATCGTCTTTGGCCACATCGGTCGCGACCCGGAGCAGAGCCTCGACAAAGTCGCCAGCCGGCTTGGCCAACTCCTGGGCTGCGAAGTGCAACTCCTGAGCGACTGGCTCGACGAAGAGTCGATGACCGTCCGACCGGAAGTGGTCTCCGCGATCGAGTCGGCCTCGCCAGGCGCAATCCTGTTGCTCGACAATACTCGTAAGTACGCCATCGAGCGTGCGTTGTGGAAGGCGAAGCCAGCCGATTTGCCAGGGTTGGCATCGAAGCTCGCCAAGTTCGCAAGCGAAATGGCTGCGAAAGTCGCCAAGGTTTACGTCAACGAGGCGTTCAGTGCTGGCTCGCTCGATGCGTCGAGCGTCGTCGTGCCGGCTGCCATGGACCGGGTCGCTTTGGGGAAATACGCGGCGGGTGAATTCGATGGCCCCATGCAGCAATGCTTAAAAGCGTCGCTGGCGGTCTTTAGTGGCATTAAGATCGACAAACTGGACGACATGGAGGCGATGATCGCCCGTGGCTCGATCAAGCAGATTTTTGCGTCGGGCTCTCTCGCCATGGCGATCCGCAAAGCGATTGGCGAGCTGGACGACGCGCCGGTGTCGCTTGGCGCTGCCGAGGATCCAGCCAACCGTGGGGAGCCTTGGTACATCCCCGAAAATCGTGTCGCGCAGGCGAAGGAGATCGTGGCCGACGGGCGCGAAAAAGGGATTACCTTCACGGTCCCCTGCGACTCGGTGCTCGGCGATGGCTCGGTAAAAGACAAACTCGAACCGACCGACCAGCAGTTTGACATTGGTCCAAAGTCGATTGAGAAATTTCACGAGGCGGTCGGCACCTTTATTGAAAAACATGGAGCGGGCGCTGTCGCGTTTCACAACGGTGTCTTTGGAATGTTCGAGGATCCACGATTCGAGACCGGCACCAAGGCCTGGTTCCCTGAACTGAAGCGAATGAAGGAGGCGGGCGTCGAGGTCTACGTTGGCGGTGGCGAAGGAGGCAAGGCACTCGATCGTTACGGCGCACCCGATTGGGTGACCCATACCTTCACCGCCGGCGGCACGGTGCTCAACGCACTCGGAAGCGAGCCGGTCCCCTACCTTGCAGCCCTGCGACTGGCCGTAGCAACGTGAGTTCGTAGGCATCGCGACTAGCCCCGGCGATGCCGCTTCAGCGGCGTTGGAGCGGAGGGAGACCAAGATTTGTGTGCCTTCCATTGAGTTTGTCAGGGGGTGCGGTAGCCCTTCAAGAAGGCACGGACGATCCGTCCCGAAAAACCGAAGAGGGGGAGGCCCAAGGTCAGCCCGGCAAAGCAGGCTAAAGGATCGCGGAGCACGCCCTCGGTGCGGAGTGCGATCGAGAGCGCTACGCCCCCAGCGACCAGGGTCATCGCAATCGCCAGCGGCCCGGACGCATCGAAGGCCGAATGGATTCGGACCACGCCAATGCAGACGGCGGCGATGGCCAACCCGACGAGGAACGACCAACCAAAGATCGGGAAAAAAAGCAGCATGGCCCGCCCCGCCGCCGCGCAAAGGGCCATGGCGGCCATGAGGATCAGCATCGCACGAATTGGAAAACGGACGGTTGTACCGGACGTGGACGCGTTCGCCTTGTGATTCAGAGGGTCAGCCATGGAGAACCTCGGCCGCCTCGTCGCACAACTGGCGGGCTACTTTTTCAGTTGGCGCTTCCGCGATCGCGCGAACGATCGGCTCGGTGTTGCTCGCCCGCACCAAGAGCCATCGGTCGGGCCAGTCGAGCCTTAGGCCATCCATGCGATTGGCCTTTGCCGCGTGGAAGTGGGTTTCGAGCCGGTCGAGTGCGGCATCGACTTTCTCGGGGGCGAGTTGAACTTTCGCTTTGTGGATCGCATAGCGAGGTAGCTCGTCGACCAATTGGCTGAGGGGTAGCTCTCGTTCCGCCATGGCGTCGAGCACCATCGCCATGCTGACCATGCTGTCGCGGACGCCAATCACCTGCGGATGAATCACGCCGCCGTTTCCTTCCCCTCCCAGTACCGCCGCATGTTGGATCATGGCATCCACGACGTTCGCTTCGCCAACCGCCGAGTGAAAAAAGGGCACGCCATATTTCTCGGCAAGGTCTTGGGTCATTCGGCTGGTCGAGCAGTTGGTCACCACCGGGCCAGGCGTCTTGCGCAGGAGGTGGTCGGCACAGAGGGCGA
Organism: Planctomycetaceae bacterium; assembly: GCA_003233055.1. Taxonomy (GTDB): domain Bacteria; phylum Planctomycetota; class Planctomycetia; order Pirellulales; family Lacipirellulaceae; genus Aeoliella. The sequence continues at coordinate 64,974 of QIKP01000009.1, forward strand.
GCGTGTATTCTTCGCCGACGTAGCGTCCCTTTTCGTCGATCAGCGCGAGCCGATCGGCATCGGGGTCTTGGCAAAATCCGACGGCAACGTTTTCTTTCGCCACTCGTTCGCAAACACCGCGCAGGTTCTCGGCGGTCGGTTCGGGGGTGTGAAGAAAGTTGCCAGTCGGTTCGGTGCCGATGGCTACGATTTCGCAGCCTAGTTTTTCGAGGAGAGGGCTGCCCACAACACCTCCTGCCCCATGATTGGAGTCGAGCAGCACGCGAAACTTCTGCCCGCGGATCCGCTTATCGTCGATGAGCGGCTCGATCAATTTCCAATGCTCGCGGACCGAGTCGACGAGCGGCTCGACGCCACCGATCTGGTCATGCGCCACCCACTTGCACTCTCCTGCCAAGTAACGCCGCTTGACTTGCTCTCCTTCACCGGCTGGAATCACTCGGCCATCGGCACCAAACAGCTTGAGTCCGTTGTACTCTGCCGGGTTGTGGCTCGCGGAGACCTGCACTCCGCCGACGCAGCGGTGATGCTTGATCAACACGCCGGTCGTTGGCGTGGCGCAAGGGCCCGCATCGAGGACCGTGTGGCCCGTGGCAACGAGCGCGGCACGGACCGCCTCGCAGAGCATGGGCCCCGTTGCCCGGCCATCGTACGAGACGACGACCCGCCCCGCCGGTAACTCCGAAGCAAACGCCCCGACGTACCTCGAGACCAACTCCGGCGAGAGCGACTTGCCAACGATACCACGGAGGCCAGAAACGGTAATGATCGGTTGCATGGACGGGAAAAGGGGTGAGAGGTTTGCGAGCCGGGTCGTCCCCGACCCCGGAGGCAGCCGCGGGCGGGGACGCCACGGCTCGCGGCGGGGAACGCCGCTCCCACGGTCTCCCGACTACTTTCCCCTGTACGCTGCTTCTTGTCCACGGGGCGGCTATACTACACTCCATGCCGGATCGACCTTCTTCCTCACGACGCGACTTTCTCACGGGCAAAGCGGCCGGGCGGGCGGCGGCGGATGCGATGGAGCGGACGGCGGATCGGGTTGGTGAAATGGCCCAAGGGTTGTTGCCCGCCACCGAAAAGGGCGACTCGCCCGAAGCCCATTACGTGGTGAAGCTCGGGCGGCGGGCCATGGCGTGCGACTTCGAGATTCGCCTCAATGCGGGCAGTCAGCAAGAATCGAGCGACACCCCTGCAGCCATGGCGGCGCTCGACCTGATCGAACAGCTCGAAGCGCAACTCACCGTCTATCGTGAGACGAGCGAGATCCTCGAGATCAATCGCCGCGCCGCTGATGGCCGGGGTAGTGAATGGATCGAGGTCGAGCCGCAGTTGTTCAAAATGCTAGAATACGCGGACCAGCTTTACCGCGAGACGAACGGAGCGTTCGATTTGACAGGTGGTCCACTCTCGAAAGTGTGGGGATTCCACGACCGGCGGGGGCGTAGGCCGACCGAAAAGGAAATCGAAACCGCTTACGAGCGCGTCGGCTGGGACAAAGTGGAACTCAACCGCGATACCCAACAGATTCGCTTTCGAGAACCCGGCGTCGAGATCAACGTCAACAGCCTCGGCAAAGGTTACGCGCTCGACCGCGCGGCGGAGCTGCTGCAGCAGGCGGGTGTGGAGGACTACCTCTTCCACGGCGGTCGCAGCACCCTTCTCGCCCACGGCGACCGCGACAGCGAACAAGGCTGGACCGTCGGCATCCGCCACCCGCTTCGTCCCCAGGAACGGATCGCCCGGTTCTCGCTCCAAAACCAAGCTCTGTCGACCTCCGGATCGGCCACGCAGTCGTTTCGCCATCGCGACCGGCGTTACGGCCATCTTATCGATCCACGTACTGGTTGGCCTACCGAGGGGATTTATTCGGCGACGGTCATCGCCCCAACCGCGATGGAAGCCGACGCCTTGTCGACGGCGTTTTACGTGATGGGGGCGGACGCCGCCGAAGCGTATGTCGAAGCGTATGTCGAAGCGTATTGTGCCGCACGGCCTCCCCTCCAGGCGATGCTTGTTCTCCCCACACGCATCGAAGGAGAGGTCGACGTGCGCCGGTTTAATCTGTAGTTGCGACTACTTGCTCAGAAGATGGGCCATCCAGAAGATGGGGGAAGGTCGTTCGGTCTCGATCACGTTTCCCGTAATTTCGGATCGAGCGCATCGCGCAGCGCGTCGCCCAAAAAGTTGAGTGCGAAGAGCGTTATGCCAATCGCCGCGCTCGGGAAGACAACCAACCACCAGTAAGTTCGGACAGGGGTGATGACGTTGAGCCCTTCGCTGGCGAGCATCCCCCACGAAACGTCGGGCGATTCGACGCCGAGCCCGAGAAAGGACAAGAAAGCCTCGAACAGCATCACTCGGGGGATGGTGAGTGTCAGATAGACGATCACCACGCTCATCACATTGGGCACAATATGGCGGGCAATGATGCGGGCCTGACCGACACCTAGTGCTCTGGCCGCCTCGACGTAGAGTTCTTCTTTGAGCGATAGCACCTGACCACGAACAACGCGCGCCATGGTGAGCCAGTAGATCGCGCCGACGACCAAGTAAAAAACAGTGATCCGGTCGATTCCATACTCGGCAAGCTGCTTTTTCAGTTGCTCTTCGCCCAAGATGGTAAGCAGAAAAATCACGACAAAGATAAAGGGGACCGAATACAAAATGTCGACGACGCGCATCATCAGCGAATCGACCCAACCTCCTGCAAATCCAGAAACGGCACCGTAGCTAACGCCCAAGACGAGCGACACCAGGGTGGCTACCAAACTGACGATCAGCGACACGCGAGCGCCCCAAAAAACACGCGACAAGACGTCGCGCCCGAGACTGTCTCGCCCGAAGTAGGAGGGAATCGAATACGATCCCCACACTCGCATTCGGCAGCGCGTCATCCAGCGGCTCCAGGCCCCCGTGTCGGTAAAACCGGCGTCTCGGTAAGGCCGATGGCGAGCATCGGTGATCGCTTTGTCGAGCCTCGCAATCTCCGCGACCCGAGAGGCATCCAGGCCTTGGCGTTTTGCTAGGAGTTCGGCTACGTCGGCGTTGGACTCGGCGATGTCGTCCAGCGTGATCGTCAGTCGGTCCGTTGGATCTCCGGTCCAACGCGGCGGCTCGAAGTCTCGGGAGGTGACGGTATTGTCGGAAGGCTGAAGGGGGAGGAGGGGGGTAAAAAAAGCTCCGGCGGTGACGACCGCCAAGATCGAACCACAGAACATGGCCAGTCGGTTCTGGCGCAGCTTCCTTCCCGCATCGCTCCAGAGCGACTTTCCTGTGGGGATCAGCGATTGAGGGGGTTCTGTTGCCATGTCGTTGCCACGGGGGCGGCGCTGCTTTCTCTTAATCCCAGCGGACTCGTGGGTCGAGCCAAGTGTAGGCGACATCGACCAGCGTGTTCATGGTGAAAAGAAGGATCGTATAGAGGAGGACGATTCCCATCGCCATGGGGGTGTCGTTGTCGATGGCCGACTGGATGAACGAATAACCGATGCCTGGGATGGCGAAGACTTTTTCGATCACCAGCGAGCCGGTAATGATGCCCGCCACCGCAGGCCCCAAGAACGACACGACGGGAATCATCGCGGTCGGTAGGGCATGCTTGAGAATGACGGCCCCTTCCGAAAGCCCCTTGGCTCTTGCCGTGCGGATGTAGTCTTGCGAAAGGACATCCAGCATTCCGGTCCGCGCAATTCGGGCAACGTAGGCGGCGTACGGCGCGCCGAGGCAAAAGGCGGGAAGCACCAGGTAGCGAGGCCCGCCCCAGCCGGCAGGTGGGAGAAGCGGAATCAGGAAGGAAAACAGCAAAATACAAAAACCAGCAATGACGAAATTGGGAAGCGCAATCCCGATCGTTGCGAGCGCCATCAAGCTCCGATCGGCAACCGATCCCCGTCTTGCCGCAGAAACCACTCCCGCGACCATGCCCACGGTCGCCGCCCAAGCGAGCGCCAGCAGTCCGAGCGCTGCCGACACCGGCCAGCAGAGGGCCACCAATTCGTTCACCGTGAAGTCGACCTGCTTGGTCGAAACCCCCAAGTCGCCCGTGACAAGGCTTCTCAGGTCGTACAAGTAACGAATGTGGTCCGGTTTGTCGAGGTTGTAGCGTTTCCTAAGGTTCGCTTCGATCTCCGGAGGAAAGCTTCGTTCGCTTGTAAACGGCGAACCGGGAGAGAAGTTGGCCAAGACCCAAGTCAACGTAAAAACCACCCAAAGGGTCATCACCAGCCAAAGTGCGCGTTTGAGGAGGAACAGGATCATCGGTTCGCCCCTCGCATGAATTCATTCGGGCTCGCGGCATCGTGGTCGATCCAGAGCGTGTGCAACGGGTGAAAATCCTGCACGTTGTTGTAAAACCCTCGAACATGTGGCCGTAGCATGTTTCGGGAGTAGTAGAAGTAGATCGGAAGGATTGGCATCTCGTCCATCAAGATCGCCTCGGCGGAGGCAAGGATTTTTAGCCGTACTTCCGGTCTTGGCTCCGCCTCGGCTTGGGCGATCAGCTTGTCGTACTCTTCGTTGGCCCAGTTGGTTTGGTTGTTTTCGTTATCACTCACGAGCAGGTCGAGAAACGTATTGGGGTCGATGTAGTCGCCGATCCAAGCTTGCCGACCGACATCGTACTTCGTCATGCGCAGGCGGTCTTGGTAGGAGGGCCACGCCTCGTTGCGCAACGTAACGGAGATGCCCAGCGCTTTGCGCCACTGCTTCCGGACGAGTTCCGCGACCGCCTTGTGTGCCTCGTGGGTGTTGTAGAGAATTTCCAACGGCGGAAACCCCTGCCCTTCAGGAAAGCCAGCTTCCGCCATCAGTTCGCGGGCCCGAGGAATGTCAGGCGAAGCACAGAGGGGGGAGGTGTAGCCGGCAATGCCTGGCGGCACGAAGTGCATCGCTGGGGTTTGAGGCCCGCGGACCGCCGTACGGATGATGTCTTTCCGATCGAGCGCCATCGAAAGCGCTTGTCGAACGCGTTTGTCCCCTAGTCCGCCCCGTTCGACATTCAACTTATAGTAGTAAACGCCAAACTGCTTGGCCGGATTAAAATCGTCGCGACGAGGGACTCCATTCATCAAATCAGCCATCAAATTGTTCGGCGGTTCTTGAATCCAGTCCATACTTCCTAGCTCGTACATGTTGAACGAGGTCGTCGTCGATTCGACCGATAGCGCGTCGATCGTTTCGAGCCGTACGTTGTCGTGATTCCAATAGTGCTCGTTCTTCACGAGGCGAATGCGGTCGCGAGGCCGGCGAAATTGGATTCGGTAGGGCCCATTCGTCACGATGTTTTCTGGCCGAGTCCAAGCGGGGGAGCCATGTTCTTCGAGGCAGCCACGATGCACGGGAAAGAGGGGATAAAATCCCATTAATTGTGGCCAGAACGGTGTCGGGCCTTGGAGCTTCGTCACCAGCGTGTAGGGGTCGACCACCTGTACGCCGACGGCGTGAAAGTCCAGCGTCACGACTCGGCATGGTTTCGCGCCTTGGGGAATCTTGTCGCCTTGCGCCGGATTGCCTGCAACGAAACATGCTTCCTTGCCATCGAGGGTGACGAAAAAACGTTGCTGAATTTTATCCCGTTCCTTCGGGTCGTCCGGCATCGTCTCGGGGTCTTTGCGGACGAGCGTTCCGCGGAGTAGTTTTCCCAGCTTGGTCGCATGCTCTCCAGGCTCCAGGTTCAACTCGACTTCAATGGGGTCGCCCGGTTTCAAGTAAGTGCCACCCGAGTTGAATTTCTTTCCATTCTCCAGGTACCAGCCTTGCTTCGCGTACTCCGCCGCGGTAATCGGATTCAAAAACCGCCGCAGTGAATAGCGGTAGTCCTCGGCCGTCACCAGGTCGCCATTTGACCACTTGGCATTTCTCCGGAGATAGAACGTGTAGGTCAGCCGATCGTCCGAGACCTCCCATCGGTCGGCGACTCCAGGCCATTCTTCAGGGCCTCCGGTCACGGGGAGTCGGTTTTGTGGAGAGAGCCGGACGAGGCCCTCGAAAAGGGAACTAATGATCCGCCCCTCGGGAACGCCGGTCACCAGGGCCGGATCGACGGTCTTGATTTCCGTCCCGTTATTGAACGTAAAATCGGCTGGCGGAAGCGTGGATGTCGTTAGCGACCAGACGATCCCCAGTAGCGGGAGCAACGCCGCGGCAGCGAGCAGAAGGAGATTGCGAGGAGACATCAAAGCCCGGGGGCCAAATGGCGGAGAAGACGAGACCGTGATAGCTTAGACCGTTACGGCCCCCAGTCCAACCGACCCTCCCTCGCTGCGGAAGCGGCCTGCGCCACGGCGAACAGAGAGAGCCTCATGCCGCGATTCGAGCACTTGCGTCACCAAGAACCTCGCCAACTCGCTGCTCCGCGCGAGCTGGTCCTGGCTTGCGCGCCGCTTCGAAGCCGAGTGAATCTTTCGCGGATCGCCCGCGCGGCAGGGTGTTGCGGCGTGACACGGATCCTCTGTACGGGGCAGGCCAAGCTCGATCCAAAAATCGCTCGCGACGCGGCCCAGACCGTCTCTCTTGAAATCCACCGCTCGCTCCCACCTATGCTCGCCAAACTGCGAGGCGAAGGCTACAGGGTCGTCGGCCTGGAGCAAACGACCGGCTCGACCGACCTGCACCATTATTCCTTCGAAAAGAAAACCGTCCTGGTCATCGGTAGCGAACGGCAAGGCCTGACCGAAGAGGTCTTGGCAGAACTGGACGCCGTGATCGAAATCCCTGTTTGGGGAATGCCGTTCAGTTACAACGTTGCCACGGCGACCGCGATGGCGCTCTACGAATACTGCCGGCAATTTCCAGGCTAGGCATTCGCTTGAATCTTTCCGTCGACGTGTCGTCCCGCGATCACGTCGATAAACTCGCCACTTTGCTCTTCTGATGTGGTGAGTTCTACCGGTGCGTAGCGACACGACGTGCCGACGTAGCGATTGCCCCCAACGGTTGATTTTAAGGGCGACTCGACCAGCACTCGAAGCGGCGTGCCTCGCAGTGAATCAAAGTACCGATCGCGCAACTCGGTCTCGACTTCTGCCAGACGGCGGACTCGCTCTTGTTTGAGTGATTTCGGGAGTTGCTCGGGCAGGTCGGCGGCGGGGGTGCCGCGACGGGCGCTGAAGGGGAAGATATGGATTTTGGAGAAGCCGACTTCGCGGGCGACGGCGATCGTCTCCTCGAATTCTTCTTCGGTTTCGCCGGGGAAGCCAACGATGATGTCGGTGGTAATCGCCGGGCGGTGGAGGCGGTCTTGCAGCAGTCGGCAGCGGTCGACGAATCGCCGGCTTCCCCAGCGGCGGCGCATCCGCCGGAGCACGCTATCGCTGCCCGACTGCATCGAGATATGGAGGTGGGGACAGATTCGCTCGGGGTTCTCGGCTAAGACATCGATTAGCTCTCGCGTGGTCTCGGTGGCCTCGATACTGGAGAGCCGTAGCCGGAAGTCGCCGGGCAGTTCGACCAATTCGCGCAGCAAATGCGATAGTCGAGTCCACTCGCTCTTCGGTTTCAAGCGATTGAAGTCGACACCGTAATGCCCCAAGTGAATGCCGGTGAGGACCACCTCACGATACCCATTGCCCACCAGCCGGGCGACTTCTTGCACGATGTCGGTGAGCGGCCTGCTCGTCAGTTGGGGGCGGACGTGAGGGATGATGCAAAAGCTGCACCGGAGCATGCAACCGTCTTGCACTTTGACGTACGCTCGATGCCGACGCCCGAATCCCGAGATTCCGGTCGGCACGTCCGTGACGCCAAATCGCCCTAAGAGGTCGGGCAGTTCCCGTTTGTCGGTGACCACCTCGGTAACGTTGGGCAGGGCGGCGACTTCTTCCGGCGCGCGTGTGGCGTAGCAGCCCATGACCACGATCTTGGCTGCGGGGTTCTCTCGTGCCATCCGCCGAATGACTTGCCGGCTCTTGGCATCGCCCTCGCCCGTCACGGTGCAGGTATTGACGATGCAGAGGTCGGCTTGATCGCCGGCTTGCGCATCGACGTACCCGATGCCGACGAGCCCTTCGCGGACGAACTCGGTTTCGTACTGGTTGACTTTGCAGCCGAGCGTGTGGGTACGTAGTTTCATGGTTGTTCCTGCAACTCAGCCTGCCGATTCGATCGTCGCCCACATGGAACCTTTACTGCTCTGGAGGTTGTCTTTTCCGTAGGCGTGGATTTGGTCTCGTTTCAGTTCGGCGTGCTCCTTGGTGGTGGTCAGCACGGTGGCCCGGCCCTCTTCGTCGACCCCTTGGGCGATTTTTTCGCAGTCTTTCTTGGTGTGGCCAAAGAGTTCGCGGAGCATTTTTTCGACGTAGTCAAAAGTATGGTCGTCGGAGTCCCACAAGAGGACATGGTAGCGGGGGATCGGCACCCCTTGGCGGTCGGCCTGGCACTCGCGTTGGGGCACGACAACGGTCGAGGTGCCACCGCCGTCGGGCTCGCCGGGGGAAATCTCGAACGGGTGGTTGTCCATGGGGGGCACCTGCGGTGGTGAAAGCTCGGAGACCTGAGTATATTGGCTTGCCCGGCCATCGGCCATCCGGCCAAACCTACCCGCCCCCATTTCCTCTTTACTGCTAGCGACCTATTTCATGCTCGATCGTCGATTCATCCTGGAAAATGTGGACCTTGTTCAGCAGAACTGTGAAATTCGTGGTGTGAAGGCCGATGTGCCTCGGTTCGCCCAATTGGAGACCGAGCGGCGCACGCTGCAGCAAGAGATCGAAGAGCTATCGCGGCAGGCGAATGCCGTGAGCAAGTCAATTGGCAAGGCGAAGGATGACGCCGAGCGAGAATCTCGCAAGCAAGAGGGCCGGCGCTTGCGAGAAGAGAAGGACCAGAAGCAGGCCGACATCGACCGCATCTCGGCCGAGGGGGACGCCATCTACAACCGCATCCCTAACCTGACGCACGCTGAAACGCCTCATGGTGGCGAGGAGGCGAGCCAGGAACTGCGCCGCGGGGCGATCGAAGTCCGCCCCATGAGTTTCCCCATACTCGACCATGTGGCACTTGCCGAGCAACATAAGCTCGTCGACTTCGAGGGAGGCGCTCGGATCGCCGGGCATGGGTTTTACTTTTTGAAAAACGAGGCCGTGCTGCTCGAGCTGGCGCTACAGCATTTTACCATCGATCTATTGGTGAAAGAAGGATTCACGCCCATGATCACGCCCGATCTAGCGCGGAACGAAATCGTGCAAGGGGTCGGGTTCGTTCCTCGCGGGCCAGAGACGCAAATCTACAGTATCGAGAACCACGACTTGAACCTCGTGGCGACCGCCGAGATTACCCTGGGTGGTTTGTATGCGGGGCAGGTGCTCGAAGAAGAGCAGCTGCCGATCAAACTCTGCGGCATTAGCCATTGTTATCGTACCGAGGCGGGGGCGGCCGGTCGGGCGTCGCGGGGGCTCTACCGGGTGCATCAATTTACCAAGGTCGAGATGTTTGCTTTCACTTTACCTAATCAAAGTGAAGACATGCACAACTATTTGTGCAACCTGGAGTGCGAAATTTTTGATAGTTTGGGACTTCCCTACAAGGTGCTGGACATCGCTTCGGGAGACTTGGGGGGACCCGCCTATCGTAAATTTGACCTCGAAGCGTGGATGCCAGGGCGAGGGAGCGAAGGCGAATATGGCGAGGTGACGAGCACGTCGAACTGCACCGATTACCAAGCAAGGCGGCTGAACATTCGTTACAAGAAGAAGGGTGAGAAGGGAACGGACTTCGTCCACACCCTCAATGGCACCGCCGTCGCCAACAGCCGGGCCATCATCGCCATTCTGGAGAACTGCCAACAAGCGGACGGTTCGATCATCATCCCCGAGGTGTTGCAAAAATACGTCGGAAAAGAACGCATTGGTGCGGTGGAGTAATTCGCTTGCGAGTCTGCCCGTCTTTGTGAGCCCGTCTTTGTGAGCCCGCCCGTCGTGAGCCCGCCCGTCCTCGGGCCGGGAACCCTCCCGGGGCGAGGACGCCCGGGCTCGCTAGGTGGTATCGGGCTCGCTAAGCGGAAACGCGCTCGGCGCAGTGAATCAAATCGTCGACGGCGCGGAAGAGCATGTCGGTCGGCATGGTCTTGTCGCGGCAGAGAGCCTCGATTCGCCCCGCGTAGAGCCCTAGTTCGCCAAATCCATAGCCACTCGAGGCACCCTTGAGTTGGTGCGCGGCGCGGCACGCGCCTTCTCGGTTCTCACTGGCGATCTCTTGCTCGATCACCCCGATTTTCATCGGAAGTTCGGCAACGAACAAACCGACATGCTGCTGGAGCTCCGAGTCGCGCAATGTCGTGTAGATCGGGTGGAGGATCATGGCTTGGCCTCATGCGGTTGGGTCGGATGTCGGAGGCGACTGCGTTGACCAAGGCAACATTGCCTAAGGCAACCACCCGCTGTCTCGACAAAGATGGCTTGAATTGGGGGCACCTGCCGAGTTTTTGCCGGCCCTCTTCGGAAAGTTACCAACCTCGATTCGCCTTGGGACGAATTTGCCGATGTTGTCGGTACGGGAACTACCCGATGCACCGCTTGTGCCTCTTGTCGTGACCACCAGAGCCCTTTTTGGCCAATGATTACCGACGTGGACACACGGCATGCCGTAGAGTGAAGGAGCCTGAGTCCTCGACCTGATCAAGAACCAGAAGTTATTCAAGGAGCTGAATCGATGTTGTCTAACCGCCGAACGATCCTGCATGTCGACGACGAACCGCTAATCACCAAACTCGTAGCTCGTCATCTTGAGAAAGCGAGCTACGAAGTCGACGCCCTGCACGATCCGCTAGAAGTTCTCGAAAAGATTGAACGTGAGCAGTATCGAGTCGTGTTGCTTGATGTCGAGATGCCCATCAAAAGCGGAATTATTCTCCTTTCGGAGATCAAGGCTCTCAATTGTGGCATTCAGGTCATCATGCTGTCGGGAATCGTCACCCCGACGGTCGTGCTCGAAGCTTTGCATTTGGGGGCGGAAGCTTACCATTTCAAGCCGTTTGACGACCCGCAACCGCTGCTCGACACAATCGGTGCTTCGTTCAAGAAGATCGATCGCTGGTGGAATGCGTTCCGCGACCTAGCGCAACGGAGTCAGCCAGAAAAATCGGGAAAACCGTTAGCCGATCTTGCGACCGTTTCCTAGAAGGGGCGACGAGGTGGTGCAATGGGCGCAACCGGCCGATTGGGAATGTACTTTTGGGTAAACAGAGAAATCTTTACCGATCATCAGGGAGTTGCAGCTAGGGTTGTCGATACCGGCTGATGGATGCAGTGGTCCTCTTTGCAACCCAACTTACCGACGTGACGGAATGTTCGGCACCCACGCCTTAGGCGGTGCGACAACCGTTCGAAGGAATATTGGGAAGGTCCAGGTGTTCCACCGAGAATTGATTTCGACATGAGTTGAGTTTCCCCTCCCCCCCGTTATGTTTTTTGAGGAGTGTTTGATATGAAGAGCCGTACCTTTTTGGCAGCGCTATTCCTAGGCGCCGCCCTTGTGCTTGCTAGCGCCCAGAGCGCTGACGCCTTCGGATGTTTCAACCGTGGTGGTTGTGGCGGTGGTTGCGAGCCGAGCTGTGGATTCGAACCTGCTTGTGGTTGTGAGCTCGATTGCTGCGACACGGGCTGCGATCGTCCCGGCCTTCTCCAGCGTCTTTGTGGTCTGCTCCATCGCGATCGTGGTTGTGACTGCTGCGAAGTGAGCTGCTGCGAGCCAAGCTGCTGTGTTGCGGAGCCGACCTGCTGTGCTCCCGAGCCGAGCTGCTGTGTTGTTGAGCCAAGCTGTGGCTGCGAAGCCGACTGCTGCGAAGAGAGCTGCTGTGCTCCTCGTTGCCGTCTCCTCGAGCGCATCGGCGGCCTGTTCCGTCGTGGCGGTTGCGGTGGCGGATGCGGCGACTGCGGTTGCGAGCCTTCGTGTGGCTTTGAGCCAAGCTGTGGCTGCAACTGAGTAGCGTGAAGGCGATTCACAGCATGAATCGCAAGTGAAGAAAAGATAGGGCGACCACCGCTAGCTCCAATGGGGGGCCGGCGGCGGTCGCTTTTTTAATGCGCAATTGGCGAGGCCGCTTCAGCGGCCTGGAGCCTGGAGCCTGGAGCCTGGAGCCTGGAGCCTGGAGCCTGGAGCCTGGAGCCTGGAGCCTGGAGCCTGGAGCCTGGAGCCTGGACCCCCGGCCGCTGAAGCGGCCTCGCCAGGGTCGCCAGAGGAGGTTCGATTGGGAATAATGGAACTACGAGTGGCCGACCTGCAGGAACCCCACTACCTGCGGGAGGATCGCTCGCATCGCGCGCGAGCGGTGGCTTAGAGCCCGTTTGACGTGCGGGCCGAGCTGCCCGAACGTCTGGCCCGCTTCGCGAATCTCGAAGAGCGGGTCGTAGCCAAACCCATTCGTGCCGGCCGGTTCGTTCCGAATTCGTCCCCGGCAGATACCGTGGCTCTCGGCGCGGACTTGGCCCGTTGGATCGGCCAGTGTGACGTGACAGTAGTAGCCTGCGCCCCGTTTCTCTGGCGGCAGGTCGCCCAGCTTTTCCAGCAACAGGCGGTTGTTTTCTTCGTTGGTTGCGTTCTCGCCAGCGAATCGGGCTGAGTAGATCCCCGGCGCGCCTCCCAGTGCGTCGATTTCTATTCCGCTGTCGTCGGCCAAGACCCACTGGCCCAACTGCACCGCGTATTGAACCGCCTTGAGCCTCGCGTTGGCGGCGAACGTGTCGCCATCTTCGACGACTTCGGTCACTTCTGAAAACTGAGCGAGTGTTGTTACCTGCAGATCGAAGGGGGCCAGCATTTCGGCAAGCTCCGCGCCTTTTTTCTGGTTGTGCGTACCAAGGACAAGAGGAAGATCGGTGGAGGTGGACATGCCTGGATCGTACTGAAATCAGGTCGACTTGCGAAGCCGTTGGAAGCCAAGCGTTGCCAAAATGCCGGAGCAAACAGCATTTCGGGAAAATTTCCATAATTTTGTACGAACCGAGGGCTCCAGCGACACTATTAACAGGTAGAGGAAGGTCGAGAACCCTCTTGGCTCGAAAGCCCTCTGCCAGACGAGAGAATTTCTTCTACGAGAGAATCCCTTCTACAAGAGAGCTAGTGCCATGAGACTCACCCTGCGGACCTTGCTAGCGTACATGGACGATATCCTCGATCCGAGCGACCAGGCCGACATTTCTAGGCAGGTGGAAGAGAGCGACAAGGCGACCGAGTTAATTCATCGGACTCGCGATTCGATGCGCCGGCTGAGGCTTGGCGCGCCACCGGTGATTGGCAACGGGAGGGAGCTCGACCCGAACGGCGTGGCAGAATACCTCGACAACACGATGTCGTCGGAGGAGATGACCGAATTCCAGCAAGTTTGTCTTGACTCGGAGGTCCATTTAGCGGAGGTCGCTTCGTGCCACCACATTCTAACGATGGTACTCGGGGAGCCAGCCGAGATTGATCCTGCCATGCGGCCTCGCATGTACGCGGCGCCGGAGCGATTGGACGAATGGAAAAAAATACGGGCGGACGGGCCCCATCCTGTCGCGGCCAAGAGCCAGGCTGGTGCAGAGGTCTCGAAACTAAGCCAAGAATCGCGGCCTGCCGAAGTTCCAGACTACCTCCGGGCAAGTGAGCGCGCCGGTGCTTGGCGCTGGGGACTCGCCATGGTGGCGGCATTGTTGCTGGGAGCGCTTGCCGTCTTCTCCTACAGGCCAGGGGGTTGGCTCAACAAAACTCCAGAGGTGGCCCAGGCGGTACCCCCGACAGAGGTCCAGCAGGGGTCGGTACCGAAGGAGCCCGTGATCGAATCACGAGAGCCAGAAAGCAACGCTTTGGAAGCACCTCTCCCGCCGACCGAATCACCCGAAATGGGCGAATCGGAGGCAGCCGCCTCAGAAGTGCGCGATCCAGAGGTGGTAAACCGCTTCGAGGAGCCGACCGGGCTGGTCGAAGGCGATGAAGTTTCCGTAGAAGGAACCGACGAGACGACCGAGCTACCTGGCACGCTGTTGCCCGAAGAGCCAGGATCGGAGGCATTAGCGCCGAGTCGGCCGACCGAGCCACTAACGATGGATCCGCCGGCCGATGAGTCGACCGAGCCAGGGCCTGATTTGATTGCTTCGACAACGCCTGCGGTCGTGCCGGGAGACGGGATGGCGGACGGGGCGGATGAGGGGACGCCCGAGGACGATGCATCCGCAGCAAGGGAGGCTGATTCCGAAGACTCTCCAACCGTCTCTCCCGCAGTCCCCTTGAAGACCCCGATGGGAACGTTGGTTGGGCTCAACCAAGTGCTGCTTCGTTATGACGAGGCGAATAGCGAGTGGCGACGGCTGGCGGCTCGATCGAGCATCGCCACCGGCGATCGGCTTCTTTCTCTGCCGACCTATCGGCCCTCGCTGGCGCTTGTCTCTGGATTACGAGTCGAGTTTTCTGACGGCGCGATGGCAACGTTCGGCTACTCTAGCAACGGTGTGGACGGTGACTCACTTCCGAGGCTTGGCATCACTTATGGGCGATTTCTCCTGCAGAACACGAGCCAGCAATCGGTGGCGGTAGAACTCCTCGTCGGCAACGAGAGGGTTGTGGTGAACCTTCATGCAACGGCCGTCCTTGGGATCGACGTCGATCGCCCCTTCGTTCCGGGCTACGACGTGGAAGAGACCGGGGGCCCTTTTGCGGCCAGCTTCTACGCGCCCGATGGCCAAGTCGGTTGGGATGTGGGCAACCAAGCAATCGAAATTGCCGAGCCCTCTCAATGGACGTGGGAGTCTGCCCGAGCGGGGGAATTGCCTCAGTCGCTCCACGACGAAGTGAAGTGGCTCGACGGCCAGTCGCTTGACTACCTCGATCAGAAAGTCTCCCGAGGGCTAGAGAAGGAGATGGATACGGAGCGACCGGCTCGTCAGCAATTGTTGGAATTCTTCGAGAATTCGCGCCGGCGAGAAGAAAAATCGCTGGGTGCCCTTGCGAGTACCCATGTTGGACAATTTGCTCCCTTCGTGGTGGCACTAGCCGACACTCAGCAAAAATCGAACTGGGGCGACCACATCGCCCACCTGCGCAGGGCCATGTCGCGAAGTCCCGAGGCGGCCCAACTTGTTCGCGAGACGTTCGTCGAGCAACGGGGTGCCGGGGTGGCGGACGACCTCATGGAAATGCTTCGCGGTTACGGACCGGAGCAGGTCGGCACGACGCCGGAAGAGGTGAAAGCGGGGATTACCCCTCGCCTGATCGACCTTCTCAATCACGACCGCCTCGAGTACCGCGTGCTAGCATTCCACAACTTGCAGCAGATTTACGGCGGTAAGTCGCTCCGCTACAACCCAGCCAGCAATGACCGGAAGAGCCGTGAGGGGTCGATCCGAACTTGGCGAAAACGGCTGGCTGACAACGAACTGACGCCGACGAAGCCGTAGGACAGGTGATCTGCCTGGCGGAATCCCCCACGGAACGGGAAAAAGGCTCCCTCACCGCTTCGGTGACCAGGTGGGAGGGGGGGGGCTGGGTAGTCCGAAGCCAGGGTTGGGGTAGCTTACTCGACGCTTACGGCGGTTCCCAATTCCGAGGAAAGGTGCTAAACTAGGCGTTCTAACAAGAGGCCTGGATGCTCGCCCCCCGCTAGTCCCAAGTCTTTACATCGGCCTGAGGCCGACGAAAGGCCGAGGAAGGAATATAAGGACGCCCCCGTGCAGATCAAGCTTTCGACCCGTCATGGGCACTTGAGTGAGGCCAGTCAGGCAAAAATTTCAGCCAAGGCAGGGAAGTTACTTCGGATTTTCGAGCGATTGACCTCCATTGAGGTGATCGTCGATCTCAAGGAAGAAAATCGGCCCAAGGTCGACCTCCAGGTTTCCGCTGAACATAAGCATGACTTTGTGGCAAGCGAAAAGTCAGAGGAGCTCATGACGGCGGTGGATGCGGCTGTCCACAAGATGGAGCAGCAGTTGCGCAAGTACAAGGAAAAAGTGCAGGAGCGACACCGCGATCGTGACTCGAGGCGGGTGGAAACGGACTTGCCAGAAGAGTCGAGTGTCGAGTCAGAGGAGTAGTCTTCCGGGGCCATTGGGCCACCTATCAGCGAAGCGAAGTAACTCAAGGGTTGACAGAAGGAATTGCAGGAATGAAGTTCGCAGAATTCGTATCGAAGGATGCCATCCTTACCTCCATCGAGTCGGTGGACAAGGATGCCGTTATCCGAGAGTTGGCAAGTTCCCTGCTGCGTACCGGGAGTATCGCCGAGGACCAATTCGACAGCGTGGTGGAAGCGATTCTTAAACGCGAAGAACTGGGCAGCACCGGCATCGGTCGAGGCGTAGCGGTGCCCCATACCAAGCATCCTACCGTCGACAAGTTGTGCGGCGCAGTAGCCATCAGCAGCGAAGGAGTGGAATTCGATAGCCTGGATGGCGACAAAGTGAACCTGCTCTTTCTGCTGGTGTCGCCACCCGACCGACCAGGCGACCACCTTCGGGCGTTGGAAAACATCTCCCGGCAGTTGCGCAATGAGACATTTTGCCGCTTTCTAAAGCAAAGCAAGACGGCCGGCGACGTGTGGCAGTTGTTAGAAGAAGCCGATAATAATCAATTTAGTGCGTAACGAAGTCAATCGAATTAGAGAAGTTCGTCAGTCATCCCATAGCGGGCACCACACTGGCACCCCCTAGCTGGAGTAACCTGCCGCGTGCGTTAGGAGTCGTGTGGTAGTTCATTCGGTCTCGGATGCCCGAGAACAGCAAAGGTAGATTGAACGTAGCGAATGGTGGTTCCCATGGCTGATCCCGTTGTGACGCAAACTTTCGTGGTTTCCACGGAGCAAGGCTTGCACTTACGCCCCGCTGAGCAGTTGGCAAAGTTGGCGGGGCGGTATGCATCACAGATTGGGTTGGTCTACCAAAGCCAACGCGTTGATGCGAAAAGCATTTTGGAAATGTTAACGCTCGGCGCGGTCAAAGGGGCCAGTGTGGTGGTCGAGGCCCGAGGCAGTGATGCTGCGGACGCGGTCCAAGCCATCGTAGCACTTGTCACCAATGACTTTAGTAGCGAAGAAGAAACCAACACGATCAAATAGAAAGTCGCAAGTGCGAAGCCCGACAGCTTTGAGCTAGAGCGACAACATCGTAATTCAGTCTCGCCTCGGTCTACCCGATTGATACGGCGATCGAGCGAGACACCTGTCCATGACACTAAAACACAGCAAGGCACTTCCAGGGCCGACCGCACGCGATGCCCGTGGCATTGACGCAGTCGGAGGCCACTAGCAGCCGGCGCAACTCACAGCAACGCGACCTGTAAAACGTACCGCTCGGAGAGCGAGACCGACCCTCCAACCGCCATGTACGTCGCGTTGCCCTGCTCGTTGGGGCGCGATCGATGCTGCAAGGGGCCGCGAAGCCCGTGATGGATGACATAGCGATAGGGGGATAGCCACCTATTCGCTGGCGTAAAATCACACATGGGTATCGCTCTGGTCGCCTGTTCGAGGGCGGCATGCAACGCCTACAAGGGATTGCCGTTTCGCCTGGAGTGGCGATCGGCGAAGCAATAGTTTTCGACCACGAGGGATTCCGGATCCCCCGGCGGTTCTTGCCGCGCGATGCGGTTGAGGCAGAACTGACCCGACTCGATGAATCGATCGCGGCAGCCGCCAGCGAGATTGATCTAAACCGGCAGCGCGTGGCGGAGCAGCTAGGCGACGACTACGCTGCGATCTTTTCCGCTCATTTGCAGATGCTCCAGGATCGTCGACTTCACGACGAGCTGGAGCAGATGATTCGCGATCGGCATTACTCGGCCGAATACTCCGTTAGCAGGGCGCTTCGACGATACGCCAAGGTCTTTTTGTCGCTCGAAGGCGACACCATGGCCGAAAGGGCCAACGATATCTTCGATATCGAGAAGCGGCTCCTTCGGCATCTCCTCGGCCAGCGCCGCGAGGGCCTTGGTGAGTTGACTAGTGAAGTCCTCATCTTGGCCCACAACCTGACCCCCAGTGAGACGGCAAATCTCAGCCCCGAGTTTGTTCGGGGATTCGTCACGGAAATGGGAGGGCCAGGTAGCCATACTGCCATCGTTGCCGAGGCGCTCGACATCCCGGCTGTTGTCGGAACGGGACCTTTTCTGACGGAGGTATCGGGCGGCGAAACCGTGATCATTGACGGCGACCATGGGCTGGTGATATTGCAGCCCGACGAGGAAACGCTCGCTCGGTATCGCCACGAAGTCGACGAGCATCGCCATCTCGCCGCCAAGCTCGAAACGCTCCGCGATTTACCCGCCGACACGCTGGACGGCCACCATGTGACGCTTCTAGGAAATATCGAATTCCCGGCCGAAGCGAAGCAGTGTCAGGAGCGAGGTAGCGAAGGAATTGGACTCTATCGCACCGAGTTCTTGTACTTGTCCCGAGATGTTCAGCCGAGCGAAGAAGACCATGTGCTGGCCTATAACGAAGTCACGCAGGCGATGCAAGGATTGCCAGTCGTCATGCGAACGCTCGACTTGGGAGCGGACAAGATTCCCAACTTCCCGATGCCGGAAGACGAACCGAACCCCTTCTTGGGGCTGCGCAGCATTCGTCTCACGCTCAAGCATCTCGACCTCTTTCGCACGCAGTTGAGGGCCATGCTCAGGGCGAGTACGAGCGGGAATCTACGTATCATGTTCCCGCTCATAACGACCTTAATCGAATTGCGCCGAGCCAAGATGGTGCTCAGCGACGCGATGGAAGACCTCGATGAGGAAGGAATTGACTTCGATCGAAACATCCAAGTCGGAATGATGGTCGAGGTACCTTCGGCCGTCTTGATGATGGACCGATTTGTCGAAGAGGTCGACTTCTTTAGCATCGGGACCAACGACTTGGTGCAATACGCCTTAGCCGTCGATCGGAACAACAAGGATGTCGCCTCGCTCTACACGGCAAGCGACCCAGCCGTTCTCCGCCTCATTCGAATGGCAATCAACGCAGCCAAGAAACGCGACAAGCCGATCAGCATGTGCGGCCAAATGTCTGGCAATCCTCAGTACACCATGCTCTTGCTGGGGCTGGGGCTTCGCTCGTTTAGTATTGTTCCAGCGGCCATCCCCGAGATCAAAAGGATTTGCCGATCGGTGACCATCCCCCAGTGCGAAGAGCTTGCGGAGCGAGTCATGACGCTTGACAGCTCTCGCGATGTGAAGACCGCCCTCTTGGAAGAACTGACGAGGCTGCTCCCCGATCAGCCTGTTTAAAAATTAAACTGTTTGAAAATTAACAAAATCGCTTCATCAATTATCCCACACGGTCGAACCGACCGAATTTTTCACTTTCCCACAACAGTACGAACCATGGATCAGCAAACCACCAACTCAACGAACACCAGCCCACCGGCGGCAAACTCGCCGGGCGAAACCCCGCAGTCCGACGGGGCAACGACCAGCCAGTCCGATCGACCGAAGCGGGGGAGGCGTCGGCGTCCAGCAAGGAAACCGACTGCGGAGTCGTCCGTTCAAAGCGACGAGAAGTCGACAACGAAGTCGGTCAAGCAGGAGATGCTGATCAACGTCGCCCAACCGGAGGAATGCCGGATCGGGGTTCTCGAAGATGGGGTCCTCGAGGAGCTCTACGTCGAGCGAAGTAGCCAGGACAATTATGTTGGCAATATCTACAAAGGGAAAATCGTCAACCTGGAGCCAAGCATTCAGGCGGCCTTTGTTGATTTTGGTGTTGGCCGAAATGGATTTTTACACATTAGCGATGTTGAGCCACAATACTTCCGTCAGGGTGGCTTCGATCCCAATAGACCGATCGACTCCGATGGCACGCAGCGCAGTTCCAGCTCCTCGCGGGACGACGAGGAGGGGGAATCGGGCGACGAGCGAGGGGCCTCGAATTCTCGCCAAAGCGGCCCGCGCCATCGCCCCGGCGTCCGGCCACGCGTGAAACCCCCCATCCAAGACATTTTTAATCGAGGCGACGAGGTCGTTGTCCAGGTGATTAAGGAAGGCATCGGGACCAAGGGGCCGACGCTCTCGACCTATATCAGCATCCCCGGTCGGTACGTGGTGCTCATGCCGGCATTGGGGCGGATTGGTGTTTCAAGGAAAATTGAAAGCGACGACGACCGCCGCCGGCTTCGTGGTATTCTTCGCGAGTTGAATCCTCCCAAGGGGCTTGGTTTCATCGTCCGGACTGCCGGCACCGACCGAACCAAAAAGGAAATCTCTCGCGACTTGGCCTATTTGCTTCGCCTATGGAAGACGATCGTTCGGCGAATCAAAAGTGTCGAAGCGCCGACCGATATTTACGAAGAAAGTGACATGATCATCCGGACAATCCGGGATATCTTTACCTCGGATGTCGACGCGATCCACATCGATGAACCGAAGGCGTTTGAACGGGCGAAGGAATTTCTTCAGATTGTCATGCCCCGGTACGTGAATCGCCTCCATCTCTACGAAGGTCGCGAGCCCCTTTTTCACAAGTACCGAATTGACGAGGAGATTTCACAGATTAACGATCGTAAGGTGCCGCTCAAGGGGGGCGGGTCGCTGGTGATCGACCAGACCGAGGCGCTCGTAGCGATTGACGTCAATAGTGGCAGCTTCCGAACCGACGGAACGGCGGAGGAATCGGCCTTTCAGCTCAATCTAATCGCCGCCCGGGAGATCGCCCGGCAATTGCGGCTTCGCGATTTGGGAGGCGTCATCGTGAACGACTTCATCGATATGCGTCGAGACCGTCACCGGCGAATTGTCGAGCGGACGCTGCACGATGCGGTGAAGCGAGATCGGGCACGAACAAAAATTCTTCGAATCAGCCCGTTCGGGTTGATCGAAATGACGCGTCAACGGATTCGTCCCAGCCTCAAACGAAGCGTTTTTAAGGAATGCCCATCGTGTGTCGGTGCCGGTTTAGTCAAAAGCGCGGAGAGCATGGCGATCGAGGTCATTCGCAAACTGATGATGGCTGCCCACCACGAGGGAGTTGCCAAGATCACCGTGACCGTTGAGGAGGAAGTTGCCTCCTACATCAACAACCGAAAGCGGCGAGAGCTAGCGAGGCTCGAAGACGAAGGCAACTTGGTCGTTATCATCGTTGGTCGTGAGGGTATTTCCCCGGAACACCTGGACATCGCCTGCGAAGATGCTAGTGGAAGTGAGCTCCGTGTCAGCAGGGTTTGACCGGTCGCAGCAAGGATTGTCGCCGCAAATTCTAGCGAAACGGAAAATCTCTTTTCCTCCTCGCTAGCGACTGCGCGGCCAAGGAACCGTTCCTTGAGTGCGACCCTTCACGGTCAGAAGCCGGAACCACCCTGACGCCCGAACGGGTTGCGACTGCCTTGCCGCACGCGCTGAAAAAATCTCCAGCACGTCGAAGCCTTCGCCTCGCCTCCCGGCGAGCTGTCTACTCGGACCACGCTCCCGGTGCTTTGTCACACCATCATTCTAAGAATTATCCAAGCACTCGTCTGCTGGAAAAATCGACCCGTCCGGTATCCGTCAATCTTGGGCCATCCTTGGGCCATCGCACCTTGGCCGACGCTATGCTAGCGCGGCGCAGCTTCCGCAGGCGGTTCTGGAGCGATTTTTGTGATTGTGTGGCTGGTACCAGCCGATCTAGATTTACAGACTTGTTTCGGTGTACCTCCTCTTTTTGTAGCTGGTTTGGAACCGGCAAGGAGTGTTTGCCGTGGATGCGATTGGAGATGGGCCATGTATGTGATGACAACGCGGTTCGGTAATGTCCCGATCGAAGAGGGGGATATCCTTTCGTTCGGTCAAGGACTTATTGGCATGGAAACTTGCCGGAAGTGGGTGCTGCTAGCAGATGCTGGCAACCGTGCACTCGCTTGGCTCCAGTCGCTTGATCGACCGGAAGTCGCGCTCGCGGTGGTGAGCCCCCGTCGGTTTTTAGCCGACTATCAGGTCCGAGTAAGTAGTCGCGACCTCGCACCGCTTGGAGACGGGTCGTCCAAGTCTTTTCAGGTGTTAGTTATCCTCAACCGGCATGAGGATACGCTCACGCTCAATCTCAAAGCCCCCATTGTTGTCAATCTTGACACGCAACGGGGTCGTCAGGTGGTCGCCAAGAATGATCACGAGGTGCAGTTCGTGTTGGGAGCCACCATTCCGATGCGCCGGTCCGCGTAGTGCGTGCCGCACCGACCTATTCCGCCAGCGGGTCGATGGTGGTAGCTCGGAACCAAGGAAAAATCGGAATACTCGAAGGGGAACTGTTCTACGGTTCTTTCGTCTGGGAACGGGGTGCCGATTGTCGGAGTTGTAGTTGTCGCCGCCGCAACGATCCGCAGAAGCCATCCCTACGAACCTGCTTGGAATAACCGGTATCTCAGCAGGGTTGCTTGATTCGCCGGCCCTGTGTTCCGAAGTAAAGCCAAGAGGGCTCCCTGCCGGAGTCCATGCGATCGGTTGGCCTGTTGGAGAAAATCCCAGACGCCGCCCCATCGCGATTACCACCTCATGCCGGCCCGCCAGATTGGCATCGTCCCCAGGAGTCCTGGGGTGCTAGCCCACCAGGAGTTTCCGATGTTGGTCCTATCACGACAACGCGATGAAAGCATTGTTATTGGCGACAATGTAGTGGTAACCATCGTCGATGTGCGAGGCGATAAAGTCAGGCTAGGGATTGAAGCGCCGATTGAGATTCCCGTTCATCGGCAAGAGGTCTACGACGCGATTCAACGCGAGAACCGCAAAGCGTCTGAGATCAAGCCAGAAGACGCCCAGCAACTACCGAAAAAATAGGGCTTCGTCACGATTTCAAGGATTAGGAAAGCTACGGTTTTCCGTTCTTTGAACACGTTGCCTTTTCTATCGTCGGTGCCTCTTCCTTCGGTTTCCTTTGCTAGTAGCTAGGGACTTTTCCGAATAACGGACCAAAGGGGGATTCTACACTGAGGTTGACGCATCGGGCTCGCCGTTTCTTGGACGAGCATGAACCTTTGCGGTCCACTACTTTCGGACAGGGTCGGGGGAGTCGATAACCCCCATGGCCGAGCGTGGCGACCGTCTGTGTCGGTTATCTCTATTGCATCGAGATCGGGGCGGGAGGATTGGTGGAATCCACGCTAGTCGCATAAAGCCCCCATTTTTCAAAGACGATAGGTTTCTTTAGATAGCAGGGCGTTTGCCTTACTATGGATGGTCGTTGCCTTCCTGCGGATTTTCTGTGGGAAGTACGAGGTCCGATTCTTGGATGGTCTGAAGTGCCGAGCGAAAGCGATCCTTCCCCGCTTTCCTTCGTCACTTTGAGAGATTCCGAGAAAAATCCTCGCATCCGTCCCAGCCGCAACCTAGGGTTGCTCAGCACATCCGGAATCCTTCGGAGTGCGTGCATTTCGTAGGTGGACCGGTTCGGGGTCAAAAATCCCCATCACTCCGGTCAACCGCCGGGACAACTCACTTTGTTTTTTGAAGGGCGTCTGTAATGTCACGAATTAACACCAACGTTGCCTCCCTTGTTGGCCGCAACAACCTGAATCGGTCAAACGCCAGTCTCTCGCAGGCTCTTACGCGTTTGAGCACCGGTCTTCGTATCAACACGGGTAGAGACGACCCGGCCGGTTTGATCGCCAGTGAAAATTTGCGGTCGGACATCACCGCCATCTCGCGGGCGATTAGCAATACGGACCGTGCCAACCAAGTGATCGCCACCGCCGACAGTGCGTTGGGCCAGGTCAGCTCGCTGTTGAACGATATTCGCGGTTTGGTGACGGAGTCGGCCAACACGGGTGCCCTCTCCGACGAGCAGATTTCTGCGAACCAGTTGCAGCTCGATTCTTCGCTCGAAGCGTTGAACCGTATCGCTCAGACCACCACGTTCCAAGGCCGTCGTCTGTTGGATGGAAGCCTCGACTTCCTGACCACCGCCGGCACCAACTCCACCAACATCACGAATCTTCAGATCGACCAGGCCAACCTGGGAGCGACCGGGCAAGTTGCTGTCAACATCGAGGTCACCAGCGCTGCTACGCAGGCCACGATTGACGTCGCAGGCATCGACACCGCGGAGACTCCATCGACCGGCGATTTGGATATTGATGTCGCTGCGACTGGCGCGACCGGAGACGTCAGCTTCGCCGCCACCGACCTGCAAGCAGGCGGCACTGCCACCTTCGGCGCTGGTAGCTTTGATGTCGATGCCACGGCTGCAGGCACCTTAGATGGCGTCGCTGGCAATGGCGATTTCACCATCACGATTGTTGATGCGGCTGTCGGTGTGGATGCTTATGATGCAGGCACGAATACTGCGACGGTTAACCTCGATGTTACGGGCGCGGGTGCCGATGTCGACGACCTGAGAGCTGCGTTGGCCGCGCTGACGACACCTATCACCTTTGGTACGACGACAGGTGGCGGTACTGCCATTGCCGCTGCGGGAGATACAGTTATTTCGCTCTCCGGTGGTCGTGACGCCGGGACCGAGACCATCAGCGTGACGTCGGCTGCCACAGGTGCGGCCGTTGACGTTGATGTGATTATCGTAGAAGGCGGCTCCGCAGGTGTGGCCGTTAGTGGTGGCGACGTCACGGTCACGATCGACAACACGGGCGGAGCGCAGACAACCTTTGCCGACATCGCCGCGTTGATTGATGGAACTGCCGAGTTCAGCGCGACGACAGCCAGCACGTCGTTTTACGACACCACGGCAGACGCCCCGCCAGCCAACACGACACTCGACAATGGCTTGGACGCCTCGACCGATTCGATCACCATCACGGCCGTGGATGGGCGAGAATCGATCAGTGTCAGCCTTGTTACGGGTACGGGTGTCGGTGCGACCCCGACCGTGTCCGGCAATTCCGATTCCGGCTTTGTCGTAACGGTGGACGATGCGTTGACGACCTCGTTTGCCGATATTGCTACGGCTCTTCAGGGCAATGCAGGCATTACCTCGGCGACAACCACTTCCACGCGGTCGTTCGCCGGTGGTACCGATGTCGCTCCTACCACTGCCTCGACCTTGATCGGTGATGCGATCGGCATCGACGATGCGGTCGTGTTTGAATTGGCAGGGTCCAACGGCTCGGAAGTGCTCAGCTTCGGTGCGGGCACCTCGGTGGCTGACCTGGTGGCGGGTATCAACCTGGTGTCGGACGCCACGGGCGTCATCGCTGCGATCAACGGGTCCGATGCGGGCACAGTCGACCTGACGTCGTCTGCCTTCGGCGGTAACGCTTTCGTCGACATCAATGTCATCAGCGAAGGTACCACGAGCACTGCGACTGGCGTCTTCACGACGGATCTTGGCCAAGGTGAACGGACGAACGGAACCGATGTGGTCGCCTCGATCAACGGGGTTCAGGCCAGCGGTAACGGTAGCGAGATTTCGATCAACACCGCAACGCTTGACCTGACGGCGACGCTTGATTCGGCGTTCACCGGCACGGCCAGCTTGACCATCACCGGTGGTGGAGCCCTGTTCCAACTCGGCCCCGACGTGGTGTCGAATCAGCAAGCTCGGCTTGGTATTAGCAGTGTCAACACCGCCCAACTGGGTGGAACGAGCGGTGCTTTGTTCCAACTCGGTAGCGGCGGCCTGAATGACCTGTCGAGTGGAAGTCTCGATACGGCAGCCTCCATCGTCGAACAGGCGATCGACCAGGTCACCTCGCTTCGTGGTCGACTCGGTGCATTCCAGCGAACGACGCTCGAGACCAATAAGCAGGCCTTGAACGACACGCTCGTCAACCTGTCGGAAGCCGAAAGCTCGATCCGCGATGCCGACTTCGCTGCCGAGACAGCCCAGCTCACTCGGTCGCAGATTCTGGTCCAGTCGGGTACACGAGTCTTGGCGATCGCCAACCAGAACCCGCAAAACGTCTTGGCCCTCCTAAACTAGGCTAAGCGTTAAAATCGAAGAAACCGACAAGCTGGCCCGTTCTCATCGCGAGACGGGCCAGCTTTTTTGTTAGAGAACGGGCCAACCGCCATGCAGCCGACCCCCTTGCCTGGTCGATACATTCAGAAAGGTCCTTCCCATGCCTTGCTAGCGTTGCGCGCGGGGGCGACCTATTTGTTAGTAGACATAAGTTGTTGGTAGACATAAGAGAGAGGGCCTCCTCGTATGGGCACCTCGCAACTGGATGCATGCCACGCCACGAACTCCGATAACGGGATAAATCCCGTTCCACGACCATGTCGCAAATTCAATCCAGCATCGGCTTGATTACCGGTATCCCGATCCAGGAGACCGTCGATCGACTTATTGCCGTTGCTGGACGCCCTCGCGACATCCTTCAGCAGCGGACCAATCTGCTGGTGGCGGAGCGGACAGCCGTCGATCAGGTATCGTCTCTCCTGTTGGGCTTTCGCTTTGCTGTCTCGAGGTTCGAGTCGGAGTCGATCTACTCGGCCACCACTGCTACGTCGAGCGACGATACCCGATTGTCGGTAGCGACTTCGGGCGATGTCCCCCCGCCGGCAGGCACCTACAGCTTCACTCCGCTTCAGACCGCCTCGAGCCAACAGATTGTCAGCAGTAGTATTAGCGACGCGGCAAGCCAACTCGCCACGGGCCGGTTACGGATTGGCGTCGGGGGGCTTGTCGATCGTGGGATTTCGCTCAGCCAACTCAACTCAGGAAGTGGTGTCCAAGCGGGGTCCATTCGCATTACGGATCGGAGCGGCGAATCGGCCGACATCGACCTGCGAACGGCGGCGACGATTGACGACGTCCTGGCGGCAATCAATGCCAACAGCGACATCGATGTCACCGCAACCACCGATGGCGATGCGATCAAGCTGACCGACAACACCGGTGGTACAGGATCGCTTCGCGTGCGGGAAGTTGGCAGCGGGACAACCGCCGCATCGCTGGGCCTCTCCAGTATCAACGTCGCTGCCGACGAAGCGACCGGCTTGGATCTCTTTACCTTGACCGCCAATTCCCGACTCACCTCACTCAACGATGGAACGGGTGTCCGTTTGCGAGAGGCGGTCGACGATCTGGAAGTCACCCTAGCCGATGCCACGGTCCTTAACATCGACCTGGGGGACGCCACGACGCTCGGCGATGTGGTCGACGCCATCAACGCGGCCGACCCCGCGAAGCTCACCGCCTCGATCGCTGCCGATGGGAATCGTCTCGAACTGACCGACTTGACATCGGGGGCAACCACCTTCGCCGTCGCCAGCGCTGGTGCAGGAACCGCCGCCGAAGACTTGGGGCTTACCGGAACCTCCGCAGGAGGCACCCTCACCGGCGCGCGACTTGTGGCCGGGCTTAGTGACACGCTCGTCAGTTCACTCAACGGCGGACAAGGGTTCGGGACGCTTGGATTGATTGACATTGTCGACCGCGCCGGCAACCCTGCCGTGACGGTCGATCTTTCAACGGCCGAAACGCTCGGCCAAATCGTCGAGGCAATCAATGCGTCGGGCGTTCAAGTCACGGCCTCGATCAACGACGTTCGCAATGGTATTTCTCTCTCGGATGCATCGGGTGGTTCGGGCAACCTGGTGGTTGCCAGTGCCGATGCCACCAATACGGCGGAGTCGCTTGGAATCGTGGTGCTCGATGCGGTCGACTCGGTCAACTCCGGGAGCCTCAACCGGCAAACGGTCTCCGAAGCGACGCGACTCGACTCGCTCAAGGGTGGCAGTGGTATCTCGCTGGGAGACTTCCGTATTACCGATTCCTCCGGAGCGCAGTCGGCGGTAAGCCTCAACGACATCGGAAGCGAGGCGACGACCATCGGCGACGTGATCGACGCCCTTAACGCCACAAACATTGGCATCGAAGCCCGCATCAACGACACCGGCGATGGCATCCTGATTACCGACACGGCGGACGGGCAAGGATCGATCACCATTTCGGAGGTCAATGGGGGATCGACGGCGGCAGACCTTCGGATTCTCGGCAGCTCCAATGGAACGAATGGCAGCGGGCAGCAGACGATTGATGGATCCAATAGCCTCGACATCGACTTGGCTACCCTCGAGAATGCAACGAGCGTCGCACTCAGTAGCTTGAATGGGGATGCCGGAATTAGTCTCGGTTTTTTTTCCATCACCAACAGCGCCGGCGATGATCGCGTGGTAGTCCGCCTCGACGAGCCAGGTAACGAAGCGTTTACCATTGATGACGTGATCGACAAGATCAACGAACAATCAACCGCTGCCGGCATCAACGTGACGGCGGCGCTCAGCGATGCGGGAACCGGCATCAGACTGACCGACACCTCGGGGGGGGATGGCACGCTGACAGTCGTCGATCTCGGCAGTGGCACCTCGGCGGCAGAACTCCTCATCGCGGGAGAGGGAACCACCATCGGGGGCGATCAAGTGATCATCGGTCAGGGGCTCTTCGCCGCACAAGACGTCGACCAAACCCGGCTCGACGCGCTCGCCAATGCGATCAACGACTTTGGTGGTGGGTTCTCGGCCAGCACTTTTTTCGACGGCAATGGCTTTCGGCTATCGGTCAATGCCGATACGCCTGGAGCGGCGAATGAACTACTCATCGATTCGTCGGAGGCCGATTTTTCCTTTTCCGAGGTGGCCCGCCCTCAAGACGCGGTACTCCAAATCGGTAACTCCGCCACCGGTGGCGTCATCATCACCTCGACCGACAATACGTTTGAGGGAATTGTCGCCGGCCTGGACCTGACGATCGAACAGGCATCCGATCTACCGATTAATGTCACGGTCGCCACCGATACTTCGGGGTTTGTCGATGCGGCTCAAAATTTTGTCGACTCGTTTAATTCGTTGCGTGACACTTTAGACAGCGTAACGGAATTTAATGCGGAAGCGCTCACGACCGGCCTGCTGTTTGGCCGTAGCGAGGTGCTGCGTGCCGAAACCGACCTGGCGCAGTTACTGTCGGGGCGATTCACCGCAAGCGCCGCCTATCCGTCGCTCGAGTCGGTCGGTATCAGTCTGGACGATGAAGGCCAGCTATCGCTCGACACCGAGGCCCTGACCGAAGCATTCGAGGCAAACCCTGGCGAGCTACAACGGCTCTTTACGGCTGATAATTCAGGAGTGGTCGATCGGTTTCAAGCGGTGGTCGATCAACTTGCCGGCGATGAGGCATCGGTATTCTCGCTACGGTCCGATACGTTGACGACCAATATTGAGAACAACCAAGATAGAATTGCGTCGCTGCAAGAATTCCTCGACCGCGAGCGAGAGCGAACGTTGCTAGAGTTCTTTAATCTAGAAGAGACGATCAGTCGTTTGCAAAGCAATTTTGGTACCCTCGAGTCGATTCAACCACTGGCGATTCTCGGTCGTCGCAACTAGAGTAATCCTCACCCTGTAAAGGAGTGCGATACAATGGCGCAGTCAACGAGCTACTTGGAATCCCAGGTCCTTACCGCCTCGCCCCCTCGGCT
The DNA here is from genome assembly GCA_003233055.1 of Planctomycetaceae bacterium. Lineage (GTDB taxonomy): Bacteria > Planctomycetota > Planctomycetia > Pirellulales > Lacipirellulaceae > Aeoliella. The sequence goes on from QIKP01000009.1 coordinate 94,265, forward strand.
GCATCTGATGCTCATCGAAGGCGCAATGCGGTTTGGTCGGAAGGCTGAGCAAGAACTGGCGGCGGGTAACGAAGGGCATGCGAACGAAGCGATGGTTCGCGCGATCGAGGTCGTCGCCGAGATGCTTGCCGGCGTTCGGCATAGCGATTCGGAAGTCAACCAGAAGCTTGCCGACCTCTACCAATTCTTGTTCCACACACTCACCTCGGCGTTCGTCAACACCGATTCCAAAAAGCTGGCGGATGTTTTGCGGATCCTGGAGTTCGAACGGGAGACTTGGAAGCTTGCCTGCGAGCGAGCCATGACGTCCGAGAAGCCAACGCCGGAAAAAACGAAGGCCATGAGCCCCCCGGCCCCGCATCTTCTGACGGGACCGGTGACCGAAGGGCTGTCGATCGAAGCCTAAAGAGATTGCCATTTTGACCAGAAAAAAACGGCGAAGACCGACCGGGGTCTTCGCCGTTTTGTTAGGTAATGGAGTGAGTTAAGAGAGGCGGAGTCGCCGTTGATCAGTTGGACGAATCTTCGTCGTCTCCATCGCCACTTCCATCGTCAGCGGCAGGCGAATCCTGGTTGATTTTGCAGCAACCGGGCGAACCTTTTTGGAGTCCGCACTCGCAAGTCTCCGCGCCCTCGCTACAGCACTCGTCACAGCCTGCGACTTGTCCACACTTGCCGCAGAGCTTCATGTCCTCGTCTCCTTTTTCCAACTTACAGCAGGCAGGGGAGCCCTGGTGGAAGCCGCAATCACAAGCTTCCCCCTCTTCGGAACAGCAAAGTTCGCTCCCCTTCACTTGGCCACAATCTTTGCAGAGCGTGACGTGGTCGGTATTTTGGATATCGATCAAGGGAGATTCGACCGATTCCGTTTGGCCGCAACCTATCGCGGAGATCGAAACGAGACAGAATAGGAAAGCTAAAGACTTCATGGGAGGGGGTCTCCTGAAAGACAAGACAAGAAAAGAAAATGTGCGGGCAGCACCCGTTGGGCCGCTCCACTTTCGTTTGTAACCTATTCTAGTCGCCAATTGGAGCGGCTGACTCCGAATTCTCTCACCTTTTTTGGAGAAATCCCCTCAAGAGGACTCAGCCGTTCTCTGTTCAGTTGGCGGGGAGGCGGCCTTTTAGGTAAGCGTCGGTCCCGACTCGGGTCACCTCGATGTTCTGGAGTCGAATCGCATCGTTCATGGAATCGATCCCTAGCCCGGCAATGGGCGAGGGGGCACCCTCTCCGCCGGCCAAAATGGGGGCGATAAAGGCATGGACTTCGTTCACCGCCGCGAGATCAAAAAATTGGCCCAAGAGGGTGGCTCCCCCTTCGACCAAGAGATTAGTGACCTGCCGGCGGCCCAGTTCGCCTAGCAGCCACGCAACTTGCTCTTTTCGGCTCGAAGCCGAGGTGACAAGCACTTCGCCCCCCGCCGCTTGGAGCCAAGCTTGCCGGCGGGCTTTCGCCTGACTATCGACCACCACCAGGAGAGGGAATTCGCTGGCCGTTGTCCCAAGTTGGCTCCCCTCGGGGATTTCTCCCAGCACGATTCGCAAGGCGGTTCGGGCACCCGATGGCCGGGCCGTGAGCTGCGGATTATCGGCCCGGACGGTGCCGGCTCCGACGAGGATGGCGTCGACTCGGCCTCGAAGCTGGTGGACGATCTCGCGTGATGCCTCTCCCGAGATCCATTGACTCTTCCCGGTTCGCGTGGCTAGTTTTCCATCGAGCGTCATCGCCCACTTGGCGATCACCCAAGGATGCCCGGTTGTGGTCAACTTCCAATAGGGAGCGAGCAGATAGCGTGCTTCGCTTTCGAGCAGGCCGGCCGAACAGACGACGCCCGCTTGCCGAAGTTGGTGGAATCCACCGCCGTTGACTTTTGGAAAAGGATCGCCGGTCGCGGCGACGACTCGGGTCACGCCAGCCTCGAGAATACTCTCGGTGCAGGGAGGCGTTTTTCCGGTGTGGCAGCAAGGTTCGAGGGTGACGAAGAGGGTGGCTCCTCGCGCCTCTTCACCGGCGTCGGCCAACGCCCTTCTCTCGGCGTGTGGCCCGCCAAAGACTTGATGCCATCCTTCGCCGACGATTCGCCCGTCGCGCACTACGACAGCCCCCACCATCGGATTGGGCTCGACAAACCCCTCGCCTAGCCTTGCTAACTCGAGTGCTCGGCTCATGTGTCGGCGGTCGTCGATGAAAGGCATCAGTCGGGGGTCCAAAGCTTCGATTTGCCTTCGGAACTACTCTCGCCGTCGGGTGTCCAGATGCCCCCGTCAGCCGTTGCGCCAGCAGGTATCGGGGAGGGTGGGGCGGGTCCCTGTTCCGCTTCCGGAGGAATCGCTCCGATCATGTGGAGTAACTGATAGACTTGCTCCGCGATTTTTGGCTCGTTCATGTGATTGTCCTTCAGGTGGCTCAGCATGCGCTGAGCACCTTCTGGATCCCCATCGGCCAGGTGGAGTTGCAGTTCCAGCAAGTCCCAATAGCCGCACGACTGATCGTTTGCCTTGGCCCATGTTCGGGCCTCGTCCAGCACACGAAGTGCATCGATGTTGTCTTCTTGAAGCGAGAAAAGCTGCTCGTAGAGTTTTTCGACGGGAACTTCGCTGGCAAACGCAGGACGCAGAAGACCCTCTCGGACAATCGGTTGGAGCGCGCCGGTCGCGTTGACCAAGACCGCCCGTTTGTAAAGCAGGGCCAAGTCCGAGTCAGGCAGTTTACTCAAGTCGACCCTAGAGATACGAGCTATCGACACGGAACGGGTGTCAATCGTGTCGGGATCAATCGGCTCCGAAGCGGGGAGTCCTAACTGCTCGCGAAGTTGGGCTAAGGTTTCTCCATACGACGCGTTCGAGGCACCTTGTTCCAAGAGCAGAAGACTCGCCAAAAGGGGTAGCCGCAAATCGGGATCGTTCGCTGCTTCTCGGGGCGATTTCCCCGCCAACGCCTTACGGGGTTTTTCTGGCCACCGGTTGAGAAAAGCGTCGCGGCGCTCTTCGGCAAGCAAGGCACGTCTTTGGGCAGGTGGGGTCGACTCCGGGAAGTGCCAGGCCCAGCTAAGAACCGGGTCGCCGTTTTGTGAATAACCGGCTGGCTCCTCGGCCATTTTTTGCCCCAGGCTCTCCCCTAGCACCTGGGTCATTGTGTCGAGTGTCGAGTGAAACTTTGCGTCGCGATCGACGACGATTTCGATTCGCTCGTCGCGGTCCGTTTGTCGGCCATAGTGTGCCAAGACGCCGAGAATGCGAGGGATATTTTCTCGAGTCAGGAGGTCGTCGGCTTTCGGCATCGGTTGGTCGAGCAACAGGTAGACCGCCCTCGGCATCGGCCCGTCGGATGCCTTGAATTCATCGGGAGGGACGGGGTAGTTGGCCACTTTCTCGTCTTTGGCAAGGCGATCGACCAAGGCATCGCCATCGACAACATCGAAGGCGATGCGTACCGATTCGACCGGTGGGTCTTGCGATTCGGAATCGACAACCTGCGCGATGGCTTCTGCCTCGATCGCATCGTCGAGAGGAATTTCTTGCCGAGCATAGAGCCGCATCCCGGCCACAAAGTTTTTTTGATCGGCCAGGTAACCGGAAAGGAGCGCGCGATTGTAGAAGAAGAGGGGTTCGTCAAGATGGTCTGGAAGTAAGTCGTCGCAAGCGGCTGCTGCCGAACGCCACTTGCCAGCGGCTGCCAGGCGCTGAATGGCTGCCATTTCTCCCGCAACCCGATGTCCCTCCGGGAGGCTCCGAAGCGAGAGTTGATCTCGAAGCACCAAGGGGAGCCCGCTTACTTGGTTCATCCGGACCAGTAATTCGATCGCTCGGCCGTCATGTTCTCCCATGATCGACTCATAGAGCCACAGGTGAGCGCGTGCTGCCACCACGTCGCCCTTCTTGAGCAGCAAGTACCCTACAGCACCGATGGCCTCGACGGCCCGTTGTGGCAAATTCGTTTCGACCAGATCGAGTCCGTTTTGCAATGCCTCGATGGCGTCGCGATGCTGCCCTTGCTCGGCAAGGGCGATGGCGTTGTGAGCGTGGGCGGCGGAGCTTTGCGGGTCGCATTGGATGAATTGATCAATCGTCTCCCGGGCGGCCTCCACTTCGCCAAGCGACAACTGAAGCGTCGCCTTCAGGTCCAAGAGAGACGCCCGACCTGGCTGCTCGGCAAGCGTTTGCTCCACATGCCGAAGCGCGGCGCGCGGCTGGTCTCCTTCGATCATGCGGTGGATCTTCTCAATCTCACCGATGAGGTCGGCACAGCAGAATTTCAGTTTTTTACCGCTGCCGCAAGGACAAAGGGAATAGGGATCCATCGCAACCACCATCGGTAGATTCGAGTTAGGAAATCAGAAGTCCAAGAAATAGACCGGCTTTGGGATGCTTCTATTTCGGACTAGTTGGGAGGCCATTCTACCCGAACGAGTGGCGGTGACCAACCACTCGTCTGGCAAAGCAAGGGCGGGGCTTCGATTCCGGGAAATGCCCGCCGAATCGAAGCCCCGCCAAAGTCGATCGGAGGACCTTCGTGATCACCAAGCGATCAAATTTCGCCGGCTTCAAAAATTTCGCCCGTTTCGCTAATTTTACTCGTTTCTAGCTGCTTACGTTCCGATTTGGGCGATGCGGACTGCAAGTGCGTGACCCGATGGTCGGCTTTCGACGAAACTCCGTTGACGACCGAGCCGATCAAGCGAATTCCAACACCTCGAAGAAGCTCTATCGCCTGATGGATTTTTGGCACGGTCGTATGGTCACGGAGTACCGAGAGCAAGGCACCATCGCAATGTTGGCCCATCATCAGCGAGTCGGAAAGGCCTAGTACGGGAGCGCCATCGATGATCACGAAGTCATAGTCGGCTCGCAGCTTCTCAAAGATCGGTTGGATCTGGTCGGTGGCCATGGCATGGACCGCATCCGCGTCACAGTAGCCGGCGGTCATCAGCCAGAGTCCTTCCGCGTGGGTTGCGCGAACCACATCACTGACCTCGGTTTCGGCGCGAAGTACTTCACAGAGTCCATCTTCTAGTGGAACATCGAAGAGTGAATGGAGTGCGGGGCGACGCATGTCGCCATCGATGAGCAAAGTCCGCCGACCAGCCCGCGCGAGGCTAGCCGCCAGTTGGCTGGCAACGGTGGTGCGTCCTTCCATCGTCGCGGGACTGGTGACCAATACGACTTTCCTCGGTTTGGAGGTCGAGTCGTGCATCAAAGCGGTTCGGACACTGTCGATCGACTCGGTGAGCTGAGCGACCAGCGGATGGTTGGGATTGCTCAATCGTTTGGCATTGAGGGATGGAAGCGTCCCTACCACACGGAGCCCAAGTCCTTCGTCGACTTGCTCAGGTTCATTGAGGCGGCGCCCCATGAATTCGAGGTAGGCGATACCGAAAAAGGTGAGCGCCAAGGTCCCTAGACCACCCAGGCCGGCAATGGCGTATCGCTGCATCTTGTTGATGCCCGGCGTTATGACGGCGGGGTGGACCGGCTTAATCCGTGGGGCGGCCTTCAATTCGATGCCCCACGACTCGATTCGCCGAGACAAATCTTGGGAGACTAGCTGGAGTTGGTCCAGTTCTGCTTTCCGAATCAGTAATTCGGTGGAACGCTGTGCTTTCCCCTGAAGTTCCTCCTGGATTTTGTCAATTTCTCCAGGAATATGTTTTATGGTTCCGTCTTCTTGTTTTTCATCCCAACCGGTCAATTTTTGCAATTGACCGGCTGCCATTTGCATTTTCATTTGGAAGGTTTTCTTTACCAATCCGCCTTCAACATCAGGTTGATCTGCCTCGGCTTGATAGATCTGCTGCCGGATTTCGCCTGCAAGCGAAGCCTTCGACTGTTGGAGTGCTTCGAGTTCCCTGTGGATTCGTTTGGTTTCACCGGTCACTCTGTTTTTCGAACGCTGCTCCGCTTCTCGCAGTCGGAAACGAAGTCCCATGATTTGCTGGTCCATGAATTGCAGTTCTTGGTTCGCAGCGACTTGCTGGTCCATCATCATCTCTTTGAGTGCCGGGTTATCATGGTACTCCAGCCAAGTTGCGTACTCCAGCCGCATGCTGCGGATTTCTGCCTCCAGACGCGACTGCTCGCTCACCATCGCTGTGATCTGGGAGAACATCATTTTCACTTCGGGATCAAACTTGTCATCTTCCGTACTCTTGATGTCACTAGCGTAGGTCTTATACTCCGCCCATTTTCCGCGAACTTCTTCGTTTAGTTTGGCAAGAGTAACGCTCAGTGCATCGCGAATCTGTTCACGGCCAAGACGGTCCTTGATGATGACTTCTTCCAGATAGGCGTTGCATACCGCGTTGACCATCGCCTCCAAGTCTTCCGCAGGGGCGTTCAAAGTCATCGATACGCGGAGCAACTCGCTTTTGCCTTCAAATTGTACATCAAGATTGTCCGACAACCAGCGAATGCGATTGTTGTCCGCCACTTCACGCAATATCTTCACGTTTTGCAAAGCGGGGTCGACCAAGGAGGCCGAGAGGATCGTGTTGTCCTTGATCAGGGCAATCTGAGTCGCCCTATAAATCTCGTAGTCCTGATCGGAATGGTCGATGTTGGAGTACATGAGTGATTCTTGGCTGGCTTGGACACGAAACACCGCCATCGCTGTGTCCGACTCGGGAAATACCGAATACAATCCGGCACCAGCAATCGCTGCGAACAACGAACCCATCGATAAGGCAAGTAGCCATCGCCGGCGGAGCGCATGGTAAAACGCTTTCGCATCCATGCCCGCCGTGACAACCTGAGGCGTTCGTGAAAAGTTGGGGCTGGCGTAAGGGGCAGTGACGGTTAAATCAGCTCCAGCGGCATGGGCATCCTGTCCTGGAGTCCTCACCAACGATTGCTGTGAATCGAGATGCGAAAACGAGGAGTTTTCTTGGTTAGCCATTTGGTTGTTCTTTCCTCATGAGTAATAGCAGCCCCACAACGGGACGATTTCCGCGCGGATAGGAACGCGAATTCTTAGAAGTATCTGTCCCGCAAGTTTCAAGCCAAAGCCACGTCTGGTCGTCCAACTCAGCGGAATAGCTGTTCCGGCAGCATCCCCTGGTTCCAAATCCCTATTTTTCCACGGATCCGATGTTGTAAGAACGCAACAGCCCTGTTCTTTTTTTGCAACGAAATCGTTCTTCGGTATCCTGGCATTCTGTTACCGGGGGGTTGTCGCTCCTCGCCCCATGATTCCGACGGCATGGGCCGCGTCGTCTCGTTCTTCCACGAATACCCAGGACAACACCTTATATTCCATCCACATGATGCCCCCTGCGATGAAGATCATCGCATACCCGGCGACATCATGGATTTGTTCGTGCAGTGGCTCCTCCCAGGAAGTTCCTCGGACGGCTAGGAAGAGCAGGGCAGTGACGGTAATTCGGATGATATTGGTCATCAGGGCAATCGGTAACGCACTTAGGAGCAGGATCAGTTTATCCCACCAGGGGCGCTCGATAAGCAGCACCAGTGCGATGACCATGGCACCGAAGATGGTGAGCATCCGGAGGCCGCTGCAGGCTTGTGCGACTTCTAGCTCAATCCCCTCGACGATCATTTTATTCCCTTGCCGGGTCGCCATGGTGCCAAGCACCTGGAGGACCGTCGTGCTGGCGCTTGCGGCTAACTTCTGGAGAAATAGGAGTAAGGGTTGTTCGACGACCGAGGGAAGGGGAAACATGAAGACGAAGAACGCAATCGAGGCCCACATTCGTTTGACGACGCCGAAGCCACCTGCCAAAAGAAACGCCCCGAACAACGCGCCCAAGAAACTAAGCCGGTCGACCGGATGCATGTCGCGCGACGCGGCGTAAATCCGCACCAAGAGGCTTGCGACAATCAGGCCCACGCCGATCCAGCGCTCGGTCGCATGAATGGGTGAGAATTGGTGAAACCGAAACACGATCGCTAGGGCAACGATTACCGCGATGGCGTAGGCCAGCCAGCCGAGGCCATAATAACCCAGGAAGTAGCACCCAACGGCGGCCGCCAAGGGGACACCAATTTGGAGGAAATTCTGATTTTCTTGGTCCCGCGAAATGGGGCCGCCGAGCGGCTTTCGCTGGGACCACATTAGGAAGAGGGCAAAGAAAGGAATAATCCAGCCGTGGGAATAGGTCGGATCGTCCCAAAAGTCCTTGGTCAACGTAAGCATGTTCCAGTAAACGCCGATCAAGACCGCCACCGTCGCCACCAGCGCTATCCACGCCGATCGTTGGTCGGAATCACTCAGTACCGGCTCGGAGGTGAGGCCCCTACCCAAGCCGAGAGGCATGCCAGTCGCGGTGGTCGTACTCATCGGATTTGCGTCTCTAAATGCGTGTTTACTGGATCAAGGGGAAACAACCACTTTGCTATCGCCGAATCAAAGTGGCCCGTTCCGCCGGCGAAGTAGCGGCTGCTAGCAGTGGCAGCTTTTCTAAGTTTCACTCGCCAGCCTATCGGTAGCAGGAGGCGGCATCACGAAACGCGTTGGGTATGGCCTGGACCGTAGGCACCGACCGTACCCCCACCAGAAAAGTTGCGCGACATTCGAGCAGCTTGCATTATTCCATCACGGCAGCGCAAGCCACTGGAGAAACCAAGGAGTTTCTATACCGTCGAAGATACGCGCGGTCCGGAATTCTGTCAAACAGCATGCTGGCCCCTTTAAACCGGCCCTGTCTCGCGTTTCCCACTGTTTTCACGGGTTTTTAGGAGGGAATTACTCGGTGAAAGCCATTTCTCCACCTTCAGGCCAGCGACGTCTTTTTTCGCCAGCGGTGGGAATATAGGGATCGGGCGGAGTCGACCGACCCAGCAAACGTCCCGCCCCCGCTCTTCTCTACGGTCGAAGCGTAGGACCGGTTCATGGTGCAGCTCTATGGCGAACGAGGCACCGGGTGAAGGAAAGGGGGGAGAGAGGGAGGGAAAGAGGGAGAATTCTTCTAATCTGGGGCAAAGTTGCTGGGGGAGTTTACCGATTATTAGGAATGTACCGATCGATCATCGATTTCGAGACCTTGACCTATTAGGCGAACCGCGCCATGACGAAAATCTTTAAAATTGACAGCCTTCCCTTTGCCTGCGCACTTGGTCTTCTGGTGCTCGCTAGCACTGGATGCACGGCGTTCATGGCACCTCGTGAGCCGTTCCCCATGGCGCCTTCGCCTCCGGTCACACAGAATCCTGCCGGGCGAGAGAAGGAGATGGTGTCGCTCCCTCCCTACGTCATCGAACCGCCTGACATCCTTCTGATTAACGCGGTGAAGATTGTTCCGAAGCCTCCGCATACCGTAGAGCCGTTTGATGGCCTCCTCATTCGTGTCGTGGGAGTTCCTCCGGAGCAACCGATCGCGGACGCCTTTTTCGTGGACCCCGAGGGAAGCGTTGACTTGGGACCCTCTTATGGGCGGGTCAAAGTCTCGGGGCTGGTGATTGATGACGTGAAAGAGGCGGTCCGCGAGCACCTGTCGCAGTTGTACCAAGATGTGGAGGTTTCCGTATCTCTGGCGGTCTCTGCTGGTGCCCAGGCGATCCAAGGGGAACATTTGGTTGGGCCTGATGGGCGGGTGAATCTCGGGACTTATGGATCGGTCTATCTGACGGGGCTGACTCTCGACGAGGCGAAGCTCGCCATTGAGGAGAAGCTCTCGGAGTTTCTGGAGAATCCCGAAGTGATCGTTGATATTTTTGCTTACAACAGCAAAAAGTACTACATCATCACGCAGGGGGCAGGATTCGGCGACAACATTGTCCCCGCTCCGATTACCGGAAACGATACGGTGCTCGACGCCATCGCCAGCATCGGTGGGCTCAGCCAGCTCTCCTCGACCAATATCTTTATTGCCCGCCCTGGGTCTCCCGGATCGGGTTGTGAGCAGATATTGCCGGTGAATTACGAAGATATTACACGTGGCGCCATTACCGCAACAAACTACCAGTTGCTACCTGGCGACCGGCTCTATATCGAGGAAGACCCGTTGTTTAAGTTTGACGCTCAGTTGTCGAGGGTCACTCGGCCCTTCGAACGAATCTTCGGATTCGTCTCGCTGGGTACGGCCATGCTTAATCGGATCGGTCGATTTGGCCTCGGTATTAACTAGCATTAACTAGCGAAACTGATAGGCCGACATACCGCAGCGTTCCAAGCCCCGGTGTGACCGAACGGGGCGCTACCAGACGCGTCCAACAAGCTGACGAAATTAGCCGCGACCGTCTGGTCGCGCTGACACAAAGGAACTTAGATCGATGACTATCCGCCGTCTTCGACACGCTTGCGCGCTATTTATCGCTGTCGTTGTCCTTGTTGGGGGGGCAACGGACTTGTTCGCTGCTTCCGCGCTGCAGCCGATCCCGGGCCCCTGTACGGCCGAGGGCACCTGCGTCCCCGCTCGGAGTGCTTGGGGGTTTACCCCGGTCACCTGGCGGACTTGGCCAGGCAGCGAAACTCCTTCGACTCGCTCGATCGACGAGGGGCCCAGCTTGGGGGATCCAGGAATTCCCAAACGTCTTAAACCTGCCCCGGAAGTCGAAGACCAAGCAGCACCAGAGAAGGTCGAAGCGCTCGATCCAGAATCGAACGAGGGTCGTGCCGAAAGCGATATCGAGCTACCCGATTTCCCAGGACCAGAGGAAGGCAGCACGGAGGAAAATCTTCCTCCTTTGCGGCCCAAGACGCCGCTCCCAGGATTCATGAAAGATGCTCCCGCCAACCTTCCTTTTGGCCAGCCACCGGAAACACCGGCCGCGGCGCCAGCGCCGGCGGACAATTTGTTTCCGCTTCACCAGAATCTCCCTTCGGGGGGGCCCCGGCTATTTGGTGGTGATGCACCCCCACCCCTCCCCTTCGCCGAATCGACCCCAGCCTCGCGTCGGCCCTCGATTCGCCGGCCGGTGCGGGCCGCTTTGGTGCAGCAGGCCTCCCATACCGCGCTTGCCCCTGGGGAAAATCGGCCGACCGTGGAGCCGCTCCGGCATTGGGGCGACGCCCCGCCCGTTTTGCCTGCTCTCTTCGAGTCCCCCGTCGAGCGGTAGCGACCCTTGTGTTGGCGCGGTGAAAGTCGATACTTGGCGCGATGCGATCGTGCAGGATCGGGGGAGGTCTCTCTTGGGTTCTGCGGCTCGGTCGTTCGCCCTGTTCCCCCAATGACTTCCCCCGAGGAGCCGACCATGTCTCGCTCAGATGCCGTGACTTTCAAAGGACATTCCATCACGCTGGCAGGCGATGCCGTGACGGTCGGCCAAGCCGCGCCTCACTTCACACTGCACTATTTTGAAGGGGGGATGCAGACCCTCACGTTGGAAGATCTGAAAGGGAAACCGACGCTCCTGAGTGTGGTCCCGTCGCTCGACACTCCCGTCTGTGCCACGCAAACCAAGAAGTTCAACGAATCGCTTGGAGGAATGGGCGACTCGATCAACGCAGTTACCGTGAGCCTCGATCTGCCGTTCGCCATGAATCGCTTCTGCGGTTCCGAGGGTATTACCAGCATCCGGTCGGCAAGCGACTACCAAGATCGCAACTTTGGCGAGGGTTGGGGCACTCTGATCGAGGAGCTTAAAATCCTTTGCCGGGCTTGCTTTGTTCTGGATGCGGATGGCAAGGTTGTTCACGCGGAATACGTCCGTGAAGTGACCGACGAGCCCGACTACGATGCGGCTCTCGCCGCGCTCAAGAGCGCGAGCTAGTCTCCATAGGGCGTAGAAATGCTCTAATGGCACGCCCCCATGGCGTGTTGTCTGCATTCTCCATTGCTGAATGGCTTCTACAATGCGTAGCTATCAACCCGTCGCGGCGGAATTCCTTGGCACCTTTGCGCTCGTTTTCGCAGCGATCGGTTCGACGGTGAGCAGTGCGCCGCCTGTCTCTAGTGGGCTGGGCCTTCTCGGCGCAGCACTAGCCAGTGGCCTCGTTCTGGCTGTCGTTGTGGCTTCGTTTGGCGGGATGAGTGGCGCTCATTTCAACCCGGCGGTGACGCTTGGCATGTTGGTGGTGGGGCGTATCGAGCTGCCGATGGCTTGGCGATATGTCGCGGCCCAATTAGGAGCCGGCTTGCTTGCCGCCCTCACTTGCTGGACGATCTACCCGGTTGAAGCGGTGGCCGAAGCCAACCTTGCCGTCTGCACCCCAGCCTTCTGGGTTACGACGCCGGTGCTCCTCTTCGCGGAGGCGCTGATGACGTTCCTGCTAATGATTGGCATCTATGGCACGGTGATCGATGAACGGGGTTCCCAGTTTGCCGTCGGAGGCGGAATAGGGCTTGGAGCGATTGTGGCTGCCAACATTCTGACCGGCGGAGCCGTAACGGGAGCGGCGATGAACCCGGCGCGAGCGTTTGGGCCGGCGCTAGTGCAGGGCGACTTCGCTTACCACTGGGCCTACTGGCTTGCGCCCTGCGCGGGAGCGGTGGCGGGGGCGCTATTCTACGAACATCTCTTGCTCGACGATGCCCTCGACGATGCCACCGAAAGGGCCGATGCCACCGAAAGGGACGAAGCGTAAGCCCCCCCCGGCCAACGATCTCCTTAGTCGACTTAGTCGACGACTCGGGTCTCGATCACTTCCGCTTCCAGAATCTCCTCGGGTTGGTGGAGTGGGGGCCCTGGGCTCCAGAATTGAGTACCGGTCTGGCCTGCTTGGAGGGTCATGTGCTTTTTCGCCCATCGCCGCACCCCGCGCTTGATGAGGCTTCGAAAGGGGGGCACCAGCAGACTGAACCCTAGGAGATCGGTGAGGATGCCGGGCGTTACGAGGACGATGCCGGCGATGAGGATCAACAGGCCGTCCGTCAGTTCGTCCGCCGGCATTTGGCCTTGGGCCATTCGCTGCTGGACTTTCAGGAGCGTGACGACCCCCTGCCACCGGGCGAGTGCCGCCCCGACGATGCCGGTCAGGAGTACCAACGAGACCGTCTCCACCCATCCGACATTCATGCCAAGATAGTAGAGCAGGCTCAGCTCCGTGAGCGGTCCGACGGTGAAGAGCAGAAAGAGGTAAAATAGTAGCATGCCCTATTGTAGGGTTTGGCCCCCCCCGGGTTAATGCCTCTTCCGCCCAATAATCGATTCAGAAGCCTATTCGGTCTGCCTTTCCCAAAGTAGAATAGAAGGAGCGTCACCGAGGGGATGGCGAGACTTCGAGTTCGCTACTAGAGTGGCATCGACTCGGCACGATGGTTTGTCTTCTCTTGAGAACTTTTTGGCCGTCAACTGGCTCGCTCCGCGTGGCCCGCTTGATGCTCGGCCTCGGAAGTCCGTTGCGTAGTCCCTCCTCGCCTCGTTGTTTTTCCTATTCGATTTGTTGTTAGTGGATTGTCATGGCTCTGGTTATCCTTCGCGTTGTTTTCGTGATGATCGCTATCACAATTGGGTTTCAGGTGGCGGGTTCCGACCTCGTGACCAGTTCCAACGTTTTCTTGCCTTGGATTGCCTTTTTCGGTGTGCTAGCGGGCGCCGGTGTGGTACTCGTTGCAGATGTTTTCACCCGACGAAAGCGCCTCGATGTCATCACGGCAGTTTATTTTGGTGCGGTGATCGGGCTCTTCCTAGGCTATGTCTTACAACTGGGCCTCACCCCCTTGTTGGGTCGGCTGGATCCCAGCATCGCGGAATGGACGAAGGTCGCGCTGACCGCCATCATGTGTTATGCGTCGATAAGCGTCCTGCTGCAAACACGCGATGACTTCCGCTTTATTATCCCCTACGTCGAGTTTGCCAAGGAGATGAAGGGGCTCAAGCCGCTGGTGCTCGACACGAGCGTCGTGATCGATGGTCGGATTGCCGACGTGGTGGAGACCCGGGTCATCGACAATCCGCTCATCATGCCGCAGTTCGTGATTGCCGAACTGCAAGGCGTTGCCGACTCCAGCGACAAGCTCCGCCGCGGCCGCGGTCGGAGAGGGCTTGATATTCTCAACCGATTGCAGAGTGATCCCAAGGTCGACTTGCAAATTTTCGAGCGCGATTTACCCGAATTTGCAGGCCAACCAGTGGACCAGCGATTGGTGCTGCTGGCCAAGCACCTTGATGGAAAGGTAGTCACCAACGACTACAACCTCAACAAGGTTGCCAAGATCCACAACGTCGGCGTGGTCAACTTGAACGACATTGCCAATTCGCTCAAGCCGGTCTTTCTACCAGGCGAGACGCTTCAGGTGCAAATCGTTAAGCCAGGCGAGGACGCTCGGCAAGGCGTTGGTTACCTGGAAGATGGCACGATGGTCGTGATCGAGGGGGGACGCGAACATGTCGGCGACATGGTGCTGGCGACCGTGACGAGCGTCTTGCAAACCAGCGCCGGACGCATGGTGTTCGGACGCTATGAATCCCCCATCGAATAACGCGACCGTGAGCCCCGCCGTCCCCGGCCGGGCTCACTTGCTACACCCGTTCGGCGGGGTTCACGAGCTACATTCGCTCGACGGACTCGATGCCGAGTAGCCGGAGTCCTGTCTCCAAGGTGCTCACCGTTAGCGCACAAAGTGCCAGTCGACTTGCCCTAATTTCCGTCGATTCTGCCTTGACCACCGGACAGTTCTGAAAGAAATCCGAGTACCGACTTGCGAGCTCAAACAGGTAAGTCGTGAGATGGTTAGGCCGGTAATCCTCCGCTACCCGTTCCAGCGTCTCGGCGAATTGCAACAGCGCGAGCCCCAGCGCCCGTTCTGCTGTCGAGTCGAGCTTGATCTCGCAGGCCTGCGAGAGCGATTCCTCGAGCGTCACCCCTGCCTTGGCAAAAATCCCTCGCACGCGGGCACAGCTGTACTGCATGTAGGCGGCGGTGTTGCCGTTCATCGCCAGCATTTTATCGTAACTAAAGACGTAGTCACTGGTCCGATTATGAGCCAAGTCGGCGTATTTGATCGCTCCAATACCAATCCGTTGGGCCACCTGTTGCCGCTCCTGATCGGTGGTGAGCAACTTGCTCCCATCGGCGATCGCCCGCGCCCGGTCGACCGCCTCGTCGAGTAGCCCTCCTAGCCCGACGGCGCTGCCCGATCTTGTTTTGTAGGGTTTGCCATCTTCTCCGAGGACGGTTCCAAAAGGGACATGCTGGAGTTCCACCTGGTCGAACCCCGACATTCTCGCGGTGGCAAAGAGTTGTTCGAAATGGAGCGACTGGCGGTAGTCGACCACGTAAAGGATGACGTCCGGCTGCCATTCTTCCATGCGGTACGCAATCGTCGCCAAGTCGGTCGTGGAATAGAGAAAGGCCCCATCCTTCTTGCGAACAATCATCGGCGCGTCGAATCCTTCGAGGAAGACGCACATCGCCCCTTCGCTCTCCGTGGCCAAGCCGCGAGCGACCAAATCGTCGACGACCTTTGCAAGCCGATCATGATAAAAACTCTCGCCGAGCGTCTGGTCGAACGTCACTCCAAGTCGATCGTAGGTGGCATCGATCTCTTCAAGGCAGGGGGGGAGGATGCGTTGCCACAGATCACGATTCGTCGGGTCCCCTTCGTGGAGCTTGGCCGTCTCCTGGAGCACCGCCTTGCCGATGCCGGTGTGTTGTTGGGCGAGAGGGCCGAGCGTCGGATCGTTGTCGATCGCCGCAATTTGGTTTTGGAGTGAGGTTTGGTCTGCCTTCAATTCCCGTAGCGAATTTTCTGCGGCGTGAAGCTTCTTCGCTTCCTTCTTGTCCACTTTTTTGTCACCCGTCGCCGGAACGCTGCCTAACTCGGCAACCAGCTTCGTTTGGCCTGCGATCCGCTCCTCCATCGCGGGTAGCCCGGTTGTCTTCGCGGCGTGGTACTCGATCAAGCGGTTGACCAGCCGGTAGAGCCGAGTGAGCTCCGGCACGGGCGTTTTTTCCAGCGCCACTTCGTCGACGAAATGCTTGTAGCCGTAGATGATCATCCCAAACTGGGTGCCCCAATCACCGATGTGGTTGTCGGTGATGACCCGATGCCCCAGGAAGCGGAGTACCTCGGCAAGTGCCGCCCCGATGACGGTCGAGCGAATGTGTCCTACGTGCATCGGCTTAGCGACATTGGGCGAAGAGTAGTCGACCACCACGGTCTGCGGCGTCGCTACCTGGGGAACGCCCAGGCGCTCGGATTGGGCTGCCCTGGCGACCAGTCGGGCGATTTGCTCGTCTTTGACCCGAAGATTGATAAACCCTGGCCCGGCGATTTCCGGCGTCTCGCACCAATCGCTCACATCGAGGGCTTCGACGAGCGACGCGGCTATCTCCCGTGGTGGCTTGCCGAGCTGCTTGCCAAGGGGCATCGCGCAGTTGGCTTGGTAGTCACCAAACTTTGCATCCGAACTGGGGCGAACGAGTTCGACGATCGGGCGCGTGTCGCCGGTGAAACCATCAACGGACGCAAGGGCCGTGGCAAAACGGGAACGGA
Organism: Planctomycetaceae bacterium; assembly: GCA_003233055.1. GTDB lineage: Bacteria > Planctomycetota > Planctomycetia > Pirellulales > Lacipirellulaceae > Aeoliella. The sequence continues at coordinate 110,596 of QIKP01000009.1, forward strand.
TTTCTGCGAGGAGATTCATGGGGGCTCGGGCAACGTGCGAGAGGTGGATGCGAGTGGCAGCGGAGAACCGACCCTCTCCCACGCAGCGGAATAACGGGGGAGAGGAGGGATGAATTCTTGTTTGCCGCTTGCCTTAGAGCAGTGATCACTCGGATGTTCCGCTAAGGCAATCGTTGGACGCTGAAATAGCAGCGCCGCAACCGGAACATGCGTGTGCGGCTCGCTCGCACTAGGTCTTGGCTAGGCGTCCGTTTTTTTGTCGTTACCCTCTTCATCCCAAGGGAGCCTCTTTATCCCAAGGGAGAGCGACGCGCTCGGCACCTTCCCACAAATTTTCCAGCGCGTAGTATTCCCGCATCTCGGCATCGAAAAGGTGGATCACCACCGAACCGTAATCGAGGAGGATCCACCGGCTTTCGCTGTATCCCTCGATCCCCATCCGTTTGTCGCCCAGGTCGTCTTCGAGGGCGTGATCGATTTCTTCGCTGATCGCATGGAGCTGCCGGCGGCTGCTGCCGGTGGCGATCACGAAGTAATCGAATTCCGGAGTAATCGATCGCATGTCGAGCACGACGATCTCCTGGCCACGGTTTTCTTCGGCTCTGCGGGCGGCTGCCATCGCTAAGGCGAGGCTCCGTTCGGCTCGGGCTTCGGCGGAGAGGGGGGGCGTTGTGGTCAAAGGGCTCACGATACTCGGTCAGACTTAGGTAAGGTGGAGAAAGAGAGTGAATAATTCTAGCGGCCAGCCGGTCGGCATACGAGGCCCACCGGCGCCGGCGTCTTCGCTAGCCGGGATGCCCCAGCTACAATATCGGTTTTTAGCCCGGAAAAGACAGGAGAAAAACCGATGGCCGACTGGATCGAAAAGGGAGAAAAGGCCCCCGCCTTCACTTTGACCGCCGACGATGGCTCCAAGGTTCGCCTCTCGGAGTTTCTCGGTACCCCGATCGTCGTCTATTTCTACCCCAAGGACGACACCCCAGGCTGCACCCGCCAGGCGTGTGCGTTCCGCGATCAGCAGAAAAATTTCGAGAAACTCGGGGCCGTCGTCCTGGGTGTGAGCCCCGACGACATCGCGAGCCACGAGAAATTCCGTGATAAATTCCAGCTCAACTTCCCCCTTTTGGCCGATCCGGGCCACAAAATCGCTGAAAAGTATGGAGCGTGGCGGGAGAAAAACCTCTACGGCAACGTGTCGATGGGCATCCAGCGGAGCACGTTTGTAATCGACAAGGCTGGTAGCGTGGCGAAGATGTGGAAACTCCAAGTCGATGGCCACGACGATCACGTCCTCCAAGCCCTCTCGGATCTCCCGTAGGACTTCGCATCGAAAGCTCGGGATTGGGTCCTCCCCGCCTCGGCGTCGCACGCCAAAATAATTCTTCGGAAAACCGTCTAGCGTATCCGCCCCGTTTCCGGTTAGACTCCCTGACACTTCTCTTCGGATGTTGCACCTTGGGCATGGCTGCTTTCTTAGCGATCGCATGGCAGCGAACGGTATCGGTCGAATGATCGACCCTACCGGCGCTGATTTACATCGACACACCAACTGGGCGCAATGCGACAGTTCGTAACGCGACTGGTGGTGTAGAACCCCAATTCGTCGGAGGGAACTCGATGAATTGCGACCAAGTCTTTTCGATTCTTACGCGCGGGCCCTTTCCGACGGGGGCCTCGTCCGACGTCGATGTCGAATTCCATTTGGAGCGATGCGACGGTTGCTCTCAAATTGCGGAGGCGCTTCGCCCTGCACACGATATCTTCGAGGAGTCGATTCCAGCGATCGAAGCTCGGGATTTGCCAGGCTACTGGGGCGATGTGCCGCTCGCCCGATCGGTCTATGCGCAGGTGCAAGTCAGCACGCTCCGTACCGCTACGATGCCGAGAAGGCGTGTGCCTTCGCATCTGGTTCGATTCTCTCCCAGCGAGGCGGTCGAGACGATCGGTTGGGAAGATATCGCCCGGATCGCTAGTTTCCTCATGCTGCTCACGGGGGTCACGTTCGGAATGGCATGGCTATGGCAATCGTACTGACGAAACCCGAAGGACAAGCGTGCCGATTGCGTTCGGCCTTCCGATTTCGCCCTTCTGTCCGTCCGTAGCGGTTAGGTGGGAACGAATCGTTCTCGGTCGCTTGTCGCCTCGAAATTCGATTTGCCTGGGCCCGTTTTGTAAGCTACGTTTCAGTATCTCTTCGTGCGCCCGTTTAGTAGGGCACCGAGTCTTTTCTGAGTCGCCTCTCCCGTGTAGCCAACTGTCTCGATCAGCCGGCCGCGCGGTCTCTCTTGGAAGGAGTCGCCGATGTCTTGGATAGGTAAGTCGGTTGTCGGTTTGGCGGAGTGCCAGCCACGTCCCACCTTGAGCCAGGAAGTTGCCTCGCTTTTGCAGCGACTCCAAACGTCCGTGGAGAACGACCGTCGAGACAAGTCGCGAACGGCCATCCCGCAACTGTTCAATCTTGCCCCCGTCCCGGGCAACGTGCCGGAAGAATTGGCACAAGAGATGGTGGTGATCGGCAAGGATATCTCGGATCGCGGCATTGGCTTCTACCACGAAAAGCCGATCCCCTACCGGCGTGGTCTGCTATCGCTCGATTTGCCGGGCGCCGGTCCGGTCCGTCTGGAGGTCGACCTCCTTTGGTGCCGGTTTACTAGCCAAGGTTGGTACGAAAGCGGCGGTCGGCTGCTACGGGTCGTCAGCGGTGATTTCCCTGTCTCTTGCGCCGGGTAGAGCGGACGACTGGGGAGCTCAGCTCCTTACGCCCCTCCGCCAAATAGCCGACGAGCTACGCCTCGTCGGAGCCGCTTCAGCGGCCGCCCTCCGCTCCGACGAGGCGTACTCGTCGGCTATCGGCTTGCGTCTTCGTGGGCGTCCGGCGAGAATGCTTCCCATGCACCTTGGCCCCACGATGATCGTCGACACGTTTGCCGAAGCCTTCCGGATGCGGTACTCGCGGCTCATCGTCACCGCAATGGATAACCACTGGCTCGACGCCGCCACGCGCGAGCTTTGCGGCTACGGTTCAAGCGTTATCCAGTGCGATGCCGAGATGGCGGTGGAGCAGATTCTCTCTGCTGACCAGTCGCCCGACGGTCGTCCGGCAGCGGCGGTCCTGGCGTTTGGGTTCTCCAACGAGGGCCTCGCCAAGGCACTCCCTAAACGGGTCGGCCAGTGTGTGATGACTTGTCCAACAACCGCGGTTTACGACGGGCTGCCAGAAAGCGACGATCGGTTCGCCTTCGGTAAGCACCTGCGGTTCTTTGGCGATGGGTTCCAAAAAAGCAAGAAGCTGGGCGACCGGCGATACTGGCGCGTTCCGGTGATGGATGGGGAGTTCTTGGTGGAGGAGTCGCTCGGCGTGGCGAAAGGGGTCGCCGGGGGGAACATCATTATCCAAGGAACGAGCCAACGGATCGCGCTCGAGGCAGCGAAGCGAGCCGTCGACGTGGTGGCGCTGCTTGCGGGTGTCATCACTCCATTCCCTGGCGGCGTAGTGCGGAGTGGTAGCAAAGTCGGCTCTCGATACAAGACCCTGGTTGCTTCGACCAACGAGGCCTTCTGCCCCACACTCCGAGGCCGTGTCGAGACCGAGCTGGCGACCGAAGCCGAGGCAGCTTACGAGATCGTCATTAATGGTCTCGGCGAACCCCAGGTCGCCGAGGCAATGCGAGTCGCCCTCCAGGCGGCCGCCGGCGAAGGCATCCCCGCTATCTCTGCCGGCAACTACGGCGGCAAACTGGGCAAATTCCACTTCCACTTGAGAAAACTGCTAGGCGAATCAGCGCCGTAACGTACGGCCGCTGAAGCGGCCTCGCCAGTCGGTGCGTTACGGCTTGGTGAGGCCGCTTCAGCGGCCGTGGAGCCCGCTCGCAATCGGTCTGCCCTAGTGCTAGAATTGATGGCCCTTTCTTGCTGCTGCGGTTGGCACTGTTTTCTTCCCCTGTTTTCTTCTCCCCCGCGAACCTAGAACCGATGTTTGAAACCGATCCGGAACTCTCTGTCAGCGATCCTTCCGCGGCTTCCCCGTCTGAATCTGCTCCGGCGTCGTCCGTCGTAGCAGAACCGACGACCGATGAAGCTCCCGTGAAGGAGACGGCCGATGCAAAGCCGAGCGATCGAATTCGTATCGGCACGCAACGGGCCGAGGATCAGGCGGAGAAGCTGGCGGCCAAGTCGTCGCCCGTTGGTCCGCACATCGAGGGCGAGACGCGTCCAGCGAAGCCACAAGCGGCCGCCGGAAAGCATTACCCGCCTCCGAATATTCGCGACACACTCTCGCCGGAACTGGAGGCCGAACTGGAGGCGGCGCTTGCAGGGGAGTCGATCGACGCGCTGCTGGATTCAGGAAGTGCCGCCGTCGCCGAGGAAGTTCCTGACGGAACACGCCTGACTGGGACTGTGGCGAACATCTACCAAGACAACATTTTCGTTGACCTCGGAGGTCGCAATCAAGGCGCGATCGCGGTCAAGCATTTCGAAGGGAAAGAGATCCCCGAACCTGGTGCATCCATCGAAGTCGTGGTCGTCCGGTTCGTCGCCGACGACGGGCTCTACGACCTGTCGCCTCCTGGAGCTGCGGTCACGGTTGGCAACTGGGACGATGTCGAAGAAGGGCAGACGGTCGAAGTCACCATCACCGGCTCCAACAAGGGAGGGCTTGAGTGCCAGCTTTCGGGACTGCGCGGGTTCATGCCGATGGGGCAGATTTCGATCTACCGGGTTGAGAATCCTGAGGAGTACGTCGGCCAGCGAATCACTGCCGTCGTGACCGAAGCGAATCGCAGCCGACGCAACTTGGTGCTGAGTCATCGGGCGGTGATGGAACGCGAGCAGGCGGAAAACCGCGAGAAGCTTCTCGCCGAGCTTGCGCCGGGACAAATGCGCGAAGGAATTGTCCGCAGCCTTCGCGACTTTGGCGCGTTCGTCGATCTGGGAGGCGTCGATGGATTGATCCACGTCAGCAAGATGAGCTGGGACCGTGTGAATCATCCCAGCGAAGTGCTCACCGAAGGGCAAACCGTCAAGGTCAAGATCGAACGGATCGATCCCGATACCGGCAAAATTGGGCTCTCTTACAAAGAGTCGGCGGAGAACCCATGGGATAGTGTCGAGACGAAATACACCAACGGCATGAGAGTGAGTGGCGATGTTACCAAGATCATGGACTTCGGCGCCTTCGTGAAACTCGAACCAGGCATTGAAGGACTGATCCATATTTCCGAGCTTGCCCACGGTCGCGTTTTTCGCACAAGCGATGCGGTGAGCGAAGGACAGGCGGTGGAGGTGAAAATCCTCAGCGTCGACCGCGACCAGCAAAGAATTGGCCTGTCGCTCAAAGCGCTTATGGAGCCCCCCAAGAAAGCGGGCTCGAAAGACGACGCCGAACCGACCGACTTTTCTCCTCCCCCCGGCGCACCTAAAGTCCCCCAGCCCCGTAAGGGAAACCTCAAAGGGGGTACCGGCAGCCCAAGTGGTGGGGAGCTTTTCGGGTTGAAGTGGTAGCGGTCGATGGTGAAATTCCGCCCTGTTACAGGGAGGTTCCGCTGCAATTCCACCCAGGAGGCCTTGGCGGCAGGGAAGGGACCCATTCTCCCTATCGGTGCCGCGCGGGCCGATTTACGGGGTAGAATAGGGAAGGAGACGGGCTACCCCAGAGCTTTGCCCTTGCAAAAAAATGTTCTTGCAACCCTTGGGTGAGGCTTGCGGACAGAACACCCTACTGCAAAACAACTTCTGTTCGCTAGCACCTCGATTCTAAGGGGTTCCAAAGTGCGAGGGAGGGAGCGGATCGTTTGACCCATTCGACAGCCGGGCAGTATGCTGCGGGTAGGTAACGTGGCGATCCCTGTAGCGTGGTAGTACCGTTTGCTCTAAGAGAACCGTATCGATTCCTTTCGTTCGTCGACACACCATCGGGTGCGTGTTATGCGTCTTTCGCTTGGTCAAAACATGCAACTGGCTCAGAAGCAGGTGCTTGCACCGCGGATGATCCAGTCGATGGAAATTTTGCAGTTGCCGATCATGGCATTGCAAGAGCGCATCGAGCAAGAGATGGAAGACAATCCGACGCTCGACCTTGCAGAGAATGTCTCGGATGAAACAGAGGATTCGGAGACCAGTGATAGCGATAACGAAGCGACGTTTGAGCAGGAGAGTCCTGACGCGCCGACGGAATCGGAAAAAGAACTTGTTGTCGAGGATGGGAACAACAACGAGGACGACTTCGAGCGGTTAGTGAGCATGGCGGACAGCCTGCCGGATGATTACGAGGAGCGCAGCCGCCCTTCTCGGGATCGCGTCGATGCCCTTGGCGATCGTCAGCATGACGCGATGGCCAACATTTCTGCCCGCCCCGAATCGTTGGCCGACTATTTGCAGCATCAGCTCAGTTGGTTCGAGATTGAAGAGGACCTTCGGCAGATGACGGAGCGGGTGATCTATAGTCTCGACAGCAATGGCTATCTCAAGACGCCGCTCGAAGAGGTCATTCCGCCCCTGACCACCGCGCTCAATGGAAACGCGGAGCAGTACCGCACCGACCAGCTTGCCTTGGCGGAACGGGCGCTCGGCGTGGTGCAGCATCTTGACCCGGCTGGCGTTGGTGCCCGCTGCTTACGGGAGTGCCTGCTCCTTCAGCTTACCCCCACGATGCCTTTTCTTAAGGAAGTGCAGACGCTCATCGAGGATCACTTGGAGGACCTCGAAAATAATCGCATGCCTCTGATCGCCAAAAAGACGGGCTACTCCATTGAAGACATCAACGAGATTTGGGAAGAGCTACGAAAGCTCAAGCCGAAGCCAGGGGCCGAGTATGGGAGTGTGAGTGTTCCGACCGTCACCCCGGATGTTTTTGTCGATCGCAACGACGAAGGGGAGTACGAAGTTCGCTTGGAAGATACCCAAATACCGACGCTCTCGATCAGCCCCTACCATGTCAAGCTGCTCAAGCAAGCAGCCGCTACGAAAGATACCGAGACACGCGAATACATCAAAAAGAAAATCAACGCGGCCCAATGGCTTATCGACGCGATTCAACAGCGAAGAAACACCATTTCGCGGGTCTCCCAAGCGATTGTCGAACACCAGACGCGATTTCTCGATGAAGGTCCGGAATTCATTGAGCCACTGAAGATGCAACAAATTGCGGACAAAGTGGGCGTCCATGTGACGACCGTCAGCCGAGCCGTCGACGACAAATGGATCCAAACACCGAGAGGCATTTTTCCGCTCAAGCGTTTCTTCGTTGGGGGCACCACCAGTGCCGATGGCGAAGAGGTCGCGTGGGACCGTGTCCGGCTGAAACTGCAAGAAATTGTCGACGAAGAAGACAAGGCGAAGCCGTTCAGTGACGACGCACTGGTTGCTGAATTGGCCGAGCATGGCATCACCGTCGCCCGGCGGACGGTGACCAAGTACCGAAAGGCGATGAAAATCCCCTCCAGTCGACAGCGGCGGGATTGGTCGAACTAGTTCGCACTCGGGCCGTCAGACCGCCTCGACGTGAATCCCTCTTCGGCGGCGCTCGCTGCGACGCAAGTCGTCAATCATCCCGGCGATTTCTCTCACTCCTTCGATGCCAGGTAAATCGAGTTCTGGGTCGGTCGTGTCGCTAGACGACAAATGGATGGTGCCGACCGAGAACATCTGTTCGATCGGCCCTTGGCGAAAGGTGACGTCGTCGATGTCGATCAGCTCGATGCGGTCGGTTTGTCGCCAAAGAATGCCGGTCTCGTGAATGAATCGCTGGGTCGTTAAGTAGTAATGAACGCTCAACCGGCGGTAGGCGTAACGAGCGCCTAGCAGGCTCCAACCCAAGGCGACCCCTCCGAGTGTCGGCCAAAAAGAGGCGTTCCCAATCAGCAATCCTCCGACGAGCGCCACGACGGTGGCGATACTCGCCGTAATCCACCAGCCAATCATCGCCAGACGTGAGTAGCTGCCATTCCAGATTTCTTCTTCATCCGCGACATCGTCTCCTTGTTGGGAGGCGATCGCGCGGCGAAAACGGGATCGGGCATCCGTCAACGGAGCGTCGGGAATCGAACCCGGCCGCTCGGCGACCCGTTTGCCACATTGCGGGCAGAAGGTCGTGCTGGTGTCGGTATTGCCGTCGATATTGCCAGAGCAGTGGGGACATTGCATCGGTTTGTATTCCTGCGCCTTTTCTTCTCGTGCTCTTCTTTTGGAGCCTATTCACCAATGGCTACGAGGTCCTGGACCAGGGGGGCTTCCATGATCCTCGCCCCTTCTACGAGGAGGAGTTCGCAGCGGCAGCCTATTCTTGCCTGATCCTGCATTCGTTGGCAAGCACCCCACCTTGGCCTCTTCTTTGGATTTCCTGGGGGAACTCTGTTGTAATCGGTCGATGCCCAGTATAGTTGCCTTTTATGAGATGCCCTTTTTGCCGTATGGATAATGACCGCGTGATGGATTCGCGGGCTAGCGACGATGGTTCTGCCATCCGACGCCGACGTCAGTGCCATGGGTGCGGGCGACGCTATACCACCTACGAGCGGCCGGAAGAAACCACGATCAAAGTGGTAAAAAAGGATGGCTCACGGGTCCCTTACTCACGCGACAAGATTCGCGGCGGACTGGAACGTGCCTGCTGGAAGCGGCCCATATCAAGCCGAAAGATCGACAAGGCCGTCGCTTCCATCGAAAACGATGTCTATACGAACTTCGATACCGAAGTTTCCTCCTGCGAACTGGGGCTCCTGGTCATGGAACACCTACGCGATCTGGACGAAGTGGCCTTTGTCCGATTTGCCAGCGTCTATCGTCAGTACGAAGACGTGCAGGATTTCATCGAGGAATTGCAGCCGATGCTGGAAAAAAAAAGTCCCAGGTAGGCGGGAAGAATTTGGTCGGGAGAAGCCTTTTGCCCCAGTAGGACGCCCGGTTTCGAGGGAAGCCTCCCAGGTTCCTTCGGCGGATGTTTTTCCGTGGATCCAAAGGGCGTCCTGGAAGTCTCGGGCGTCGTCTGGACACTGGCTTTGCAAAGTCCTAGAATCACTGCCATGGGGCGGTAGCTCAGTTGGGAGAGCGCTGCGTTCGCAATGCAGAGGTCGAGAGTTCGAATCTCTTTCGCTCCACTAGGATAAAACACGCTGAAACAAGAGCCTTTGTTACCTTCCAGCGTTCGGAAGTGCAGCGTTTTCCAGGACACTAAAACGGTACATGCCGTTTTGGGAACTCTTCTGGAGGACTCGCAGCATGCTGAAGTTAATTCAAGCTCTCCCCGCGCATCGAAAGCATCGGGGCTCTGGGCAAGCCGTCGTCACTCTCGACGGTAAGGACCACTACCTTGGTCCTCAAGCACCAAGACCAGCAAGATTGCCTACGATCGGCTGCTTCAAAGCTACTCGAAGCCTCCGACGTAGACACGCCTGTTGGCATTCGTGACCGTGCGATTCTCGCTGTGTTCGCTTACATGGCGTTGCGAGTCGATGAACTGCACCATGTCTTGGTAGGAAATATCGCCCGTGACGGTGAACACACCGTTATTCGTATCCAGGGAAAAGGAAACGAACCTCGTAAGGGTGTTTTGCCTCCCCTTGCTGCTACTCCTGTTCTTTGAGTGAACGCACAACGCCGGTATTGAGCAGGATAGACGGACCTGCCCCCACGGTAGGTACCAGTGTTTATGTTAGTGTTGGGGGGGCCTCGAGGCACGCTCTTTCGACTCGTGAACGGTTGCGTGCTGGGGAGCCGCTACTCCTCCAGTACCAGTATTTCCACTTTGCGAAACTCCATCGGGTGGCTCTCCGATTGCAGCGAAAGAGTTCCTCGTTCGATAAGCAGCGTTCCGCCGGCTGCTTGGATCAGTGGCTCGGCATCCTTGTCTTTGGGATCGAATTGCGGTGCCTCGTATTCCAGGACCACCTGCCCATTGATAAGGTGCTTGATCGACTTTCCGCCATGCGCTTCCACCTCGGCCGTTACCCACTCGCCGACTGGAAAAGTGGGCGAAGAGGAACTAACGCAGTGCTGCGTGAAGAGATTCCCCTCTCTTACCACATGCGTGCCAGGCGTGCAAAGGTTGCCGGTGGGGCGATTCTCTTCGCCCACACCACTCAGGAATTGGACTTCGATCGACACGGGAAAATTTTGCTTAAGGCCCATGCTTTCGGGAGATTGTCCGTGGATCATGATGCCGCTGTTCATCCGAGCCCAAGGGGCCCCGCCGGCAAGCTGCTGACCGATGACCCGGTACTCGACACGTAGCCGGTAGTTCGAGAAGGACTCGTCGAAAAAGAGGTGTCCGAATCGGCCCTCGAATTTCTCGTACTGATCATAAACCACCTTGAGTAAGCCCTCTTCGACGCGAAAAGTGTTGCCGAAGTTCTCCCCCACTTCGTATCCACAGATTTTGGGCGTCCACCCTTCCAAGTTCTTGCCGTTAAAAAGGGGCCGCCACTCTTCGGCTAAGGCTGTGACAGAGAGCGTTGCGACCAGAAGGGCAAGCAGGGCAGACATCCGCATTCGCTGGCAGACCACGAGAGTTCCTCTTCGGCAGGGAAGGGTGAAAATGTAGACGGCGATTCTGTACCGCCTAAAGAACTCGCCGATCCAGGGTCAAACCACGACCGTCTTACCAGGCACGGGCACGGGGTACGCGCCCGAGGCGTCGGGTACCACTGGTGGCGTGGCATTGAACGCGTATTCGGTCGGTGCAAGGCTCATGGAGGAGGCCATGGAGGAGGCGGTTGCTTCGTCCCACTTGACGACCTTACCCGAGTAGGTTGCCATGCGTCCCAGGATGGCGGTCATGGTGCTGGTGGCTCCGTACTCCGCTTCGTTCAGAGGTGACCCTTTTCGGATACTGGCAAACAGGTCGTCGTGTTCCTGCTGGTAAGGGTTCTTGCTCTTGCCTCGGAATTTCCAGATCTCTTTCCCATTGCTGTCTTGGAGTCGGCCGCTTCCGACCTTGGCACTCCCTTTGGTGCCGTGGCAGAATTCGGCAACTTGGCTCCAGCAGCCAGGCTGATGCCGGCAACTGCTCAGCATGGTCGAGCCGTCGGGGTAGGTAAATTCGACCATATGGTGATCGAAAATTTGGCCATGGTCTTTTCCCTTGCGGACCTCTCGGCCTCCCATTCCTTGGGCCTGAACCGGCGTCATGTCTTTAATCCAATTGCTGACATCCAGATTATGGATATGCTGCTCGGCGATATGGTCGCCGCAGAGCCAATTGAAGTAATACCAATTGCGCATCTGATATTCCATCTCGGACTGCTCGGGGGTACGAGGCTTGGTCCAGACTCCCCCACCATTCCAGTAAACTCGCGTCAGACCAATAGGGCCGAGCGCACCCTCTTGGATTCGCTGGACCGTTTCGATGTACTGGGCATCATGCCGTCGCTGCAAACCAACCCCGACGCCAAGTCCCTTCGCCTTAGCAACTTCCGCCGCAGCCAGAACTTGGCGAATACCCGGCGCGTCGACCGCCACGGGCTTTTCCATGAAGACATGTTTCCCGGCGTTGACGGCCGCTTCGAAGTGAATCGGCCGAAATCCAGGAGGTGTCGTGAGGATGACCAAGTCGACGCCCGAGTCGATCACCTGCTGGTAGGCATCGAAGCCGACGAACTTTCGCTCTTCGGGTACATCAATGCGATCGCCGCGACTCTGAACATCCCGATTGTCTAAGCAACGATCAATCCGGTCACGAAACGCATCGCCCACCGCGACAAGCTTCACGGAGCCTTCGGTGCTGAGCGCCTGAAAAACCGCCTGCGTGCCTCGCCCTCCGCATCCGACAAGCCCGATTTTGATCGTATCGTCGCCAAACGGATGGGCCGCGTTCACCACGCCGCCACTCGTCGCGAGCGCCACGCCCGCAACCGCAACGGAACCTTCTGCTAAAAACTTTCGCCGGCTCTTGTTCTCGGAGAGAACTTCGTGGTGGGGCAGGTTTTGGTCCATGATCGTTAGCCCTTGGAGGGATGTGATTCGGAAAACATTCGGACGACCGACTGCTCCAAAAGGCCCGAGAGCCCCCGCAGCAAGCCGCTATGTAAAGAATAAGTAGGAGGAAATTCTACCCGAACGGATAGGAGAATGCAAATTCCGGTCGATCCGAAAAGAATACCGCAAGAACTTGTTCACCCATCGTGAGTCAGGCCGACGGCCCACCAGCGAGATGGGGGAATGCCTTGGCGCGCCGAGATGGACCTTACAACCGCAGGGGCTGGCCCTCTATTGACCGATGCACCAGGACGTTTACTTAGACGAGTTCCAGTTTGGCCTTTTGGGAACAGGTCACTTTTTTTGCTCCCATTGGATGGCTAAAAACGTACCGGCTCTGCCTCGCATAAGACGAAGCAGAGCCGGCGTGCCATCTCTTCAGGTAATGGATTCAAGGCAAGAAGCCTTTATCGTCGGCGTCGTCGACTCAAGAGGCCACCACCCACCAGACCGACCAAACCGAGAATGGCCGTGGAGGGTTCGGGAACCGCATTGGCAGCGGCAGGCTCGCTGTAAAGCAAGTCGTCGATGGCGACGATGTCGATATTTTGACTCGGGTTGTCGTCGGGGCCAAAGGCGGCGGTCCCGGCAGTAATCCGAACACGGGTAATGGTCATCTCGGGATGCGTTCCTGGATGATCGTCATCGGTGAACGTGACCCCTAGGAACGACAGACCTTGAGGGTCGACGGGTGCAAAGGCAATATGC
>QIKP01000010.1 GCA_003233055.1 Planctomycetaceae bacterium
CCGATCGCGATGCGGCAGTCGCATGGCTCCTGAGCCGGATTAACTACGAGCGAACCGCCAGCATCCCCTATGGCGAACGGCAGCTCAAGCTCGACCGGATGCGGCAATTGGCCACGGGACTCGGGAGTCCCGACCGAGCGGTGCCGATTGTCCATGTCGCTGGCACCAAAGGGAAAGGGTCGACCGCCGTGATGCTCGCGGCGATGCTCACCGCCGCCGGCTATCGGACCGGTCTGTTTAGTTCGCCCCACATCGAGCGGCTCGAAGAGCGATTCACTATCGACGGTCGGCATATCACGGGCGAGCAACTCGTGGCGGTCGTCGAAAGGGTCCGGCCGGTTGTCGAAGAGATCGATCGACGCGGCCGCGAAGTGGACGAACCAGGGCCGACTTTTTTCGATATCACCACCGCCCTCGCGCTGGTCTTTTTTGTTGAGAAAAAATGCGATCTGGTTATCCTCGAAGTGGGCCTTGGAGGACGGCTCGATTCGACCAACGTCTGCTTGCCCGTCGTTAGCGTGATTACCTCCATCAGTCTCGACCATACCAAGCAGCTCGGCACGACACTCGCGAGCATCGCACGAGAAAAATCAGGCATTATCAAGCCAGGCGTGCCCGTCGTGTCGGGGGTCGTGGAAGCCGAACCTCGCGAGGTGATTGCCGACGTGGCGCGGGAACATGGTTGCCGGCTTATCGAAAGAGGCCATGATTTTGACTTCGCTTATCTCGGGCATCAACAATTCGATTACCTGAGACCAGGGCGATCGAGCCTACTCGGCATAGAAGTGGGTCTCACCGGTCGGCATCAGGCGGCCAACGCATCGGTCGCGCTGGCGGTCGTCGACGAGCTGATCCGACAACAGTGGGAGATCGGTGAGCAAGATCGACGCCAAGGGCTCTCTGGAGCGAGGCTCCCTGGCAGGTTTGAGAAAGTTCCTGGAACCCCTGCGGTCGTCATCGATACGGCGCACAATCTGGCGAGTGCCGAGGCGCTCGCCACGACGCTCGCCGAGGAATTCCCTGCGCCACGAACACTCGTGGTCGCCTGCAGTAAAGACAAAGACATCCTTGCGATTGCCGGCGCACTCGCACCGGTCTTTGACCGAGTGATCGTGACCGAATATTCGGATAACCCTCGCGCGGTACCACCGAGCCAGTTGGCCAAAGTTTTTCAAGCGGCGCTGACTCGCGAGCGACGAGACATCCAGGTCCCGGTTGAAGTCGCCCAATCGCCGGCCGAAGCCTGGCGGCGGGCCCAGGAAAAAACCCCCGCGAATGGGGTCATTGGCATTGCAGGGTCGTTTTACCTTGCGGGGGAACTGCGGCCTCTCGTTTTGGCGACACGAGGCTTCACGTAGCCCCGACCAAGCTTGCTCGGGGCTGCAGGCTGGTGGGTAGCTAGGCCAGAGGGCGGGGAAACCGACTTTGCCGTTCTCCTTGCCTAGTCGCCTACGCTGCTGTCCCGCGATCGGCTTCGAGGTTACAATGGGGGGAGAGCAAAGTCACAGGCCTCTGGCCCACACGAAATCCATAACGAGGCGAGCACGTTGGGAATCGGGAATTTCTTTAAATCGATCCTTGAGGGAGGGAAAGTCGACGTCAAAAAACGGTACGAGATGCTTCACTCGGCTGTCTCCGGAACGATGTCGGAGTTCTTCATGGCCCGTGATCGCGAAACGAGCCAGGTCGTTGGCCTCAAGATTCTCGACAAGAAGAAGACCGAAGCGCTCGAAGCGAGATTTCGGGGACTCGATAAACCGACCGAAGGCCAGATCGCCAGTTCGCTCCGGCACCCGCTCATTGTCACGACCCTTTCCTATGGAGTGACAACCAACGACCAGCAGTTTCTCGTGATGGAGTTTCTCGATGGGCCAGGGCTCAACTCACTGATTGTCGCCCGAAGCAATCTGCTTGATGGCAATCGACTCACGCTCACGAGGCAGGCAGCCGAGGCACTTTCTCACGTTCATCAGTCGGGCTACATCCATCGCGATGTCTGTCCACGCAACTTTGTCTGCGCCAAGGAGGCCACCTCTCTCAAACTGATTGACTTCGGTCTAACGGTGCCGGCGGAGCGGCCTTTCATGCAGCCAGGCAATCGGACGGGGACGCCCAACTACATGGCTCCCGAGGTGGTACGCCGACGGGCTACCGACCAGCGACTCGATATTTTTGCCCTGGGCGTTTCGCTCTATGAAATGTTTACGTTCGAGCTCCCTTGGACCCGAGGCACCGATGGCCAAGCCGCCATGACGCATGGTGGCTCGAAGCCGCAGGCGATCAGCAAGTGTTACCCGAAAATCGATCCTCGGCTCGAAGCGGCTATTTTTAAGTGCATGGAGTCGGAGCCGGGCGATCGTTTTACGTCGGTCGACCAGTTCCTCAAGGCGATCCGCCTCCTCCGCAGCGAAGACCGGGAAGAAGAAGACCGGGAAGAATAGGCCCCTGGCGGAAAAGCCGGAAAAAACAGCACTCTTTGCCCCGTTGAAGGTTTTCCCGCGACCCCTTATACTACGCGGTCCTCCAATCCTCCAAAATTTGGCCCCGATCGCGGGGTCGCCCTTCGTGAGATCACGGCGATGACCATCGACAAGAGCCTTAAAGTCAAACGCGGCATGAACAGTAGCCGGAGTGTCTTAACGCGCGTGGAGCGCATCAAGACCCTTCAGGAGACCGATCGCTGGAGCGAAGGCGATTCGCCGCTCGGCCTTCCCAAAGTACGCGTTCGTAAATTGGCCCTGCGGAAGAAGAAAAAGAAGGCCAAGGAAGAAGAAGGCGATGGCGATTCGGGCGGCGAGAGCTGATTTACTGGCGGGCCAATCGCTCCTACATCTGGTCGAGCATCGCTTCGATCTCTTCCCTCACGCTGCTCGTTGCTTCGGCAAATAGCGAATCAAAGGGCGCGTCCTGCGAGCCTGCTCGTTTCCAGTCCGCAACACGAGCGGCGATCATCGCCTGGGCCTCGTGAGGCGAAGGCAGCACCGAATCGCGGGACTTCTCGTCGGCTCTCTTGCCCTTAGAAAGGGCCTCGAAGTAGAGCGACAAAAAAACGCGCTGCGATACCAATTGGTGAAGTTCTCGCGTGACGAGCAATAGTTGATCGGTAGGCATCGTCGGGTTAGCTAGCAGCTTCGCCTCGACGCCACGTAGACCATAGGCGTATCCGTGAACCTGGGCCCTCAGCTCCGCCATATTGATTTCGGAGACTTCCGCTTTGGGGAATTCCGCCGACCCTTGGCCTCGGAGGTCGTCCTGTTCGGTCGACACCTGATGGACCAGCGGCGGTTGGACGGGCGGCGGCGGTTGGACAGGCTCGGCTTCCTGGTCCTCGCGGACGATTGCAACGGGATCGTCCACAAAGGGGTTCCCTAGGTCCATTGGTCGGGAGGTGCCGAGCAGTGGAGCAATAGCGTCGGGGGCAGGAACGGGCGGCACTGATTCGACTACTGGTGCGTCGACCGGTTTGACTACCGTTGTGTCGACTGGCTGGAGCGGGCCTCGTGGGGAAGCCAAATGTGGGGAAGCGAAACGAGGTGCTGGCGGCATGCGGTCTCTCGAACCAGGAAGCGAGGCCTGGGTTGCCTCTTGGAGCCAAGCCTCCATCACCTCGAAGTCGGCCTCATGGCGGTCCGCATCGTTCCAAGCGGTAATTGCCTGTTGCAACTCCTGCAATCGGGAGTCCCCCTTGGAGCGATCGAACGGCTTGATCAAGTCGAGTTGGTACGCGAGGTCGTTCACACGCTGCTGCAGCAGGCTACTCCTGTCGACGGGTTCCGCAGCCGACGCGGCTGGGAACGCGAGGGAGCTGACCACCAACACCAGGCCGAAAGCCGGAGCCTTCAGGCCACACGAGGAAAACAACGTGTCGAGTCGATAGCGATAGGGCATGACAGCTTCGTAGCAGAGGGTTCGGTCGTGGCGGAGTCCGCCCATCACGCGGGGAGGTGACTGGCGATGGGGCGGGAGACGTTGCGGGAAATCCCTAATAATAAGTAGGTTTGCCTCGGCCCAAGTCAATCGTGCCGCCCCGTGTCTGGCGGCGATCGCCCCGAGGAGGAGTGCCGCTGATAGGGGTTGTTCCTATAAAACTGCGGGGAGCGACTGCGGCAGGGAGGCTCTCACAAGCCGACTCGAACGAAGATCGCACGCGAGTGACAACCTTCTGTCACTTTAGCCCAATGGCCCCGTCGAGGTAGCAGGCCTTTTTCCGTCGGTCGCTCAACACTGTGGCCTAGCTAACCGATGGTTAGAAGTAGTGATTGGAATTGCGGGGCACAGCCACCTCGCCGCGAGTTGTCTCTCCTCTTGTAATCAGCATCTCTGAACCCCGAGGTCTCTTCGTTCGACTTTACCACCCCATGGTGATCGCTCATGGTCCCTTCGATTGTTTCTGGCCAGTTACCTCCTTCAAGGGCCGCTCTTCTAGTCGGTAGTTCGGACCAAGAGTGCAGGGAAGCAACGACTCGGATCGGCACCCTTCTGGGACTCTCCGTCGATCATTTCGCCACCCTGGAGGAGGTCATCGCGGGTCTCTCTCGCGAGAAAGTCGCTTGTGCCATCGTTTCGCTGGCGACAGAGAATCCGGAACACCTGGAGCTGCTCGGTCCGTTGCTCGCGAATCCCAGCGGCGCACCGGTGATTTTGACTTCTCCAAATCCACCGACCCCTTGTGTCGTTCAGGCAATGCGCCGGGGCGCTTTCAGCGTACTCCGCGAACCCCTCGACGAGGAATCCCTTCGAATCACGCTAGTCCAGGCGATCAAGCAGGCTCGGCATGCGGGCCGCGACCATGATCTCGTCGCCGACTACCATCGTCGGCTCGATCGACTAAGCGAAGGCGAACGGAGTGTGCTCGAAGCGATTTGCAACGGACGACTCAACAAACAGATCGCTCGCGAATTGGGGGTGAGTGTCCGGACGATTGAACAAAGGAGGCAGCGAATCTTTCGCAAGATGGACGTTCCATCGGCCGTCCCACTCGCGTGCCATATTACCACGGCGAGGACTCTCGAACGACTCCACGGCAACTCGCGGCTCACTTAACCTCGACCAAGCTTGGTCGGGGTTCTGGGATACCTCGGTGACACCTCTGCGGCGATTCGTGGTTGCTTCTTTCGGTCGTGAACGGCGGCGAAGAAAATCATCTGGCGAGGATCACTGCTCTCTCTCCGCGATTTAGCGAAAGGCGCAGCTTCAACGAAAGAGGATCGACCCGTTTCTGCGCCCGGTGCTAGCAGTCGGGAAGAAGACTTCAGGTTTTTTTCAATCGGCCTTGACCGGTTCTGGGTAGCTCCCTATTCTTCCGCCCAATGGAGCAACCAACCGCAAAACCCTAATCGGCCCCGTCGCGAATTGCTCTTGCAACAGTTGGTCAAATGTTAGACAACCCGACCTCCTTGAAACACAGACAACCTAAAAGGATCGCATCGAGTTACCACGTGGAAGAGTCGGAGGGCAAACGGGAAACCGTCTCTGGCTCACGCAGCGGTTGGCATAGCAAGGAAGCGATGCTACCGCTACGATACACCACCGTATGACGGCAGGCCTTCACTCCCCCCCGAACGCCTACCGCTCATGCTTGACGCTCGCGTAAGCGGGAATGCGTCCAATCGCTCCCGGAAGAGTTAACCGTCCTTTGCCCCCCTGGGACGTGACTTTTCTGGGAGCTTTTTTTATGCGCTGCGAGAGACTGACCTGACAGGGATTTTCCTGCAACGGACCGCTATCGCGTTCTCGCGAGAGTGCCTCCAAGTTGGATGTTGGCAGGAATGGCTTGGCTCGCTACAATCCCCGCCCGGTGCTACGCCCTTCGCGCTGCGCCACGATCCCCTTCACAGGAGTGAAGCGCATGGAAGCCGTTCGCCGTTCGGAAGAACCGAACATGGAACTCGACTCTGCCGCCCAGCTTCGCGTCGCTCGCGAGGTGCTGCGGCTCGAAGCAGTCGGGCTTTGGAAAGTATCAACCCGTCTGGATGCGTCGTTTGCCGAAGCGATCGAGCTCATTCGGAATTCGACCGGGAGTGTCATCGTTACCGGCATGGGAAAGGCGGGGCTCGTGGGGCAGAAAATTGCCGCAACGCTCGCCTCGACCGGCACCCCAAGCCACTTCTTGCATCCGGCCGAGGCCTTTCATGGCGACCTGGGACGAATCGCCAAGGGAGACATCGTGCTGATGCTCACGCAGAGCGGCGAGACGAGCGAGGTGGTGCAACTGTTGCCGTCGCTTCGCCAAATGAACACGCCGCTCGTGGTGATGACCGCCAGCCGCCGTTCGTCGGTCGGTCGTGCCGCGACGTTGGTGATCGAGCTGGGCGACTTGGAGGAAGCTTGTTCGCTTGGGTTGGCTCCGAGTACCAGCACGACGGCGATGATAGCGGTTGGCGATGCGCTCGCGCTGGTGCTCAGTCAGTGGAACGGGTTCCGCGCAGAGGACTTTGCCAAGTTTCATCCTGGGGGGAGTCTCGGCTTTCAGCTCAGCCTGGTCGAGGACCACATGCGGACTCTGCCGGAGTGCCGCGTTGCTAGTGATGCCAAGACGGTCCGTGAAGTGATCGTTGCCTGCAGCCAGCCAGGCCGGCGGTCGGGGGCGGTGATGCTCGTCGACGAGGCGGGTGAGTTGAGCGGAATCTTCACCGACAGCGATTTGGCCCGTCTGGTGGAAGCTCGACAAGAGGCCGCCTTCGATCAGCCGATCCGCCAAGTCATGACCCCCCGGAGCGCGAGGGTCATCTGCGGAGCACGCATCTCTACGGCCATGGAGATTCTCACCGAGAGAAAAATTAGCGAGCTGCCAGTGGTCAACAGGAAGGGCCAGCCGGTCGGGATGATTGACGTGACCGATCTGGTCGGAACCCAGGCGAGCCAACCGGTAGAGTCCGAGGAGCAACCTGCAATTCGGGTGTTTCCTTCGGAGGATTCTCTCAAAGAGAGCGCGTGACCAGCGGCGACGGGACTTCGTACGACGGCCAAGGGTTGGTTTTTCTTAGGGATGTTAGTTTTCCATGATCGCCTCTTTTCTCCGCAGCCCCTTTCTTCGTAGCCTTGTCGCGCTCGTCCTGCTCTTGGCGACCTACCAAGTCTATGTCCTGACGGTGGCTCCATGGGTCGAGCCGCCGGCCCTCAAGCGGAGCAAGGACACGATCACCGACATCCAGCGCCAAGGAAGCTACCAGGCAATCGACCGCTATCAATCGCTCCTGGCTGCCTACTTTCCCGAGGGGCATTGGTCGCTGGTCTCACCTCCCAAAGTAATCCGGATCGACCAGATGATGTTTGTCCTCAACGATTATAGCCGCCACGATGATGGCAGCATCGATCTGGAGCAGTGCGCTATTCTCCTCCTCCCCAAAGCGTGGCAATTGGGGAACGCGCCACCGACCGAAACGATCGTTGTCGAGGCACCCGGTGGGGCTCACCTGCAATTTGATGAAGATTTCCAGCCTGCTCGTGGGAAGATGGGGCGGATTGTGAAAGGAGAATTCCCCGGAATTATCACAATTCGGAGTGGCATGAAGAATCCGGGTCCGGAAGACGATCTCCTCATTCAGACACGCGATCTGGTGATGAACGAAACACTCATCCGCACCGAAGCGGTCGTGAACGCCCGGATTGGTCCGAATCGTGGGAGTGGCCGAAAGATGGTCATTCGGCTCAGCCGTGACGAGCATATCAAACGGGGCCCGAGCATCAATGGCTTGCAGTCGCTCGAGATCTACGAAGAGGTCGTTCTGGAAATTCAAGCCGGGAAACTCGCCCTGCTGGGAGACGATCCCGATACGGACAAAGTGGCGAGCGACCCTCGTCGGGTTTCCTCGGCGCGACCGGTGCAGCTACCAGTCGTTCAGCCGATGGTACGGCTCACAGCCTCTCAATCGCCTCTTGCAGAGGAAGCAGGAAGCCGCTTCGAACCACCCATTCGCATTACATGCCAAGGGCGACTTCATTTCGACCTGCTGGCGTACATTGCTAGCTTCGATCAGAAGGTCGAAGTCCGGCGGATGCACTTGGAGGGGCCGTTCGATCAGCTCGATTGCAATGAACTGAGTATCCGATTTGCCGCCATTGATGACGAAGGAATTCCAATCGATTGGGAAGGGGATCCCGATGTGGCGCGCAAGCAGCGTGCCACGCTGGGCGCTTTCAAGCCGATCGCGATTACCGCAACAGGCCATCCGGTGCGGGCCGAGTCGGCGGCCGGGCAATTGGCGGCACGGGCGCAGCGGATGCGGATCGACCTGATCGACCGGCGTTTCCGGCTGGATGGCGGCCCCGAGGTAATGCTTGCCTACGGCACGAGCGAAATCCACGCCCCGCTTATCGAGTACGAAATGCCCCCCGAGGATTCTCCCCGATCGGTCGGGGAACTCTCCATCGCCGGGCCGGGCTGGCTCCGTGCGGTACCCGACACCGACCGCCCTGATCGTGTGATCGATATGGCGTGGAAACGGGCCGAGGGGGTGGCTTATCCGGTCTCCCTGCGCCGGCGGCGCGGTGAACCGGTGCTGCTGCTAGCGGGCGATCCGGTGGTCGACGCCCATCGATTAGGCAAAGTGCAGGCAAAGCGAATGGAACTGCTGCTTCGCGAAGTCCCCGCCGATGGACCAGACGGGCCGGCGTTCGAACTCAACAAGAACCCCGCCAAACTGGCCCTCCTCCCCGAGCGACTACTCGCGGCGGGGAAGGTGGTTTTTGCCTCCCCTCAACTGACCGGACGGACGCATCAGTTCGAAGCGACGTTCGAATCCTGGAAGCCGAAACGACAGGTGGAAGCAGCGGCCGCCCGGTCCCGGCGAGGAACGACCCGGCAGGCGGACCGGGGCGACTCCCCTCCCGGTTCGCAATACGATCTCACCGCCACGCAGATTCACCTCGACCTGTCGCTCACCGGCGGACGGGCGAAACCGATTGCGGCGACTTGTGAAGGAAATGTCGTCTTAAGAGAAAAGCCAAAGGCACGGAGCGACGAGAAACTGATGGTCGTCCAAGGCGATCGGCTTCGCATCGAAGGGAGCAGTGGTTTCGACGATCAGGCCAAAATCACGGTCACGGGACAACCCAAACCAGGGGGGGGGGGATCGGAAGGAGCGACGATCGAAGTCCAGGGCTTGCGCCTCGTGGCGGAGCGCATTGATGCCGATCAAAGTGCCGGGAAATTCTGGATCAATGGACCAGGCCGAGTGACGATGAACCTCGATGGCGATGTGTTGGGCCAGTCGCCTCCAGGGGAGTCGACTCCCCTGACACTCACCTGGCAAACAGGGCTCGATGTGGCAGGGCAGCGAGCAGTCGCCAAGGGACGCGTGTTGATCGAGAGCCAGCGAGGTTGGTTGCAGGCCGACCAAGCCGTTGCCCATCTCACCCGGTCGATCACCCTTCAAAAGGGTGACACCGATAAAAAAATAGAAGTGGCACAAGTTTCCCTCGAAGGAAATGTGGTGATCGACCATCGTGGTGCGGGCGACGCAGGTCAAACTTCTCACGAAAAACTCCAGCTTCGTTCGGTCGCATGGAACCGCCTCACGGGCGACATCCAAGGAACCGGTCCAGGGGTCTTGCGGTCGGTTCGCTTGGCGGGGAAGTCGATTGGTTTTGCTGGCCTGGCGGGCGCGGGGCGGGCCGCCAGCGCGAAGCCGACGGCAAGCAGCGCTTCCCCGTTGCGGTTCCTCAGGGTCGACTTTGCCGAAGGGCTCAGTGGCAACATCGATCAGCGAGTGCTGCGGTTCCACCGGCGCGTACGGAGCGTCTATGGACCGGTGGATGGCTGGCAACAAGAGCTGCCGCTACACGATCCCGACCGCCTCCCTCCCGACACGGTGACCCTTGGCTGCGAAACCTTGGTGGTGAATGAAGACCCTCTCGCGCCGAAATCCCACGACGCCGGAACCGTTGGGCCGATCGAATTGCGGGCGATCGAGAACGTCGAAATCGAAGGGCGGTCGGAGAAGCAAGGTCTCTTCCAAGCCGAGGCGATTACCGCCAGCTACAGCCAGCAGAAAGACCTTTTCGTGTTGCGAGGCGATGGGCAACGCGATGCGGTCCTCCGGCATCGCGACCCGAAAACAGGCCAGTTCGTCGAAACCCCCGCCGGCACCATCCTTTACTGGGCCTCCGAACCGCGAGTCCAACTTCGCGATGTTCACCGCCCGTTCGACTTCCAGCAAAACACAACGCGAAATGCCGCCCGACCGCCCGCGACTCGACCGACCCGATGAGCCCGCCCGCCGAATTTTCTATTTCAACGAGCTGCGATGCATCGCGAGGTTCTTTTGCTCTTGGTCGTAGTCGAGCCCGAGGCGCTGGCTCCACGATTGCGGCGAGATCAGGCCATTCGCATGGGCAATCTCCCAGACGCGGGCGTCGCGCAGCGCGTCGCGGGCAACCAGCGGGGGGGCGGTGATTTGGATATCGACCAAATCCTGGACGTTGGTTGGCAGCCGCCCCGCAGCGACGGCGTTCTTCACCACGCGCCACATCACGTTACAATCGGCCCGCTGGAGCGATGCTTGTAGTCGCTCAAACATCCGCACGGCCGGGCCTTCCGCCACCATCGTCGAGGCGAAGTTGGCGTTCGAGGCGTCGGACGTGAACATAAACTCCGGCATCACGAGCCGGGCCGCGATCGCGCGCAGTTCCGCTTGCAGGATGGTGACAAACGCTTGGGCGTCGACACCGGTCGCGGGGAAGTCGTACTCGATGCCAGCCGGCGCGTCGAGAATCGTTCCCGGACCGTACCGCGTGAGCTGATGGATTTGGCCGTTCGACTGCGTGGCATGCTGGTCGGCACTGCCAGCGACAAACTGCTCGACGCCGCTTCGCGTGGCCGAACGGTGCTTGCGAATCAACGCGATTGCCGACTGAATCTCGGCCACCACGCTCATGTTGCGAAGCAGCTTCTCGGCGCGGCGCAAGTTGTTGCGAACGGGCGTGTAGAGCGGCAGGCCTCGCTTGACGTTCCGATCGACATTCGCCCGGCGATGCTGAATCTCCACAGCATCGGTCCACTCCCCGTCAATGTAGTAGCCAAGAGCCGTTTCGACGTCGTGCGGCTCGGTGACGATGCCAAAGCTGGCTGCGGGGTTGCCCCGCTCGTGGTCGGGCGTCGCGATCTGTTCCGGCTCGACGAATCGGACACGGGTTGTGCCGTCTCGACCAGCGAAGAACCGCAAAAAGGCCTCGCCGTCGCGGTCTTGCCGGCGGACAATCTCCTGCTGGCGGTCATGCCAGTTGTTCTCGAAAAGAAAATCGTCAAGGACCCGTTGTACTTCACCTGCCAACGTATCGGGGGCCTCGGTCCGCTTGCGAACGACGGCGCTGTAGCTGTGTCCCGGACCGACGATGTAGCTGGTCCGATTCTCCACCCCGTTGATGGCAAATTCGTTCTCGAAGTGGAGTTGGCGGCATTGCTGGCGAATGTCGGCGAGACGTTCGGCGGCCATCGGGGAAGCCCCTCTTTCACCAACTTCGTTCCACAACTGGCCATCGGTGCCCGCAAACGCTTCGCGAGGATCTACGAAGTCGGCGAGGAGCGAGTTAAAAGCCTCGGTAAGGCGGGTTTCGATCTCGTTCGGGGAGGTATTCATGAAAGGGGGTTCCTGTTACTGAAAGAAACGCGAGGGGGATTGAGTGAAACGTCGACAACGGGGGGAGCCATCCCTAACTTTGAAAACACTACCCAACGTGCAAATGGTCTCCCAATCCGTCGTCCGGTTGGTGGCGGGATTGCCAGTCGCTCTCGGCCAAACGGAGCGCCATCTCCAAGGCGTCGGGGCCATCGTCGTGGGCACCGCCCGGAAAATCGCGGAGTTGGTCGACGAGAAGATTCGTGGAGGCACTCTGCCGTCGAAACCGGAGCCGACGCTGGGACAGGTAGGGCCCGAGGCGACGGATTCGCATTTGTTTATTGGTGGTGTTGTTGATTCCAGCCGGACGCAGATCCAGCAGACCCTGACGGCGAAATTCCGCGAGGAATTCGTCCGCGAGAAGTTCCTGCCATTGATTCGACTCGACACCAAAAACCGTTGGGCGAAAGCGCTGGCAAATCGCCACGCCGTCGGTGACCATCTGCGGCGTCGGGCGGCGCGCGAGGTCTGCCTCGACGTAAAGCAACCCATTCGCATCGACGCCGAGCATCACAAAGGCTGAATAGTCCCCTCGCGCTGCATCGCCTCCTTTGCTCGGGTCGAGCGCCAGCGTCCGGAGAACGAGGTGGCTCGGCCACTCATCGAACCAAATGTGTGGCTCGAAGTAAGACTCCGGCCATTCGCAACGGTCGGGGTCGACGGGCGACCCCTGCTTCTCTCGCTCGAAGGCTGTCCGCCCGCTCTCGACCCGCATCGCCATGAGTCGGTAGAGGTCTTCGACCTCGGGCCAAAGCAGCTCGGCTCCATGGTCCATTTCGGCTTGATGCTTTTCGTAAAACGCGCGCGCCTTTTCCGTCGCGTCGGGGAGTTCGGCTTCGCAGTAAAGGTCTTCCCACTCCTGCCAGAGGTCGTCGTGGTCGGGCCATTTCTCGATCGCTCGGAAGAGCTTCGATTGCCAGCCTGGCGTTGCCAGGAGCTGCATCGCCAAGGCGTCGCGATGGAGTGCGGTCGCCAGGTTGAGGATGTGGGTCGCGTGGGTCCCTGCCTTGAGGAGCGTGCCGTGAAACCACCGATCGGTCGATTCACGTTGCAGGGCCGACGCGATGTGGGAATCGTTTTGTACGTCGTCGCAAACGATGAGCGTCGGGCGATGGGCTCGCCGCCGCCGGCCACGAATCCGCTGCCCCGTGCCAAACGCCTCGATAGCGATGCCGTTTGGCAGTTCGATGGCCGAGTTTCGCCAGCGGGGGCCCCGGCCGCACGACTCCGGATAAGCCTCGGCCAACCGGCGGTTACCGATAAGTTCCGACTTGATGTTTTCCAGGTGGATCTGAGCTTGCTGTCGCGTGTCGGAGACAATCCAGATGTAGGGTTCCCACCCTTCGCACGCTGCACGCAAGACATACGCCAACGTGCCGACGGTCGACTTCGCTCCGCCGCGCGGGCCGATGACATTCAGCTTGACCCCAGACTGGCGATGCGGCTCGCGGAGGGCGTGGAGTTGGTCCGACAACCATTGGTGCATGGCCGAGGGAGGCTGCGTGAAATGGTCGGGCAAAAACTCCCGCCCCCACGCCAGAAGGTCGAGATCTTGCCTCGCCCTCGGTGCATTCGGCCTCTCTTGGTTGCTCAACGCGCGGTGAAGCTCTCTCGCTAATCGCCGAACCGCCGAGAGAGGCATTTCCCAACGCATCGAAGCGGAGTGCCATTGGAGTGGTAGAAAGGGCATAAGAACGAAGGGGGACAGGAGACGGGACTAGAGAAAGCGATCAAGGAATCACTAGCGACTAATAAACTCAAACGACACGACCGCCCTGCCTGCCGAGCTACGGTATTTTCTAAACGCTTTAGAAGTACTCCGGGCTTGGCCTGTTTTCTTGACGCTGGTGGCTTTCCAAAGGGGGGAGCGTCGGCAGTGGTGAATCAGCGATGGATGACTGCTGGTGAGGCTCACCCGGTGCCCTCGCTCCCGGTGAATGCTTGCGACCGCCGCGAGCGATTTCATGCCAATGCCGATGCCCTGATAGTCGGGCAGCGTGACAACGCGGGTAAATCGCCGCCGACCTCGCCGAAGAAATACCGGCATCGTCGCGCAAAATGCGACCGGTTCGCCATTCCAGGTAGTGAGGTAACACTCTGCCTGCGGCGCAAGCGACGCGGTCAGATAGTGATGACGCGCAAAGAGTTGCCACGCTTCCAATTTTGTGCGATAGACTTCCAACTTGATCGGCGGTCGCCGAAGACGCCTCCGGGTGAGAGTGCCTGTTGCCATGTCCAGCACCCAGTCAGCTTCGAGCCACTCGGCCACATCGTAGTGGCAGGTGACCGCCACGAACCGGCAGGCGACGCGACCCTTGCGAATCGCTCCGGCAATCGCTGCCGAGCAAACCTTCGCCACGTTTCGATCGACGACGCTGGTGAATTCATCGAAGACCACCGTGGGGCGAGGAGAGGGAGGGCTGGTGGCGGAGGAGGGGTCGGATTCCGAATTCCGAAGGCCGCGATCTCCCTTCGATAACGCTCGCGCCAGGTCGCACCGAAACTGCTCGCCGTTCGATAGCACCCGATACGGCTTGACCCACGACGGAGGCGAGCTAAAACCGACCGCCGTGAAGAGTTCCGTTACTTGCCGAACGGACAAGTCATCGAAACAGTCGATCACCGCCTTCTCGTCAGGCCAGTCGGTCGCTTGATAGAGCTCGGTCGCAAAGGCCTCGCGGGCGATGCTGCTCTTGCCACTCCCCGACGGACCGACGATCAGCCCAACTTGCCAAGGCTCGTCGTCCCCCGGCAGGTCGACTTCAAAGGTCTCGCTCATTTTCTCCTTGAGCGGTACGTCAAACATGCCAGCAATTTGCTGGACCCGGAAAGAATCGTAGACGGGACAGGTGAGCTTCACTTGTACGGATGGCATTGGCGGGGGCTCCTCGGCGATCGATAAAGGCAAACGACAGACAATGAATCGACTCTTTCACTCCTCGTTGAGTTACAACGTCAGCACGCGGCACTTGAATCCTTCGCCACGCATTCGTTCGAAAAGATGCTGCTGCTCCGACTCGTCTTGGCATTCGATCACCACTTGATGGAGCGCCGGGATGTCGACTTCCGGAGAGTCGTCAGGGCCGTTAATTGGCGCAAAGTCGGGGACCGTTTGCTTCGCCAGGTCGTCAAGCAACTGGCGGACGGCATCGCTCTCAGTTTCTGCCTCGGCAAGCAGGCTATGGAGGGCGTCTTCCTCGATGCCGGCCATGGCGGCGAGCGGGTCGTGTGTGAGCAATACCTTGTCGGCTTCTTCGTCCGTGAGATCGACGACCAGCACCGGCACCATCCCGTCAGCCATCGTTTCCGCCCGCAAATGGCCGTCGATGAGTTGCAGGGAACCATCGTTGAGTTCGCGAACCAGCAGCGCGTCGGCAAAGCCAATCTCAGCGAGCACCCCACGCAGCGCGTCTTGCTGCGCTGCCGGATGGGTCCGCCAATTACGAGGGTGCGGCTTGAGGTCGCTCGCCTTGACTCGGCGAAGCTCTTGGACTCGGTCGTTGATTTGCATGGGAGGAGTGCATTGGGGGTTCGGGGAAAGGAGACGTACCGCAGCGTTTCCCGGAGCGAGGTCATTCGATCCGTGTCGCGAGTCGAGTCACGTCGTTCCGGAGCGCGTCGACCTTACCGGTGAGCCGATCGATCTGCAGGCTGCTTCGTTCAAAGCGTGATTCGAGAACTTTCATGCGTGGTTCGAGCCCTTGGACTTGCCAACTGAGCAAGAACCCCTGCCCCACAAATCCGAGGAGGAGCACAAAGACGCCCGCCGCTCCCCATCGAAAGAGCATCGCCTGCACACGTTGTTCGTAGTCGTCGAGTGTCATGGAAAAGGTCGAGGGACTAGAGACGGGAGAGGGGCGCTAATAGCTTCGTTTGCGTCGTCGCGTAGCCTTACGGTCTCGGTGCTGGTGGAATCACCGGTGCCGCCGAAGAACCGCCGCCACGACGTGTGGGGCCAACGGTCGAATCCGTCCGTAAATCCGTGTAAAGGTTCGTCAAATTCGTTGGCCAGGGCGCGAGGTCTGCCGGTAGCTGCGTCACGGGGATTCCCTCGGCGAGTAGCTCCAGTCGGTCTTCGGTGAGCACCCGGTCGAGGCGGGGCACCGTGTCGACCATCTCCGTGGCGGTGAAAAATTCCTGAGGGTTGTAGGCGTCAAAATCGGCGTCGGTGAGCGTGAAACCGTCAGCCATCGCTTCCGTTCGTGGTTTCCCAAAAAGTTCGATCGCCATGTTGGCGTAGATGCGACGGATGTACTGACCGACTTGGCCGGCGAATGCGGTCGAAATCTCCATTTCCTTCCGGTTCTCGGTATGCTGCATCGCCTCGGCAAGCGAGATCAGCACCAGCTCGCCCCATCGCCGCATGAAAGGGTTGCGCACTTTAAAGAGAGGCACCGGAAAGACACGAAAGACTTCGCCCGCCGGCCGAACATGCTGCACTTCCATATTCCGCTCCCCCGAGGGGACCGCCCGCCCTGCAAGGACGTTCGCCGCGCGGAGATAGAGCTTATGGATCCTTTCAAGCGTGTTTCGCGATGGTGGAATCCGAAGATCGACATCTTCATGGTGCATCAAGTGAAACAGGTTGCGGCCGACAAGCTGTGTCCAATCAAGGATGGTCGGGTTGAGGCTTCCTACGTCGTTCGACCAGTTGGGAACGGCATAGCCGGCGTCGCCAAAGAGGCCAACGTTGTAGTGAAGGATCGCGTCTGTATTGGTAATGGGCATGGGTTGGTCCAGAGTTTAGGGGCCAGTGTTGGGGGCCAGTGTTGGGGATTCCGTGTCAAGGGAAAGAGGTCTGCTTGTGTTTTCGTGTGTCACTCCTTCGTCGCGTTCAGTTGTTGCTCAATCAGTGAGTCCAAGGTCGAAAGTGTTTCGACCGCGTAGGGGAACTTTCGGGCGACTTGTTGGCCGGCCCAGGCGTAGGCATTTTGGAATCGGGCCGTTTCATAAGGCACATACTGGTTCGTTTCGATGACTTGGGGCGACGCGGGTGGCGAGTCGATCGCAATCGGCACCGCCCGCTGCTCCCGTTCGTTCCAGGTGTAGCGATAAGATTCATCCGTCGCGCTGGCGGTGGGTGGAGCGGCTCGGTTCTCCTTGAAAGGGCGCACCACGCGGACCTCCCGCACCGCGACGTGGTTGCTTTCGTTGCTTCCTTCGCCAGCCAACGAGTCCACCGGCGATGGCAATCCCCAAGCCAATCGGCCCGCTGACACCGAGCGCTCCCGCAACAATTTTTCCCCAACTAAGTCCTTTCACCACGCCGCTGCTGCCGCTCGGAGTGGGACGTTCGATGGGTGGCCTGGGACGCTGGGGAGGTCGTGTTGGACGTTCGATGGTCGCCTTCCATTGCTCCAGTCGCCTGTCGAGTGCGGCCCAGCGCTCCTCGCAGTCGCACGGTAGTCGTGACGGGTGGGGCGATGCAGGGAGCGCGGGCCGACTTGATCGTCGGGGAGCAGGCGGGGCGGAAGGGAATCGCTGGAGTTGCTGCGGATTTCTACCGGGAACGCCGCGAATCCGGCCAAGCAATCGTCGAATGGGGCCGATGCGGACGAAGGCTGTTTGCGCCGCCGGGTTGCCCCAAATCACGCCGACCAGTTTTCCGTGAGAGTAAACACCACCCCCCGAGTTGCCGGCGACCGACGGACCTGTGGCAAAGTACCCGTTGGCCGCACCAGGTGGCGAGTACTCACTCACGATCCGACCGCCGTATTTGCGGAAGTGGGTTCCTCGGTCAAATGCCCGGAATTGCACCAGGCTACCGATCGGTACGTCGTCGCCGAGCGACACGATGGGCCACTCTTCCGCAGTCGCCACGAGCGCCAAGTCATTGGCCGTGTCGACATGAAGGACCTCCCCGACGGCCGATCGTCCGTCGCCCGAGCGAAGGACGATTTGACGCTGCCCCTGGATCACATGATGATTCGTTACGACGACCGTTCCCCCACTGGCGAGTCTCGCCACCGCGGTTCCACTACCCCGCGCCGTTGGACACTCGATGCGAATGTCCATCGCTGTCGGCGTGGCGATCGGTGCAGACGGTTTTTGAGGGCAAGACCACGATCCATCGGGAAGGCGCACGCACTGCGCCGACGCCGAGGGCATCAGCAAAAGGGCGATGGCGAACCCTTGCGTTGCGAGATGGGAGGAAATGCTCATTCGTTCGGTTTGATTAACGAGAAAAGGAAAGGAGGGCATCCTGCCTGCTCTGCAAAACGGACCGGGAATTTGTTGGGGAACACGATTCCTTGCCCATCGGCACGAATTCAAGGAACGAAGAGGAGCGTCGAGTCCTGTTCCACTCTCCGCTCTCCGTGGGTTGTTTTCAGTTCGCCGTCAGGGTGAATTGGTATTTGTAAAAAGGGCTTTGCGCGAGGTCGGCCGGTTCGGTGAGGCGGTCGGCCAAATGTGGCACCGGGTCGACGCCGCCGGCAATGCGGTCAGCCATTACCACGGCCTGACTGCAAAAGGGGGGGCGGTGTTCTCGGAGCGTGTCGTCGAGACTTGGCCGGACGAAAAGACGAACCATCGGTAAGTGCAACAGCGCCGCCCGGACGACCGACGCGTAGCCGTAGTCGCAACCAGCAAGCCGACGCATGTAGCGCACCGCTGCAAGTCGGTCGTAACGGGGCCAGCGGAATTCTGGGTTCACCCGGTACACATCGATTCGCCCGGGGTGACGTTTCACCTGGCTTTCAAGCGTGACCGCTCTCCCGCCATACCATTCTCGCACTTCGCAGCAAAAGGGGAGATCGCCCCACCACGCCACCTTGGCCGCATGCGAATGGACGCCGCGCCCGGCAATCGCGATCAGCGAACCGATCGACCAATGCCGACGACGGAAAAGTAATAGGTCGCCATCAAAAATCTGGCCACGAGCGTCGTCGAGAGTGGTGAAAATTTGGGGCATAGCCGTAGGCCCAGCTTCTCAGCCGGACGTCTGTTAGTAGGAGGCAAGTCAGGCCAGAAGGCTGGACCTACGAAAAAAGCCCGGCGCGAGAAGACTGGCTTCTCGCGCCGGGCTCTCGTCGGATGCCGACTCGTCGGCTCCGCGCGATACCCGAAGGTGATGCGGTTAAGTTAGCCCAACCGGTGGCGCATTTTCAAGAAGAAAGTTTGGGAATCGTGCGTCTCGCCCAGACCTGTTCTGCCAGCCGAACTAAGGGAGGATCGCGAAGCCGAGGAGGCCCCGTCGCTCCGACCAAGCTTGGTCGGGGCTCCCCTCGCCATGGCTTACCGCTTGCCGCTAGCGCGGTGGACTCACGGGGAGGGGAGGGCGATTGGCCATGCGGCCTGGCATGCCGCTTTCATAGACACGAAACTCCGCCCAGACCGGCAAGTGGTCGGAGACTTGTTTCACTTGGTCGAGCGTCAGGCCATGCAGTGCGCCGATGTCGTAGACCCCTCCCTGGCCGGTGAACTCCGTTGTCGAAGGGTGGTGGAACAGGATGTTGTCGTGGATTTTGTTACGTATCACGTTCGTCGGTTCGCTCCGCACCACGGGATAGATGCCAGGGATTTGCCCCAGGCCGAACAGGTCTTGCGGCGTGAGCGAGCGACCTCGCCGGCCGAGGGAGCCCGAGGTGGCGGCCGGAATGGCCGTATTGAAGTCGCCTAACAGGATCACGTCGTCTTCTTGCTCAGAGCCTATCCATTGCCGCCGGACGACCGAGTAGACTTTTGCCAGCGCGTCCATCTCATCGTCCGCCACATCGGGGTCGGTATGGGTGTTGATCAGGACGAACGTAAACTCCCTGTTTTCCGGAACACCCCGTACTCGAAACATAGCGACCATTGGCTCGCGATGCAGCAAGTTATCGGTATCGGTGATGGTGTAGACTTGGCTCGGAGAGACTTCGATGCGATCAACATCGAAGAGAAAGGCGTATTGTTCCGTGGATCGCGTGTTGCCAAGGCGCGGACCGACGCGGGAATCGTATCGCCGGCCGGTGAGTTGATAGATTCGAGTGACGAACTTCGTCATGAAGTGGTCGTCCTGCGTTCGGATTTCCTGAATGGCAATGACATCAAACCGGCTGACGATCTGCGCGAGCGTGTCGATCACGTGGGGCTTCGACGCCTTGGCATTGCCAAAGACTTGGATATTGAACGACGCGATCTTGATCGTGCCATTCGTATCAGGGGCCCAGGGCTGGGGCAGAGCAGCCGGGCCCCCAGTCGGTGGTGGCTGGTTGAATCGACCCGTTGCGGGGGGAGGGCTACCGGTCGAGGCGACAAGGATCTGCTGGATGTCTTCGAGGTGCAACCCCTTAACGAACATCCATCCGCCACCGCCAACAATGGCAACCATCAACGCCGTGGAAAATAGCCGTGGCACAACGCCCCTCCTTGGGCCTCAGGTAACGTCCCTACTGGTATGAAATGGCGCGCAGTCCCCGCGCCGTGGGCTGAGGATAGCGGTTCGATCAAAATCAGGGTAGAGGAATTTGGTCGGTGCTAGCGGTTAAGGGAGGACGGCTGCTGGAGCGGTCCTATCAAGCCGAATCGAAGGGACCCACACGGAAGTGGAGCAGTGGATGCTCTTTGAAGCGACCGAACGCAAACCGCGCCGAGTCGGGGCAAATTCAAGACGCACGCGAGGTACTCAATGACGTGCGAGCCATGGAGGGTTACCTCTTTTGCTTGCGTCGCTCCAATTCGATACCGCACGTCCTACACGTCCAGGTTCTTCACATCGAGTGCGTGCTTCTGGATAAACTCCCGGCGGGGTTCGACTTGGTCGCCCATCAGGACGCGGAAGAGGTCGTCGGCCGCACCGGCATCGTCCATCTTGACTCGCATGAGGGTGCGGGCTGTCGGGTCGAGGGTGGTGTCGCGGAGTTCTTCGGCGTTCATTTCCCCCAAGCCTTTAAAGCGAGTGATTTGCAAGCCTTTCTCGCCAGCGGCCCGAATCGCGCCAGGGAGACCGCGGAGGTCTTCGAGGCCTGTCTCGTTGTCGCCGCGGCGGAGGGTGAATCGCGAGCCCTCTTCGCCGGTCCGTTCTTGCGGGATCAATGCTTCGATCTCAAAACCCAATTCTCGCAGGTCGCTCAGCATCGTGTTGATGGTCCGAACCTCGTGCAATTCGACGATGCGAAGCTTGGGCGAGGCGGCACCGTTGTTGGCGGTGGGATTTTCTGGGTCGTCCTCTGTCGGGGCGAGGTTCGACATGCCGGCGTCCACGATCAGCTCACCTCCACTCGATTTTTCTTGCTCTTCGACAAACGTGTCGAGTTCCAACCGGTCGGTGAACCAATGCTCGCTTGCGCCAAGAAAGACATGGTAGACCGGCAGCCTACCACTCTCAGGGTCTTGTCGTAGGGCGTGGAGTTTGAGGCCAATGCCGCGCCGCTCGAGCGCGACGAGCGCCTCTTCCAGTGCGGCCAGCGTCTTGACGAGTTGAGCCATCTGCTCCCCCTCGATCAATCGCCCATCGCCTGGATCAAAAACCGATTCCCCCAAACCGAGGCTGAGCAACTGCTCCTTCATTTCCTCTTCGGTCTGCACGTAGGTCACCTTCTTTCCCTTGCGGACACGGAAAAGAGGGGGCTGGGCGACGTAGACGTGGCCACGGGCGACCAAGTCGTACATCTGGCGGTAGAAGAAGGTCAGCAGGAGGGTACGAATGTGCGAACCATCGACGTCGGCATCGGTCATGATAACGATCCGACCGTAGCGACGTTTTGAGAGGTCTTGATCGGCTCCGATGCCGGTGCCGATCGCGGCGATCATGCTGCGAACTTCCTCGTTGGCGAGGACTTTGTCTTCGCGGCTTTTGTAGGCGTTGATGATCTTACCTCGGAGCGGCAAGATCGCTTGGTACTCGCGCATCCGCCCCCCCTCGGCCGACCCACC
The DNA here is from genome assembly GCA_003233055.1 of Planctomycetaceae bacterium. Classification (GTDB taxonomy): domain Bacteria; phylum Planctomycetota; class Planctomycetia; order Pirellulales; family Lacipirellulaceae; genus Aeoliella. Next base: position 21,477 of record QIKP01000010.1, read on the forward strand.
GGCCGAATCGCCTTCGACGAGGAACAGCTCGCACTTGTCGACGTCTTTACTGGAGCAGTCACGGAGCTTCCCCGGCAAGCTTCCGCCATGAAGCGCCCCCTTGCGCTCGCGGAGCAAGGCTTTGGCTTTGCGCGCTGCCTCACGGGCTTCGATGGCGGTGATCGCTTTGTTGACCATCACCTTAGCAACTCGGGGATTCTCTTCGAGAAACTTGGCAAAGAACTCGCCGAAAACCGAGTTGACGATTCCCTCGACTTCGCTGTTCCCCAGCTTCGTTTTGGTTTGCCCCTCGAACTGCGGATGGGGCACGCGACAACTAATCACGGCGGTGAGGCCTTCGCGGACATCGTCGCCTGACGGGACGAGGTCCTTAAACATGCCCGCTTTTTTGCCGTACGCATTGAGGCATCGCGTCAGTGACGAGCGGAATCCGGAGAGGTGAGTTCCCCCTTCGGTCGTGCTAATGTTGTTGACGTAGCTGTGAATGTTTTCGGTAAACTCAGCCGAGTATTGCAGCGCGATTTCGAGCGAGACCCCTTCCGATTCTCCTTCGATGTAGAGGATGTCGGGATGAACCGGGTCGCTAGCTCGGTTGAGGTGTTTAACGAACTCACGAATACCATCGTCGTACTGAAACGATTCTTTTTGGTCGTTGCGAGTGTCGATGATTGAAATTTTGACGCCACGATTCAGGAACGCCAGCTCCTGCAACCGCTTGACCAAAACGGAATAGCTGTATTTGGTGATCTGAAAGATTTGCGGGTCGGGCTTGAAGGTCGTCTTGGTGCCCCGTTTGTCGGAGGCCCCGACCCGGCGAACCAGTCCCTTGGGGACACCCCGCTCGTACTCCTGGTGATGGACATGCCCATCGCGGCAAACTTCGACCTCGGCCCATTCGCTGAGGAAGTTGACCACGGTCACCCCCACCCCATGCAGACCACCCGAGGTTTGATACGCCCCTTTGGTAAACTTGCCGCCAAACTTGAGAACCGTCATCACCCCTTCGAGCGTGGAGACCTCGCGGTCCATCTGCTCGGAGAGTTGTTCATGCTTTTCAATCGGGATACCGCGCCCGTCGTCTTCGACCGTCACGGAGTCGTCACCATTGATCGTCACGACGACTTCCGAAGCGTATTCGGCCATCGCCTCGTCGATCGAATTGTCGACCACTTCGTAGACCAAGTGATGGAGCCCGCGCGCAGCCGTATCTCCGATGTACATACTGGGCCGCTCGCGAACATGCTCCAAGTCGCTCAGGTGTTCGAGATCGCCCGCGCCGTATTCCTCTTTGGCTACAGGTCGGGAGGCCGGCTTGGAGCCTTCGGGCGACTCCGTAGGGGTCGGGCTGTTTGCTTTTTCTTCGTTCTCTGACATCAATGGATCCGATTTCTGGTTTTCCAGTTTTAGGTGGCTGGGGTCTGTCTCGACTTCTTCTCAATCTTTCCGACGCGGTACTTCACGCCATCAATCTTTGCTTCTGGCAGTGCCTCGCTTAGCAGACGGACGATCCGGCCTTGGTCGAAGGTCAACTCTTGCACCAGTGCCGGGTGGGCAACGGTGACTTCTAGTTTCCCGCGCCGGATGCCAGTCGGTCGGCTCCTTGCGGCCATGTTTTCGCCGACCGCCTCGTTCCATACTCTTTCGTATTCGGTGTTGGTCTCGCCTCGGGCATACCGCCTTGTGAGCATCAATTGCCCCATCACCTTGCCAATCGGCTGGGGTTGTCGGGCGTGGAACCATCGCCGCTGCGCCTTCGACCGCTTCGTCAGGTAGGCCAATTGTTCGGCGGTTTCTGGCTGCATGTTGCTGGTTTTCTTGCTACGAATGGAAGTAGAGGTCACTTCCTAATAAAAATCACGAAAAAATCGGCGTTGTTTGCTCACCTATCGCGTGCGAGTGGCATGATGACGTAGCCGTAACCATCGTCTGTGCTGCAAACGGCGGCGGAGTCTCCATCGGACAGGTCGATCGTAAAAGTTTGGTTGTCGTCAAGCACTTTTAGAAATTCGATCATGTAGCGAGGGTCGAGTGAAATGGTGATCGACTTGCCATTGTAGTTAATCGGTAGCTCCACATGCGAATCGCCCACCTCCGCAGCCCGCCCTGCGAGTACCAACGAGCCCTCGCCAAACGTGAAGTTGATGCCGCGGCTCTCGTCACTGGTGGCAATGGCCGCTTGCCGGACAGCCGAGTTGAACGGGCCGACCGATAGCTCGATCTTCGACGAATCGGTCCGCTGCGGGAAGACTTCCTTCCAACGTGGAAAACGCCCTTCGAGAAGCCGAGTGAAAACGGTCGCACAAGAGGTTCGGACCAGCAGATCGTTCTGCCTAATGGCTATCTGCACTTCCGAATCGCTATCCGAGATCACCCGTTCGATCAATTGCATGGAACGGGAAGGGACGATGGTCGCTTCGCCAAACCCGACCGGCTCCCCCGTCGTCTGCACTGGGCCCGCCATCTTAGCGAGCCGGCGTCCGTCGGTGGCAACGGCGGTGAGGATCCCCTCCTCCACCTCCAGTTTGATCCCCCCCAAGGCATAGCGGCTGCTTTCGGCGTCGGTGGCAAACAGCGTCCGGCGGATCAGCTCTCGTAGCAGCCGCGCCGGTACTTCGTAATAGCTTTCTTCATCAAACCCGGCGACCGGCGGAAACTCGCTCGCGTTGGCGACGGGCAAGTTGAACTTACTCCGCTCCCCCCGGACCGACGCGCTTTTTCCGTCGCACTCAATGCGAAAGGTCTCGTCGCTACTCTCCCGCAATATGCGTCCAAACCGATCGGTCGGCAGAACCACTTCTCCCGGCACCTCGACATCGATCCCCGACGTTTGATAACGAACGCCCACTTCCAGGTCGGTCGCCATGAGGGTCGCTCCCCCCTCGGCCACTTCCAGCTTGACGTTCTGGAGGATCGCCATCGGGCTTCGCTGCGGCGCTACCGATGCGACGTTCTGGAAAGCGTGTAAGAGCTTCTCGCGGTTACAAACGATTTTCATGACGAAGGTTGCCTTTTAGGTTTGTCGCATGGGTCTTTGCCCCGTGTCTGAGTTTCTTAAAAGTCGTGACTTAGGAGTCACGGGCCGAAGACTCATGCGACAAATGCGTTGGTGGGAAACAACTACTACTGTTTTATTTTTATATAAATGTTGTTGTTAATAGCTGGTTGAAAAGTGTCGACAACACTCCTTGGTATTCTCCGAATTGCTTGGTTGGTCGTCACTTACAACGAAAAGCAGGGGGTGGAAAACAAGTTGGCTGGTGGTCCAAAAGTGGTCGATGCAGGGTTGGTTTCTGTTGACAGGCGAACAGGCAGCGGGCGGTTGTCGACAACGTGGTCGGTGCCGTCGACAACGCTCGACCACTTCTCAACAAGTTTTCCTCCAAGGTTTCATGAAACGTTTTTTCCCTCATCGCCCGAGTATTCGGGTCAGGTCGTCGAGGGCCGAACGAAGTTGCGGTTCTTGGGACAATCGGTTTTCGGTCCGGCGGTGGCTGTGCATGATGGTCGTGTGGTCGCGGCCTCCGAGAAGCTCGCCAATTTGTTCGTAACTTGCCGCAGTAAGGGTTCGAGCGAGGTAGATCACGGTGGCTCGGGCCAGGACGTTCGACGCCTTCCGTGAGCCGCTCGTGAGGACTTTCAGCGGAAGGCGGTAGTAACGTCCCACGACACGGACGATTTCTCGCAGGTTGGGGGCGTGGGCCTTTCGGCGGAGCGCGAGGAAATGGTCGAGCACCCTGGTCTCTAACTGGGCACCATCGCCAAACTGACGCCGCAGGTCGTTCGCCAGCCGCAACAGTTCTCTCGGTTCCGACGGGGAGTGAGACACCAAGCGGTTGAGCGTCTCGGGCGATAATTTCCAGCGGCAAGTCTCGGCGAGTTGCGTGAGCAACTCGCGACGCGCGCTGCAGCCAAGTGGCGAGATTTCGACCGTTAGCCCCGCCGTAAATCGGCTCACCAAACCAGGAATCCAGCCTCGCAGATGAGCGATTGGTTGCGCGGACGTCACGATGAGCTTGCCACCTTGGGCGTCGAGTTGGTCGATCAGGTGCAGCAACTCTTGCTGAAATCCGCTATGTACTGGCAGGTGGTCGAGGTCATCGATCGCGACGACCTGCTTGGAAGTGAGGGCATTGCGCCAGCGAGCTGGATCGCCCCTTTCGAGTTCGTCGGCAAAGTCGCGCCGCAGGTCATTGGCGGTCGAGCAATGGACTACCGAGTGGTCGGCCAAGCTGGCGAGCCCTTCGACGAGCAGACTTTTACCGCTGCCGGTAGTACCGACCAACACGAGCGGACTGGCGAGCCGTCTCCAAGCCGCAGATTTTTTTTGGTTGGCGTGGTCCTTTGCCGAAGGATTTCCCATCGCATTGCACCAAGCGCCAGCGACCGACGCAAGCAGACGATTTTCTTTCCCCGCGATGAACGAATCACTCGGAAGCTGGAGTGTATCCGGGAGGGGAGTCTCTCTGACGCAGACCGCTAACGGTGCCGCAGAGGGGCGGCTGCCAAGCGGAATCGCCGACACTCCGTTGACCACGACGGCTCCAGAAAAAAAGAGGTGAAAAAGAACGAAACAGGTGCGGATGAAGAGGGTCCGCATTCTACCTGATTTGCCCTGGGAGCGGGAGGCGTCGGGGCGAGTTTTCACCCTTCTTTCTGTGCTTGTAACTGCTTGTAAACAAGCAAGATACGGCGACTCGCCTCGTCGATTTCGGCCAAGGTTGTCGTCGCCCCCAAACTAAAGCGAATCGAGCCGGCTACAACCTCCGCTTCGCACCCCATCGCCAGCAGCACGGGCGATGGCTCGCTCGACCCACTTGCACAGGCGGAGCCGGTCGAACAGGCGACCCCAGCCAGGTCGAGCGCCATGACCATCGCCTGCCGATCAAGCCCTACAAAGGCGATGTTCGAGGTATGCGGCAGCCGATCCGCCTCGCCACCGACGAGGGTTGCGTTCGCAGCGCCGGCCAAAATTTGCTGCTCCAGCCGGTCACGGAGCTGAGTCATCCGGGCGGTCCGGTCCGCCGCTTCGCCATGCCACTGCTCGAGCGCGACGTGCAGCCCGCAGGCGAGCGCCACTGATTCGGTCCCTGACCGCAAGCCAGCCTGCTGGTGCCCACCCAGGAGTTGGGGAAGAATCTGGGCCCCCTTTCGCAGCAGCAGCCCGCCGATGCCGCGTGGGCCGTGGAACTTGTGGGGGCTCAACGACAGGGCGGTCACCCCCAACTCGCCGAATTGAACATCGATCTTGCCGACCGCTTGAGCCGCGTCGGTATGGAAGGGGACCCCCAACGAGCGACAGATTGCCGCCAGCTGGGCAATCGGCTGCAAGACGCCCGTCTCGTTGTTGCCGAGCATCACGCTGACCAGACGCGTGTCGGGCGAGAGGAGTGACTTGAGTTCCTCCGGATCGACCAGACCGTGGCGATCGACTCCCAAGCGATCGACCTGCCAGCCCTCCCGCTCCATCTGATCCGCACAGGCCGAAATGCTAGGATGCTCAACCACAGAAATCACTATCCCCCCTGGCGAGGCCCCGCAGCGCTAGGTGGTTTGCCTCGGTCCCCCCCGAGGTGAAGACCAACTGATCGGTCTGGTGCCCCTTGGTCTTCCCCCCCAAGATCTGGATCACCCGTTCCCTCGCCTCCTCCAGCACCCGCCGGGCGGCCCGTCCTGGTCCATGCTGACTTGCTGGATTGGCAAACTGGGCATCGAACGCCGCCCCCATCGCCTCCACCACTTCGGGAGCGATCGGCGCGGTGGCGTTGTGGTCAAGATAAATCAACGGCGAAGCCATCCAGCGATTATAGGGCCCTGGCTAAGCTGGTGTAATACCAGGCCAGCGATCACTAAGTCGTTAGCCCGGTGAGGGTTGGAACGAGGAATTTGTCATCCCCGCCGCAGGAGCGGCGTTTCATGGCCAGGCAGTTTTTACACCGAAATCATATCTTCCTGATACACGTGCCCTCGTGGCAGTCTCTTTGCTTGGCGAGGGAACAGGTTCCTTCACAAAACAGTTCCTACCAAGGGGAGGCTGCCCAAAGCAAGGTGCGCAACTATCTAGGACGTTATCGTGGCAAACTGCAGCAAAAAGGCCCCCGTGCCAGCGGGGGCACGGGAGCCTTTTAGGGGGATCCGTCGGATGTCTCCGATGGACAGCCTTCGCGAATCGAAGGACGGTCGGCACCGGATGACCGCTAGCAACGGTTTAGCCAAGCCGCTGGCGGACGGCCATCATGCCACCCATCATGCCGGCCAAAGCCAGGAGGCCAAGGGTGCCTGGCTCAGGGACAACGGCGTTAGGATTGACACCACTCGGGGTGATCGTAAAGTCCTTCTTGGCAATGAAGGCGAGCGAGTCTTCTTCGCTGTTGGTTGCCAATTGGTTGTTGATAACGACTTCCGCACGGGTCACGCCGAGAGTAAATCCGGCGGGCAGCACCGTTGTGAAATCGGCCAAGACATCAAAGCTCCACTCCAGGGGAGCCAAGGTTGCACCTCCGGTGGCGGCCATGTCGCTAGAAAAGCCTCCGCTCGCGATGAGGACGAGTGGAACGGCAAGGACGACGTTGTCGACCTCCATGATATCAATTCGGACAAACTGACCTGCTGAGGCGGTTGTTCCTACGCCCCCGAATCCGAAGAAGGAGAAGTCGCCTGCTTCGCTGATGAGGAGCGAAGTGAGCCCGGTACCGGGTGCCGCTTCAATTTCAAAGTTAAGCTGGCCATCCGTGATGTCGAGCGGCCCCCCCGTGGAGGTTGCCGTGAACCCACTCGGGTCAAAATCGAGACTGTCTGCCCCTTCAATCTCTGGGGCGCCGAAGAGCGGCTCCGTGTCGCCAGGGGTGTTGGCCGTCTCGGTGACTTGGAGATAGCTGATGGTAGCTCCAGAAAAGTCGCCGTAGTTGATTGGTGCGGCGCCGGCAGAACCGAACGCTACGACAGCGAGCGTCAGAGCGCATGCGCCCTGCGAGAAAGGTTTCAAAATGTAAGTTGTCATTAGAATCGAACTCCCCGAAAATCGGTTGAAAAACAGAATTACTTCCGTGTGTAACTGGAACATCGAGCCCCAGCGCGTATTTTTGTGCCACGCTAAGATAGAGAGGACAGGTGCCTTCCAACGAAGGCAGACCGTACCGCAGAATGGCAAGACGCGACCCACCCGACAGAATGTCGGTGACTCACGAAGGCAGACAGAATTTGCAGGCACAATTTGCGCAAGCTCAGCCCATCCGCGATGGCAATCACTAGCGAACTCCCAAGAAAGACAGGAAAGACCCCAATCCCTGGCTGCCCAAAAGCGGTCGGAAAAAGCATCTCCCTAAAGAACAAAGCCCCTAAACATCGAATCGCCGGGAGTAGCACTCCCAGGCAGAAAAATCGCCTCAGGTTCAGCCGAGCGGAATAACCCCTTCCGCCGTGCTACTCAGAACCCAAGTCCCACGACACGTATGATACGGGTAACCGGCCGGGCTGGCTAGGCAATTGTTAAAAAAAAGGCAAAAAGTTTTGGTTGCTTTGTAAACCAAGTAAGAGCAATGGCTTGCGATTTGACGTGTTTGGTGGGGATTTCTGCGAGCGACGGGAAAGTCGTTTGCCAGCTTCGGTCCTTCGGGTGAATATTTCCGGGCTCGGCCCCCAAGGAGTCACGGAAAACAGCGGTTAGGCAAGGTGGAGAGAGGGCGTTCTCGGATAGCCGGTTGTGAAAACCTTCCCTATACTGAGAGGCATTGCTTGGCCGGCGGCTCTGCTGGAAGTGGGGCTGACGGGGGGGTGATCGATTTTGCCGGCGATATGAGCCCTTGCGCTGCCTGCGCGACGGCGGAATCGGGGCTTCGCAAAACGCTTGCCGAGCCAGAGTTTTTTCTTCTGTACACCCCTTATCCACACGCTCCCCATCCAACGAGAAACCTTCGCACGATGCTCACGGTTCTCCTGCCCGACGGCAGTCAAAAGCAATTCGATCAGCCAGTCACTAGCCTTGATGTGGCGGCCGCCATTGGCCCCGGGCTCGCCAAGAGTGCTATCGCGGCAGAAGTCGATGGCCAGCTAGTCGACCTGACCACGCCGCTCCCGGTGGCTGGCGAAACAGCGCTGCGAATACTCACCAAACGAGATCCCGAGTCGCTCGGTCTATTGAGGCACTCGTGCGCCCATGTGATGGCACAGGCGGTGATGCGGCTTTACGGCGGTGTGCAGCTCGCTTTTGGCCCAACCACCGCGACAGGATTCTACTACGACATGGCACTCCCCGAGCCAATCTCGGAGGACGATTTTCCGAAAATCGAAGCGGAAATGAAGAAGATCGTCAAGGAGAAAGAATCGTTCGAGCGGACCGATCAGCCGCGAGGCGAGGCACTCTCGCTCTGCCGAGAGCTCGGGCAGAAGTTCAAAGTCGAGCATATTGAGACCGGCCTCGAAGACCAGTCGCACGTCTCGTTCTACCGGCAAGGAGAGTTCATCGACCTCTGCCGAGGTGTCCACATTCCCCACACGGGCCACATTGGCAAGGCGTTTAAGCTCCTTTCGATTGCTGGCGCCTACTGGAAGGGCGACGCCAAGCGGGAGCAGTTGCAGCGGCTCTACGGCACGGTTTTTTTCGACAAGAAGGAGCTGGCCGAGCATCTCCACCGCTTGGCCGAAGCCCGCAAACGCGACCACCGCGTTCTCGGCAAGCAGTTGGAGCTGTTTCACATCGATCCCACGGTCGGCTCCGGGCTCGTTCTCTGGCTCCCCAAAGGCGCCGCGCTGCGGCAGACGCTGGAGGATTTCATCCGCACCGAGCTTCGCGAGAGGGGTTATCAGGGGGTTTATACGCCCAACATCGGTCGGATCGAGCTCTACGAAACGAGTGGCCACTTTCCCTATTACCGCGAGTCGCAGTTCACCCCCATGTGTGAGCATGATGCGGGGCCGCTGGTCGACCAATGGACCGAGCGGCTCCAAGAGGGGACTCTCGATGCGGAGGGCGAAGCAAAATTGCTCGACGCGGCTCAGCTTCTCGGCTTCGATGCCGAATACGATCCGGCCGCGTCGGTGGAGGATCGAATCGCCACACTCGATACCTGGGCTCATCAGCACGATCGCTACCTGCTCAAGCCGATGAACTGCCCCCACCACGTGATGATCTACAAGTCGAAGCCGCGCAGTTACCGCGACTTGCCGGTGCGGCTCGCGGAGTTTGGCACCGTCTATCGGAACGAAAAGTCGGGAGAGCTTTCCGGCATGACCCGCGTGCGGGGCTTCACGCAGGACGACGCCCATATCTTCTGCACCGAAGAGCAGGTGGCTGCCGAAGTTCGCGACTGCATCGACTTCACACTAAAGGTCCTCCAGTCGCTCGGTATGGAGAACTTCCGCGTTCGGCTCGGCTTCCGTGATCCTGAGAGCGATAAATACGTCGGCAGTTCCGAGGTTTGGGACCGAGCCGAGGCGGCGATCGAAAAAGTCGCCCAAGAGATGAAGCTGCCTGGCTGCGAGCCGGAGCTGGGCGAGGCGGCGTTTTACGGGCCAAAGATCGACTTCGTGGTGACCGACTGCATTGGCCGCGAGTGGCAGCTCGGCACCGTGCAGCTCGACTACACCTTGCCGAGCAAAGAGCGATTTGGCTTGGAATACACGGGGGCCGACAACCAGCCCCACCAGCCGGTGATGATCCACCGTGCCCCGCTCGGCAGCATGGAGCGATTCATTGGCGTGTTGATCGAGCACTTCGCCGGGGCCTTTCCCTTGTGGCTTGCCCCGGAGCAGGCGAGGGTGCTGACGGTGAGCGAGAAGTCGGAGGAATATGGCCGCGAGGTCGAGCAGCAACTGGCAGCGGCGGGCCTTCGAGTCGCGGGCGATTTTCGCGGTGCGAAGCTCGGCGCAAAAATCCGCGAGGCCCAGCTCGATCTGATTCCGTACATGCTGGTCATCGGCGAGAAGGATCGGGACTCCGGCAGCGTGACGCTCCGCGACCGCATCGACGGCGACCTGGGGGCGATGCCGATCGCCGAGGCAATCGCCAAACTACAAGAGGAAGTCGCCAGCAAGGTGGTCCGCCAAGTCGCCGAGCAGACCCTCGGAGCGGAGATTTCGGATCGCGGGGCGGGGAACGAGTCTTGAGCGGCGCGGCGAGATTGTCCCCCAACGGTAACGAACCCAGCGCCGGAAGTAGCGGATTTCTTGTCGGTGCTGATCGGCGTAGCCCGAGACATCGTGCTAATCTCGACGAACAACTCCTGCAGGTCCTCCACTCTGGGGTGGTTGGGCCCGTTCACAGGGCCGAGGTCGTCCAATTTCTCCCGGATTCACGGGTGCTGACGCGGGTAGGCGGCAATTCTCGCTATTTTCCCTTCTTCCCACCGGGAGAGGAATCGCCGTAACTGAGGAATTGTCGTAATCTATTGACTCGGGCGGTCCCTATGGCCAATACTTTCGTGTTGGCTTTATTCACCAGAGCCCCGCCCCCCACCCCCCACAGGAGACTCCACCGATCGAACGCAAGCAACAACGGATCAACGAGCAGATCCGCATTACCCCAGTCCGCGTCGTTTCTGCGGAAGGCGAACAGCTCGGTGTGATTCCGACCGAGGAAGCCCTGGACCTCGCCAAGAAGGCGGGACTCGACCTCGTCGAAGTTGCGTCGGCCGAGAAGCCGCCCGTTTGCCGGATCATGGACTTTGGTAAATTCAAGTACCAAAAGAAAAAGCGGCAGCACAAAGGGCACACGCACCAAAGCAAGAACAAAGAAATCCGGCTCCGTCCGAAGATTGGCGAGGCCGATTTCATGACCAAGGTGAACCGGGCCAAGAAGTTCCTCGGGCAGAAGGACAAGGTGATCTTTTCGGTCATCTTCCGTGGTCGCGAAAACGCCCATGTCGACGAAGGCTTCAAGTTGATCGAAAAGCTCACCGCCGAGCTTGAACCCGTCTCGAAGCTCGAACAACGCGCCGCCATGCATGGCCGGCGGATCGTGGCGATCTTCGCGCCGAAGTAGTTTTCCGAAGCGAAGGAGCGTTTTCCTAGCCAGGCCGCCACGCGGTCCGTGACACGCCCTGCGGAGGGGCGTGGCCCACCGGCTAGCGATTGCGAGTGTCCCTGCGCGCCCTTGTATCTCTGCGACTTTGTGTCACTAACCATCATGGCCAAGAAACCGAGCGCCGCGAAGTCCAAGAAGGACGACGCCAAAAAAAATGAAAAGCTGATCGCGCAGAATCGCAAGGCGCGCTACGAGTACGAAGTCCTCGATACGCTGGAGTGTGGCATCGTCTTGGTGGGGAGCGAGGTGAAGAGCCTCCGCGAGGGGCGGATGAGCATCGACGAGGCGTATGGCCGGATCGACAAGGACGAAGTTTGGCTCGTCGGTCTCGACATCCAGGAGTACCGCTTCGCCAACGTGCAGAACCACGACCCGCGCCGCCGGCGCAAGCTGCTTCTCCACCGGCGAGAAATCCGCAAGTTCGCCACCGCGGCCTACCAAAAGAACCTCACGCTGGTCCCGCTCAAGATGTACTTCAAGCGGGGGCGGGCGAAGATCCTGATGGGCATCTGTCGTGGCAAGAAACAGTACGACAAGCGGGAGTCGATGAAAAAACGCGACACTCAGCGCGATATCGACCGGGCGATGCGCCGCGACCGGTGAGCAATCCCTTCAGGTTCCGGAGGGTTCGGTGCGTAAGAAGAGGGGAGCTTCCGGAACGCTGCCCGCTTGGTGCCTTGGCGAGAGGCCTCCTGATTCTTTTCCCGTGGACCTGCATGTCGAGGGAAGAATTTTCTCTCTTCCGTAGGAACGGTTACGAAAAATGCCAACCGGCAGGAGGGAGGCCGCGCCGATTGGCATTAGGGAAGGCGATCCTTCTGGGGTGCTACAGCTCCACAGAAGGATCGCCAACTTACTCGGTTTTCGTTGTGTTATGGCGATCTATCCCCCAACATAAGGGGCGATCGTCGGTTGCCCATAGTTGCCGGCTGGTGCGAAGGTTCCGCCGGCCGGGTAGCCACCACAGGAGTTGCCGTCGCACGTAGGGCCGCAAGACGACACCAGCGGCATCGCCACGGAGTGTGCCTGCGGTCGCGACAAACCGCAACAGCCGCAGCCAATCGAACTTGTTGCGATCACGACTGCGGCGCAGGACGCCAAGAATTTTTTCATGATTCGGTACTCTGTCGGGGTGGGGAAGGAGGGATCGCGCCCGGGTGCCGGTGCGCCAAACAGGAACGCGAATTGCCGTGACGTGCCTCGCAGTCGTGGGGTCGACACTCGCCGAGCCTGTCCATGGAAACCCTACACGGCTGCCGAGCAATGGCAAACGAAGTTAACGACTTCGCCGTAGATTTACGTGGCTAGGGAGCGCGCTGTTCGCCACAATCGCTGAGGTTTTGGCGTTCGTTCTAGGTTCGCTAGAAGGAGGAACCGGGACGATCGCCATGGCTTCGCAGCCTCTGGCGATCGGGAGGGGCGATAGGAAGGAAGGCTGCTGGCCATTTTTCGCTGCGTCACGCGCTTTCACGGTAGCTGTCGAGGTGGAAGAGGCGGCGATAGACGTCGCAGCGGGCAAGCAGCAGCTCGTGGCTCCCTGCATCGAGAATCTTCCCCTGGTCCATCACGACAACGCGGTCGGCGAGCGAGATGGTGCTCATGCGGTGGGTGATGATGAGCGTGGTGCGAGTCTGGGTGAACTCCGCAAGGACCTGGTGAATCAACTGCTCGCTTTCCAGATCGATCTGGCTGGTGGCCTCGTCTAGGATCAGGATGTCGGGATCGCGCAGGATGGCTCTGGCGAGAGCGATGCGTTGCCGCTGCCCTCCAGAAAGCCGGTTCCCCCCCGGTCCGACGATCGTATCGTAACCTTCGGCGAGCTTTTCGGTAATAAAGGAATGGGCGTGTGCCTTGCGAGCGGCTTCTTCGACGGCGGCAAGATCGAGTTTTTTTGTCCCGTAGGCGATGTTCTCGGCGACGGAGTCGTTGAAGAGCAGTGTCTCTTGGGACACCATGCCGATGCGTGAGCGAAGCGAACGGAGACGGACGTCGGAGATGTCGATGCCATCGATGGTAATTCGCCCCGCCGTCGGATCGTAGAATCGGGGAAGGAGCGAGAGTAGCGTACTCTTTCCGCACCCGTTGGTGCCAACAATGGCGATCGTCTCACCGGCCGCCACCTCCAGGTCGATCCCTTCCAACACGGGCAGACCCGGCTCGTAGGCAAAGTCGACTCCTTCAAATTTGAGCGATTGAGAGAGCCGCGGGAGTGGCTGGGGATCGGAGGGGTCTTGGATGTCTGGTTCGGTGTCGAGTACCTCGAAGGCCCGGTCGCTTGCTGCGGAGGCCTGCTGGAGGTCATTGAAGACGTTCGATAGTCGCCTTGCGGGATCGCTCATTCCGACCAGCATGGCGAAGAACATCCCCATGCCGCCGTGGGTCAGTTCCTGATTACTGATTCGAATCCCAAAGAGGCTCGTATTTCCACTGAGGACGAGGTAGCCTCCCGCCATGGCGGCGGTGAGCACCATGCCAATGCCGAGCGTCTCGGTCATCGGGCTAACGAGTGAGTTGTAGGTGGCGATGCGGAGCTGCCGGCGGTAGTAGCCACGTGCGGAACGATCGAAGCGGCGGCGTTCAGCCTTTTCCATCGTAAAGGCTTTGATGAGCTTCATGCCGGAAAGGGTTTCGGAGAGGGTTTCGTAAATGGACGAAAGCTCTTCCATTGCCCGACGATTGGCCCGTTTGAGCGACTTGGCGAGTAGCTGGATCAAGTAGGCTGCCGGCGGCACGATGAGGATCGTGAGGAGTAGCAGCCGCCAGCTAACAAAGGCCGCTCCCGCAAAGCAAACGATCATTTTTAGCGGTTCGCGAACCGCCAGACCAAAAAGGGTTTGCACGCCATTGCTCATGGAATTGAGGTCGCTCGTGCAGCGGTTCATCAAGTCGCCTCGGCCCTTGTGGCTGTAGGCGGCCATGTCGAGCCGTAACAGATGGCTATAAAACTGCTTGCGAAGTTGGTATCCGACTTGCAAACCAAGTCGCGCAACCAGCACGACATTGGCGATGCGGAAGACATTCTTGAGCAGCGTGCTCGCCATGACCAAAGCACAGACGACCCCAAGTGTTTTGTACGGAGTGGTGGGAAGCCAGCGCTTGGCTGTCGGCAATAGCCAGGTGAATTTCCCTGCCTTCTGCTCCTGCACGTCGATCTTGAACTGCGCCGCGTTGATCGCTCGGCGATTCTCTTCCGGAGCGTCGCTCAACGATTCGATCTCGGTGGTCAGCGTGGCGATCAGAGTCTGGCTCGAGGCAATCTCCTCTTCCATCCATTGGGGAACCGACTTGTCGTTCATCACGACATCCACGATCCAGAAGACGGCTGAGAGGTTGCCTGCCCATAAAACAGCCACCAGGAGGGAAGTCGCGAAGCAGGCGGCGACATTCCATCGATAGCGGAGAGCCATCTTCAGGACGCGGTAAAAATTGGACATGAGGGAAGAGCTTGCGGGGAAAGCGGTCAGGCGGGGCAGGAACCCGCTTGTAGCAGAACAGGCGGGCCTCACCAATATCGGCCAAGAGCCCGTGGCACTTTGCTCCGTGTGCCGGGCGATCTCTTCCCGACTCGTCGACTCCCGCCCGTTGCTAGCACTTATTTCCGGCGACACGTTATCTGCTGCCAGAGGCTCACCACGACTAGCACCCACAGAGGAGCGATGAGCGTGAACAGGACGAAGAAGGCCCGATCGTCTCCGTCACGGAGCATCCCGCCCCACCCGGCTGCCGCCACCGCCACAACGAGTGTCAGCAGCATGAGCAACCCCAGGCTAAACCGAGGACGTCGCCTTCTTGCGGAGGTGTTCTTCATCTCGCACTACATTTGGTTGAATTCTGTCAATTGTACCGCCGATACCACTCGTACGGAATTTAGGGGCGCACGGCCCATGGTGCTGGCGCTCTATCGACTCTTTGGGGGGGAAACTCGATGACTCGCATTCTTACCGTGGCGCTGCTCTGCGCTGCTAGTAGCCTCGGCTGCTCTGCTATCAACTCCAGGACCGCTGCGAATGGCTGCGGTAGTTGTGGTGGCCAACCAAGCCATCTGGCGACGTCTCAATTCGCGCCTCGGCCCGCGATCGAACGAGCGGGGTACGAATCCCGCATGGGAGTTTGTGATCTGCAGGGCGGTTGTGGTAGCAGTTGCGGTGGCGGATCGTTGGTCGACGCGGACTGCGACTTCGTGAATGACTGCGTCGGTACGGTGCTCGACTGCAACGGTTGTGGCGACGCGTGTGGTGGTGGTTGCAACGACGGAGCGGGTGCTTGTTGTTGTGGCGGGCGGGGCGAATGTGCCTGTTGCCAGCGGCTCCGGCAATGGTGGTCGAACAACTGTGCCTGCAACGCTGCCGGCAAGTGCGCCTGCTGCTGTAAAATGCGTGCGGTGGTGGCAACCGCTCGCAACGCCGTTTGCGATCCACGTGCCGCGGTGACCGACGCCAACTACAACTTCAATCAGGGCCCCTCTTCCGCCCAGGTCGCCTACCCCTACTACACAACCCGCGGACCGAGGGATTACTTCCTCAACAACCCGCCATCGATCGGCCCTTATTAGAGCAGTGATCACTCGGATGTTCTGCTAAGGCAATCGTTGGACGCTGAAATAGCAGCGCCGTGACCGGAACATGCGTGTGCGGCTCGCATGGAAAGCTCCTGCTTGCGTGAAGGGACTCACGTACTCAAGCCGCACCAAGGCGCGAAGGATCGCGCTGGTGCGGTTTTTTCGTAGCCGTTCACAGACAGTAGGTCGGGCTTCCAGCCCGACTTTTCCCCCTCGACGCTGCCGCACCGGCCCTAGGTAGCCCCCCCGATCAAGCTTGGTCGCGGCTATTCAGGTTGGCCGCGATGCCGACGCGGTGCGAGGTTTTTCTCGCCCTCCCGGTGGGTGAAACCGGTAGCCGTTCTCAAACCGCCGTGGCGATGAGCGAGATATTCTGTCCGCCAAACCCAAAGCTGTTCGACAAAGTTGTGGTGATTGGCACGTCGCGGGCGGCGTTGGGGACGTAGTCGAGATCGCACGCGGGGTCGGGGGTATGGTAGTTGATCGTCGGCGGGGCGATGCCATGGCGGATCGCCATCAGACAGACAATGAGCTCCGTTGCGCCGGCTGCTGCGATCAGGTGCCCCATCATGCTCTTGGTGCTGGAGATCGGCACCTTGTAGGCGTGGTCGCCGAGGGCCTGCTTGATGGCCAAGGTCTCGACTTTGTCGTTCACCGTGGTGCTGGTGCCGTGGGCGTTGACGTAGTGAATTTCCTCGGCGGTCTTTCCCGCGTCGGCGAGCGCCATACGGATGCAGGTCGTCGCGCCGCGGCCTTCGGGGTGGGTGTCGGTGATGCGGAAGGCATCAGCCGTGGTGCCGTAGCCGGCGATTTCGCCATAGATGTCCGCCCCGCGCGCCTTGGCATGTTCGTACTCCTCCAGCACGACCATCGACGCCCCTTCCCCCAGCACGAATCCGTCGCGTTCTTTGTCAAACGGTCGGCTCGCTCCTTTCGGGTCGTCGTTTCGTTCGCTGAGCGCCGTGAGCAGGTTGAAGCCGGTCACGCCAAACGGATGGATCATGCTGTGCGCTCCGCCTGAGAGCATCGCGTCGACTTCACCGCGACGGATCATCTCGGTCGCTTCGCCGATGGCTTGGCTGCTGGCAGCGCAGGCGGTGAGGCAATTGATGTTGGGACCCTGGGCGTCGAAGAGGGCAGCCAGGTAACCGGCCGGCATGTTGGGTTCTTGCTCCAGTTCGAGCTGCGGGTCGAGTTCGTTGAGTCCTTGCTGGATAAAGGCCCCCAAATCGAACTCGCCCTTTTTGAGCGCGGTCACCATCATCCGGCCAAAGGCACCAAAGTCCTGCTGCCCCTCGCCTGCCCCGAGATAAACCCCCAGCCGCTCCGGCGCGACGGTCCCCAGCAGCCCGGAGTCGCCCATTGCCTGCTTGGCTGCGCCGGCGGCAAATCGGGTATGCCTGCCTCGCGAGGCCCATTCGTCCGGGTCTTCGCCATCGGCGGCGATCGACCAATCGCGAACCTCGGCGGCGATTTTCGTCGGGAAATTACTGGCGTCGAACAGCGTCGTCAGGCCGACACCGCTTTGGCCCTCCACCAAGTTGGCCCACAGCTGGGGCACGCTCGTCCCGAGGGGGGTGACACAACCAATTCCGGTGACGACGACACGACGTTTCATGGGAAGGGTCCAAGGGATCGCAAAGGGGAAAATGCAAACGGTTAGCTGGCAGCGAGCTCGGTCGGCAATCCATAATCGACCGCCCGCATTCGGCTGCCATCTTCATGAACGCCTACGTCGAACACGCCGGTCATGTGGAGCCAGTGAGAGAGGTCCATCGGGTTGAAAAGGCGGGTTGGCATACTCGGTTCACGCGGCTGGGCATCGTCGCCGCTCGATAATCTCGCGAAGAAAATCTCTCCCTCGGTACGAAGCTCGTCGCCCGCGTGTCCCGAGACTTTCACGGCAGCCCCAACGTCACTCAGGTTATCGATCTCGGCCCGGTACGTCAGCGAGTCGCCGCCGCGCGTGACACCATGGAAGGCCAGCTTGGAGAACTTGGCGAGCACCACCAGCTCTTTGAATTGGTACAACTCACTCACCAAGAGCCCGCCTGTCTGTGCCATTCCCTCGGCCATCAGCGAGTGGGGCATGATGGGATAGACCCCCCAATGGTCGTGCATGAAGCTGTCGGAAAGCGCAATCCCCTTGTTGCCAACCGCGTGGGACCCGGCGACGAATTCGGTAAAGCGATCAATCCAAAACCAACGCAAGGGAACCCCTTCGAGGGGAATGACCAATGCAACAATGACCAAAGACCAAGTGGATCGTTGGTCATTATTGTCAGGACATTCGAGTTTTTAGGCCGACAGTTTGTGCTCGACGAACGAAACCATGTCGCCGACGGTGAGCTGCTTGCCCAAATTTTGCACCTTTGGATTTGCCTCGAAGTTCGTGAGATCGGCAAACGGCATCCGTTCCCGAAGCTTCGCGATGCCTTTGGTATTGACCTCGCCATTGTCGACGTAGTTGGCATCGGCAAGGATGTCTTCAGGGAACAGTTCCCCCCGCTCGATCTTGATGTCAAAGCTCTTCTCAAGCCGAAACACGATGTCAAGAAAATCGATCGACTCAGCATCGAGATCGCCTTGCAGGGTCGCCCCGGCGGTGACTTCGTCGTCCTCGACGCCCAGGGCGTCGACGAGTGCTTCTTGAACTTTGCTGAAAATCTCTTCTTTTGAGGGCATGGCCTCTTCTCCTCCGCAATGGCTTTAAGTGGTACTGCCTGCCGCAGCTAGCATTTCTGGTTTCGCAATCGAGCGAAGTACCTCCTGTAAATAGGTCTTCACTCGCTGGTCGGTCTCTGCTTGGTGGGGGTCGCTGTCAGCCAGGTTGTAACGCTCCAGCACGACTCGACCCGTTATCGCCGACTTCTCCCCAACCTTCCCTATCACTTTGAAGGTGGCGTATCGGTCGTCTTTCTTTATTTGCTCTACCGATACCCGGAGCTGTTGGCCCGGCGGTACAAAGTTGGCGTATTTGATGTTTTTCGCTTCCCGCAACACGATCACACTGTGGGCCATGTCGTCCGTCATCCGCAAGAGCCACGCGGCCGCTTGCGTTGCCGCCTCGAGCATGAACACACCGGGCAGCACGGGAAACTCCGGGAAATGATCTTCTAGGTAATCCTCCTCGTGACTCACGCTCTTCACCGCCGTGAGCCGTTCGTTCGGCTCGAACGATTCAATTGCGTCAAGCAGCCAGAATCGCATGCGTCAGGTTCCACCATTAAGGCAACTAGGGAGTGCGGCGTCGCGTGGAGGGACAACTCCAGTTCTGCTGCGGGGCGACGAGTCGCGATCCACGGGAGACCTGGGGGAATAGGCAGGTAGTAACGGGCTCTGGATTGTAACTATCTGGCAATCGAGCCACAACGGCTCTCTCGGCAGCAGAAGCGGGATTTATCCGATTTGCAACGCGAAGGCAACAGGAGACGGCCGACGCCACCTTGCCGGGTGAGTCCTTCTCTTCGGCAAATCGACGGTGCTAGTCCGCTACGATTTGGCTTCTTTTCGCCGCCGTTTTCGCCCCGAAGGCCGGAATAGAGCGGCTACCTGCCCCAGCGAATCGGCCAGGGCGTCGACCTCCGCAGGGCGGTTATAGAGATAAAAGCTCGCCCGGGTGCTGGCAGCGATGCCGAGCAAGGTGTGGAGCGGCTGGGTGCAGTGGTGCCCCGCCCGGACAGCGATGCCGTCGAGGTCGAGCAGTTGGGCAATGTCGTGGGCATGGGGCTCGGTAAGCACAAAACTCACGACGCCGGCCCGATGCTCCGGCGACGGGCCAAGAATCGTCAGCCCCTCGATCCCCTGGAGTTTTTCGTAGGCGTATTGGACCAAGGCGTGCTCATGCCGGGCGATCTTGTCGAGCCCGATGGCGGTCAAATAGTCGATTGCCGCCCCGAGCCCGACCGCCTGGGCAATCGGCGGTGTGCCCGCCTCGAACTTCGCCGGGAGGCCCGTCGGCGTAAAGCCATCGAGTCGGACCTGGTTGATCATGCTGCCGCCTCCCTGGAACGGTGGCATCGCGTCGAGCAATTCCTCGCGCCCATACAGCACACCCACCCCTGTCGGACCACACATCTTGTGGCCGCTCAGCGCCAAAAAATCAACGCCCAACTTCTGCACATCGATCGCCAAGTGCGGCGCGCTTTGCGCCGCATCGACCAGCACCACCGCGCCCGCTGCGTGGGCTCGCTGCGTGATCTCCTCGATCGGGTTGATCGTGCCGAGGGTGTTAGAAATCTGCGTCACGGCGACGATCTTGGTCCGTTCACCCAGGACTTCCTCCAATCGGTCGAGGTCGAGTCGTCCGTCGTCGGTGAGCGGGATATGGCGAATGAGAGCGCCGGTGCGGTCCGCCAGTTGGAACCAAGGGACCAAGTTCGAATGGTGTTCCATCGGGGTGAGAAGGATTTGGTCGCCGGCCGACAAGTTTGCATCGCCCCAACTCCGGGCGACCGCGTTGATGCTGGCGGTCGTGCCGGCGGTGAAGACGATCTCATGGTCCTGCTTGGCCCCGAGGAAATGCTGCACTTTCTGCCGAGCCAGTTCGTAGGCATCGGTCGACCGTTCGCTCAGCACATGAATCCCGCGATGGACGTTGGCATAGTCCCGCTCGTAAAGGTCCTGCACTCTCTGGATCACCTGCCGAGGCCGCTGGCTACTCGCGGCGCTATCGAGAAACACCAGCCGCTTATTGTCGTGGATTGTCTGCTGCAAGATGGGGAAGTCGTCGCGCAGTGTTTCGGAAAGCAATGACTCAGGGGGGAGTGCGGTGGTGTCGAGGGTGGGCATGAAGGGAGGAACCACAGAGAAGATGGGAGCAAAAGAGCCATTCTTAGATGTCGGACTTAGGTGTCGGAGTCGCCCACCGGTGCGTGGACTGCTTGTTGTAGTGTTCGCCAGCCGAGGAGGCAGCATTTTTGGCGGTTGGGGGTCAGCTTGGCGCCGAACAGCTCGAGCATCTCGTTGGCGGAATAACTCATCGCCTCGTCGATGGTCTTCCCTTCCATCTCTTCGAGAAGCATCGACGTGGAGGCTTGGCTAATGACGCAGCCGTCGCCCTCAAAATAGGCATCCGCAATCCTGCCCGTAGGGTCGAGCACGAGCTCAATCCGAACCACGTCGCCGCACAAGGGGTTCTTCTCCTCATGCGCATGGGTCGCCCCCGCGAGGTGCCCGCGATGGAAAGGGTCTTCGTAGTGATCCAGGATATGCTCCTGGTAGATTTCTTCTTCGCTGGGCATTGAGGTGGGGTACTTGGAGGACCATTGAGGGGAAGGATTGCACGGGGGACAGCACCCTTTCATTTTAGAAACCCTACCACACCAGGACAACGGCCCACCGTCGGCCTGGATGGCCTGATTTTCCGAGGGTGAACCGCCGGATACGCCCTGCTATGATATACAGTGACATTTCTAACGCCACTGCTTTTCCAGATTTTTGACGGGCCGATTCCCATGCCTCTCCGACGGACTGCTGCGTCCCAACTCGCGATCGACGCCCTGTTCCTAGTACCCCTCCAAGTCGTCGTGATTCTTGCAGCGGTGACCTTCGTCGCCGGATGCAGAGATTCCAACGACATCTTGGCGCAGGTCGCCCCCAATACGGCCGATCAGCTGCCGGCGACGTCAAAACGGAAGGTTTTCGCAATGACTCGGGATCATGCGGAGTGGATGAAAAAGCATGCGAGAAAACTCTTGCGAGTGTCGGACTCCATTTACGATGAGGAGAGCGCCCGAGAGGCGATGAGCGAGATGGACGAAATGCTCCAAAAGGTAGCGGGGAAAATTCAGCGCAAGGTCGACAAAATCGTTGTCGAGATGGCGTATGCCGAATTTAAGGAAATGGAATCGGAGTTGAAGGCTATTGAGGACGAAGCGAAGGAGAGTAACATGGAATTGAAAGAGAGTTTTACGAAGATGGGTAAGAAGCTCGGCTCGAATTCCAGTATCTCGTATAGAACGAAATCCATGATTGTGTCGAAGATTGACGAGGTCGCTCGTGCGCCAGCGGCGTATGGGGTACCGATTGTCTGTCGATTTCCAGCGAGCGAAATCGCGACGGTCGTCATCGAAAATGCCCGAGAGGCTAGCGAGCTAAAGCCCTACCTGCAAGAAAAAAACCACTTCGATCTCGCACAAGCCCAGTTTGCTAACGGCGTGCATCGAATGAGGTTCGGGTCGATCCGCGATCTTCAGAAGTTCGCCGATCGTATCGATATTGGGAGGGTTGTCAGAGTCAACACGCGAACCCGGGCGATCTTGCTAAAACTAAGTGAATCAGACATCGATACTTTGAATCGCATGGCAAGAGAACGAAAGGAAAAGGCGGAGCGGTGGGCCAAAGAGCGTGAGGAGAAGCAGAAGCAGACTGAGGAAGAACGCGAGCGCCAACGGGAACAACGCGTTGCTCGTGCGGTGGAGTCGGCGGTTAAGGATCGGAATAAACACGGTGCGAATGGTCTAGCGATACTCAAGCGAATCAATAGCATTCAATCGGCCCAAGATAACGTGGAAGCACTTAAGGGTGTACGGCGAGAGTTCTGGCGTCGATCGGGCTATCTTGATCGAGCGCAGGAGCGCTACCGAAAAGAAATGGGCAAGGAGTTAGCGCTCGAAGGCATGGAAGACGCAGTATTGCAGGAGATTCAAGCGGAACTCGATCGCCTGCATGGCGACACAAAAATACGAATGTTGCTTGCGAGGAATTTCGGGCAGGACCTCGACGCCAGAAGTCTTCTGCACGGCGAAGAGCCGCGCAGAGGCTATGCGAACCCAGCGAAAGACCGATCGCACACTGACTATTTCGCTGCCAATCTAATGGATCTTACTGCCGGCCACTGGACGGAAAAGAGGGCCGCATTGAAACGCCTTGGGACGTCCGACCCAAAAAAAGTCAAAGACATTGAGTTGCGCAAGGAAATCGCCAGGGCGATCCGCGACATCATTGTAAGTAGCGATGCGAATCGTAACGGGGATGCGCTGCAGGCTTTCGTTGTTTGGGGAGGAAAGTACAGCGTTCCGATACTCCTTGAAATTCTGGAAAATAATCGGAGGCACGGCGGCAGCCGCCAAGTGTTCGACGCACTGGCTAAGTATCCCACACCGGAATCCGCGACAGCCGTTGCCCAAAGCGTCGGCAACTTTTTTTCCAACGACCAGGCGTGCCGATGCCTCGTGAAAATGGGCAGCGCCGCCGAAGACGCCGTGATGGAAATCGCCCCGTCGAACGACGCCAAGGTGTCGCTCGCAGCCGTTGTTGTTCTCGGGAAAATCGGTACCGAAAAATCGCTCCCTTTGTTAAGAAAGGCCACACGCAGCAGTAACGCAAGCGTCAGGCAGGCCGCCACTATCGCGATAAAGAAGATTAGGGCCCGCGCGGATAAAAACCGCACGGAGGAAGCGGGGTCGTAGCGATTATCTCGTGGCAAAACCTTCGCCGTACCTTCGAGTTATTTCTGCTAAAATGAAAGGCATCGTCCGCCAATCTCCTGACACGCCGATCGAAAGGTTCCGCCATGAAAGGGCAAGAAGTAATGGATTGTCCGTACTTGGAAGACCTGCCTTTCAAAACCGAATGGAATGACAGCTCGGCGGGGGGACTTGCCCTAGCGAATGAGGGGAATGTCGTGCAAACGCCGATGTGCTAGAACGGGGCTCCCCGTTTTCCTTCCTTTTCCGCTTTCCAGCCAACGAGCCTGACGGTCCATGAGAGCTCCTACCCATCGCGACTACGCCTATGGCGAAGAGTTTGCCAATTGGATTTCCCACGGCGCGGCGGCACTGGCGTCGGTTGCCGGGTTGGTGGTACTCGCTCTGCTCGCCATCGAAAGAGGGGACACCTGGCATCTGGTCGGTTGCTCGATCTTTGGGGTGACCATGGTGCTGCTCTTCGCGGCGTCGACCGTTTACCATGCTGTCCCTATTCGGCTCGCCCACTTGAAGTCGCGATGGCAGGCGATCGACCAATCGGCCATCTACCTCCTCATCGCCGGCAGCTACACTCCGTTTGTGCTGGGGAATCTACGCAATGCGGTCGGCTGGAGTTTGCTTGCGTTCGTTTGGAGTGCGGCAGTATTTGGAATCGCCAGCGAATGGACCGGTCGGGCCAGCTCGATGAAGCTCCGGCTTGGTATCTACCTCTCGATGGGGTGGGTAGCCGTATTCGCTGCTCGGCCCATTTATGGTGCGTTGCCCGCGGAAGGGATTTGGCTGATTGGTCTCGGAGGCGTTGCCTACTCCAGCGGTTTGATCTTTTTCTTATGGCGCAGCCTTCGCTTTCACCACGCCATTTGGCACCTCTTCGTGATCGCGGGAACTTTGTCGCATTACTTGGCCGTGCTGTACTACGTGCTGCCAGCGGCGAACGCCACCTGACGGCCTGGGGAATTGACCGACAATCGGACCACGAGCCAATTCACCTTGCCCTTTTCGGCGGGCTTCTCTAGACTCCGCGCGACTTGACCCACTTCGTGCTGCTAGCAGTCGAGGTCGGGGTGATGCGGCACGCCTGCCTCACGACTTGTCTTGAGGTTTGCTCGCTCTCAAAGCCCAGCGCAAGGAAGCTGCCATGGATGCCCCCTCGCTTGTTCAAAAAGTTACCAACTTGCAGCACGACACGGTCGCCCGCTGGCATGAAGTCGAACCCGACAATCGGTACGAAGGCTTGCTCGCCATCGTCTGCCAGCAGCATCAATTCAACTTTCTGCTGTGGCACGAGGAAGATATCGCGCGGAGTCCTAACGTCGGCGACCAGAAAATCGCCCAGGTGAAGCGAGCCATCGACGGATTCAATCAAAACCGAAACGACTACATCGAGCGTGTCGACGAAGCCCTGATCTCGCAACTAGCCCGCGACGGAGCCATGCCCCGAACCGACGCCCGCGTCAATACCGAGACGCCTGGAAGCGCTATCGACCGACTGTCGATCATGTCGCTACGTATCTTTCATCTCCAAGAGCAGCTGGAACGGGACGATGTCGATCAGGAGCATCGCACGAAAGTCGAAGAGCGAATCGCCCGGTGTCGGGTGCAGCATTCCGACCTTTCGCAGTCGCTGGTTGAGTTGCTGGAAGACTTGCAAGCGGGAGAAAAATTACTGAAGGTCTACCGACAGATGAAGATGTATAACGATCCGACACTCAACCCATACTTGTACCAAGGCGTTCGGAAAGCGGGCTAAGCTTCCGAATTCGACCTCTACCGGATGCACACCCGATGGCCACTGTTGACCAGCGATCGACTCGCCGTTCCGCTTCGCGATCGCGCCGTGCTGCGATGGCTTCGGATCGGGTAGCCTCGCTCTGCGTGCTTCACGCTATCACCCCTTCGCGGATGGCGGGGGCGGAGATGTTTCTTGCCCGCCTGCTAAAGCATGCGAAGGGGGGGCCTATTGAGCACCGCTGCATCGTTAACAGCGGAAGCCCGGCCTTGGAGGAAATGCGTGCGGCGGGCATCGACCTGGAGCCAGCCGGCATCGGTGGCAAAGTGAACGTGATGGCCATCGCCCGACTTGCCAAGGCGGCTCGCGACGCGGGGGCCTCGATCATCGACTCCCATCTCTCGTCCGCCAGTTGGTGGTGCGGGTGGCTCGAGCGGTTTGGAGGCCCGCCGACGGTGGGCCATGTCCATGGCTTCACTTCCGCCCGCTGGCATCGCGGGCAGTCGCATCTGGTCACCTGCTCCGAATCGGTCAAGCGAGACTTAATGGAGAAGGGATTCGATCCCCATCGTGTTTCGGCAATTCCGCTGCCGGTCGATCCCACCGACATGGTCTTTACTCGCTCCCGCGCGGAAGTTCGCAAAGAATTTGGCGTGGAGGAAGGCACGCCGATCGTCGGCACGTTTGCTCACCTCTCCGTAAAAAAAGGCTATCGCGAGTTGATCGTTGCGGCCGAGCAAGTTCTCCGCGAGATGCCAACCGCTCAGTTTTGGTGTTTTGGCAACGGGATACTGCGAGAAGAACTCGAAGCCGAGGCAGCCAAGCTTGGCATCGCCGACCGATTTCGATTGATCGGCTTTCGTCGCGATGTTGCCGATATGATGCGAGCGGTCGACGTGATGGCGCTCCCTTCCCACCGCGAGCCCTTTGGGTTGGTCTATCTAGAAGCCGCGCTCTGCGAACGACCTGTCATCGCCTGCCAAGCGGGGGGCGCGCCGGAGATCGTCGAACAGGGCGAGACGGGCCTGCTTGTTCCGCCCAAGTCGCCGCCCGAGCTTGCCACCGCGATCCTTCAACTCCTCGGCGATCCGTCCCGCGCCGAACAGATGGGCCGCCGAGGTCGGGAATCCTGCCTCGACCGCTTCACCTGGCCCAAGTACCTCCAGCAACTTGGCCAGGTTTATGAGTCGGTCGTCGGCTAAGAGGGCCCGGCTCTTTACGAAACTCTTGCGACGGTTTGTCGCCTGAGCAACTCGTCGCAGGCCAGGGTCACTTTTTCGACGCCGATTGCCCGCATGGCGATGTTTTCTGCGGACCGGCGTTCTCGGGAAGAACCTTCTTGATAGTACGCTTGCAGGCGGAGGTTGTCGGGGCCGTACGCACCGCACCACTCCGATCGGCTCGTGCCATGAAGGCTAATCGTCGGGGTGTCGACGGCGACGGCAAGGTGCATCGGGCCGGTATCGGAACTGACAAACAGACGAGCTTGCCGGGCCAAGGCAGCGAGTTGCAGCAACGTGGTCGGGGGCGCGAGGACCGCGGCTCCGCCGCTGGTCGCGACAATCGTCTCTGCAAGTGGACGCTCCTCGTCCCCCCCCCAGACAGCCAGGCTCTGGATCCCATGCACCCGCCTTAGATGCTGGGCCACTTCGCCATACCGCTCGGCCGGCCAGATTTTGGAGGGCCACCCGGCACCCGGATTGAGAATCGCAAAACGGGAAGCAAGCAGCGAAGCGTTGGCGAGCGTTTGCTCAGCGAATTGCAGGTCTTCGTCCCGTGCCGCCATGCGGAAGCGGACTCCTGGCTCGTTGATTCCCAGCGGCTTGAGGATTTGCAGGTAGTGATCGACCACATGCGAGGTGTCGCAATTCGTCAATTCGTTGTTCCACCACTTGCTCAACTCCCGGCCATCCGTTCCGCCCGCCCCCAATCGCCGGGGTGCCCCGCTAAGCCATGCGACCAGCGCGCTCTTGGTAAGGCATTGTAGATCGATCGCTACCTCGAAATGCAAATCGCGCAGTTGCCGGCGGAGCGAACGAACGTCCGACACCGATCGCCACCATCGCCGAGGGAGGCGAATGATTTGGTCCAAGTCGGGATGCCCCTCGATCAACTCGGCCGCCCTCCCTTCCACCGCCCACGCAATCATGGCCTTGGGGAAATGCTCACGGAGCGCACTCGCCACCGGCAGGCCATGGACGACATCCCCCATGGCGGTGAGACGGACGATAAGGATACGAGTGGGAGAATCCATCAATTCCATCACCAAAAGTTGTCGAGCCGGCCACCGGCCGCGAATCGCTCGAAAGGGAACGCCATCCGCAGTCAGATCGTAGCGGACAACGCCGGCACATGAAAATAGCAGCGTCTTCCAGAATGCTAGCACCGCCGGCGAGCGAAGCCTAGCTCCGTGTTTTTTGTCGTGGAATCAACCGAAGGTGATCGGTGCGAGGATAGACAAGCCCCGTACCGAACAGCACTCTTCCGAGGAGCATGAAGAGAATGGCCGTCAGGAAACAGGCAATGATGTTAATGGCTCCCGTGTCAATGTTTCCACGCGGCCAGCCAAACAGGTGGGCTACCGCACTGTCCCGAAGTGAGTCAATTCTCCGGCGATTGTTGCGCTAAATGTCATCGACAGCTAATCCTTTTTGGCTGAGGCCGAAATAGCATCCAGGATTCCGCCCTCGTACGGGCGATCAAAAAACCAGACTCCCATACCATGTGGCCGGACAGCGGGAACCACTGCGTCGAGCATTTTCTGAGAATAATCGGGCCGAATTAGAAATACGTGAGGCACGTCCTGAGATACCAAGAGGTCGTGCAAATTGCTTGCTGTTGTCTCGATAGCCTTGAGTGTCCAGTGGTGTCTTTTCGGCTCGTCCCATGTTCGCGGGACGTAAAACACGATTGCCACCTTTCCATAGCAAGCGCGTAGCGCCGGAAGCATTCCCGCCTCCTCCGCCTGGTTGAGCACCCGAAGTTGGCGAGCCTCCCACTCCTCATAGTGAGGATGGTCCTTGGGTCGCCAAATTCGTGTCCAATTACGCTGTAAAAAAATGGGCGCACTGTAAATTTGGAGTGTTATGTCTCGCCTTCGGAGTTCCGGCGCTAGCTTCCAAATCGTGCGAGCGTACTCGCCAAACATTCTGGCATTCTCTTCCTCTGTTGCTGTTCCATACCAAGGTCGGTAGGAGGGCTTGCCCTCGTGGTTTTTGGTCCAGGGCTCGGCGTCCCATAAGACATAGCCCCCATCAGGGGTCAACTCGATCGATTTGCGAATAGTGGTGATGAATCTCGGCTGTCCATGATAAGAGACGATACCGGGCGTCGTGCCATTGACGCCGGCCAGCATTGATCGCTGAGTGTAATCGACGACCGCTGGACCGGATTCAATCGTCTCGGGGTTCGCTTCGCCATCGTCGGCTGCGCATGAGATGTGCGACATGGCGACGATAGCCCCAACACCGAGAAGAGCGAACATCTTTGCCTTGTATCTAAGACGATTCAATGGGGACTCCTTTATTAGAGTGGCGATTGTTGTACTCGCCCATTTTAGGGGTCCACTGTACCATTTGCAAAGACAAAAATTGCAGGCCATCCCCCGGTGTCCCCCCGTCTGCGGGACGGCCCAACGGCACACACGATGGGGCTTATCACGAAACCCGGAAGTGGATGTTGCTTTGGCGGATCACAGAGCCTGTGGGTACATTTCGAGCGGACCGGCCTCGCTCCGTGCATTTTTGAGATCGCGAGAGATTGCTAAGAGAAGACCAGACAGCAGGAAATGAAAAAACTCCATCGAATCGATAGAAGCGTAGATCAGGCTGGAGAAGAAACCGCAAAGATACACGGACCCCATCGCCGAACTCAGTATCAAAATAGTTGGTCCATCAATGTTAAGTTGCGAGTAATTCAGTAACAACCGAAAGATTGCATGCAGGGTGGCAACCACTGCAATCAAGAGTGGCAAACCTAGAGACCACCCGCCCCAATAGAGCATTTCCAGGTAACCATTGTGCGGCGAATGGCCAATGCTGGGGTCTAAGTGATGCGGGAACCCTGACGTTCCTAGCAAACCAAACAGGGGCCTTTGTGGGAGAACATCTGAAATGTAGATCATGGCAATATCGACTCGGCCCGAGCTGTCGGAAAAATCGGACGCTCGACGGATCTGTTTACTAGAACCCTCCCCCTGGTTAATCACCCAAGAGGCGCCGCCAACGGCCGCAGCTAGAAACAGCACGAGGTAGATTGGTCGCCGAATCATGACGATACCGTAAGGAAGTAAAATAGCCGCAGCCAGGACAATGCCTTGGCGACTCCCTGTCTTCAATAGGGCGACAACTAAAATGCCCATAATAGGCAGTGCAAGAAGCTTGTACAGGGCATTTTTATGCGTATGGAATTGGTAGATCGCCATGGCGATCATTTGTACCAGCAACGGAATAAATTGGTTGGGCTGCGCACCAAAGGGGGCAAACCGGCCCATGACGCTTACATGATGTTCACTGCTGCCGATGAACGCCGCAAGAAAGATGATCGCCAACGGAATAACAAGGCCTGCAGAATAGGCGTTGATGACGTAGGACAAGGATCGACGGTCCGTAATTGTTCGAAGGACCTGCATGGCGGCGATAGCCGACAGGAAGGAACACAATAGGTAAATCCAAACCAAGAACCGGCTTGTCGTACTCATCACGCAAACGGCTGCCCACAATGGCGAGACAATGTAGATCCAATAAAGCCATGGTATTTTGTTTTTGCGCCCCGGATGCATCCAAGCGGCGAACGTGACAGCTAGTAGAGGAACTGCAAAAGTCGCTTTGGACACTGCGGCGACCTGGCCTAGAGAAGTGAACCGACCGATCGCCAGCCAGGCGGCAAAAGACGCGATCGCTAGCCATAAGTAATATCGTCGAGGCGTGAAAATCAAAAGTAGGCCGACCACCGCCAGCAAGAGTCCAATCGGCATTGGATCGATGGTTTGCAGCTTGTCGAGGATCGCTTGAATACGATAAAACATGAGCCAACGCCGCCTGTGCATCAACGTGTTCACGCTGATTGATTTTGAGTCTCTACGTACGAT
Source organism: Planctomycetaceae bacterium (assembly GCA_003233055.1). Lineage (GTDB taxonomy): Bacteria > Planctomycetota > Planctomycetia > Pirellulales > Lacipirellulaceae > Aeoliella. The sequence goes on from QIKP01000010.1 coordinate 51,300, forward strand.
TGCTGAACCAGGATGCCTCAGCCGAGTTTAACCTGATTTTTGCCCAAGAGCTACACTCCGCAGTGCTCCAACCTTTTCGCGTTATTTGCGTTGAGTTGAGCCTACGCGGAATATCCTGAACGCAACAGTGCCCCGATCACTTCGGAGCTCCAACCTCTTCCTCCGGTCCGTAGCCCTTCCAGAGAAGTTCCTGGCATCCCGCGAAATCACTAATCTGCCTTACTTCCGGAGTCAATTGTTCCTTGAGCCAATGGACTGTTTCGAGCGACGGGGGGGCCGGACGCTCCGGGCCACGAGGCAGCACCCATTTTTGCAGCTGGATTCTCCATCGAGGCGACAGCAAAGGGCGAACCCCTCGCTGGTACCAAACACTCTGTTGGGCCTGGTGCCAGAACGAATTCATCACCGTTTTCTCTTCACTACGATTGTGGACAGCGCTCTCGATTGTCGGCAGTTGCTCGACGGGTAGGCCCAGGAAACTACACAACTGAGCGATCGTCGCCTGTCGGTCTGATTTGTAGCTCTCGAACCGCACCACCTGCACCCGATCGTTACCAAGGCGCTCGATCCAAGGAGCCAATTGATAGCCATATCGGCTGTAGTTGATAAATCGATCCTCCTCGCGGACCGCCCGGTCAATATCCGAATGGATCGTCCCATCAATGAATTCGTGGTAATGTTGGCTGATGATTCGGTCGATCGGATCGCGGACGATATAAACCACACGAAACGGACTTGGAAGTACCGCGATGGCTCGTTCTGCCACTCCTTCCCTGTCGGGCCTTTTCGAATAGGCGGTCGTGGCGTCGCATAGTAGTTGGTCGTCGCGGGCCCCAGCATACTCGGCGGCGTAGTCGCTGCGTCCTGAATCACTTAGTACCGCGTCGCTGCCAAGCGCGTTGGGCTCTTTGTTTTGTGGAATAAAGATTCGTGGATGTCGGCAAAGGTCGAGGAAGACCCCCGTCGTTCCCGACTTCATTGCTCCAATAATCAAAAAGTCAGGCAATCGCATGAAGTTGAACTCAGTGAATAGAAAGGTGCAGAAAATCTGTTGTAAAAAAACCCAGATGCCAAACGGCGTTCTCCTGGTTACTGTAAAGCATTGTGGAATTCTGTCTTCGCGATGAGAGATGTCCTCCGCTTACGGAACAACGAGCTGTCGCTTTACCCCATCGACGAGCCGAGTCGTGTCGAGATAGCCTTGTACCATGTTCGGCAAAGTGAAATCCTCGGCAACCGTTCGCATCGCTTCGGCTGACAAGCTCTCCCGCAGCGGCCTGTCCGTCAATACCTTGGCTATCGCATGGGCCATCGCTGGGGGATTGCCATGAGCATACAATAGCCCGTTCTCTTGGTGCCGGAGCGCAACAATTTCGGGATTCTGTGACTCGGTGTTGTCTGCGGTGATAACTGGCAAGCCAAATCCCATGGCGGTGAGCAAGCTAAGGCCAACGTTTTCGGGATAGCAAAACAGGCCACAACCCATCAGCCACGGCGCGAGATCCTGCTCGCTGTAAAGTGCACCGGTAAACCGAACGTGCTCGGCAATGCCCAATTCCGCCGCCTGTCGGGCAAGTGCATCTCGCTCAGGACCGTCGCCGACGATCACGGCTTGGCAGCCTGGTATTCTTTCCTGCAACTCCGCGATAGCCGATACAAGCAGGTCGGGGCGGTTCTCTCGGTAAAGCCGCGATACGAAAGCAACACATCGCGAAGGGTCGAGCCGATGCTCCTCGTGAAACGCCTTCAGGTCGCCAGGGCGGCTCAGCCAATTTTTCCGGGCTTCCTGAATGGGGGACTGGTCAATGGCGTTCTGGGAAACGAACACTCGATCCCGATCAAACCCATACTTCTCGATCATTCGATCTGCGAGCGGATGCGTGTAGAGCAAGATTCCCGATGCCTTTCGGCCCAGGCGATTGCGAAGCCAAACACGCAGTCGCGAATCGCGTTTAGAGTATCCATGCCCACGAACGACCGTGGGCAGGCCGAGCCGACGCGCCTTGTCGAGCGCTGGCCGCAACGTGCGATAGCGGGCGTTCCAGGAATGGATGACGAGATCGAATCGATCGGGGTCCACCACTTCGATCTGGGCAGGTTGGTTCCATAGGGTTGCTGGCCCAAAGTGACTTGGCGTAACCGGCGCGTGGTGAAAATGAAATCGAATCGCGTCGGGATCCGGGTTCGGAGCATCGTTAGCCTGGCCGGCGAAAAGATGTAATTCAATATCGGGCTGCGCCGCCAATAAATTGTACGCCGGGATCCGGTAGGGACGAATGTCGGGTTGCGTCAGGGCGATGCGGATCATGGGCAACCAGAGGGCACTAGCAGGTTCGTGAATGGGACAGGAAGGGGAACGAATCGAAGCGGGCCGTGACGAAACGACTCGCCGGAGTCGCACTGGTTCGACGGCCCGTTACCGCCCATCTTACCTTGATGTAATGGAGCTATTGTGTCAAACGATGGACCCGATTTCGTTTCGCACAATAGGCTACGTCCATCAGGCCTGATAGCTGCCAGCGCACCATCGACAAGGGCCAATGCGGTTCGACGCGGCAACGATCCATCTGGAGTGGCGGCGTGTGGCGGTTGATACGGGTGGAGTTGGTCATGAACGAGAATCGAAAACCGGCATCACGAATCGCAGCGGCTGCGGAACGAGAATAGCTCCACTCCTCGCCTCCCACCCATGCAAAAGTGTCGACCGTCTTACCGAGCCGCGACTCGAGGTAGTTCTTAGCGGCTGGGATTTCTCGTTTGAGTTCCTCGGCCGTCAGGTTTTGGGAAAGCCGAACGTGCGTGGCGGTGTGACCGCCCACGACATGGTTTTCCGCCAGCTTACAGGCCTGGTCCCATGTCATCGCAACACGATCGCCTGGCGAGTCCTCGTCGAGCAATATATTTTGCTTTTTGGCGGCCGCTCGCTGTAAGGGCGTGGGCGTATCGACAAACTCGGTCGGTACAAAGAACCATCCACAGAAGCCATACTTCTCCAGAAGCGGGGCGGCAACTTCGGAATGCGACCGCAGCCCATCGTCAAAGGTGAGCAGGAGGCCCGGTTTCGGTTTGCGCCACTGGCCCTCGTTGAGTAGTCTCTCCAGATCCGACAGGGTCACACTGCTGTAGTGTCGAGAGTAATACCGGAGTTGGTTTTCAAATTGGATGGAGGATTTTTGTGGAACGGAATGATAGATAACAGCACGTAAGGACGCGGGGCGCAAGGCTCGCTCCATGGCTAGGCATAGCGGGCTGATACCAAGCAGTTGCGCCGCAAGAGGCACGGCTCTGCGCATCAAAGAAATGGAAGGCATGGAAGCGGTGGCTCCTTCTTCGTCCAGTGGTTGGGCCCAGTGGTTGACTTCGTCCAGGGATTGGCGTGAGCGAAGTGCTGGGGAAAGGAAGGAAGCTGCCAACAGAAAGGCTACTTCCAACTCTCCCCCTATCTTTGGAGAGTCGTTTCCGAAAGGCGGCGGTAAATTTCGATGAGTCGTTCACAAATTGCAGACCATGTATACTCGGTTTCGATCAAGGTGCGGCCCGCCTTGCCCATCGAGGTCGCTTGGCTGTCCGGTTGGGCTAAGTCGTGCAGTCCTTGGGTGATCTTCGTTCGATCAAGCGGGACAATGATTCCCGCGTTGACTTCCGCAATTTCAGGAAAGTGGCACTGATCACTGATCAGGACCGGAAGACTGAACGCCATCCCCTCGGCGATCGATATGCTGAAGCACTCGTGCCGACTCGTCAGCACAAAGGCAAACGCGTCGCGCAAGGCTGCGTACTTGTCGACCCCGTATTGAGGGCCGACGAGATGGATGCGGTGACCGACGTCGAGCCGGGCGATCTGCTGTTCTATGGCAGACCGCACCCCAGCATCGGGCCCAGCAATCACTAAGTCGCACTCCCCGCCGTTGCGGAGGAATTCGGCAAAGGCATCGACAAGGAGGTCGAGGCCTTTGATGGAGTGAAGCCTCGCAAGGTACAAGAAATAAGGACGGTCCCCCAGCTCCGGATGCTTCGCTCGAAAAAGGCCTTGCTCGGGAAGTGGGTCGATCTCGTCGAGATGAACGCCGTTGGGGAAGACGAATGCTGGAGCCCGAAGACCATGCTCCGCCACCAACTTGCGTTCATCGGCGTTTAATAGGTGGATCGCAGCGGCACGATTCAGCATGCGACGATGAACGAGTTTCAGCATGATTCGTTTCTTTAACCGCTTTTGTCTCATGCAATAAGGGTCGAGCACGCCATGCGGAGCGATCACGTACGGGCATCGATGCCGGCGAGCCTCTTTCGCCACGGCAACGGCGGAGGGGTCCCAGAGGCAGTGGAGGTGAATGACGTCGGCCACTTCGGCCAGCGGGGCCAGTTCTCGACGGAGTTGGCGAGCAAAGAGTGCCTCAGGAAGATTGGTGAGCGGCACGCGATGAAACTGCACCAGGTCGATATGGGGGATCGTGGCGAGGAAGGCATCCGTCTTTTCACGATCTTGGGGCCGTTCGTGGCAGAACATGTGAACCTCGTGCCCCATCGTCGCTTGGGCCGCCGCCAACTGAATCGCTACGGCTGCTGGACCCCCATGGTCCGGGCTCAGTGTTGGCACTACCTGACAGACGGTAAGCGAATCACTCATTTTCCACTCCCCCTTGATGCAACTTGCAAGCATGCCCAAAGATCTCGCGGGCGGAACGATCGGTAAGGCTGGATAAATAGTCCGCTACCGCTCGCGGCCTCCCCTCCGCGTGAGCAATCGACTGAAACGGTGTCGGCAAGGGGGCGTGGTGTTCCATGAAGTAGTCGAAGAGGGAGCCAAGTTCCTCGGTCGCGACCTGCCGCGAGGCGAGCACGTCGGGATGCCGATAGACACGCGCGAAGAGGAAGTCTTCCAGCTCTCGTTTCGGCTCCTCTAGCTCATCAGGGAGCGTAAGCATTGGAGACGCAGCGCGGACGGCCTCGACGCTGTCGATGCCCAGCCGGGCGATTCGCGATTCTGCCGCGTCGATCATCGCGCTCACTTCCGTATCGATCAATTCATGAATGACCGCCCGCCGAAGTTCGACATCGGTTAGGTTCGAAAATCGACTCGTCACCCGACTGGCTGCATCTCGCCACATCGGAAGCTGGAGCAAGTCGCTAATGGTCAGTAGACCGAGCTCTAGCGCATCGTCCGTGTCGTGAGCGTCGTAGGCAATGCTGTCGGCCGCGTCGACGACCTGGACTTCGAGGAGGGGCTGATCTTCGCCGGCGACGATTTTCTTGGGCTGGCTACGGTTGCATTGTCCTTCAAGGACCTCGTGGGAAAGGTTGAGGCCCGCGAAAGTTGGGTAGCGAATCTCTAGCCGTTCGACGATCCGAAGCGCTTGCCCATTGTGATTAAAACCATCGGAATCCGTCAGAGAAGCATCGTAGTGCAGAAGCCGTTGGTTGAGTACGTCCTCGCCGGCATGTCCAAACGGAGGATGGCCCATGTCATGCATCAGCGCCAGCGCTTCGACCAAGTCTTCGTTGAGGTGCAGTGCGCGAGCAAGCGTTCTGGCGATGGAGGCAACCTCCAGCGTATGGGTCAGCCGGGTGCGATGGTAGTCTCCCAGATTTCCTGTAAAGACCTGGGTCTTGTGGCTCAGGCGTCGGAATGCCGCGCAGTGGGTAAGACGATCTCGATCGCGTTGGAAGGCCGATCGGTAGGCGTGGGCCAGCTCGGGATGCTTCCGGCCCTCGGTCTCGGCACTCCGCATCGCGTAGTCGGCGAGCAGCAGAGCATCGCGATCAGTAACGGGGAGAGTAAGGGGCATGGTGGAGGGGCGTGAAGAAATGGCGAGGGTACAGCCAGCCAATCAAGTGTAAGTGAGCCGATCCGGAGCGGCAACCGCATCACGGCGCGGCGGGAGAGGAATCGCCCGGCTCGTTGGTCGCCCGCTCTTCGTCCGGTTCCAGGACTTCTAGGCTGGAAAGGACTTCCCAAAACGTTTCGGCAAGTTCGGCGATCAATGCTTCGGGGCCGACGATCTTGATGAAGTAGCGGCCCGCCTGTTCCACCTCGACGATGGCTCCCAGCATGCGGTAATTGGGGTGTTCGACTTTCGGACCCAGCGGTCCCTTGGGAGCATCAAAGTAAGTGCCGGCGATGTCGATCGCATGGACCGTGGCTTGTCCCCGCTCATGGACATCCCGCTGCATGCCATCTTTGCCACCGGCGTCTTGGCCGAGGCGGAATTGGCTGACCCACCGGCGGAAGATGGTTTCCACTTCGCCACCGGAGGCCATCATCGTCATCCGTCCGGGCACCGGTTTTTCCCTTGAATTGCGATCTTTTTGTTTCCTTAGGGACGGAATGGCGAGTTCGACTTCGATCAGCTTGTTCCGCGGTTTCACTTGCTTCCAGGCGGCTGGCAAGGTAAATCGCAGCCGTCCCTCATGGAGCGTGACTGGCTGCCTTTTCCCCTGCTCCTCTTTCACGTTTGGCTCTGGTGAAGCGGTCGTGTCGACTACGATCGCTGCTGCAATCGCCGAGGCGGCTGCTTCGTCGGCCCAGCCAACCGACGGCGTGCCGAGCAATAGAGAGAGAAGCGTCCATCGAAAAAGGCTCTTCGGTCGGTGCATGGAGAATCGTTGGCTCAAAAGAGGAAAGGGGTCGTGAGGGGAGAAGGGTTGGGCTGATAAGGGAGGCTTACTCAATGGGGGTTTCCGAAGGTGCGCTCGCCGGCGGAGGTGAATCGCTGGGGGCTGAGTCGGGAGTCGCCTTCGTGGGCTGCATGACCCAAAGCAATACTCCGCCCAGTGTGGCAGCCAACACAACCAAGGCGATCGCCGCAATTGCTTGCCCTTGTGCCGCCTGCCGTTTGTGACGCTGATAGCGCTGCGCCACGGTGGCCGGCGTCGGCGCACTCGAGTCGGCAGGTGGTTTTGGGGGGGCGGAAGGGGGGGAGGGTGGTTGGAGCTGCGGAAAAAACTCCGCAGCGTCCCCCGCGCGTCGCCAGTCGGCCCAGCCGGTTTGCCAGACATAGGCATCGGCCGCAATCCGTCCTTCGCCGGCCCACTGTCGCATGAGCCGTTCATCGGCAGGGCCGAACTGCCCCCCTGCCGCAGGGCGGACGTACCAAGCTGGCGCGCTGGCGCTACCGACGGGGCTGCCGCTTTCTTGGGCCGGAGGCGATGGACTGGCGGGCGGGGCAGGTACTGGCGAACGGGGCGGCGCGGCGACTTCAGCCGGCGACGGACTGGGGGCCGCCGGTGGCTCCGCCGTCGGACTCACCGCCGGTGAGGCCAAGTCCTCTACCTTGGGAATGAGAAACTTGGCCTGACAATGGGGGCAAATAGCCCGCTTGCCGGAAAGCTCCACCTTCACGTGCAGCGGGTGGCCGTTGGGGCAGGCGAAATGAATTCCCATAGTTTCCAACTCTTCTACCGTTCCAACTCGGAACCAGGCCATGGCAAAAGGCTCGGCCGATCGGTTGGCGTCGCCCTCTTAGATCTTCTCAGTATATTGCCAACGGGCAGGCAATTAAAGAATTCCCCAAGCTTTTCGTCGGGATGGAATCAAGGAGCCGGCAAATGGAGCGGGGGTGGCGAAAGGGCGGCTCTTGTCGGTCGCGTCGGTTCGTCCGTTTTTGCGGGCCACCCCAGCGGTTCCTCGATCGAAACACCCTGTAACCTGTAGCAAGATTCCCGTGACCACTCTAGAATGAAGGTTGTTCGAGTTGGCAACCCTCCGGAGGTCCCCTTTTTCAAAGGCTTCTCTAGTATTTTCCCCCTCCTTTTTCTCACCGCTTCGCCTGCTGCACGCAAGGCATCGCGATGCCCGATCTCTCAAGAGGCGACAATCTGATGGATTCCCAGCAAGAAGAAAGTGATGCCCCGATCGAAATTGCGATCGTTGGCGACTTGACCGACCACGAAAGCGAGCTGACCGAGAAGCTCCTCGCCATCGAACCGGGCGGTGAATGTACCCTTTACTTTGACTCGCCAGGGGGAAGTCCCTACTGTGCGATGTCTCTGATGACCCTCATTCGGATGCGGGAACTTAACGCGACGGGCATCGTCACCGGCGAATGTTCGTCGGCCGCCCTTTGGCCTTTCGCCGCCTGTCGCCGGAGGGTGGTGACTCCCTTTAGCGTCTTGTTGTTTCATCCCATGCGTTGGCAAAGCGAAGAAAACGTCGGCCTGGCCGAGGCGGCTGAATGGGCGAGGCACTTTGCTATGCTGGAGAGCGACATGGACGACCTGCTCGCGGACTTGTTTCAGATGCCTCACGACCTGATGGGCCAATGGATCAACCCAGGGAAATACGTCTCGGGACGCGAGCTGGCCGCCCAGGGAATTGCCGAATTGGTCGAGTTTGCCGACATCGCCAACTTCCAACCGCATGCCAATCCCAGCTCCAACGGTTCCGACTCTCCGCGTAAGGCTGGCCGCCCCACGGCGGTTCGAAAGGCGAACTAACTTCTCGGCACCAAAGCTTCGTCGTTCTTCTTCTTCTTCTTCGTCGTCGTCGTCGTCGTTCGGATCGGCATCCCTTCCGCGGAATTGGTCACCTGGTCGTTGGCTCCACGGTGCCAAAACAGTGCCCGCTCATCGCCTGCCCGTTCGGGCTTCCTTGTTTTTTCGTGCGGATTTTTGTCACGATTTCTCTGGGAATTCTCCCTTCGAGTGCCAATAGGGCCGCTTGAATGGTCTCAGGAATTCACCGCAACCTCTGCACCCCACCTGGCTTCCTCGAAGCAGCCGCCTCTCCCTAAGGCGCTGTTTTGTCTCTGGCGAGCAGGCCTCGCATCGTTGGTAGCGCCAAAAGTCTGGCCAGCAAAAAGTTTCTGTTGTCAAAGAGCTTTCCGACTTCCGTGCGAAGTGCCAGGGGCAAGCCCCATTAGAGCCCATTCGCCGGCAGATTCCACGATTGTTTTTGTGCCAAGTGACACAGGTCGCCACTCGCGGCCAGAAGAAGGTAACCACGAATCGAACGAGCTCCGGTCAGGAATTCCAGGAGGCGATGGTCTGCTACCACTGCTACTGCCGGCAGCAAAGCTCTCTTGCCAGGCTTGGGGCGTTGCCGCTACCCTCCGGGAAGCGCCCGGAAATGCGCCGTTTTTCCCGCGAAGGGTTCCCCTCCGATCGAGTGAAGCACCGATGATCTACGACGTCATGATGCCCCTGCTTTCGAGGGTGGCTCGACTCGTTGCTCTGGTAGCGCTGGTAGCGGCAGCCGGCTGTAGGGAGCCCGTGTTGTCGCTAGAAGAACGGATCGAACGAGCGGGCCAACTGCCTGGGGTGAGGGCTTCGACGCACTCGGAACTGCGGGCGGAGTTTCGACGGGTAGAACAGAGCCATGGCTTGCCGGAGCAACTTCAGGACGAGCCGGTCCCTTCTCATCAGAACGCCGCGGTGGCGTTGGCCAAGGTCTGGGACGACGACGATCGAGTGGCGAGTCTCAATCAGCAGGCGGCCTCCTTCCTTGGCGCGGTCAGGCCGGCGAACTCGGAGTTCGTTGCGACCGAGGCGGCCACCCTGGCTGCCCGATGGTTGCAGCCGATGGGCCAAGTTGCCAAGCTGAGCCAACTGGAACAGTGCCAGTTTGGGTTGGAGTACGCGCGAGGCTTTTTTAACGACGTGCGGTTTCTCGACCAGGCGGCGGCCGCCTGTCGGCTCCTGTTGGTGGAAGGGCTCGCTCAGCTCGAGGCCGATCCCGATCTCGCGATGGACCGTTTTCGCTTGGCTTGGCGATGGACCGATTGGTTGGCTGCGGAGCGGTACCTCGAATCGCGACTCAAAGCGGTCGAGCTTCGGACCGAAGCGATCGCGGTCGCCGAGCACTTTGCAAACCGACCGCAAGCCACGCGACAAGAATTGCGACTCCTGCATCAATGTTTCGTGAGGAGTATCGCCGCGACACCCCGGCTGGAGGAGACGCTTCAGCGAGAACGGGCGATCGCGCTAGTGACTTACGAAGCCATTCGACTCGGACTCGTCAATCTGCTCTTTACCGACGAGGAGCGTCAAGAGCTGCAAACGGACGAAGTCCTCGAACTGTTGCGGAAAGCCTCGCCCGATCGAATCGATGCCGACGAGGCCGCTTATCTGCAATACATGCGACAGGTCTTGGCGACGGCCGGCGAGCCGTACCATGCCCGAAAAGGAGGGCTCGCAGAGTCGGATCGACTACTGGCATCGACGGCGGTTGGCGAAGATTACGCTTGGTTTGCAAACCGGCTGTTTGCCGAGAACCTGACGCTCGCCCAGGCGGAACTGGCCCGCGACCAGGCGCGGCTCGAAGGGTGGGTCCTGGCGCTGGCGAGGGCGGCCGATTTGCCGGCACCTGGTTTTAAGACGCATCCACGAAATGGCAAGCCTTATCGGATCGAAACGGTGGGGGGAGAAGTCCACGTCGACCTTTCGGATCGACGGACCGCGAATCCGCGGGTCCGAGTCCCGCAGAAATAACGGGCCCCCGACGAGACGTAGCTCGTCGGGTAGGGGGCGCCCCTCGTTCAGGTTGCCAGGGGGAGTTCGGTTTGAGAGAACTCCTGACAGATTTTCACCACTTGCTGCTCGGTCGTCGAGGCAGGCGCGATGGCGGCAAAGAGCCGCGCGCGGCGGAGGACCCCTTTTTCAAGGAATTGGGCGAAGAGCTTGCGCTGGAGGACGTCGGTCTGGGACTTTGTCGTGACGAGGTTCTGTTCTTTGCAATCTTCCGCCGCGGCGAAGTCGATGAGGGTGACTGCTTCGTTGATTGCTCCCCAATAGATTGGCGCGCCGGCTAACCACGTCGCCGCAAGCGATTGGTTCGGTCGACTCTGAGTGAGGACTTCGATTTCGGGATGCGTATCGAGAAGATCGGTTCGCATCGAGATCAAGAGCGACATCGCAAAGCGAGACGTGGAGGAAGCGTTCGGGGGGCGCAGCCTCCAGCAAAGTTGGGTAAAAAACGGGAACTCTTGGGTGGGTGCGTACGACGCGACGAGGTCGTCATCGCGAACATACGTCTCGGTGAGGGGGGATTCGCTGAGAGCAGGAAGGCCCCATAAGCGAACCCATTCTTTCCCTTGCGCATCCTGGAGTTGGACGCACCGGTCGCCCATGGCCAGTTTGATTTGGATCGATAGGCCGGAATCGTTGGCGACGGCGGTAGGGCCCTCAAGTTGCCACATGGTGTGCGACTCCATGGCTTCCATGGCGGGCCATTGCTCCCATGGTGGGGTAGGGAATCCAACAAAAAAACCCCGCCGACCACCCAAGGGTGAATCGACGGGGCCGGAACAGAGAAGAGGCCGATGTCTCGAAGCTTAGGTATGATCGATATTAGGCAATCGCCTGACCACAAATTTGCAGTCTAGTAAAACCGAGCAACCAATCTCTCTCGTACTCCAACCGCTATCGTACTCACTTCGCTCCAAATGTCCAGACATTTTGGAGGAAATTTTGGAGATGAATGGTTTTCGGGCGTCCTTTAGGTGACGCTATCCATTTCATTGAAAAGGTTTACGTCGATCCTTAGTTGGTTAAAAAGTATTGGATTTTCTCCCATTTTTGGCTTCCCTGACTTTGGTGAATCGCAAAGATTGCCCCCGAATCCGCTACCCGGCACCAGCAACGGGTCGGGCGGCGAGTCGCTCGCCGCCACGATGTTGCTTCCTGCGTCCCTTCCGGGTGAGTAAACTGGAGGAATTGCGGCAAAGGGGCTCGCGACGGGCGATTGGAGACGACGGGCCTGCGCAGCTCCTCGGCCGCGTCGTCCGACAGGAGCAGGAGGGAGGCCAGGGAGCCGGTCCGCTCGCCTGACAGCTCACCTTCCTCCACCTCTTTCACCTTTCGTTTTCTTCCAGCGACGAACCGATCAAAGTGTTTCCCGAGTGCAATTCCGAGTGGCGGCTAGCGATCGCTTTGGCGATCGGCTTGGTCGGCTGCGCGGTCGCGTCGGGCCTCCATGCGCAAACTCCTCGTGTCGCCTCCCCCGAAGCGTTGATCGACAAATCGCTCGTCGATGACACAACGCCAGACGAGACAACGCCAGACGAGACGCCAGACGAAACGAAACGTGCCGCCGTTTCGCCACTTTATGAGCGGATGAAGGGCCAAGTGGAACCGATCGGGCCGGATACTTTCATCTTGCTCGACGAGCAAGGGAATCCGAAGAAGATTCTCGGCATGAGCTATGAGGAGTTCTTTGCCGCTTGGAAAAAACAGCAAGCGATCGCTGCGGAAGCTCAGGAATCACCGAAAGTGTTTTCGCTCGATGAGTTACGGATCTTCGGTTCGCTCGAGTCGAACTACGCTCGACTAACCGCCACGTTTTTTTATCGGATTGATCGGGCGGGGAGAGTCGAGGTTCCTCTTCGTCTGGGCAACACGTTCCCGCAGCGGGTGATCGAGTCCCCTGGTCAATCGAGCCGGCAGACTCTTGGGTACTCGGCGGAGCGGAAGGAGTATTTTGTCGCGATGCGGGCGAAGCCGGGGGAAACGGTACGAGTGCAGGTCGAATTGATCGCACCGGTGCATCGCGATGGAAGTCGGGCCAACCTCCGATTGCTCGTGCCCAGAGCGACGAAAAGTTCTCTGGAACTCGCCTCGAAGGAAGTGATCGAAAAGGTCGTGGCGAGCAAGGGGATCGTCCTGTCGTCCAAGCCAATGGCGGGGGGAGGAAGGCGGGTGAAGGCGATCGGCATGAACGATGGCGAGTTTGTCTTGAGTTGGGAAGAGCCACGACGGACGGCCGATCCGCTGGCACCCCTCCTGGGGGCGACGGGCAAGTTGTTTTCGACCATCGATGGACAAAGCGTTCGGACGCAGGCCCAGATCAAGGTTCAGAGCTTCGGCGGGCCTTTTCGCGAGTTTAAGATCTGGCTGCCGCCTGGTGCGCAGCGCATTCCGCAGCAGCCCTCGGCTCCCTTTGAGTCGGTGGTCGAAGACCCGGCCGGTGCCGAGGGAGCCGGTGCCGAAGGTCGAGGGACGCTGCTCTTGGTCCGGCTCACGGAAGAGACCAAAGGTCCGGTTATCCTGAAACTGAAAACCGACCAACCCGTTGGCGTGCCGACGCTCTCCTCGCCGGTCGAGTTGGCTGGTTTCGAGGTGGAGGGGGCGGTCCGGCAGTATGGCGAGATAGGGGTCCTGATGGACGACCAATGGCAACTTCGCTGGAAATTGAACGATAGCGTGGAGCAGGTCAGCCCGAGCGAGATCGACCGTTCCTGGCAAACCCCTCGGCCAAAGGCCGACGACATCTCGACCGCCTTGCGCTACTCCCGCCAGCCTTGGTCTCTCCCGGTCCAATTGCTGCGCCGGCAACGACGCGATGTGGCGAGGCCAATGTATCTCCTGACGATCCATCCGGGGGAAGCGATACTGGAAATGCAGGTCGACTACCAAATTTCCGGCGTGCGCAATTTCCCGGTCCATTTTCCGCTCGCCTTTGCGCTGGAAGGTTGGACAGTCGAGGAGCACTTGACCAGTGGGTTGGAGAATACGGAGGAGTCGGAGGAGACCGATCGAACGGCGGAGGAGAAGTCGGGGGAGTCGTCGGGGGAGGGGAGACCAGGAGGAACGATCGAATTTCGATCGGCCTCGGCGATCCTCCAGCGACCAAGCATCGAGTTGCGAATGCGCAGAAGGCTTCCGATGGGAAAGGGGGCTGAGGCGGAGATCTTGGAGCTCCCTCTTCCTTATCTCTACTCCAACCAAGATCGTATGGCCATCGACCATGGCGACTTGTTGGTGAAAGTCGACAGTAGCTTGTTGCTCAAGCCGGCGCTCGCTCGATCGATTGGCTTAGCCCCCCAGGCGGTCGAGCGATCGACGCAGCTCGAGGGTAGCGATCCGGCCGGGCAGCGTTTTCGCTATCGCGGTTTGCAATCTAGGATGCAATTTGCGGCAACGCGAAAGCTTCGCCCCCAGCGAATGGAAATCGCTATCCAATCCCGAGTGACGCTTGATCGCGACCGGTTGGCGGTGGTTCAAGATTTTGACTACGACGTTCGCCACCAGAAAATCGATAGCGTGTTGCTCCGAGTCCCTGGAGAGCTACTCCAGCAGCAAGACCTGGAGCTGGCACTCCTTGCCCAGCCTTCGGGTGACGACGAAATGCCCGCGCTGGAGACGCCACTCGACTATCCGTTAGAAACGGGTGGGGGGATGATGCCCGTGGAATTGCGGATTGGTCTTCCCCATCCGCAGATCGGGAAGTTTCGCATTCGGGCGCGCTACTCGCAGCCTCGCCCCGAGAATTTGAAGGAGGGGACCTACGTATTGCCCCTCGTTAGCAGTGTCGAGGGAGACCTCCTCCGCCATCGGCTGACGCTTCCCTCCGTCGAGGGCCAGGCGCTCCTGCCGGCGGAGGGACCGCATTGGCAGGTCGAAAAAGACCCGTCGGGGTCGACCGACCTGGTGACTTTGTTGACCCGACGACCGACTAATTTTCTGCCGCTTGTTCGGAGCCCCGAGCCCCAGAGAGAAGGAAACCTCACGCTCCAGCGAGTATGGATGCAGACTTGGTTAACACCGAGTGTCACCCAAGAGCGAGTGGTTTTTCAGTTTCTGGGAGGAGGCCAAACGGTCTACGTGGAGCTGCTGCCCCACATGATCGACGGGGAATCGATGGAAGTGACGATCGATGGCAAAACGATGCAAGGCCTCCCGGTCGTGAACAAGGGGAGCCTCGAAGTCGAGGTCGCCGGGGATCGTTCGATCGTGCAACACACGCTCGAGCTCCGCTATCGTCGGCAGCGACGGCTCGGAGCAACCGAATCGCTACGTCTCGAGCGGCCGCGACTGAGAGGCAACGGGGGGCTTCCCGAAATCGACTGGCAGATTGTCGTGCCGGTGGAGTACTCGCTTGTCCATCGCTCGGAGGGGCTCGTCAAGGCGTTTCGTTTGCAGTGGGAGGCAGGTCAGTGGCGCGCCAAACCGGAGAGCGACACCGCGAAACTGGAGGACCAAGTCGGAGCGCGCCGGCGCATGGCGCCAACACGGGGCGAGCAGGCTTATCTGTTTCGATCGCTTGACCCGTCCGCTCCCCTCGAGGCGATTTTCGTCCGGCGTGAGCTCCTCATCCTTGCGGTGTCGGCCACGGTGCTCGCCCTTTGCCTTGCCCTTTGGTACGTGCCGTTCTTGCGGCGTCCGCCCGTGGTATTGAGTGGATTGGTCGCCCTGGCCCTTGTGGGGCTCGCGTTTCCCGAGGCCTCCGTCCTCTTCGGACAGGCGGGGATTCTCGGTGCGATCTGCGGTGGCGGGGGGCTCTGGCTTGCACTCCTGGCCAAGCGCTCACGCCCTCCGGTTCCCCTCGCCCACCCGCCAACGGGGGCTGCATCGTCGGTCGTCTCGGCAGGCACCAAGGACTCGACGGTCCTGCAAATCGGAGCAGACGCGGCCTCGTCCGACGCACCGACCCACTCCGCCAATCAGACCGACCCCAGTTGAAGGAAGACGTTACGGAAGTACCTGACGACATGAATGGCTCCTCCCGCATTGCCTTGGTTTTTCTTTGCCTCCCGCTGTTGGTTTGCGCGGTCGTGGTCTCTGCTGGCTTCTCTGCGGAAGCGGAACCAGTAGAGGATCAGGACCAGGCGGACCTTCTCCTGCGAAAAATTTATGTCCCGAGTTCGAGTCCTGCGAAGTGGCCGACGGAGGGCCGCGCGTTCCTGCCGATCGACGCCGACCGATTGGAGGAGCTTCTCGAAACGGCAACACGCCAAGCGGCGTCACGTGCCAGGCCGACGGTGACGCGGGCCGTCTTGTATGCCTCGGTCGATTCTAGCCACTTGCTGGTCGGGCATGGCACGCTGGAGATCGCGAAGCCACTTCTGCCCACCGAGTGGCTTCGCTTCGAACCTGGCAGACTGCAACTGACCCGTTTCCACTGGCGCACCTCGGAGGCTCCTGCCGAGCTAGGATACTGGGGCCGAGCGGGTGAGTTAGCACTTCGGGTTGCCAAAGAAGGAGCGTTTGACTTCGATTGGCGATTGCCCGCCCGAATTCAGCCGTCGAACCAGCGTGCGTACGAACTGGTGCTTCCTGCAGCGCTCTCGACAACGCTGATCGTCGATCTACCCGAAGGCGAGCCTCCCGAGCCGATCGATCGTTTGACGACATGGGCGACCCAAGCAGACGAGCGGCTGCTTCAAGAAGCGGTTCGGCATCTGGGGGCCGCCCCGATTCCAGAGCTCCCCTCCGGGGCAACTCGATGGGTCCTTTCCTGTGGCCCGGCAAGCCGGCTCGCTTGGCGCGTCGGCCGAACGGCAAAAACAGCCTCGGGGCTTGCTCCGTCGATGAGTGAAAGGCTGGATTACAAAATCGCCCCGAGCGGGCTGAGCCTTCGCCAGCGTCTGGAGATTGGCATGGCGGGCGCGCTGCCTGAGACGATCGCGTTGGCCGCCCCCGAGGGGCTCGTCTTGACCAACGCCCGCTGGGATGGGGAGCCGATCCCTTGGACCTACGACTCGACTGCCCAGACTTATCACGTGGCTTGTCCCGTCTCGGACCCCGTCACTCAAAGCCCCGTCACTCAAAGAACGAAGCATGAGCTGGAGCTGGAGGCCTGGTGTCCTGTCGAACTCGCCACGCTTTGGCGGCTCCCGCAGTTCACGACGCGAGATCTGTTTTGGTCCGAGGGACGACTGGATGTCGAAATGGTGGGGTTGCTTCGCGTGGAGGACTTGGCCCTCCGCGGAATGCACCAGGTTTTGCCCCCGGCCGATGCCGGGCCGCGTCTCTCTCGATTCCAAAAGACCCGATCGAACGCCCGCTTGCAACTCCAAATTTCTCGACAACTCCCTCGCACCACCCTCGCTCAGGGGACGGTCGTTCGTTTGCGAAGTGTCGGCTCTCAAGCTACGATCGTTGCCCAAGTGGAGCCGGTCGACGGGGCACGAATCCAGGTACTGCGAGCCAATGTCTTAGACTCTTGGGAAATCCAATCGGTCGACTCCTTCCTGCCAGACGCGGTCAACTCCGCCGCGATCGACGACTGGTACCTCCTCGAAGACGCGCCGGGGGAGCGTCAACTCACGATTCGATTGTCCGCCCATTCCCCGGAAGCCGCCTCGGTCGTGCTGACGATTCGGGCTGAACGACAAGCCTCGGCGATGGAGGAGTGGCTGCCGATCAACGACAACGTGGCGCTCGAGTGGCTCGATGCGACGATGGAGGAAAATTTAATTTCTCTGGAGAGTGAGGAAGGGTTTCAGATCGACTTCTCTCCGCTGCCCGTTGCGCTGCCCATCGACCAGTTACTGCCCCATCTCGGCTCTCTGTTACCCGCCTCGCCCCAAGGCGAGGTCTTCGATCTTCGCGAGACAGGCAACGTGAATCTCCACCTTTCGCCGGAAGGGGCGACGTTTGACTGCGACGTGATTGTCGAAGTGGTCGACGACCTGGACGAACAAGGGGAGGCGATTTGGAGACACGCCTGTCGGATCATTTGCACGCCGCAACGGAGGATCGTCGATCGGCTGGCCCTCTCCCTGCCCCCCGAAAGTCAGCCACCGCTTCGCTGGAAACTGGAGGGGGAAGACGATTGGCGCAATGCGACGCAGCAGTTCGACATCGCTCGTGCCGTCGGTGGCGTTTGGGAATTGCTGCTCCCCCAACCACGGTCCGATCGGTTTGCTGTGATCCTCGATTGGGGCGTGTCACGTGACAGCACCTTTTCGGCCTGGCCACCCACGGTGCTGGGTGCCAAATCGCAAAGCACGCAGTTCAGGATCCACACGATCTCGCCTCGCCAGATTGCCCTGGAAGCAACGGGCCTCGTGCTCCTTACCTCAGCCCCATTGTCGCCGGCCGACAGAGAGCCGCAGGAAGGGATGCGGTTGCACTCCGCATGGCTCGCACCTTCAGGAGACCTCCCGATCCGAGTCGCGCGTGTCGCGCAGGAAGGCATCCCGCCACGAGCAAGGATCGGGTCCGCAACGCTGGAGTCGACCTATGCCCCGAGCGCTCCTTCGAGGCACCGCTATCGCTTCTCCGTCGACAACGATGCGGAATCGGAACTACGATGCCAGCTCCCGAAGTCGGCCACTTCGATCCGGTGGTATCGCGTCGAGGCGTCTAGCGGCCAAGTCGGTTCCGGTAGCGATGGGTCGGTCGATCCTCAATCGAATTCGCCCGAAAAGAATTCACCCCCAAAAAAGACGACGCCGCGGCAAACGACTTTTGCGATTCCCCTACTCCATGAGTCGAAGGGAGGGGACTACTTCATCGAGTTTGCACTTCCGGAGAAGCCTCTCGATGGCATGACGCACTCGGCGCCTTGGCCTCGACTAAGTCTGCCGGTGGAAGTGGGCGATTGGCATCTGTCGATCCCGAAGGAATTGGGGGCGACTTCTCCGCAGCTACCGCCGGTCGAGGCGACCTGGCAAGGGCGGTTATTCGGACCGTTGGCTCGGGCGGTGGGGGAGCCTCGCGCGTCGGGTCGGTTGTCCAGCACCGGGCCCTTTCACTCATTTCGGCTCTCCAGCGCCGGAGCGGAGCCGCTCTCCGTCACTTTTTTCGATGTTCCTCGGCGGCAAGCCAGGTATCAGGTGGTGCTCGTTTTGTCCTTGGCGGTCGGCTACGGACTGGGACGCTGGCCGAAAGTTTTCGTGGCGGCCCTCGCCCTGGCTGCAGCGGCCACGCTACTGGTTCCTCCTGGCTGGATTGGCTGGGCGTCTGCTTGTTTTTGGGGAGGGCTCGCTAGCGGGCTGTTCCGAGGATTGCAGGCGGCGTGGAAAAAGCCGGAGGCCCCAAGCGAGCGTCTGGCCGAATCGCCCGCCCGTCCCCTCAAGGCTGGGACCCAGCTGCTGTTGCTGGCGGTCTGGCTGAGCGCCGCGCCCGAACCGGTCCATGCGGAAGGGCAGGAACGGAGTCCCATCGAGAGCGTTTTGATTCCGGTCGATGCGGAAGGGCGTCCGGCTGGAGAGCCCTTCCTCACGCCGCGGCTCCTGCGCGAATTGCTCCAGCGCGAACAAAGGGCCCAGTCGGAGCGGGACTGGATGATCGCCTCGGCTCTTTACGAAGGGAGGGTGGAGTCTCCCGACGAATCGGCCTCCGATACCCCCTCCTTTTCGTCGAGCGACTGGAGGTTCACCTTCGATCTGCAAACCTTCCGAAGAGAGGTGACGGTGGAGCTGCCGCTCGAAGAGGTGGAGGCCCAATGGAATCGCACGCTGACGCTCGATGGCCTTCCTACCAAGCTGACGTGGGCCGACGGCGGGAGCGGGTGCCGGTTCCGAGTTCATGAGCCCGGGCGGTACCAGGTGAGCCTCGTAGGCCGACCCAAGATAGAATCGGTCGACACGCATTGCATGATTCGGCTTCGCGTTCCGCCGCTCCCTCGGGCGGAACTCAAAATCACCGGTTCGGCCCAAGTGGAGGGATTGGAGTTTTTGGGGCCCGGGTGGAGGGCCGATAAATCGGCTGACGAATCTCAGGAAGAGCCGAGGAGCGTTGCTGTCGACTCCCATTCCGAATTGGTCCTCCGTTGGAATCGTTCCCCTTCCGAGGACCATCCACGCCATGGGCAGCTTGAGCAATGGGAGTGGATGCAGATAAGTCCAGGCCCATTGCACGTCGACTACCTACTTCGCTTGCGTGGGACGGAGAAGAATCTTCCACCGGTCGAGATCTTATCGAGCGAGCGGGCCAAGATGGTCCTTTTGCCGAGTACCGGGTCGCCGGCACCGGAGGCGATCGAGCAAGCCGAATGGCGCAACGCCTGGATGATCGCGACGCTTCCCGAAGCAGACGACTCAGGAGCCCCTACGTTGGTCGCCCGTTTTCGACTGATCTTGGACCGGACAGAACCGTCGGGGCGGATTCGCTTTCCACACGTCACGCTGCGCGGGATGCCGACGGCTCATCGCAAGCAGGCGGTGAGCCACCCCCAAGACCTGGCCGTTGCGATTGCCTCGTCGTCGGCCCCCGTCACCGATGTCGAGGTCGACGAGTTTGTGTCGAATTGGCCTGACCGCTCGCTGCCCGACTGGGCGGTTGCGGCCGATTCTGAGGCGAGTCCCCTGGTGATTTCCGTGCTACCGGTGGTGGAGGCCACCTCGCCAGACGAGAGGCTCCAGGTGGGCTGTTTTGCTAGCCAGCTAGTGGTTCGCTACCAGGGTGACTATCCCCGGTCGGTCTCCTCGCGCTTTCGTCAGGAGCTGCGCGTCTCGCCCGACCTACGAATCGACTCGGTGGCCATGCATCTCAACGGCCCAACCGTACCGGTTCGTACCAGTCGGCCTCAGCCCGATCGCTTGGTGGTCTTTTTCTCCGAGTCGGTCACTCGCCCCTTTCGCCTCTCGGTCGAAGCGAGGAGGGTTCTTCCGGCTGCAACGAAGGAGGCCCGACAGATGACGCTGCCTAGTATCACCTCGTGGAGGAACCGACCAGCGACGCAGCGCCTCTTTCTCTTCAGCGCCCCTCACTTGGCTGCCCGATTCGGTGGCGAGAATCTTCCGACGCGGCTCGCCGATCTGCCGATGGTGGTACCCAAGGAATGGCACGTCTATGGCGAAGGGGCTTTCCAAGTTTCGGAGGTGGTCGAGGAGCCTCCGACCCTGGTGCTCCAAGAGAACCACCCTCGGTTCGACGCGGCCCTCGTTACCACCCTGGCAGGCACCCCGGGAAATTGGGTGGCCGAGTTGGGCCTCGCGCTCGACGTGGCCCAAGGAACGCTTTCGGAAGTCTTGCTGGACTTGCCCCCGACACTCTCCGGTGGGT
This sequence comes from Planctomycetaceae bacterium, assembly GCA_003233055.1. Taxonomy (GTDB): domain Bacteria; phylum Planctomycetota; class Planctomycetia; order Pirellulales; family Lacipirellulaceae; genus Aeoliella. The sequence goes on from QIKP01000010.1 coordinate 71,967, forward strand.
TGGAAGTCGATCCGCCCGTCTACGTCGAGGAGGTTCCTCGGGCCGAGGGCCAGCCGCAACAGCTCAAGCTCCGATTCCCGCAAGCGGTTCGCGCCGGTGAAAACTTTCGGGTGACCCTCCGATGCAGCTTGCGCCCGTCCGATCCACGACAGTTTCGATTGCCTCGCCTTGGCATTCGCCATGCAAACGTAGTGAGGAGGTACTTTGGAATGCTTCCGAGTCACGACGGAACTTGGACTTGGACCGCCGCGGCGCCTGCCGCAGCGCCCGCCGCTATCGAGTCATTCCTTGTTGCTTGGCCCAACGCTCAACTACTGGCAACCCAAGGCAAGCAGCACGCGATTGTCCGATGGACCGCCCATGAAAGAAACGATCGGACCTTGCAACTCCCTCTCGTTGAGGTGCAAGCGAATCTCTCTCCCGGGGGCGTCGCCACGCTTCGCACCTGCCTGGCGATCCCGGCGATGGACAAGCAGCAACTTCAGGTCGTGCTTCCCGACTCCTGTCGACTGCTGTCGGCACGAGTCGATGGCTCCTCGGCGGTGGTGCAAGCTTCGGCCAAGGGGGGGCTACGACTCTCGCTTCCAGGGAAACATCTTCCCCATGTCGTCGAACTCGTGACCGTCACCGAACAGCCTCTTCCTGGAAGTGGCTCCTTGCACCTCCAGGCACCAGGATTGATGACCGGCGATGGGCTGCTCAAGCCCGAGCATTTCTTGTGGTCGGTCGTCGATCTTCGAGCAGGCGACGTCCTTCAGGGGGAGAGTGCTGAGGGGCTCCCCCAAGTCGATCGGGCGGCACTCCGATTGAATCAATTGCTACAAGTGGCGACCATGGAAACCAACGGTTTGCCGATCGAAGGGGCGGACGAATTAGTGGAGTCGCAGGCTGCCGGGGCGGCCTGTTGGGCTGAGGTACTCGACGGGGCGGCTGCCGAATTGCGGCGAGCATTGCGAGCGGTTCCTCCCCTAGAACAAGCGCTCGTCGAGCCAACGACCGCTACCCAGGAGTTTGACGACCTCCTGGCCCGAGGAGAAAAACGGATCGAGCGACTGAGGAAACAGGGGTCGGCTGGCGTGGCTCGTGAAAATCTCCACGCTTGGATCCACCCTCTCCAGAGCGACTCGCCGTCGGGTGGTGACGACAAGAGGGGGGAGGGCTTGCTGGCGGTGACGGGCGAACCATGGCTGCACCTGACGCTCTCCCCCCAAGCCCCCACCGACCGCCCTGCTCGATGGGGTTTGGCGGTGGCGATTCTGCTTTTCGTCTCGGTCTTCCTCAGGACCTCTCGATCGGAACGCCTAAGAGCGATCGACCCAGTTTGGCTCTTTCCGGCTACGGCCATCGCGGGACTCGCCGGGTGGCTCTGGCTCTCCCCCTCATGGGTCGGCCCGCTCTTCATGGCCGCTGCGCTCTTGGCGTGGCTTCGTTCGGCCCGACACCCCTCGTGACTCCTGGCGAGGGCCTGCCAACACGGAGGGCGATTTCCCCGCCTGGGAGGTGCTGGGCGGGAGGAGACAGGGAGTGCCGTTTTTGCGGATCAGGCAAACCGACCGCCCTTTCTGGCCGATCGGTCGACGAGGCAACGGGGCGGCGGGCGTTGACCACCTGCCTCCGCGGGTGCGAGAATGCGGGGGCGAGCGAGGGCCGCTTTCCGCTTCCCCCGTTCTCCCCGGAAACGATTTGGATAAGACGAGGTAAGAAAAAAATGGGCAGGCAAAATATGAAGGACTCTCAGGCAACCCAGCGCGTCGCGCCGCGGTTCCTCGCGTTGTGGATTTCTTTCCTCGCGATCGGCGTGATGGCCTCCTCGCTCTTGGCACAGACCGAAGAGAAACAGGTTCGCGTGCCGGAGGTTTTTCTTTCCTCGCAGCACCAGAAGCTTTGCCACCTGTTGGTCGGCGACACGTTTCCAGACCTCCTGCTTCCGGACGCCCAATCCCCGACCGATCCTCCCCAAGCAGTGGGCGCTCGACAGGGCGAACGGGCGACCCTCGTCGTCTTTTGGAGTGGCGAAGGGTACATGACCAAGGCTCTCTTGCGAGACTTGGCTGCCGATGTGATCGAGCCGTTCGGCAAACGGGGTGTCGCCGTCGTGGCGGTTGCCGTGAAGACGCCGATCGGCAAGGCGCAAGAGTGGAGCGCGAAGCTTGGCTACGTCGGTCCGACACTCTTGGATCATGATGGCAAAGGGTTCGCGCAGGTCGCTTCCTCCCGGTTGCCCCGCGTCTACATTCTTGATGGTGAGGGGACGATTGTCTGGTTCGATGTCGAATACTCTTTGGCAACCCGGCGAGAGATCCACCAGACGCTCCACGCCCTCTCCGCGAAAGATCCAGCCGACAAGCCCAAGCGGGCAAAGAAACCGGCCAAAGCGCCTGCCAGCGAGTGAGCCTCGCCTCCCGAGCCATGACCGGAAACGGAACCGGTCGGTGCGACACGCGCTAAGTCGATCGCCGCCGCTCTTTCTCCAATCGCTCGGCAATAAAGTCAACGCTGCGTTCGGCCATCGCGTTGAAGTAGTCCCAGCTGTGACCTCCTGCTTCGGTTTCCAGATCGCATTCGTGGGGCACGCCGAGCGAAAAGAGTTTCATCCGAAGCCGGTCGTTGGACTCGTGCCAGTGGTCGCCCGGGTCGCAGCAAAAGAACTGATTCCGAGGCCAATTAAGCGGGTGGATGTGGAGCGTGGCGGTATCTTGCCGGGCATCTTCAGAGTCGCGGTAGAGCGGCTGCAACTGCGATCGGAGTTCCGGCTGATGCGTGGGGCTCCCGAGCCAGAGGTGGAAGTCGATCGCGGACGAGATCCCGGCAACGACAGGGAACGTATCGGGATGCTTGTAAGCGAGCCGCAGTGCCCCTTGGCCTCCCATGCTGATGCCGAGCAACGCAATACGAGGCGGTGCGACGCCCCATCGCTGCTGCAAAAAGGGCACCACTCCGTCGAGCAAGTACCGCTCGGCGGTAAGATGGGGGTCGAATTCCTTGCAGATGCGGTCGGACCACCAGCTGGGCCCCGTTTGCGGAGCGACGACGCGCAGCCCGTGACGCGCAAAATGCGTCGTGAAAATCGGGTGGTCCGCCATGTCCCCGAACCCAGCCGAGTGCAGGTAAAGTAGGGTAAATCCATGCGGGTTGGGCATCGCCGGCTCGAACCACCTACAGGTGTGCCCTGCGATCTCCAGGGTCGACCAGCTTCCGTTGGAATCCAGTTTTGATTCCATGTTTTTTTCTCCGGCGTTAGGCGACTTGAAGTGCTGTTCTACGACTCTGTTGCTAAGTGGCTAGCCCGTTTTCCTCACTCGCACGCTCAGCCTATTTTCCACGCCAAGCCGCCCGATCACCCAGAGCGCGGCGACGACTTCCCGCCAGTTGATTTTTGATTCGCCATGACGCCGGTTCTCAAAGACGATCGGCGTCTCCTCGAATCGGCAGCCGGCGCGACGGCAACGGTAGAGTAGCTCTTGCAATACCGCGTAGCCACGCGCTTGAAAACGAGCAAAATCGAGTTGTCGAAGCTTCGCGACACGATAGCAGCGAAAGCTACCGCTCGTGTCGCGAACCGGGAGCCGGAGCAGGAGCCGGGCGTAGCGATTGATCATCCAGCTCATCGCTTTGCGGCGTGCGCTCCAGCCCAGGGTGCCGCCCCCCGACACATAGCGAGAACCGATCACCACGTCTGCGCGTTCCATGCACTCGACGATCGCCGGAAGGTAACGCGGGTGATGACTGAAGTCGGCATCCATGTTGAGTAGGTAGTCGTAGTCGTTCTCCATGGCATGACCGATCGCCGCGAGATGCGCCGTCCCCAGCCCGAGTTTTTTTTCGCGGTGCAACACAACGAGGCGCGCGTCGGACGCAGCCAACTCGTCGGCCAGTTCTCCGGTGCCATCGGGGGAGCCATCGTCGACGACCAGCAGGTGCGCGGCGGGCGAAAATTGGTGAATCTCCGCAACCAGTGCAGCAAGATTGTCTCGCTCGTTGTACGTGCAGAGACTAATGAGAAGGCGTGGGGAGGGCATCGTTTTTTTTCTCGGACCGGCCGTTTTTCTTTCCACCTGTTGGACGATGGCATGTGAAAAAATGGGAACCAACATCCTAGCAGACGCCCTAACGGACCGGTACGGGGAACATCAATGGGGCCTGCCGGAAGGAGGGCGTCGAGAAGCGATGGCGACGGGGGCCCCTCGCCTTGTCTACTGCCCAAACCCCGGATGCAAAACCCGAGTCAATTGTTCCAGCTTCCGCGACTCCTCTTGTCGCCCCAGTTGCTTTAGGAGTTGGATTCGTGCGGCGCGGGCGCGGAGCCAGCGCGGGCCGCCACGTTGGCTGGCCGATTCGACCCTGGTCCAAACGGTGAGAGCGGGGGCGTGGTCACCCGTCGTGGCGAGGAGCGTGGCGTACTCTTCTTGGAGGTCACCATCACGGGGAAACTGGGGGAGGAGCGACTCGTACAACTTGCTCGCCGCCGGCTCGTTCCCGACGGCCACCAGCGCCGCCGCCCGATAACGATCCGCCGGCTTTTGCCAATCGCTTACGTCTTGGCGAGCAATCTCTAGGGCTGCTAGCACCAGTTGCCCGATGGCGGCCTGCTCCGAGTGGCGTTCGCCGAGCGGCGAGAGTTGTTCGACCAGTTGTTTGACGAGCGGTTCGAGCGATGGGGCTGCTCCTTCGGTCGACTCCTTGCGCAGCAGGTCGATGGCCTCGGCGGTATTGCCTGTCTCGACGAGTACCCTCGCCAGCAACGGCACCGCTTCCCGTCGCCATGGCTCGCTCGGTGGCGGCGAACCGGTGAGGGCGGCGCGGAGCATTTGTTCGGCATAAGCGGCCCCCGATTTTCCGGACGCCTGTCGCATTCGGGCCAGTTGTAGCGCGCAGGTCCGCTGCGCATCGCTCCAGGTGGCGGGCCAGCGGTTGTCTGCGCCAGTGATCCTTGGCTGCAATCGCTTGGTCGCGCGGACAATCCACTCGCGTTGCGCTGTGGCATCGGTGATCGATTCGCCGTGACTTCGATAGGCGACCGCCAGCAAGGCCATCGTCCGATCGAAGTCGGGCGAATCGGGCGTTGGCCTTTCGAGGACCTCGTCGAGCAGATCGACCACCCTTGACCACTGCTGCCGAGCGGCAAGCGACTGCCCAAGCCAGAGGCGAATCTCTTCGGTCGCTGGGGACGCAGGCCAATGCCGCAAATGTTCGCGGCAGGCTTGGAGATACGCCTCCAGGAAGGGCTGGCGCGCGTCGCGCGGTGCCTCGCGTGCTGCGGTAGCAAGGCAGAGGATCGCTTCGCGGTGATCGCTGGCCGAGTCGTCACGGTCGAGCGACCCGAGCGCGAGCCGGCGGAACCGGTCGGCCGCCTGGGAGAAGTCGCGTTGCTGCTGCACAATCGCTGCGGCCGTTCGCTCTGCGTCGAAGGCTGCTTTGCGATTCGCCCCCCGGCGGTGCAGCTCGGCGGCCCGGTCGTAAGCCGCAACGGCTTCGGTCAGCTTGCCCGCGCGAAAGAAATGCTCGGCCGCATGAACTTGCCCGACCGCGGTCGTGGTGTCGCCCTCTGCGGCAAACGATCGCCCGACCTGTGCTTCCGCTTGGCGAATCCATGAAGGCCCATGGTTCGCCCGAATCGAGGCGAGAAGTCGGTCGATCTCGCCGGTGTCACGCTCTTGGGAGGCGAGTAACAGCTGCAAGTGGGCCAAGTCGAATTCGGGGGAGCGGCCTGCCGGAGGTGCGCCGTGCTGAAGCCATTCGCGTGCGTCGCTCATGCGTCCGCTGTCCGTTAGTAGGTGCAGCCGGACCGCCGCCAACCGAGCAGTAGCCTCCGCGTCTGGTTTTTCGTCGGTCCATCGATCGAACAACGCGAGGCCTTCCTCCGCCTGGCCCAATTCGCCCAGCGATTCGGCAAGCAAGGCTCGCGCGCGCCAAGCGATTTTATCGGCCGGAGTTCCACCTGCAATCCGTTCTAGTGACTCGATCGCCTGCTGCAATGCGTTGACTCGATCGGTCGACCCTATCGCGTAGGTCAGCCCTTGCTGGCGATAGGCGCGGGCGAGCGCGAGCGAAATATTGCGATCCAAGCCATCCAGCTCATCCGACGTGAACTCGGGTACCGCTTGCGACTGGCCCAGCGCCGTTTGTTGCCGGCGATGTTCGACTTCGCCCGCCGCGTCACGCAATCCGGCAATACCGAGGCGGAGCAGGCTTCGGACGTCGTCCGTTGCCGTCGCTAGGTCGAGCTGTTCGAGCCGCTCCAGCTTGGCCTGTTGCAGAAGAACAAGGGCGTCCTGCAAGTCGATGAGCAGCCAGTAAGGTGTGGATTCCCCAACTTCCAAGTAGGCGTCGAGAAGTGCATGCGCCTGCCGCCAGTGTCGATCGCGCTGGTGGGCTGGTGCATCGAAAGCCCGACTCACTGCGACAAGCGACCACTCGAGGGTCAGCTCCGCGCGCTCGCGATCGGTGAGCCGGTCCGAATCGAGCCGCGTCTGGCAATGCTCTTCCGCCAAACGATAAAGCCCTCGCTCTCGCAGCGATTGAGTGAATCGCTGGTCGATCGTTTGCGTTGGCGTTTCGGCGAGTCCGTTGGCCACCAGGAGCGCGAGACACGCGAGGATCCCTAGAGTCGCACCTCTTGGTGAAGTTGGCCCGTTCATTCCGCCTCCGCAGCGAATTGCACCTTCACGAGCCCGACGGCGCGGCACAGGTCGTACACCGCAATCGCCTCGCCAAGCGGCACGCGGTCGTCGCAATCGACCACTACCGGTAGGCTGCTATCGATCTGGGCAATCGCGACGAGCAGTTGCTCCAGATCTAGGCGGGAGTCGCACGGTTGTTCGTTCACCTGCCATGTCGCACCGCGGCCCGCCGGAACGACTTCCACGACAATCTGTTCGAGGTCGTCTGGAAGTTCGACCGGTGCCGCCATATCGGACGTCCCGGAGACAAGCAGGTTCGATGGCAACACCAGCTCCACCGCCTGGAAGCTGGCGGTGCAAACGAAGAAGATCAGCAATAGAAACACCACGTCGATCATCGGCGTCATCGACAGCTCGCTCGTCGGCTGCTGAAATCGAGCATGTCGCCAAGTAGTTTTCATGGGGGGGATTCTCCGGGAAGAGGAGGAGGCTGTTCTTGGGAATATTAGCCGTTGTGAAAAAGCCGCTCAGACGAGATCGATTTCCTTTTCTCGTTAGCTCTATTCCGACGGGATTAACGCTTTAGCTAGCATGGAGAGAAGCGGAAAAAACCCCCGTATTGGCAGCTTGCTGCCCCTGGATTGCATTTAGCTATTCCCTGTTACTTTGCTATTTTAGCAAAATTCGAACCTTCGTCATCTATCAACTTGGAATCGGAATAGGGCCTTCGTTTACTAGTAAATTTACCCAACGGGCAGTATATACTAATTTATCACATATTAGCATATACTTAGTATTCCGCCGCTAACTCCTATAGTAGTAGTACTTTACATGAAAAAACCAAAAAAACCTCCGTCACCCCCCGTTTATAGCAAGGTGGCACCGGAACGGCTCCAAAAGTGGTTTTCCCTTGCCACGTCGGTTCGAGTCAATGGGAAATACCTTCATTGGGAAAAATTCAGGTACCACGAGCCCCCTTCGGACCTGTCGGTAGAAGAGTGGTGGCATGCGGTGAAACTCTTGCGCCAGTCTCAGAAACAGAGCACCCCCTTGGCTGACAAGTCAGGCCAGCCTTTCGAGTACCTAACGGATTCGACCATCCAGGAGAAATTGCACCAGATTGACCTCGGCGCTGGTGGTCGGATTTCGATGCCCCAGCAAATCACCAATCCCGACACTCGGGATCGGTACTATATCCATAGCCTTATCGAGGAAGCCATTACATCTAGTCAGTTGGAGGGCGCACAAACCATGCGTCAGGTTGCCAAGGAAATGATAAAAAGCCGGAGGCAGCCGAGAGACCGAAGCGAGAAAATGATTCTAAACAACTTCTTGACGATGAAGCGAATAAGCGAAATCAAACAGGACCGACTGACGCCTGAGCTTATTTTCAATATCCACCGATTGGTTAGCAACGACGCGATCGACAACCTGGACGCCGTCGGGCGACTCCGAAACGACAACGAAGAGGAGGAGGTTGCCGTTTATGATACGGAAGGCAATATCCTGCACCAACCACCACATGCCTCACAGTTGCCAGGGCGACTTACCGAGCTCTGTCGATTTGCGAATGGCCAGTCGCCCGATGGATTTGTACATCCCGTGATACGTGCGATTATTGTGCATTTCTGGTTGGCGTACGACCATCCGTTCGTGGACGGTAACGGCCGAACTGCTAGGGCGCTTTTTTACTGGTCCATGTTGCATCATGGATACTGGCTCTTTGAATTCATTTCGATTTCAAGCATCATCAAGAACGCACCGGTAAAATACGGGAGGGCATTTCTTTGGACGGAGACCGATGACAACGACCTCACCTATTTTGTCGACTATCACCTCCATGTTATTGATCGAGCAATCCACGACCTACACGAGTACATTTCTAAAAAGAGCAAAGAATTAAAGCAAACGGAAAAGAATCTCAAAAATCTTTCCCTCTTCAATCATCGTCAGTTGGCGCTGCTTTCCCACGCTTTTCGACATCCTGATGCAGACTATACAATAGAGTCGCATCGGCTATCGCATAACGTGGTCTACCAAACGGCAAGAACAGACCTCGTGCGCCTTTGCGACCTGGGGCTCCTTGTCGACAGAAAAGTCGGGAAAACAATCCATTTCCGCCCAGTTCAGAACATTTCTGAGAAGCTAAAGACGCTGGATTAAAGTCGACATCTGATAGCAAGCGGCTATCAACTCCCTACTCTATCACCGCGAACGAGACGTCCCAGATTTGGGCTTTTGCGCACGCGACGAGCACCGGCTTGACTTGGCCAAACGGAATCTGCTGATCGGCGCGGATGCGGACCTCCAAAGGCAACCTTGCCGATTCACGCTCGAAGCCAAGGCGACTTTCCAGTTCGGCGAGAAACATCGTATCCCCCCCCAGAAGCACGGAACCATCCGATTTGAGGTTGATCGTCACCCGCTCGGTTTTCGGGTTACCTGGTGCGTCGCCCGTCGTCGCGACCGGCAAATCGAGCTGAAGCTGTGTCTCTTGCTGGGCCAGGTGGCTGCTTACGAGGAAAAAAATGATCAGCAGAAACACCACGTCGATCATCGGCGTCATGTTCATCGAAGCAGACCGGCGATCGCGAACGTTCGTCATTGCAAAGGGGCGAGGGATTAAGCGATTAGCCGACGAGCTACGCCTCGTCGGATGCGGTCAGGCGTTCGTAGGCCGCTTGCGGGTTTGTAGTGCGCGTTTCACGGGCAATAGTACATGGCGCGCCGTCGCGACGGTCTCCGACATCAATCCATCCACGCGGTTGCGAAAGACGGCGTACGCCGCGTGCGACGGGATGGCCACAAGCAACCCGCCCACCGTCGTCACGAGCGCTTGGTAGATGCCCGAGGCGAGTTGCCCCGCGCGGGCGGCACCTTGGGTGTTAGCCACTTCGCGGAACGCCAAGATCATGCCGATGACGGTCCCCAAGAGGCCTACCATCGGGGCGATGTTGCTCAGGACCGACAGGTACTCGATTTTGCGAAAGAGCCGCCCAGCCTGTTCGGCTGCCTCTTCTTCCATTCCCTTTTCGACCGCCGCCCAGCCCCCCTCGGTCTCGGCGAGCGCGGCCTTCACCAAAGCGGCCAGTGCGCAGGGCGACGCGTTGCATTTTTCGATCGCTGCGCCGACTTGCCCCTGCTGGAGCACTGCCAGCAACTCCTCCTCCAACCCGGGCGGCATCATCACGCTGCGCCGAATTGTGAGGGCATGCTCGACACCGAGCGCCAGTCCACCGATCGATAGCAAGAGCAACAGTCCAACGATCAAGAAGCCAACGATGCCGCCTGCGAAGATGATGTCGGCAATCGAATCCCCTGCGTCGGGTGGGGCGGCTTCTTGTGCCAAGGCGAGACTCGAAAACGCCACGGCTGCGCCTAGCGAGATCGTGATGATGAAAAGAGTGCGAAGCAAGCCAAACATCCTTGTAGTGCGAACCACCTCTAAGGCAAACGGGGCCCCTAAGGGCCATGGTCAGCGAGCGCCGTGAAAAGTAAACGGCGGCTATCTTTCAACGGCTGCTCGTCGCACGACTCTCATGGGCCGATTGTAGCATAGCGCGGGCGTCGTGGGCGGGGGGAGTTTCGGCGTAATCGCGAATCAATTCCTGGGCGATCTGGGCCGATTCGTCCTGCCGCCCTGCCGATTGGGCAGCTTGGGCGGCCTCCCAAAGAGCGCGGGCCGCCAGTTGCCGGTGCTCGGGAAAGAGCAGTGGCACTCGTAGGTAGGCTAGCACCGCCGCATCGTGCTGACGCTGCTGCCGGCGTGCTTCGCCCACCACAAACCACGCCCCGGCCCGCAATCGCTCGGGCGAATCGCGGAGGATGGTTTCCCATCGGTCAATGTCGGCGCGCTTCGCGGTGACAATCGCCGCGCGCCACGACTGAGCCCGAGCCAAGAAGGCGATTCGCGGATCGCCTGAGCGTTGGAGTGCTCGCAAATGTTTCAGCGCTTCGCCGCGCAAGCTCGTCTGCATGGCGTGGCTCGCCCCCATCAGCCGCGCAGCGGGCGAGGAGTCGCCTGAGAGCCAAGCGTCGATTTTTCCTCGCGGCACTCCTTCGACAGGAAACCACGCGAGTGGCGCGGCGTCCAATGCTGGCGTCGTCGGATCGCTCCTAGAGATCGCCAGGAGCAAATCGCCCGCGGTCGTCCAATCGCCAACCGCGGTGTAGGCCTGCATGAGTTGGGTCATCGCAAGCCGGCGAACCCAGGGGCGCTGGTCGTGGCGCGCCGCAGCGGTGAACTGGCGAATGGCACTGGGGTAGTCGTGCTCGGCTAAAGCAGCCTCCCCTGCCTCGTAGCCTTTCGGCCACTCCGTGTCGACATCGACGACCCGCTCGGCAGGATACGCCCGCGGCGCGCCGCCGGTCCGTTCCAGGGTAATTTTCTCGCCGGTGTAGTCGACGATCGTGCCGGTCACCTCGACCGAACCGGCAGCGTTCTTCGTGGCGAGACGGAAGGTGTCGGCGTGGGCGAGGGGAGTCGTGCATACAAAAAATGCGGTGGCAACTTGGCGGAAATTTTGAGGCATCGCGAGTTACTCCGTATCCGCCAACACTTGCACTTCCTCGTGCAGCGACCGGCCAAAACGATCTCGCTCGACTTCCAACTCATAGTGTGACTGCAAGTTGAGCCAGAACCGTTCCGAGTTGCCAAAGTACCTAGCAAGCCGCAGTGCTGTGTTGGCTGTTATCGCCCTCGATCCCTTCACGATCTCGTTAATTCGGCGCGGCGGAACGCTGATGTCTTTCGCCAAACGGTACTGGCTAATCGCAAGTGGCTCGAGAAACTCCAGCAAGAGTATTTCACCCGGGTGAACTGGCGGTAGTCTTTTCGCGGCCATTGGAATCCTCCTAGTGATAATCGACCAACTCGACTTCATGTGCATTGCCCGACGACCATCGGAAGCAGATTCGCCATGGATCATTGACACGAATGCTGTACTGGCCCTTCCGGTTGCCCTTGAGACGCTCAAGCCGGTTGTTCGGAGGAACTCGCAAATCGCCAATCGATTCCGCCGCATCCAGAAGGACTAACTTTCTCAAAGCTGCGCGTCGCACGGCCAGCGCAAGCCTTTTGACTTGCTCCCGTCGAAAGAGGTGTTCGGTCTGCCTGTCGCGAAAGCTACGAATCATGCTCCCCTCAATCCTAACTCGTGGGAATAGTAACGTCAATCGTTATTACCCCTCACCGTTCGCTCAGGGCATGGGTATTCACATAGACCGACCCGCCACCGGTCCGCGAAGCGAGTTGCGTGAGAAAGTTCTCCCGGTCGCGTGCTGGGCCGCGGCCGAATTCGATCGTGCAGATCGTTGCCCCCGCGCGCTGGTTGAGGCGGTAGATTGCTTGCAGGTCACCGGGGCTCATCGCGTCGTCCGCGTCGGTGAGAAAAAAAATCACGTCGGGGCCCAGAGCAATCGCTCGCTTGAGCGCTTCGAGCCGGTCGGTTCCGCCATCGGCAACGACGCTGTTGACCTGCTGCGCGGCGAGGCGTTTGTTTTGATCGCTCGCAAAGGCGATTCGCTTGCGGCCACCGATCGTAAAGATCGGTGCGCGGGTGTTGAAGAAGATAATCTGGAATCGGTGAATTTCTTGGAGCGATTCGAGGCTCTCGATCAATTGTTGCTTGGCGGCGGCCAGGGGGGCACCCTCCATGCTGGTGGAACGGTCGAACAAGTAGACAAACTTCGTGCCGACCCCTTCGACCCCAAATACCCGCACCCGTGACTTTTCTCCCACATCGCCTGGTGCTCCGCCGGTCGTCCCTCCTCCCTTTGTCATGCTGGCAGCCCCCGTGTCCGACGGCCCCGCTTCTTCTAATGGCCCAAGACTCGGAAGCTCCGGCAGGGCCTCCTCCGCCGTGCTATTCGACGCAAGATCGGGGAGCGCTGCGATCGGGTCGGCTGCGATCGGATGGGGCGAGTCGATCGCAGCAGTCCGGTCGGCGAGCGCGTCGTTCTCCCCCTCGAATTTGACTCCGTCGGTCGTCATCCGTTTCAGCACGATGCCGACTTCCCGAGACGACTCCTCTGCCGCTCCCTGCGGCGTCCGCTGCACCCAGAGCAAGAGTAGCAGCACCATCGCCGCATGAAACAGCACCGAGGTGCCCCAGGCAGGAATTTTTGCTCGGCGGGTGAGTCGATCAAGAACCATGAGAAAAATCGCGAATGCTGAAGGGCCAAGGAACAACGTCTGCTTGCCATTGACCGACGTGCCAATCGGAAGCCATCGGGGATTCTAGGTGTTTGCAACGCGGCGGTCCATTCTAACCCTTTCTGCTCTTCTTCGCGATCGTAACGGTTCACGGCCGGAAAAAAGGAACCACGAATCGAACGAATCACTGCAGAGGAGGCCCAGAGCCTCGACGAGGCGTAGCTCGTCGGCTAGTTGGCGATGCCGCTTCAGCGGCAGACGCGTCGGAGCGGAGGGAGGAGAGCCGAAGGGAGATCAGGATGGCTAACGCGATACGTCGCGCTACGCTACAATCCGGCGCATGGCGATCGTGATGGGAGTTGACGAAGCAGGGTATGGACCGAATCTAGGGCCGCTGGTGATTGGCCTCTCGGCGTGGAACGTCGACGAAGCGAAAGACCTGCGAACAGACGTTGATCTTTACGACCGACTCGCGGAGGTGGTGGCTCGGCGGCCAGAAGGCGAGCGGATAGCGATTGCCGACTCGAAGACGCTCTACAAACCGGGAGGCGGGCTGGCAAATTTGGAGCGGGGTCTGCTGGCGACGCTGGCGGCCATTCGTGGCGATGCACCTGGAAGCTGGAATGCTTTGGTCGACCGGCTGGGGGCCGATCCCTTGGGGCGACGGTTGGCGTTGCCTTGGTATGCGGGGGGATGGGACTTGGAGGTGCCGGTCGAGGGTTCGGGCGAGGCGATTGCCAGGGGGGCCGGCCTGCTGAAGCAAAGCCCGCCTGGGGTGAGACCGATCGCGATGCGAGCAAGGTTGGTGTTTCCGGCAGAGTTCAATGAACTTTGCGAAAAACACGGGAGCAAGGGGCTTGCGCTCTCGCATGTCACCTTAGAACTTCTCCGCGACTGTTTCGATACCCTCCCTCAGCTCCCCGCCTCGACGCTTGTCACCTGCGACAAACATGGCGGGCGGAATCGGTACGCGAGACTGTTGGCCGAGCACTTTCCTGAGCACCCGATTACTACCGTTGTCGAAGGACGCGCGGAGAGCCGGTATCGATTGGGGCCCGACCGGTCCGTTGAAGTCTGTTTTCGCACCAAGGGAGAAGAGCGACTGGAGACGGCGCTCGCATCGATGGGGGCCAAGTACCTTCGCGAACTGGCGATGCGGGCGCTCAACCAGTTCTGGCAAACCGAAGTCCCCGGCCTCCAGCGCACGGCAGGCTACCCGGTCGACGCCAAGCGGTTCAAGAAAGAGATTGCGAAACGACAGCAACAGCTGGGCGTGGACGATCATTGGCTTTGGCGGAGGAGGTAAAGAATTCCTCCAGAAGAGAGACGAACCACGCCTATTCGTAGGATTTGCGTCATTCGTGGTTTTCCCTGCCTTGGATTCCGTGAACGATTACCCTTGAACGATCGGATAACTCAGAACATGTTCCTCTTTATCGCGCGTCATGCTTGGGCGGGAAATTTTGGCGACCCAGGTTGGTCGCATGACTCGGAGCGCCCTTTAATCGCCGAGGGGATCGAGCGCTACGCGCGTCTGGTCGCGGTGCTCACAGCGCGAGGGTTCGCGCCGGCGGTGATCGCCACGAGCCCGTACGTCCGCTGCCGACAGACCGCAGACATCATTGCCGAGCAAACCGGCGCACCGGTCGAGGAGCTGGAGGGACTTGCGCCGAGCGCTGAAATGGGCGAGCTACTCGATTGGACCAGTCAGCAACGGGGGAAAGACGTTTGCTGGGTGGGGCATAACCCTGACATGGGCCAACTTACTGCCGCCTTGGTCGGCAACGGCCACTCAGCGATCCGGTTTTCCAAGGGGGCGATCACCGCGATACGGTTCGACGATGAAGTCGCTCCCGGCGCCGGAGAACTTTACTGGCTCGCCACCGCAAAACTACTCGGCATTTAGCAGTCGCTCCAAAAGTCGTTCATGGCGAAGTTTCGGCTGGGTGGCCAGGCCATGCTTTGTACGACGCTTCGAGGAGCCAATGCTTGCCGTCAGGCATTCGGTCTTGGTGGATCGCCCAGAAAAAGAGGCCACGGTAGCCGCCGCGCCGCGCCCAAACCGTTTTCTTGTAGATCGAGTTGCGGTCGTCGTAGGCAACGATCGGCCCTTTGCCGCCCGGCGCGCCGATCCAAGGGGCCTGCACTTCCTTGTCCCAAGTGGCCTTCCATTTCCTGCCTGCCTTTGGTTTCTGATCGAGCAGTTGTCGAATTTGCTGGTAGCTCAACGCGCGATGCTGCTCCTTTTTCGAGAGGTCGAGCGGTTCGTACCGCGTAGCGGCAGGGAAGAGGCGACCGTAAAAGGGCAAACCAACCACCAGTTTTTCTTTCGGTACCTTCCGGTCTTCGTGCTAGTACTTCATCGTCTTCTGAACCGATCGCCACGCCCGTTCGGGGTCGTTGCGCGATGCGATGAGCGGTGCATGGTGGGCTGCCACTTTGCTCCATGTTCCCGCGAAGTCGTATGTCATCACATGGAACCAGTCGACCTGTCCGATCACCCGCTCGACGTCGACATGCTTGCCAAAGTAGGCGGACTGTCCGATCGCAGCGGTGAGCAGTAGCGAGGCTTTCTCCGGTTGGCCGCTTCGCGCGTTGTCGAGTTTCTTCCGTAGCGCGACGATCAATTGCGTGAACTGCCGGCTGGTTGCCTCGTCGCGAGGAAACTCCCAATCGACATCGATGCCATCGTAGCCGTTGTCGATCACCTGCTGCACGACTTGGTCGACGTACTTGGCGAGCCGATTTTTGTCGGCGGTCACTTGTTCAAACCCATCCGTCGTCCGCCCCCCACCAAGACTCAGTAGCACCCGCACGTTGTTCTTGTGGGCGGCGTCAGTGAGGGCTTTGCTGGGGACTTTCTCATCAGCGACGATCTTGCCGGTATCGTCGGTCCGCAAAAACGCATGACAAAGGTGCGTGAGTCGGTGCCACGGAATTTGCTCGATCTTCAAGTCGCCAAAGCTGGCGTAGTAGCCGATCATCACTCGTGGCGGGTCGGCTGCCGGCGCGCGACCCGCCACCGCCAAGCCAAACCCTGGAAGGATGCAAGCGAGTGCTAGCATCCGGGTGATACTGAAATCTACCGCAATCCTTAAAGTCGGTGGCGTGGGATCCATGAGAGCGTCTCTTTCTCGGTCTGGCTGGTAAATGGCGAAGTCTATTCTGCTTGAGAAGGATCCGCCGTGCTACCCATGCGGCAACTTCCGATCCAAGAAAGGGACTGCCAGGCGATTTCCCCCCCATCCTGGTTTTCTCTCCTCGATCTCCCCTTTCATCACTCCCGCCAAGCTTCGACGATTGCGGTTCTCAGCACGCAAAAGAAGCCTGGCTCCACGCACCGACAGGAATTGGACGGATGGCAAAACGAGCAGCTTACGACGCGGTGGTGATCGGCGGCGGGCATAACGGGCTGGTCTGCGCCTGCTATTTGGCCAAAGCGGGGAAGAAGGTCGCCGTGGTCGAGCGGCGACACGTGCTGGGTGGATGTGCCGCAACCGAGGAGCTTTGGCCCGGCTACAAAGTCTCGACCGCCGCCTACGTGATCAGTCTCTTCCTGCCAGAGATCATTCGTGACCTCCGGCTCAAGTCGCACGGACTGGAGGTGCTGCCACGGACGCCCTCCTCCTTCACCCCGCTCCCCGACGGGCGAAGCCTGCTGATGGGCCCCGAGCCAGGACTCAACCAGCGGGAGATTGCCAAGTTCAGCACCGCCGACGCCGATGCTTATCCCCGTTACGAAGCGCTGCTCGAACGAATCGCCAAGCTACTCGAACCGGTCCTGAACCAAACCGCCCCCGACCCATTGCCCTTACCCAACGAATGGCGACGGGTTGGCATCCCTAAGAAAATGCGCGACACGAAGAAGCTTTGGTCGCTTTATCAAGCGATGGCCTCCCTGGGAGAAGACCTCCCCTCGGCGGTCGAGATCCTGACCGGCGCAGCGAGGCCCATTCTGGATCGTTGGTTCGAGTCCGATATCCTCAAGGCAACGCTCGCGACCGACGCCATCATCGGCGCGTTTCTCTCGATCAGTTCCCCCGGCAGCGCGTACGTTCTGCTGCATCATGTGATGGGAGAGGCGGGTGGCGCGCGAGGGGTTTGGGGGTACGTTCGTGGAGGAATGGGGGGGCTCTCCGACGCCATCGCCAGCGCGGCCACCGAATTGGGAGTCGATATCTTTCGCGAGATGCCCGTCGATACGATCCAGACCAACAACGGCAAAGTGACCGGTGTGAGCTTTGCCGACGGTTCGCAGTTCGACGCGCCGATCGTTGCTTCGAGCGTGGATGCGAATCTCACGTTTCAGAAGTTGCTCGATCCGGCGGTCTTACCTGAGAATTTCCGCAAGGCGATTGCCGGGATCGACTACGCCTCGGCCTCGATGAAAATCAACCTCGCGCTCGGTGAGCCACCCAATTTCACAGCAGTTCCGTCGCCCAATACTTCGACCGGCATTGCGCCGCACCACCATGGCACGATGCACGTCGGGCCGACGCTCGATTACTTAGAACGGGCCTACGACGATGCCAAGTATGGGCGCCCAAGCGAGAAGCCGATTCTGGAAATGACCATGGCGACCAGCGTCGACGACACCATCGCCCCACCTGGCAAGCATATTCTCAGCATGTTTGTCCAATTCGCTCCCTACAACCTGCGTGAGGGGAATTGGGACGACCTCAAGGAGTCCTTCGCCGACCGGTGCATCGCAGCCGTTGCCGAGTACGCGCCGAACGTACCTGGCGCGATTGAGCACCGGCAGGTGCTCAGCCCGTTGGATCTGGAACGGGTTTACGGCATCACGGGCGGCAATATCATGCAGGGAGCGATGAACGCCAACCAGCTTTTTTGCTTCCGCCCCGTCGCCGGCTGGGCCGACCACCGCTCGCCGATCACCGGGCTCTACCTCTGCGGCGCGGCAAGCCACCCAGGGGGTGGTGTGATGGGAGCGTGTGGAAAGAACGCGGCAGGAGAGATTCTGCGCGACTCGCGCTGGTGAGGCTGAGGCGAAGCCCCGCGAACGAGAGGCTCGTCGCAAAGGTCCCTGCTCCCAAGGCAAGAAGGAACCACGAATCGAACGAATCCGACGAATCACGGCAGAGGAGGCTCCCGCAGCGGTTAAGAAAAGACGAGGAAGATTGGCCACAGATGAACACAGATGAACACAGATGAACGCGGATGCTTGGCTGGAGAAATGAAGCAGAAATTCCGGTTGCCCCCTTCGACACAGCACGAAAATAGGTGTCTTCTCTCCTCACAATACATCTGCGTCTATCTGCGGCTATTCGTCGGATTCGTGGTTCCTTCCTGCCTCGACTTTTGTGAACGGTTACGTAGTTTGCCAACCGTTCCTTGGCGTCAGACAATCCCCGGCTCCGGATTTCGAGAAAACAAGCCTCACGCAAAGGCGCGAAGGAACAGGGCCGCGAAGTTCGCCGTCGGAAAAAGTTAACCACGAATCGAGCGAATTCGACGAATGACGGCAGAGGGGCCCCCTATAGCCCCGACCAAGCTTGGCCAGGGCCATCGCAAAGAGGAGCGAAAAGGAAGTCGACGATCTCTGGCCACTTTGGAACGGCTTGCCGCTCGCGCTGGCCAGGAGAACTGCAAAGTCTTTTTTCCCGAACCCTGGTGTTCTCTAGTCCGTAGGATGTGCATCAGGGGGGCTCTTTTCTAGGAAGGAGC
>QIKP01000032.1 GCA_003233055.1 Planctomycetaceae bacterium
GCGGGCCCTGTGGGGGGCCCACGGGCCTCTACCCAACCAACTGCATCTTAAACAACCCCGTTTGTTGTCCAAACAATGGGGTCCACCTCAAAACACGATGTTCGGTTGGAGCAAGGAAACAGGAACTCAGGTTGCCTGACGTGGCCCACAAAGAGTGCTGGAATCTGCCGGCGAATGGGCTCTAATGATTAGGTTCCCGCTCGGCGCTACAGGCTGCGCACGGGAGCGGAATCGCTCTTTGGCAATTGAATACGTTGATCTTGGGAGGCAAGCGATTGCTGGCTCACTTTACCCTCATGCGTGCGCGCCAGGGACAAAACAGCGCGTGTCTGGTCGGCAACGATGCTTCGGAAACCGCGTCAGCCCGCCAAGTTACGACGAAACGGTGGAACGAATCGTACCGCATTTTTGGCGCGCGAGCGGGATACTCAAAATTCGGGACATAATTCCAGCGGAGATCGCTTGATTGTAGGGCGTCCGGTTGCCTTTTTGGCACGCGGGTTCATGCGCGTGCCAGGGCACGTGACAGCGAGCGAGCGAACCCATTCGAGACCCTGGGCGTCGACGCCCAGGCCTCGCACGGTTTTACTCCGCGAGGGCGACTTCCACGGCAGCGGCGGTGGAGTCCAACAGTTCGCTTGGCTGGTAGGCGTCGACCGCGGTCTCGTTCCGGGCGAAGACACCGGCGGAAGCCTCATCGGCAGGACGGTCGCCAAAGCTGATGCCGAGCGCCCGAGCCGCTTGGACGGCCGGGCCTTGTGGATCGACGGTACGAACTTTATGGACGGCATCCAGAATCGGAACGCTCACCATTTCGGGCGGTCGGGAGCAAATCATTTCGCCAAATCGCTCCTCGACAATCAGGCGAACGGCATGGGCACCAAACTGCGTGGCGAGCACGCGGTCGAAAGTGGTTGGCTTCCCACCCCGCTGCAGATGGCCCAGCACGCAAAGGCGTGCTTCGCGGTGCAGGCGTCGCTCGATTTCGTCCGTGACCGTTTTGCCGATGCCGCCCAGTTTCACTTGTTGGCCTTCGGCATGCTGGCCAACCATTCCGCCGTCAGGGAGTTCCGCCCCTTCGGCGACGACAACCAGCGTGAACTTTTTTCCTTGGCTTTCGCGATGAAGAATTTTGTGGCAAACGTGCTCGAAACTCCACGGAATCTCAGGGATAAGAATCACATCCCCCCCACCGGCGATGCCCGAGTGGAGCGCGATCCAGCCCGCATGGCGGCCCATCACTTCGAGTACCATGATCCGTTCGTGGCTCGCAGCAGTCGTGTGAAGCCGATCGAGGGCGTCCGTAGCGCACTCGATCGCGCTATCGAAACCAAAGGTAAAGGCGGTCGCCTGTAGGTCGTTGTCGATGGTCTTGGGAACGCCGACGACCGGGATTCCATTCTCGTGAAACTGTTGGGCAATGGCGAGTGAACCATCGCCGCCGACACAAATCAAGCCATCGATGCCGAGCTGCCTAACGGTTGCTTGCACGCCTTCAATCAAGGAGTGTTCGATTTCGACGCGATCGTCAATTCCTTTAACGGCGGCAAACCGGCCCTTGTTCGTGGAGCCGAGAATGGTCCCCCCCTGATTCAGAATTCCTTTGGTGCTCTTGGGCGTGAGCTGGACGTACTGCACGGGGTCGTAAAGGCCTTCGTATCCTTTAAGGAACCCGATGCAATCGTAACCAAGCTGGTCGCAGCTCTTCACCGCGCCTCGGATCACGGCGTTCAGTCCGGGGCAATCGCCACCACTGGTGAGAATTCCGATTCGTTTGGACATCGTCGAGCCACCTTATGTTGAAAGCAGATGTGATAAGCACGTGGAATCTTCAGGATCCAACAATCTTCAGGATCCAACAAGGATAGGTCGCCATGGGGTGCTCGGGCGCCAACACCAATGGGGAAAACCACAAGAAGAGAGGCCGCGCAATTCGCACAACCGTCAATGAGGGCACGCAACTCGCCGGCAAGCCTGTCGCGTTGCGCTAGGTTCGTCGCGTTGCGTTGCAGCAGCAGCAGGAAAAAGCCATGCCGGAGTTAAGGCCGAGCGCCAGCGGCATCCTTCCCCAGCAACGTCCTAACATTCACTCGCATCGCGAGCGGTAGTAGTCGATCGACCGCTGGAGCCCCTCGATCAGATCGACGGCCGGTTCGTAGGCCAGCAGATCGCGGGCTTGGGAGATGTCGGCAAGACTCTCGCGAACATCGCCGTCGCGCGGCGCGGCAAAGATCGGTTCGATCTGCGTTCCCAAGGCGCTGTTGATGGCGGCGATGAGGTCGAGGAGTGTCGACTGGCGGCCACAGGCGATGTTGATCGACTCGCCATTCGCGCTGCGACTGTCGGCCGCAAGAAGATTGGCCGCCGCCACGTCGGAGACATAGACAAAGTCGCGGGACTGCAAGCCGTCGCCGTAGAGGGTCGGCCGCTCGCCAGCCAGCATCTTGCTGACGAAGATCGGAATCACCGCCGAGTATTCGCTGGCCGGGTCTTGCCGCGGGCCGTAGACGTTGAAGTAACGCAGGCAAACGGTTTCAAGGCCGAAGCTCTTGGTAAACGACTTGCAATAGTATTCGCTGGCGATTTTTGCGGCGGCGTAGGGAGAAAGAGGATCGAGCGGGTCGGACTCTTGCTTCGAGACTTTGGGTTGATCGCCATAGGCGGCGCTCGAGGCGGCGAGTACAACGCGGCGCGCGCCGGCCTTCTGGGCAGCGGTAAGAACATTCATGGTCGCCGTGCAACAGGCCGCGTGCGAGACCAAGGGATCGCGCAGACTGGCAGGCACCGATGCAATGGCCGCCTCGTGATAGACCACCTCCACGCCTTCCATCGCCCGCCTCATCGCCTCAGGGTCGGCCGCATCTGCCTCGACGAACTCGACGTTGTCCGCAAGATGCACGATATTGCTGCGAAACCCGCTACTCATGTCGTCGAGCACTCGCACCCGATCGCCTCGTTCGACCAGTGCGGTAGCGATATGAGAGCCAATGAATCCCGCGCCGCCGGTCACTAGGTAGTTCGCCATCTCGTTGGTATCCCTGGTGTCCTATCGAATCGGAACCTTTCATCGAACCACCAGCCTAACAGATAGCAGTAACCTACGTCAGTTCCGAAGAAGACTCGAGAAGAGCTGCTTGTAGTCCTCTCGGTGGACCCCTGCGATCGGCTGAGCCGTACTCGCTTCCTCTTCGATGACCAACAGCTCGACTTTTTCGATCGGCGTCGCAGAGACGGTTGGCAAGCGACTGGCCGCCGGCGATGCCATGGCAATCGCCGGACCGTCGTACCGACCGGCAGGAGCCATGGTCACCTCTTCATCCAATTCCGTCGGGTCCAGAACCTCGGCGATTGGTTCCTGGTTTTCCTCGGTGTTTTCCTCGGTGTTGGCCTCCTGGTCGACAACGGACAGTCGGGTGTAGGCCGGGGGGACGGGATCCATGGCAACGCCTGGCTCGGTGCCGGATGCCAACTCCTGGGGCGCTTCGGCGACTTCCTGTTCAGGGGGTAGCACCCGCTGTAACAGGCTGCTTATTTCCGACTCGCACAGGTTGGTTACCTGGGGTCGACTCGCCGGAATCGCTGCCTCCAAAGGTGTGTAGTCGTCGATCACCACTTCCTCTTCGTCGAATTTCCCTCCAAAGGGGTCGTGGGCTACTGACGCCGCGACGTCGCAGGGAGCCCGCGCGGGAAGCTCTCCCTGGTTGTTGCCTGCCTGATCGCACGCACCCGACTCACTCGTGGAACAAGGGCCCATAGAACAAGGGCTCGTGGAACAGGAGCCCATGGAAGATGAGGGGCTTTCCTTGGCGAGTTCCAGAGAGGGTTCGAAGACCGTCGCAAAGGGTGCCTCCGTTTCTTCCTTCAGGAGGCGGGCCAAGTCGTTCGCCACGTCCTCTTCTCGACCAATCGAAAATTCGGAATCGTCGTCCGAGAGAGGCCCAAACTCCACCACCTCGTGTTCCTCCGAAACGTTTTCCGAGCTGGCATTCGTGTCGGGAAGATTCCATGGCGTCGGCAACTGCTGTAGGTCGGCCCACGCGCCTTGCATGACGTCCTTGTTCACTCGCAATTGCCCATGACCCGCAGCCAACAGTAGCGCGCGATCGCAAACTTGATTCACGAGTCTCGCAATGCCATCGGTGGCGTGGTAGGCCGCGTCGAGCGCGTCGGCGGTGAACAGCTCCTCGGGATTGCCACCTGCCGCAGCAAGATGGCCTCGAATGTATTGAGCCGTGTCGTGGTGACTAAAAGGGGCCAGGTAGCATCGGGCAACGATTCGCTGGTTGAAGGTCTCGACCTCGGGTGAGGTGAACTTCTCGTCGAGGGCCTGCGACCCTGCCAGCAGCAAACGTACCAGAGGTTCTCCGCGATGGGCTAGATTGCTGAGTACTCGTAGCTCTTCGAGGAGTCGAGTCGACAGCGATTGTGCTTCGTCGACTAAAAGGACAATGCCGTTGGATCCTTCTTCCGAGTTCGACAGGTACTCAATCAGCTCGAGCCGCAATTCGCCTTCGTCCCGTTCGCGATACGACTGGCCCAGCTCAAACAAGATCGCTTGCAGCAGCGAGCGTCGCGTGGCAAGCTGGGCACTGGTAAGGTAAGCCACGGTCCGCTCTTCGCTTAGCTCTTCCGCGAGAACTTGCAGGAGCATCGACTTGCCGGTCCCTGGTGCACCGACCAACAGGCCAGGCCCTTCGCCCCGGCGTATGCAGCGAGCCAAGAGCCGACGCGACTCTTCCGCCGCCCCGGCTGGGTAGTAGCGTTCGACACGGGCATGCGTTGGAAAGACACGTTCTTGGCAGTAGGCGAGTTCGGCAAGCGTGGGCATGAGTACCCTCCTTGATAGTCACAGTGCTGGAGCGAAGGAACCTACTAGGCGCCGCGTGCTCGCCGCGTAGCCTCGTCGTTCTCCATCGGTCGCTCGAGGCCAGGGACTCCAATCCGCAAATAAGGTTAAGGCTCTATCGCGGTGGGAAGGTGCAAGCATGGAGTGGTAGCCACGTCATGACTAAAATGCAAGAATGGAGCATCGAGCCCCAGCAGCAGCCAGGCCGCCACGAAGTCATCGACTCCCTTGGCGAGCCGGTTTCAGACGAGAGCCCTATGGTCCCCTTACCCTTCCGAATCAAAATTTGCGGCATCACTTCGGTAGCCGACGCGCGGGCCTGCGTGGAGGCGGGTGCCGATGCGATCGGGCTCAACTTCTACGCGCCAAGCTCTCGAAGTATTGCCGTCGAGCGAGCAGAAGCCATTGTCGCCGTCGTTCCAGAATCGGTTACACTGGTGGGCCTGTTTGTCAACGAGGTGGCGAGTCGGGTGAACGAGGTGGCTGGCCAACTCGGCCTTGGATGGGTGCAATTGCATGGCGACGAACCACCCGGTTTTTTGAGCCAACTCGACCGCCACTTGTCGATCGTGCGCGCCTACCGGTTTGAGGGGTGGCAAACATTGCAGGACGACTTGTCGGCCTGCGAGCAGGGAGGACGAATGCCTTCCGCATTGCTGATGGACGCGAAAGTCGACGGGAGCTACGGTGGTACCGGCGCGCAGGCCGATTGGCAGGCACTGGCAAGTCGCCCTGGTCCCGCCAGCAACTGCCCCCTGGTCCTGGCGGGCGGCCTGACGGCAAGGAACGTTGCCGAGGCGATCGAGTGGGTCCGGCCCGAGGGTGTCGACACCGCCAGTGGCGTCGAAAAGTCACCCGGCGTGAAGGACCCAGGACTTATCGAGTCGTTTGTCACCGCGGCGAACAACGCCTTCGAGGGTGGCTAATCGATACCCGACCAGCCGCTTGCGGATAAGTGGACAGAGAATCTACAATGTGCCGCTGGAGAGCAAGTGCCAACCACCCCCCCGCTCGGGCTACCTTCCTTTACCTGGAGAGATCTTACCGTGTCGCAAGTCGAAACCGAAAAACTGCCTTACAAAGTTCTCGATTGTTCGCTCGAAGAGTTTGAGCGTCTCGCCACTTGGGGTCGCAAAGAAATCGACCTCGCGGAAAACGAAATGCCAGGCCTCATGGCCCTCCGCGAAAAGCATCGCAAGAGCAAGCCGCTCGCGGGGGCGCGAATTGCTGGCTGTTTGCACATGACGATTCAAACGGCTGTATTGATTGAAACGCTCATCGATCTGGGTGCCGAGGTGACTTGGAGCAGTTGTAATATCTTCAGCACTCAGGACCACGCTGCCTGTGCGATGGCCAAAGCAGGCGTGCCCGTTTATGCCTGGAAAGGAATGAACGACGAAGAGTTCGATTGGTGCATCGAGCAGACGATTTTCTTCCCGGGCGGTAAGCCGCTCAATCTGATTCTCGACGATGGTGGCGACCTGACGGCGATGGTTCATGATCGGTTTCCCGAACTACTGGACGACCTCCGTGGCTTGAGCGAAGAGACCACCACAGGCGTTCATCGTCTCTACCAAATGCATGAGAAGGGCCAACTCAAAACGCCTGCGATCAACGTCAACGACTCGGTCACCAAGAGCAAGTTCGACAACCTGTATGGCTGCCGGGAGTCGCTCGCCGACGGAATCAAGCGGGCGACCGACATCATGGTTGCGGGCAAAGTAGCCGTGATTGCTGGCTACGGCGATGTCGGCAAAGGGTGTGCTCAGTCGATGCGTGGCTTCGGTGCCCGCGTGCTGCTGACGGAAATTGATCCGATCCTCGCGCTCCAAGCGTCGATGGAAGGGTACGAAATCACCACCATGGAGGAAGCGGTGAAGGAGGGCGACCTCTTCGTCACCACCACCGGCAATCGCGATATCATCACCGGTGAGCACATGAGCCAGATGAAGAACGACGCGATCATCTGCAACATTGGCCACTTCGACTTAGAGATCGATATGGCATGGCTCGAGGGCCAGGTCGATGCGGGCAAGGTCGAGAAGCTCAATATCAAGACGCCCAAAGAAGGCGCGGTCGACAAATACACCTTCGCCGACGGGCACTCGATTTTGATCCTCGCCCAAGGCCGGCTCGTGAACCTTGGCTGTGCGACGGGCCACCCGTCGTTTGTGATGAGCGCATCGTTTACCAATCAGGTACTCGCGCAGCTGGCCCTTTGGGAGCACCCGGACGACTACGAGCTGGGCGTCCATGTCTTGCCGAAAGAACTCGACGAAGAGGTCGCCCGGCTTCACATCGACAAGCTGGGGGTCAAGCTGACTAAGATGACCCAGGCCCAAAGTGATTACCTTGGCGTGCCCATCGACGGCCCGTACAAGCCAAACCATTACCGGTACTAGCGTCCAAAAGTTAGAGACGAGAGTCGAGAGCAGTAAAAAAAGCCGCCGGCAAAAGCTGGCGGCTTTTTTACCAGCCCTAACCAACGAGGCGTAGCTCGTCGGCTATTTTCCTTTCACCGACGCCGCGTAGTTTGTCGGCCATTTTTCCTTCCCGCTTCCAATCCCCCCCCTCCACAACCATGCCTTCCATCTCTGCATTCCGTGGCCTCCGTTACAACCTGGGCCAAGTCGGCTCGCTTTCGAGCGTGGTCGCCCCGCCGTACGACGTGATCGATCCGGAGTTGCAGCAGCAGCTTTACGAGGCGAATGAATACAATGTCGTGCGCCTTATCCTCAACCGAGATGAACCGGGCGACGACGAGCAGGCGAACCGCTACACTCGTGCGGCGAGGTTGCTAAAAACGTGGCGAAGGGATGGGACGCTGCTCACCGAGACGGCCCCCGCTTTGTATGTCTACCACCAAACCTATAGCGAAGGAGGGAAGGACTTCACTCGCCGGGGATTCATGTGCCGATGCCGGCTTGAACGCTTTGGTGAAGGGAATATCTACCCGCACGAGGAGACCCATGGCGGGGCGAAGGCCGATCGACTCAAGCTTTGGAAAGCCTGCCGGGCTAACCTGAGCCAGATTTTTGGGCTCTATCCCGACGACGACAACCGAGTGCAGTCGATCCTCGACGGGGCGGCCCTCGGCGAGATTCCGCTCGAGGCGACCGACCACCTTGGCGTTGTCAACCAGCTTTGGCCCGTGACCAGTCTCGACGCGATCGCCCAGTTGCAGACCGCCATCGCGCAATGCCCGATCTACATCGCCGATGGCCACCACCGGTACGAAACGGCCTGCAACTATCGAGACGAAGTCGCCGCCGCGTATCGCGAAGAGCATGGCGAGAAACTCCCCGAAGATCATCCAGCGAACTTTGTGCTGATGATGTGCGTATCGATGAGCGACCCCGGGATGCAGGTCTTGCCGACGCATCGCCTCTTTCGAGGCCTGCCGGCGATGACCTCCGAGGAGTTGGCCCTGCGGCTGGGAGATTGCTTTGAAACCGAACCGGCCGGTAGTGGCCCTGACCGGGCGTTGACGCTTTGGGAAGAGATCGAAGCGGAGGAGGACCAAGGAACACTCGGGCTCTACACCGCCGAAGATGACGCCTGGACCGTTGCCCGCCTCACCGATGCGGGCCGCGAGAAGTTGGCCGCAGTGGCGGGCGATCGTTCCGACGATTGGCAGTCGCTCGGCGTGAGCATCTTGCATCGGCTGGTGGTCGATACGCTGCTCGACGCCCCCAACTTACCCGCACCGAAGTACGTCCGCAGCTTGGGCGAAGTCCCCGGCAGCCTGCGAGAAGGCGACTCGACCGGGCGCGACCTGACAGGGCAGGAAGGGACCGGCGGGCGGTTTGAACTGGGGGCCCTCGTCATGCCGGCGACCTTGGAACACATCCGCCAAATCTCCGCCCACGGCGAACGGATGCCCGCGAAGAGCACCTACTTCTATCCGAAGGTCCTTAGCGGCCTCGTGCTCAATCCACTGGAATAGTGCCCCGCAGGCAGCCGGCTGTGGCAGCCAGGAGTGGTTCCCCGTGCGGCCACCTCTTGGCGAATGTTTCTCGTGGAACAGATGCACCGAATGCATAAGAAGTCTGTTCCACATGAAACAGACAAGGTGCGCAGTCCTGGCAAGATGTTTCATGTGGAACGAGGCGGGGCGAGGGCAAGGGGAACTCCGACTAGTGCGAGCCGCATACGCATGTTCCGGTCACGGCGCTGCTATTTCAGCGTCAAACGATTGTCTTAGCGGAACATCCGAGTGATCACTGCTCTAGATTGTCGCTAACCAGGGCAGTTCTCACCCCAGTTTGCGAAGCCTGCCCGGCCCGGTACAATCAGGGATTGGCGGGCTTTTCACTTTGGTGCAACAGGAGTCCCAGCGATGGCAGATGGCGTGAACGTACAAATCGATACCGTGATGCAGGAGTCGCGGATTTTTCCTCCGCCGGCGGAGTTTGCCGCCCAGGCGCGCATCAAGAGCCTGGAAGAGTACGAAGCACTTTGGAACCAGGCGGCCGCTGATCCGGCCAAGTTCTGGGGCGACCTCGCTCGCGAAGAACTCCATTGGTTCGAGCCCTTCACCGAATCACTTCGATGGAACGAGCCAGACGCGGAGTGGTTTGTCGGAGGCAAAACCAACGCCTCGTACAACTGCATCGACAAGCATGTGGCCGAAGGACGCGGCGACAGGCGGGCGATTATTTGGGAGGGCGAACCGGGCGATCAGCGGACGCTGACTTACGCGCAGCTCCTGAGCGAGGTCTCCAAGTGCGCCAATGCCCTCAAGTCGCTCGATGTTGGCGAAGGGGATGTCGTGAGCCTCTACATGCCGATGACGCCGGAGCTTGCCATCGCCATGCTCGCTTGCGCACGCATCGGTGCGATCCACTCGGTCATCTTCGCCGGGTTCTCCGCCGAGGCGATTGCGGATCGAAATAACGACGCGAAGGCGAAGCTGATGATCACCGCCGATGGGGGCTGGCGGCGTGGCAAAGTGCTCCCGCTCAAGAAGACGGTCGACGAAGCGCTCGCCAAGTCGCCCACGGTGAAGCACTGCCTCGTACTCAAGCGGACCGATACCGACGTCGACTGGACCGAAGGCCGTGACCACTGGTGGCACGAGACGGTGGATGTCGCTTCGGACGATTGCCCCGCGACGCCCCTCGACAGCGAAACGCCCCTTTTCATTCTCTACACGAGTGGTTCGACCGGCAAACCGAAGGGGATCAAGCACACCACTGCCGGCTACAATCTGTATGCCAAAAAAACCTTCGAGTGGGTCTTCGACCATCGTGCCAGTCCTGATGAGGAGACCCAGGATGTTTTTTGGTGTACGGCCGACTGCGGCTGGATCACCGGGCATAGCTACGTTGTCTACGGCCCGCTCTCTGCCGGCGCGCAGGTGATGATGTACGAAGGGGCGCCTAATTTTCCGGCGAAAGATCGTTTTTGGGACATCGTCGAGCGGCACAAGGTGAGCATTTTTTACACCGCACCGACGGCCATTCGTGCCTTCATCCAGTGGGGCGACGAGCAGGTCACCAAGCATGACCTCTCGAGCTTGCGACTCCTGGGAACCGTCGGCGAAGGGATCAATCCCGAGGCGTGGATGTGGTACCACAAGATGATCGGCAAAGAGAAATGCCCTATCGTCGACACCTGGTGGCAGACCGAAACGGGGGGCATCATGATGAGCCCGCTCCCTGGTGCGATCGCCACCAAACCAGGCAGTTGCACGAAGCCTCTACCCGGAATTATCCCAAAGATCGTGAGCGAAGAGGGCGAGGAAGTCGCGACCAATCAAGGGGGCTGGCTTACCATCGACCACCCCTGGCCTGGGATGCTTCGTGGCATTTGGGGCGATAGCGAACGCTACGCAGAGGTCTACTGGTCGAGCGTCCCCGGCAAATACCTGGCCGGCGACAACGCCCGTTGCGACGAGGAGGGCTACTACTGGATCATGGGCCGCATTGATGACGTGCTGAACGTCTCGGGCCATCGGCTCAGCACGATTGAAATCGAAAGCGCGTTGGTCTCGCACCCCGCCGTCGCCGAGGCAGCAGCGGTTGGCCGGCCGCACGAACTCAAAGGCGAAGCGATTGCGGTTTTCGTCACCCTCAAATCGGCCGAACCGACCGAGGAGCTTCGCAAGGAACTCAAGCTGCATGTGCGCAAGGAGATTGGTGCGCTGGCCCAACCGGACGACATCCGATTCACTGGCGCACTGCCGAAGACCCGCAGCGGCAAGATCATGCGCCGCCTACTCAAGGACATCGCCGCTGGCAAAGAAGCGGCAGGGGATACGAGTACGCTGGAAGATTTCAGCGTGCTGGCAAACCTTCGCGGAGACGAGGGGTGAGGAGGGAGGGAAAGTCTCACGCTGTTTTCCCAGATCAAGCTTGGTCTGGGTTGCGGCGGCATTTCCCCTGGTGGTGGAATTCGCCTAGTTCACCGGTGGGCTTCCAGTTAGAATGATAGCAGTGCTGGTGCGGGGGCACGACTCGTCTTCTTCTCCTCGCTTTTCTAACTTTTCTATGGAGGTGCGCAGGCATGGGTGCTTTACTTCCGATTATTATTCAGCTTGTTGGCGGAGCAGCTGGCGGCAACGTCGTCGGCGGGCTGCTTAAGAACATGAACTTGAGCAAGGTCCTTGCGACGATCACGGGCCTCATCGGCGGCGTGGCAGGAGGCCAGCTTGGCGGCCTGCTCCCGATGCTCGAAGGAGTTCTTGGCAGCGGCGGTGCCGGCGGCATGGCGGCCGAAGGGGGCGTCGCGGCAGGCGGGGGAGCAATCCTGACGCTTGTCGTTGGCATGATCAAGAAGATGATGTCGGGCGGCAGTGCCGCTTAGAGCTACGCGTAGAGCTAGTAGCCATTGACGAGGGCATGGTGGAACCTCCGGGGAAAACCGTGCCCTTTTTCTTTGGAGACTCAGGAACGTGTAGGCTTCCGAACGTGTCGTCGTCTTACCGCTTACAGCGACATGTTTACAGCGCCATGTCGCGCCAGACGATGTCGGCTTTGTTGGTGGTCCATGCTTCGCTAAAGAAACCTGCCGCGCGAACATCGCGGTCGCCACGCTCAAGCATTTGGGGCCCGAAGACAACGAGGTCGGGATAAGCGACGCCCGAGACAAAGTAGCGGAGGCGATTTGTTAGCCTCATGCCTTGAACACCGGTGCCACCGACGACACCGACGAGCGCCGTGTCGCTTCCTGGTCTCGGGCGGACCACGAGAAACCCGAGGGCGTTGCCCGTTACGGGGCGTTTCCCCATCTCGATCCGATTCCGGAACATCCTGACGGGCGATGTCGACAGCAGCGCGGGGCACGCACGGTTGGTGTCGAAATTCCCATAGAGCACGACGTTGCGATCACGATCCGCAGCGGCATCGAACTCCGTATCGGGAAGGATCTCCAGCGCACCGTTGCCACGATAGGCAAAGGTCTCGGCATCGAATCGAGCCTTCGCTCGCGACCAGGCGTTTTCTTCGTCGTCTCCTCGGGTCCCAAAAACAAGCAGGCAGTCCTTGCGAAAGACCGACTTGAACCCGCCATAGCGCGCGGGGCCTTTGTTGGTTGTCTTTGGCGCAAGAACACGATGCCAG
Organism: Planctomycetaceae bacterium; assembly: GCA_003233055.1. Classification (GTDB taxonomy): domain Bacteria; phylum Planctomycetota; class Planctomycetia; order Pirellulales; family Lacipirellulaceae; genus Aeoliella. The sequence goes on from QIKP01000032.1 coordinate 12,409, forward strand.
CGGTCGCCCTCCTTCGCCATCCAGACCTGTCCACTGGCTGGCATTGCTCGGAATCGCATCGGCGGACTGCCGTCGAGGCGCACGAAGAAGGGGCGATTGGCCGGAACGGCGCTCTTATCGATGGAGAGCCGCGAGATGTTTTCGGTCGTGCCGGTGATCGACAACGGTGAGTCGGTCCGGTCGAGTTCGGCGCGGCTCAAGACAAAGGGTTGCTCTTGTCCCGCGATCGTTACCCAATGGCTCGACGCGGAGAGCCCCAAGTCGGTGGTGGAAAAAGAGATTCGGCTTGGCGGGGTGGCCCGCCGCTGCCGGGCTTGAAAAAAATCCATCATCTCGGGGCTATCGACGGTCGTCTTTCCCCACCAGTTGCCTGCTTGTGGTTTCTCCTGAAAGGCAAAATCATCGTGCGACTTCGAGAGTTCTGCCAGGATAAGTCGGCTTTGCTTGACCGGCACCACCTCGTCGGCTGCGCCATGAAGCAGGTAGACGCCCGCCTGCTGGAGGTTGTCCAAGAACCGAAGGGTGTCACTGCTGGCGGCGGAGCGCCCTAGAATTTCTTGTACAGGGGTCGGATTGCTAGGTGCGGGCATCCCTCCGCCATAGGTCGACAGGCTGGCCCAGGCGGCGCTGGTGCCAACGGCGGCAAAGCGATTGGGTTCGGTCGCCGCTAGCACCAGGGCCCCGTGGGCTCCCATCGCATGGCCGGTCACGTATTGCCGCCGATCGTCGATCGGGTAGTGCCGGGCCAAATCGTTCATCGCCTCGATCGCATCGTCGCGGGCCCAGTCTTCCCAGTCGAATCCGTATCGCCCTCGGCCCTCTGGCACCAACAGGTGAGCCCACGACTTGGGCTGAAAATGCGAGGCAAATTCGCGGGCGCTCACGCCGGCCCCATGGAGGGCGAGAAGGAGACCGGGCGGTTTGCCCGCCTCGTTGCCTTGGGCCGGTAGGAGCACGTAAGATTGCACGCTGCGGTCGATGCGGCTCCGAAAAGTGCGCACTTGCAGGTCGGAGGCGCGGACCGATTCCAAAGAGAGGGTGGTCGTGGCGAGCTTCTCCTCACGGCGGACAATCTGAATCTCCAATTGGAGATTTTTTGGATCGCTCGGCGCGAGAAACTGAAACGGCACCTTGCGCATGCTGGCAGAGTCGAGCCACGCGATGGGGGTTTCCACCGACTCACCTCCCTTCGCATGGGCGACGATCGTGGCGCCTTGGAGCGGTTCGCCAGAGGCGTTCACTAGCGGTATCGCGCCCCATCGCTTTTCCGAATGGGTCTTTCCCTCTTCCCCTTGCACGATCGAGGGCACAATCGAGGGCAACGTCGCTTGGTCGGAAAACAGCACCACTTCGGCCTCGGGGCGTACCAGTCTTGCTTGCAATTGTGGTTGAGCCACATGAAACACGAAGACGTTTTCTCCTTTGCGCAGCAGGACGGGAAGGGGGTATCCCCCCAGCGCGTAGGGATCGCCCGCGTGAGGTTCGCCATTGACGTAGACAACCGCATGGCCGGTCGCTTCGAGCAGGAAGACTCCGCTGCGGGGCGAATGGAATCGCGTGGCGGCGTATCCGCCGAGAAGGGTACGGGTGGCGAGCATTCCCGCCTCGTTCGCAGTGGCGGATCTCCACTTGACCGATCGGCCATCTGGTGCGACGACCATGTCACCGTGCGCCGGCATCTTCCAATCGCCCCGAACGAAGGCGGCGTCGATGGCATCGACGTGAAACGGAGCCCGCCCATAAACACCGACCTTCGGCAGCACCACAAATTCCCTCAGTACCTCCGGCGCGGTCGCTTTTGATGTTGGACCGGCGGTAGCTTGGGCGCTAGCGAACGCTCCCACTACCAACGGTGCCATGCATAGCGAAAGCAGGCCAGCTCTCGACTTCTTCCAGGGGAAAACCATGGCTACTCTTTCAATTCTGGAAGAGACGTTTTTTTTGCAACGCCCCCTTTGAGCGACGTTACAGTGACTTCGTACGGCCCGACACCTTCGACGATCCAGCGGACGTACTGCGGGTGCCAGGAGCGAATCGTGGGGAGCCGGACCGTGGTCGGATTGCGGCGGATCTCCTTGGAATCACCATCGAACAACCTCTGATCGGAGACCAATGCCGCAACGACTTTGACTCCATCGCCGGCGATCGTGACGCGGTCGGCGGGCGTGACATGATGCTCGACGTTAAATGCAGAGCGGGTCGGTGTGATCTTGCGGTTCATCAGCGTGACGGTCACTTCGAAGAGCCCCTCCCCGAGTGGCCGGACCGTGAGGTCGTCGATCTCGACCTGGGGCATTTGGTCCGCGTGCCAGAGTGTGAAAGCCATGTTTCGGTGGCACTCTTCCTCCAGAAGAAACGATGGCGGCTGTCGGCCCCAATTTTTCTTGGCCCCTCCGACTTCGATCTTTCCGTACTGGGGGTGGTCGACTTCATGCCATGCGACGAATCCATCGCCCAGGAGAAGCCACTTGTCGAAACCTCGCCGGTCGTCTTGGGATCCGAAAAAGTCTCCCTCCTCGACCGATTCGCGAAACAGGTTAAAGGGGGTGTTCAGTTCATTCACGAAAGCATAGGCACCCACCATGGTGTGAAACCAATCGGTCTCCGCCCCCCAGACTTCGTAGAGATCTTCACTCATGTTGATGTAGCGGTAGCCAGGCAGGATCTTTTTGCCCCGCTCGGCGAGCCGGTCGTAGACAGCGATGTCGGCTGCTGGCCAGCGGTCGCTTTGGACGCCCGGTCCGCGAAGGATCATGCCACCCGTGTTGTGATACGACTGCGCTCCGGCAATCTGAGGATGGGCCATGATAAAGTCGGCGACCCTTCGGTTTTCGGGGACGCTGAGCGGATACTTGTAGGCACCTGGTTGGACGTAGGCAGGCTGCCATTGCCAGGGCCAATCGCGATTGGGATCGTAGTAGCCTGGTCCATCTTCGTTGACGGAGCCATCGCCATCGTTGTCCCATCCTTCCGACCCGAGCAGTCGGTACTCTCCCGCTTCGTTTTCCTTTGCGCGAATCATCCATTCGGGGAACTCCTCATGCGATTTCCATCGCCCGAGGAGATCGCGGAGGCGCATCTGCGTGATGTGGCCATCGCCATCCAAATCGTCCACGGGGTCTTCGTCGAACCGCCCGTCGCGATCGTCGTCCACAGGGCGCTGCCCGCCGCGTGGGGAGTGGGTGCTGTTCGGATCGTACATATGGGCATCGCGCGAGTCGGGGCTCATCATCGGCATCAAGTAAAAGACCCGCTCGTCGACCAACTGGGTGATCCATTCGTTTCGGCCATACATTTCCGTCAAGTACCAAGCGGTGTAAAGGACCACGTCGACCGATTGGACTTCGTTGGCATGGATGCCGCCATCGATCCAAAAGGCGGGCTTCTCTCGCTCCGTTGCTCCGTCGCCTGCTTCGCCGCCGGTTGCTGGATTGCCCGGCGCTGGATTGCCTGTCGCTTGATTGGCGATCGTCATCACCCACATTTCTCGCCCGCCGTACGACTTTCCGAGGCTTTCCATTCGGCAGATTTCTGGATGCGCGGCGACCATTTGTTGGAGGAGCTGGGTCGCCTGGGCGTAGTCACGGTAGAAGTTCCACCTTGCGGCAACGGCCGGATCCGCCGGCGCTCCGAGCGGTTGGTAAACCGGTTGCCGAGGGGCCCCGACTGCCGTGGTTCCAAGGAACAGCCCGCCCCCCAACAGCAGCCCACCCAGACAAACGAGAGGCAACAGCGCAGCGACACGTTGTCTAATTGGCATTCGATGCTTCCCTTCGAGGGATCGGGACTTCTAGTTCGATGAATCCGACGGAAGGTTCGCCGGCGCGAACTTGAATCACGGATGAATCGCCGGGCGGCACGATTCGCAGCAGCCAACTTTTCTCCACGCGCCCTCCGGAGCCGGCGAGCAGACCGAGGTCGTGTCGTCTGTGCCCAGTGATCAGCTCGACGGAATCGGAGAGCGTCAGCTCGATGCCGAGCCGTTGTAGTTGGTTGCTTCGCTTGCCCATCTGGGAAGCGGTCGGCAGGTAACCGGTGTTGAGGACCGCCAGCGTCAGACGAAAGAGGCCGGGACCAAGCCGTTCGAGTTTTGCCGGCTCGAATTCCAACCGGGCGCGAAGCCCGACAATTTTCGTAAGGAACGCATGATGTTTCTCGGCAAGGGCCTCGAGTTGATTCGAGGGAGGATGGACTCGCAGCAAGGGCCGAAAACCTCCGACCTCGACCCGCTTACCAGGAAAATCGGGATGGTCCACCTCGGTCCAGGGAACAAAACCATCGATGCCGTTTTCCTCCATCCACTGCAAGGCTTGAAGGTCGTTTCGGCCCCGATCGTCGATCTTTTTGGAATCGTGGGGCTTTTTAGAATCATCGGGCTCCTTGGAATCGTTGGGCTTTTTCTCCAGGGCCCCTTCGGCTTCGCCCGACTCCTTTTCGTCATCCGATTCCTTCTGCGGCTTGGGAATCCACCATCCTCGCGTGCCAAGCGACCAACGTCCGTAGTGAAAGTAAGCCCACGGGACGAGTGCGCCGTCGTTGCTGGCCGCCTCGGGAGCATTTTCTTTGCCAACTTCCTCGGCATAGAGATCGGCGAGAAATTGATAGTAGGGAGCGTCGTCTTCCGAGATTTGATTCTGGATTCTTCCTTCTTGTCCGCCCGACTTCCATGGTTTAGTGAGGTTGTCTTGGGGGGCAAACGAGAAAACCAAAAAGATATTTGGCCGGCTCATGGCGAAGTCGGCCAACGCACGCGTTTCCGGCTCCGAAACTTGATGCGGACCGGCATCGCCGCTGAAGTAGGGGTACTGAAAGGTAAAATTGCGGTTGAAGTCGACGCCTCCCGGGCCATCTTCGCCCCAAGCTTCGTCCTGGTCGTTGTCGATTCCCTCGGAGTAAAGGTGATACTGGCCCGGCTCGTTCTTTTCTCGGTCGGCGAGCACGAGAATACGAGAATCCTCCGGGTGAGCCCTCCACCGACCTGACGGATCGTCGACCCGCATGCTGGTAACGAGTCCGTCGCCATTGAGATCTTCGCCCGGGTCCTCGTCGGTTTGGCCGTCACGATCAGCGTCGACTTGCCGGCTATTGAGCGCCATGCCGAGCGTCGATTGGGCGATCGCTCGCTCGGAAGCGATGGCTCGCTCGGAAGCATCGGGGCTTGGCTGAGGGAGAATGTAAAAGGTCAGCTTCTCAAGCAAGGAATCACCCTGGTTAGCCTGGGCGTCTGCGACCAGCCGCTCGGCGATCCGCAGCGCGAGTTCGGAGCCAACCTGATTGGCGGCGTCGACACTTCCAAGCAACAAAACAGCAGGCTTCCATTCGGGCTCGCCGGCCGAAAGAGCCAGCAGACGGATCGGGCGTCCCTCGGCGGTCTCGCCAAGGGTAACGAGGCGAGCAAAGGGGCCTTGGGCCAGTTCGGAAAGAGAAGCCTCGATCTCGGCAGACGTTGCGTAACCCGGGAGCCCGGAAGAGAGGGAGTCGCTCGGTGCCACGGCTACCGACCAAGTCAAAACGATAAGAAGGACAAGAGACCGAAGAGTGGGGGGAGGCATTCGGGCTTTCCTGGAGCCCGCAACTTGGGGCACTTCTTCGAAGGGAGCCAAAGGGGAAAGGGTGGAGGACTTTGCTGGCTGCAGCACAAAATCAGTAGGCGGGACGCCTCCAGTGTAATCACTTGTCCTGCCGAGGGGTACTTGCGGGGAAGGTGTCAGCCGATCGTAGGGTCGAAGAATTCTCAGCAGTTGACACTAGGTTTTCTCGTCACTAGCTTAGTGGATAGGGTTTTGTCGCCGATTGGGTGCGGTTAGGGAGACATCTTTCGCCTGAAGCAAATAGGCGTCTCGGTGGTTCGCGTCCTTTCGCCTGATCGCTGGTCCTGCCCTCCCTTCTCTCCCAGCAAATGAAGGCTGTCTGACCGGCGGCATGAAATCATTCGAGACGCAACTATGGCCGACTTAGGCGAATATCTGGTTCAGCACCGGCTCGTAAGCAACGAGCAGTGGGCAGAGGCAAAAGAGCTTGCCTCGTCGCAGAACATCAAGCCGCACGATGCGATTGTCCAGCTCGGCTACGCATCGTCCGAGCAGATCATGAAGGCGATCGCAGAGCGAGAGGGGTACGAGTTTTTTGAGCTGAGCAACGTCGCCATTCCGCCATCCGTGGTCGAACTGGTCTCCGAATCGGTTGCCCGCGAAAACGCCGTGATCCCGCTAGCCGAGGAAGATGGGGTGCTCAAAGTCTTGGTGAGCGACCCGCAAGACTTTGAAACGATCGATAAATTGCAGTTTATCCTTAATCGAAAGATTGAGATTGCCCTCTCGACGCGGGAGAGCATTCTCGAAGCGATTAACCGCAACTACGGCCAAATCGGTGACGAAAGTGCGGACTCGATGCTTCAGGAGTTCACCGACACCGCGATCGACTTCACGGAGACGGAAGAAAGCGATGGTGCGGACGAAGACGAATCGGTCGACGAGGCGAGCGCGCCGATCGTCCGCTTGGTGCAACTGATGATCGGCGAAGCGGTGCAATTGCGGGCGAGCGACATTCATGTCGAGCCCTTTGCGGATCGGGTTCGGATTCGGTACCGCATCGACGGCGTGCTGATCGAACGGGATAGCCCGCCGAGAAGGCTACTGGGGGCACTGCTCTCCCGTATCAAGATTCTCGCGAAGATGGATATTGCGGAACGCCGCAGGTCGCAGGATGGACGAATCAAGATCACCGCGAGTGGCAAAGAGCTCGACCTGCGAGTCAGTATGTTGCCAACGAGCCACGGCCAATCGTGCGTGATGCGTCTGTTGGATAAGGACAATATCAAAGTCGGCGTGCGGCAACTGGGCCTGGGGGAGCGCGACTTCCGAATCTTCCGCGGCCTGATCCGCCGCCCGAACGGCATCCTGCTCGTGACGGGGCCAACCGGGTCGGGCAAGACGACCACGCTGTATGCGGCCCTCAACCAGCTGAATCGCCCCGATCGAAAGATTATCACGGCCGAGGACCCGGTCGAGTATTACCTGCCAGGGATCAATCAGGTGGAGGTGAAGCACTCGATCGGACTCGATTTTGCTAGCATTATCCGCTCGATGCTTCGCCAAGCTCCCAACGTGATCTTGGTAGGAGAAATGCGGGACTACGAGACCGCCTCGATGGGAATTCAGGCATCTTTGACAGGACACCTGGTTTTCAGTACACTACATACGAACGATGCGCCCGGTGCCGTTACACGCATGGTCGATATGGGTGTCCCTGGTTATTTGGTGGCGGGAAGTGTTATTGGTATTTTAGCCCAGCGATTAGTCCGAGTCATTTGCTCCAAATGTAAACAACCGGACACGCCCCCCGATCGCGATTTGGAGGCGGCGGGGATCACTCCGGAGATGGTTGCGGGTGCCACTTTCATGAAGGGGCGTGGCTGTAGCCATTGTGGCGACAAGGGGTACCGTGGACGGCTCGGTGTGTTCGAATTGATGCCAATGAGCGCTAAAATCCGCGAGCTGACTTTCCAGGGGGCTTCGACCCAAGACATCCGAAGAGAAGCCATAGGTCTTGGTATGACAACGATTTACGACGATGCGATATCCAAGGTCTGTAGCGGCATCACCACGATCGAGGAGGTTTTTCGCGTGGCGAAGAAGAACGGCTAGTCGGATGCCCAGGGTCTCGGCGGTCGAGTAGCCCCGCGGTCAGTTCGTTTCGACTTGTTCTTTCGACTGGACGGAGATGCGGCAGGCCGCATGCTCTGGTCCGGAGAGTCTCCTCCCAGCCGCCTCCGCTGGACGGCTCGAGCCCCTTTTTTCTTGGAAACCAACTACAATAAACACTTGAGCTACCGGAGTTGCTCACGAATAATCTCCTTACAAGGCCGTTAGGCGGCTGGAAGCGAAATGGACGAGTCGAGCGGTAGGGCAATGGCCAGTTGTTCCGCACCGCAGGAAAAATCGACTTTTGTCTGCCGCAATCCGGTTCGAGGCTTTGGTAGCCGATTCAGCCAGTAGCTCTAGGGGTAGGCTGCTGACGGAAGTACCGACGGATCCGGGAGCAAGTCTCCTCGAGTCCCTCCGGCGGGCTTCCGCATGCCGAGCGGACTCCCGTAGGGAATGTTTCGGTCGTCATTCGGTTTTATAGGAAGCGAACGCCATGGGCGCGATTCTCATCGACAAACTGCTTTCTGCTGCGATCAAGCAGGGAGCCAGCGACTTGCACATCACGGTCGGGCAGCCACCGGTGCTGCGCCTGCAAGGTCGCATGCAGAAACTCCGGACCAAGGTCCTGGAGCCGGAAGACACGATGGACCTGATGAAGAGCATCACGCCCGAGCGTTGCCAGCAGGAATTTCAAGAGACCGGCAGCACCGACTTTGGCTTCGCCTTTGGCGACGCGGCTCGGTTTCGCGTGTCGATCTTCCGGCAGCGTGGCAAGGTGGCGATGGTCCTTCGGCAGATTCCGGTTGATCTCCTCACCATGGAACAGCTGAATCTGCCCGAAGTGTTTAAGAAGTTGATCATGAAGCCTCGCGGGTTGGTGCTCGTTACGGGCCCGACCGGTTCGGGTAAGTCGACATCGCTCGCGGCGATGGTGGACTACCTCAACGAGAATGTGGACCACCATATCATCACGATCGAAGACCCGATCGAGTTTCAGCACAACCACAAGAAGTCGACGATCAATCAGCGAGAAGTGGGCGTCGATGTGACATCGTTTGCCGAGGCGATCCGCCGGGCGTTGCGTCAAGACCCCGACGTGATTTTGGTCGGCGAGCTTCGCGATTTGGAAACGATCGAGGCGGCCATCACGGCGGCGGAAACGGGCCATGTCGTGTTTGGAACGCTACATACTTCGAGTGCGGCTGGAACCATCAACCGAATCATCGACGTCTTTCCAACGAATCAGCAGGAGCAGATTCGGACCCAGCTTGCCTCGTCGATCATTGGCATCTTGTCGCAACAGCTCCTGAAGAAAATTGGCGGCGGGCGCGTCGCGGCATTTGAGACTTTGGTGGTGACTTCGGGTATCGCCAACCTGATTCGGGAGAACAAAATTTTCCGCATTACTTCGCAAATCCAAACAGGATCGAAGTATGGAATGCAGCTTCTGGACGACCACATCTTTTCACTTTGGAAAGAGGGGCTCGTCACCCAAGAAGACGCCTTGGCAAAGTGCAATTCGACCGACGATTTAGCCGCCCGGTTCGCCGCAGCGGAACGAGGCATGTTTGATGACGAACCCAGTGAGGATTAACTAAAGCGTCGAACAAGATTCCCTCACTCTCAGCCCGTAATCCCCAACCCCCAACTTTTCCATGGCTATGCGACGCATCGGACAAATCCTGGTCGACATGGACTTCCTCGATGACGAGAAGCTGGAGTTGCTCATTGATGAGCAAAAGCAGCACCCGGGGCAGCTCTTTGGCCGTGTCGCGATGGACATGGGACTGGTCAGCGAGGAGCAGGTAGCCCAGGGACTCGGCGAGCAGATGGGGCTTCGGGTCGTAACGGTCAGCGACCTGTCGATTGAGAAGGACGTGCTGGCGAGGGTCACCGAACCGATGGCCCAGATGTATCGCATTGTTCCGACGGAATTTGAGAACGATACCCTCACTGTCGCAACGGCCGACCCGCAAAATCTGGGCGTGCAGGACGAACTTCGCACGTTCCTCGGCTACAACATCCGTGTGGTGGTAACGACCGAGTCGTCGATGGTCGCCGCGCTGGAGAGGTACTATGGCGAAAATACCGAGAGTGTCGAAAGCTTGGTCGAAGACCTGGAATCGGACGAGGAACTGGCCCGCGCTGCGGCCGAGGTGGCGAGTGATGGGCCGATCGATCTGACGAGCGTCGAAGCGCTCGCCGATAGTGCCCCGGTTCGCAAGCTACTCAATATGGTGCTGCTCCTGGCGATTAAAGACCATGCGAGCGATTTGCATTTTGAGCCCTTTGAGGACGAGTTTCGTATTCGGATTAAGGCAGACGGCGTGCTTTACGAAATGGTTCCGCCGCCACGACACTTGGCGTTTGCGATTACCACCCGGATCAAGGTGATGGCGGACCTCGATATTGCCGAGCGACGGTTGCCCCAAGATGGGCGGATTGAACTTTCGGTCGGCGGGCATCCCGTCGACCTTCGAGTGAGTGTTCTTCCGACGATGTTTGGCGAGAGTGTGGTGATGCGGGTTCTCGATCGATCGGTGGTGTCACTCGATCTGAGCAACGTTGGCATGAACGACGAAACGATGGCCGAATTTCGAACGGCGATTGAACGCCCCAATGGGATTGTTTTAGTAACAGGGCCAACCGGCTCGGGCAAAACAACCACGCTCTACTCGGCGCTCAACGAACTCAACAGCATCGAAGACAAACTGATCACCACCGAGGACCCGGTGGAGTACGACATGGATGGCATCGTGCAAGTGCCGATTGATGCCTCGATTGGCAACACGTTTGCCAAGTGCTTGCGGTCGATCCTCCGGCAAGACCCCGACAAAATCCTGGTTGGCGAGATTCGTGACCTCGAGACAGCCGAAATCGCGGTCCAGGCGTCGCTGACGGGGCATCTCGTTTTCAGCACGCTCCACACCAACGACGCCCCCAGCACGATCACTCGCCTCAAAGACATGGGAGTGCCAACCTTCCTGATTACCGCGACGGTCGAGGCGATCCTGGCGCAGCGGCTGGTACGAAAGGTCTGCGAAAACTGTCGCGAAGAGTACCAGCCGTCCCAAGAGATCCTCGACGACCTGGAGCTGACGACGGAGGATATCCTTGGCAAGCAGTTCTATCGCGGTTCCGGTTGTGAAATTTGCAACAACACGGGCTACAAGGGTCGTGTCGGATTGTTTGAGCTGATGATCATGAACGACGAGCTGCGAGATATGATCATGGAAAACGTCCAATCCGAAACCCTCCGGAAAGCAGCGGAAAAGCAAGGAATGGTTTCCCTTCGCATGGCAGGCCTAGCCGCCGCGATGGCCGGAACCACCACGCCAGAAGAAATCATTCGAGAGACGATCGTCGAAGCGTAATTGGAGGCAGTAGGCAGGTCCCTTCCCCCATTCAAAATCCCAGCCCCCTTTTTTACCCATGCCAACTTTTCAATTCGAAGCGATGGACGCGACGGGTACCGAGATCAAAGATGTGATCGAGGCGACCACCGAGGAAGAAGCGCAGGCGACGATTCGCCAGATGGGTTACTTCGTTACGAAGATCTCCGTCAAAAAAAGCCGAAAAAAGGACGATTCGGGGCCCGCAAAGAAAAAGCGAGGCATGACCTTCGGCGGCGTTCGGTCGAAAGACCTCACCACGTTCACGAGGCAGCTTTCCATCCTCCAAGACGCCGGGCTGCCGATTTTACGGAGCCTCCGCATCCTCGCCAGCCAATCCAAACCAGGGCGCCTCAAGTATTCCCTCGAAGACACCTGTGACGAGATCGAAGCAGGCTCCACGCTCTCCGAAGCGATGTCGAAGAGTCCCAAGTGCTTTAACCGGCTTTACGTCAACATGATCAAGGCAGGCGAGGCGGGTGGTGCCTTGGAACTCATCCTCCAGCGCCTTGCCGACTTCCAAGAGCGGGCCGAATCGCTCAAGCGAAAAGTCAAAGGAGCGATGATTTACCCGGTCTTTGTCGTTGGCATCGCGGTGACGATCTTGACCTTGATCATGATCTTCATCGTGCCGAGCTTCCGTGAGATTTTTACGGAGTTCGACCTTGAATTGCCTCCCATGACCGAGATGCTCGTCACGCTCTCGGATTGGACCGTCAACTACTGGTACCTCATCCCACTTATCCCGACGAGCATCTGGCTTTTCGTCAAGCTAGTCCGCAAGTTCAAGCAAGGGCGCATCGGTTGGGACCAATTCATCATTAAGATTCCGATCTTTGGTCCGCTGTTTGAGAAGAATATCCTGGCCCGCTCAGCACGAACCCTTGGCACGTTGGTCGCCAGTGGCGTGCCGATCCTCGAAGCACTCAACATCACCCGAGACACCTCAGGCAATGCGGTCTTCGAGCGAATGTATAGCCGTATTTCCGAGGCGATTCGCGAGGGCGAATCGATTGCCAAGCCGATGAAGGAAAACTCCACGCCTGGGTTCCATCCCATTGCACTGTTCTTTTGGATTACTTCGATCCCTGTCGTCGGTGCGCTCATTTACCTGCTTAAATACAAACAACGCATCGTGGACGATATCGTGGTCAACATGATCGATGTCGGCGAAGAAACGGGCGAACTCGACACGATGCTTTATAAAGTGGCCGACGTTTACGACGAAGAGGTCGCCGTTCTGACCGATAGCCTTGCCAAACTGATGGAGCCGATTCTCATTATCCTGCTGGGCGGTATGGTCGGATTTATCGTGATCGCCCTGTTCATTCCGCTTGTGAAACTGATCGAAGGATTAAGTTAGACAAGAGAGCCTCTCCCCTTCGTAGGCAACCGACGAGGCGTAGCTCGTCGGCTAATGACCAACCGCTCACCGAGGAGCAAAATCATGAACCATCGTTATTCCACCTTCCGCCATCCGATTGCTGCGTTCACTTTGGTCGAATTGCTCGTCGTGATTGGCATCATCGCGGCGCTGGCGGCGTTGCTCCTCGTCGGAGGTCGGCGGGCCATCATCACCGCTCGGCAGCATTCCATCCAGGCGGAAATTACGCAGCTCGATGCGGCGTTCATCGAATACACCAACGATATCTCCGGCGGAGCCTATCCACCGAATGTCCTTTGGCAAAACGGCATCGGGAGTACGGGTGCCCTGCGTTTCAGCTCGGTCGTGAGTAACTTCAAGCGGCACTTCAACAAAGCGTTTCCCAAGCACCGTGAGCCGGAAGCGTTGCTCAACGCCTTGGTGGGTGGACCCAACATGGGTGGCGTCGTCTTAGTGACCCCAGGAAGTACGGACAACGATGGGCTGAGCCCTTACGAGGCGGTTGTCTTTTGGCTCGGCGGATTTAGCGACGATCCGAAGTACCCGATCTCGGGGCCTGGCGGACCTTCGTTCAGCATCGCGTCAGGTTCGCTTGGCGAGGATTTTGCTTCCCGCAACAAGACCTTTCCCTTCGATCCAATTCAACTCGGCCCCAAAGACGACGCCGGGCAGTTCGTCGGGCGACACATCATCTACACCGACCACAGGAGCCTTTCGCGGCGGATCAATCTCTGGGTTTACTTCCCGGCGAATCGGACCATCCCCTACGCCTATTTCGATGCGTCGCGCAGGCCGGTGTTCGACCCCAGTCACGACGGCCTTGTGCCGATCAAGCAGCTCAAGGTGAATCCTTCGTTGCCCCCGCTGCTTTCCGATGTTCGCTATGCCAACGAAGGGAAGTGCCAAATCTTGTCGGCCGGGCTCGACGACGAGTGGGGTGACTTTGCATCGATCATGGGGGTCAACTATACCGGCGACATGACGCAGACCCATAGCGGCTTGCTCTTTCCCGAGGGGCCCTTCACGGCGGCGCTGGCCGACACGATCACCAACTTCTCGACCAAAGCGACGCTAGAGGATTCGCAACCATGATAGGCGAAAGTAGAAAATGGAAATGGAGAGGTGGAACCAAGCGAGCCCCGAATGCGCGCGTCGGTCGTTCCGCGTTCACGTTGATCGAGCTGCTGATCGTGATGGCCATCCTGGCGATCCTTGCCGGGCTGATTCTGGGTGTGGGGGCCCGGGCGGGGGAGCGCGGCCGCGAGGCACGCACCAAGGCACTGGTTGCCCGGATCCACACGCTCGTACTCGAGCATTACGACACGTACAAAGATCGCCGGGCACCCCTTCGAATGGAGGCGACGAGTGCCATTATCAGCGGCACCAGCACACCTGCCACACGTCGCAATCGGGGTCCCGCGATGGCCGAGGCGAGACTCTATGCACTTCGCGAATTGATGGTGATGGAAATGCCCGACCGTTGGAGCGATGTTTGGTTGACGGCGTTGCCTGGAAATGAGGGAGACTCAGCAACCGTGCCGCCACTCGTGGGGCCTCTCTACATGAATCCACCCACCGGGAGTGCAACGAATGGCGGCGCTACACCCCTCAACGAGGCGTACCGCCGGCAAAGTCGCGCATCGATAGAGGGTGTCAACACGCTGACAGGCGTCCGAAATACGGTTGGTAACATCCTGGATAATCAAGGAGCCGAGTGTCTCTACATGATCGTCATGCTGGCGACCGCCGATGGCGAAGCTCGGTCGCTCTTCAACGAGAGGAGCATCGGCGATGTCGATGGGGATGGATTACCAGAGTTTGTGGATGGGTGGGGGCGGCCGATTAACTTCCTTCGCTGGGCTCCCGGTTTTGAGTCGGACCTGCAGGCGAATGCGAATGAATTTGCCGGCAATAATGACGCTTGGATCACGCAAGCCGACGCCGACCACGATCCGTTCGACCTCTTCCGCAGTGACCCGTTCGCCTTCCGGCTCATGCCGCTGATCTTTTCGGCAGGATCGGATGAAAGTTACGGGATTCGCACGATCAAGCCAAGTGTTACGTGGAGGACAGCCACCGCGGTTTCTGTGAGTCTGCAGAACTGGGGAAGCCAAAATCGACGAACGTACTTAGGTTCTCGATTGACGCCCTACGTGGAGTTCGCTGGCGGTTCGGAAATGGCGTTCTACGGCACCGCTCGTGACGACACGGCCACCGACAATATCCACAATCACAACATCACCGGCGAATAAGCATGAAATTGGAAAGTGGAAAGTCGAATGCGGAATCGCGAAGCGCCGAAGGGGCTCCTCGTAACGAATCGCTGCGCGCTGCGGGCATTCGACCTTCCGCTTCTCCGCTCTCCGCCTTTACGTTGATCGAGCTGCTGATTGTTATCGTCATCCTTTCGCTGCTCACCGCTGCGGCGTTGCCAATCCTCACGCCCTCGACGACGGAGCGGCGTCTGCGCGAGGCATCGCGGGGACTCAATACGTTCATCGCCACCGTTCAGGCCCATGCGATTGGTAGCCAGCGCCCCGCTGGAATTGGCCTGAGGCGACTCTCCAGTGAGACAGGCAGGGACGACGCCCGTGGGGTTTGCCTCGAAGTCTTCGCCGTCGAACAGCCCGCGCCGTACGCCGGGTTTAGCGAAGACTCGAGCGTTCGCGTGGCACTGAATGTGGGCAATACGCCCCCCTTCGGATCCTTTCCATTTCCAACCGTGGGCATCGACTTCGTCACGCGCGGCCCTAACAGACGTAGTGTCGATGACTTGCCGGAGGGCTGGGATTCGGACCTCGTGCCGACGGGGGTGATTCGCAGAGGCGATGTTATCGAAGTCAACGGCAATCGGTACGAAATCGTCGGTGCATTCGCGAACATGGCCTTGGATCCCGTGACAGAGTATTTCGGCGGTCACGATGGTTCGAACGATCGTCCAGCAACGATTGTTGCCCGACCGATCAACAACTCAGGGCAGCTCATTGCGCCAGTCTGGGGCAATGCTGGTTTCCGTGTTACGGCTGCTTCGATATCTGCTGCGATCGCAGTCGCCCCTTACTGGACCGAACCAGCTTCGTACAAGATCCTTCGCCAACCGGTCACCACCTCCGCTGCCCCTTATGCATTGCCCGAGGGCGTGGCGATCGACCTGGAGGCGTCGGGCGTGGCGGGGAGGATTCCGTTCCACTTCGAGATGCTCACCGACAACGACCAGCCGATTTTCATTCTTTTTACCCCGGAAGGTTCGGTCGAGCGTGTGCAATATCAGACCAACGGCGGAACGATCCGCATCACACCGACCGATAGAATATCGCTTTTGATAGGTCGGCGCGAGGCGATCCCCGCCGACACGAATATAGACCTCATCGCCGGCAGCGAGGAGGAACAGCAGGCCAAAAAAAACGAGATCAATTGGCTCAACATGGAAAGCCGGTGGGTTAACATCGGCTCGCAATCGGGCTCGGTCGTGACGACGGAGAATGCGTTTGTCGACATGCCGAACCTCACGGTGACCGATTTTGATGGGAACGGCAACACACCGCTCAACCGTCGCCGGAGCCAGATCCTTGCGGCCCAGGAATTTGCTAGAGAGATGCGCCGCCTTGGGGGTAGATAGAATAGATTTGTCGACGCAAAGGCGCAAAGGAGTAGTGACGCGCGAAGGAGAAATACGAACCACGAGAAGAGACCCTACCAACCCGACCTTTGCGCGTCTTGGCGACTTGGTGCCTTCGCGTCCAACCAGAAGAGATTCTCAGGGGCTAAACTGAGAAAAGAGAACTACTCATGAACATTCAACACCGAATCTGCTATTCGTCACTCCTTCTTCGTCCTGCCCGAAAGGGAGTCACGCTTGTCGAAGTCCTCATCGCAATCGGTATCCTAGCGGTCGGGATGCTCGGCGCGGCGTCGATGTTTCCGGTCGGCAGCTACTTCATGCGGAAGGGCGAGATCGCCGACCGGGGGGCCGCCATCGCTCAAGCTGCCTTTGCCGACCTGATCGCTCGCGACGGGCTTAATCCCGAAAAGTGGGAGAT
Source organism: Planctomycetaceae bacterium (assembly GCA_003233055.1). Taxonomy (GTDB): domain Bacteria; phylum Planctomycetota; class Planctomycetia; order Pirellulales; family Lacipirellulaceae; genus Aeoliella. The sequence goes on from QIKP01000032.1 coordinate 28,871, forward strand.
CTGGGCAGGAGGCCGCTACCAGCCGATGGGGTCCCGAATGCGCCAGTGGATGATCGATAACCGTGCCAGCACCACGTACCAAAAGGGGATGAACACCGACCTCGGTTTTGTCTACATCATCGACCCACTTGGGACGGCGAGCGGCATTCGTGCAAATCCAAATGGCGACCGAATGCTGCTTTCCCGCGCCCCTTACAATGCCAATCCACTCACAGAGATCGATGGCACGTCGGGACAGCCTTCCAACGCGACGGAGTGGAATGAATTTACGGGAGGCTGGCCTGTGCGGCGGCTTACGTCGATAGCGACCGACCTGGGCGACACGCCATCGGTGCCCATCGCCGAGAGCCTCTTCGCCAGTAGCGACGACCTTGCTTTCTCCGTCGACGACGACGATAAACCGAGCCAGACCCGAACCATCGCGTTCGCCTCCATGGGCAACGGCATCGACGATACCCCGATCAGCCGGGAGGCGAAGGGCGACTACTCTTGGATGGTTTCGATCGCCCCGACTCAAAGCGATGCCCGCGAGGCGCTCGCCTTCAACCCGTCGGCTTACTACTTCGATGTATCGGTTGTGGTGTTTTACAAGCGAGCTCTCCGATCGATCAGCGAGAGCGAACGGCTGGTGCATGGCGAGGTCCTCTCGACCGGCACCGGGGGTGGCGAGATTTTGTTAACCAAACTGTTGGATGGCATCGGCGGAAGCCCCTTCGAGGAACTCCAGCAGGGGCAATGGGTGATGGTCAGCGGCCCGCACGTGGCGAGTACGCCTGAGGAGCCACTTTTCTTCACCCAATGGTACCGGGTGCTCGCCATCGACGACGAGCAGCGAGGGCAGATAGACGATGCCGAGAAACAGCGCATCGTCGGCCTCCGTGGCCCCGATTGGCCCTGGTCCTTCGGAGATTCGGTCCGTGTCGGGCTGTTCCCCGGAGCGGTCGCCGTCCATACCAAAACGATACGTCTGGAATCGGCCGGACCCTATTCCGTGAAGTAAACCATGAGAGCACCCGACTCGGTGAGGTGACCTTCCCCCATCGAGTGGCGAGCTACGAACGAGCGGGCCAGTTTCACAACAACGCTCGAACCTTGAGGCAAGAACGATGTCTATTCGGAACCAGAACATGAAAAATACGAATCGCACCCGCCGCCCCACCCGCGGCCACACTTTTTGGCGCCAGCGTCCTGACCGGCGTGGGGTGCTGCTGATGGTGGTACTGAGCATGCTTGCGCTCTTTTTGCTCCTTGGCACGGCGTTTCTCGTGACGAGCAACTTCTACCAAAAATCCTCTAGGGATGCAGCCAAACTCAACCGTACGGGCAACAGCCCAAGCGACCTGTTGGAACGGGCCATGCTCCAGCTCCTCCGCGACACCAACAACCCGTCGAGCGTTCTCAAAGGCCACAGCCTGCTGCGGGACGTCTATGGGACCGATGGGTTTATCGGGCGCGTCTTGGTGCCCAACGGTCAGGTGCAACTCATGGCGCAGTACGCCGGGGCATCGCTTGGTTCTTCTCCTGGGGCCTTAGGAAGTACGCAGGGCCAGTTGATCGATCTCTTTATGATGGATGACGGCGCGGGCTCGCCACCTCTTCCCGAGGCAGCGCATGTCATCAAGTTGGAGCGAGCGCCGGATGGAATGCCGGTCGACTACGATCCGTCGCGCGCCGATGGCTACTACAATGGTTGCCTGCTCACGATGCTTGATGGCCCCGCCGCAGGGCAGACGACGCGGATATTGGACTATCGATTCGTCGGCATGTTTCCCGAACCATTGACGGGTAGTGGAAACTTCCCGGTCTGGCGGCTGCGGGTGATGGTGTTCCCTCGCGCCGATGGCGAGGCGCTCAACGTCGGGACCGCCGGGATCGAACTGCAAGAGTTGGTTCAAGATCGCAGCACGTTCACCGGCCACGCTTTCATGGTCAATGGCCGGCCGTTCAATGGCACCGGGGTCGGCTACAACCGCCTCGCAGCTGCCGGTACGCCAAGACTCAACGCGGTTGAGCGGGAAGTTGGCCCGGGCGGTTTTTTCGGCACCGAAATAGCGCTGACGCCCAACGCTCGGTACGTCGACACCACGCAGGCAGCGAGTCCCCTGAATGGCGATCCATTCGAGACATTCCCGCTCCCGCCGATCGCGGCGTTTCCGTTGCTCAATCCGACGGCCGATGCGGTGCTCTATCCGACGGCCGAAGGCCCTGGCGGCGCGGACGAGTCGTACGACATTGCCGACTACCAAAACATGTTCCTCGCCCGGATGCCTCTCACCCCACGCGCCATGGCGGGTCTCGTGGATGGGACCGGTGTTGCCTACGAACTTGGGTCGCAGGAGGCTCATAACCTCATCAACTCCAGCGATCCGATGCGGGTCGACTCTGAAAACAGCGTGCTACCGTCGTTCCATCGCCCTGCGCTGGTGAACTTCTGGTACCACCGGTTCATGAATGTGCAGTGGCTTCCGGGAACGCCCAATGAGAATGAATTGGCCCAAACGATTGTCGCTCCCTACGGCCCTGACGCGATTCGAGGCAACACCGACGATCCGACCGGTGTCGATCTCGCGCTGCGCGATCAGATCGTCGCGATCAAGCGAAAAATCATGATGCGCCCGATCCCCGAGGATCACCCGAACTTTGATGGCTCGAACCTGGCGTCGCGAACACTCGACCCAGAGATCACGAATTATGGCGAAAACGACCAAATTCGTTACCCCTTCTGGGAGGTGATCGGCCCTTGGGATGTCGACAATGACAACGACGGCATCCCCGACAGTGTCTGGATCGACCTGGGCGACCCGGTCCAAAAGACCGAAGAGGGCCGGCTCTACAAGGCGATGTATGCTTTCTTAGTGGTCGACCTCGATAGCCGGCTGAATCTCAACGCGCATGGCTCGGTCGATCATTTTGCCAATACCGACTTCGATCCGATTGAACGGGTAGTCGGCAATGTTGGAAACCTTTCGGGAGGCGACCTGCAGGCCCAAGGCAGCGACCCGACGCGATGGTCGTCCAACCGGATGCCGGTCGGCATGGGATGGGGCCCGGGCGACATTAGCCTGCGCTCGATCCTCTCGCCGGTGACGTTTCCTTACAGTGGGTCCTTCACTCGCGTCTTTGGCGATCCCACCAGCGACGACTACGCCCGGCTCTTCATGGGGCGCGTGCCAGGGGATCTCTTGTCGGACGCCATTTACGGCCGGAGTGGTACTTCGGCGAATACCCAGCCGGGGAGAAGTCTCTCGTGGGACAACACGACGGGAGCCATCGACCCTGCGTCGCGGGACTCCCATACCCCCTTCGACTTCGTGGGTTATCCCGTTGCGGACCAACTACGGTCTATCCGACGAGGTGGTGTCCCGCAGTACACGTTCCCCTCCTCGTTCGGCACATCGCCCGACTTGCGCTGCCGGCAAGCGATTGGCATCGATTACAGTGGGCAACCGGCTTACGAGGCGGTGTGGGAAAATCTGAATCCCGTCACGATGGCCGGTGATGCGTTAGTCCCGCTGGTCGACGATTCGCCGTACGAAATGAACCTGAGTTCCTCGGCGCGTCGAGGGCTTCCAAGTACCATAAGCCAAGACGACGACGCCCCGTTTGCGGTCGCGGAGCTGGAGCGGCTTTTGCGCAGCTATGACCCGGAGGCCGGCACTGCGCCGAGCCGGCTTTGGGACTTGGTCGATACGTTCGATCCCAATAAATCGGTCCTTACTCTCGCCTCGAACCCGAGTAGCCCGTCGCCCGAGGAACTGGCGCTCGCCCAGACGCTGACGCAAGTCGCGCGCCGGCAAGTGACGACCGACAGCTACGAAATCCCCACCCCTGCGGATGTCGTCCCGAGCTACATCACCGAACTGGGGCCCGACGGTCTGCCAGGCAATGTGGGCGATGACGACGGCCAAGACAGCGATGGGGATGGCACCGACGCCGAAGATGTGGTGCCCTTTAACGTGGCGACCGGTGTGGGCGAGATTGGGTGGTACGAGATTGATTCGAGTGACAACCGATTCTTGAGCGGTTGGTCGGACGACTTCGCCTCGCTCACCGGCAAGAGCGTCGCCGAAGCCCGGCTGGTCGACGTGCTCTGGTACCGAATTCAGAAGAGCCGCATCGAGCGCGGGATCAACCCTTACAATTTCAACCATGTCGAATCGGTCGCGCAGCTCAACGCGATCTCGGAGCAACTATTACCGCCCGAGGTCTTGGCTGGTTACAAAATGGACCTCAACCGCCCCTTCGGCGATGGCCGCGACAACAACGGCAACGGGATTGTCGATGAACCGATCGAGGCGGGGGAACCTTATCTGGATGAGAACAACAACGGCAGATGGGACGTCGGCGAAAAATTCGTCGACCTGGATGGCGACGGACAATACTACGCCGACAAGGACGAAGATGGCAACATCGACGTTTTGGATATCGATGGCGATGGCAACTTCGAGCCGGTCGTCGACAACCTTTGGGCCGCGCAACTCGGCACGCCGGCGCTTGTCGACAATGCGATGGGGAAAGATGTGTCGGGGCGGTTGTTCGTTGATTTGGATAGTAACGGCGTATTCGATCCCAACGAAACGCTCCGCGACGACAAACACCTGGCCCGGCAGTTGTACGCCCGGCACTTGTACGTGCTGATGCTGTTGCTGACCGACGAAGAGTACGTCGCTCCGTATAACATGGCCAACCCGCAAGTGCGGCGTTATTTGCGTCTGAAGGGAGAGGAGCTAAGGAATGCCACCGGCTCGATTTACGCGACTCAAGGGGAGGCGGAACTTGCTGCCCAGCGAAAGTACACCTGCCGGCAAATGGCCCAATGGGCCGTCAATTGCGTTGACTTCCGCGACAGCGACGCCTGCATGACACCCTTCGAGTACGACGAGAACCCGTGGGATGGATGGAACTGCGTCGATACCAACGGCACGCCCAACGATCCGACCGACGATACCTTCTTTCCGCTGGATGGCGACCCGGGAACCGACGAAAACCACGGCCAGCGAGTCGACTGGGAGGAGATGGTCGCGCAGAATATCACCAACGGCGAAAAGTTATTCACCATCGGTGCGACGGGGAACCCAGACTTTACTAATAGAAGCAATGAACTCAACGCCCTCGATTCCACCCGCAACTGCGTTTGGGGCGCGGAGCGACCGGAGCTACTGATTACCGAGACACTGGCTTTTCACGATCGGAGGCAAGAAGATCTAGCAGGCAACAACTCCTCTGACCACCAGGAAACGGCGCAAATTAATGGTGGCGGTAATAATCCAGATGCAGACCTCGACCAACGGCTACGTCCGCGAGGCAGCGCATTTTTTGAGCTCTACAACCCCTGGTCAGGCGATGGTCAGCGGCCAGCAGAGCTCTACAGCAAACATACACGTAATCCTGCTACCGGTGATTTGGTTGACGTGAATGGTGATGGCCAGCTTGATGGGAGGGACATGCAGGCTTCGCCTGGCGTGGAATTGGGCCGATTAAGCAATCATGCAGACTCTCGTGGCCGCCGCTCTCCGGTATGGCGGATGATTGTGGTCGAGGAATTGCCGTCTTATCGTAATCATCGCGGCGTGGACGACCTCCCGAACACTTCGCCACAAGAGAATACGTACGTCAATTTGGCCGAATCGCATAGCGCAATAGAACAGTCAGTGTTTCGAGAGCACTACGAAGCGGGTCTCCAAGCTTCCAATCCAGCGCCGGATGCTCCCGTGTTTATCCCTACCGACCCTGATTGGGACGAGATGTTTAGTTTTAGGCAAGGGGGCCGACGCGTGACGATGAAGGAGTGGATCCCGAGATTATCGGGAACAGTTACCACGCAAAACCCAGACCCTACCAACGCCAACGACCCTAATGAACCGGTTGATTATCAGCGTAAGCTGATCGTCAAACCTTATCCCTACATTGAACGAGAAATCTACTTCATCTCGAACAACAGCCCTAGCCTGGGAGGGAGTTCGCCGCGGCGTCTCTATACCAATGTGAATGTGGGGGCGATGGTTAACGAGTTTGTAACGGATTTCAGCAGCAATGTTACTGGGAGTCCACACGTGAGGATTCCCTACCGCTACATGCACCTCGAGGGAGGAAACGGCCGTACTTTACTATTCCGCTTCGTGAGCAAAACAAACCCCACTTCACAACAAGAAGTGCAATTAGCACCCTTGATGCCCGGTCGCTACTGTGTTGTAGGTTCAGGAGGCACGCAGTATCCGAGTTTCCTAACGGCTCTGGACGAGGATGGAAATGTGCGTCAAGATGCTGTTTTTTCCTATGATTCACCTCGATTCATCTCAACGGTTGGCCGCCTAGAAAACACCACGCCGGGTCGCCCGTGGGGTGCCACCACCTACGGCAATAAGAATAATCTGCAGCAAACGCGGCGGTTTGAAATGATCCCGTCGACGGACCCCAATGTGCAACAATTCATGGTCGCCATGAATGGCGGAAATCCTGGGCTTGCAGAAGGATCACGGCAGAACGAACTATTCCGTGTTAACAATTCGTACCGTACGGCATTTGATTTTCACACAACACCGGGTGATAGCGATGAAAACGGTGAGCCCGATGCCAATATTGTCCATCCAACCATTGCCGTACCCATCGATGCATTGAGCCTTTCGGAACCAATTTGCGGTTACGAAGTCCGTGAACGCGAGATTTCGGAAGCGGAAGGGTTACGATCCGCAGCTCTTGTATGGGATCCTCAACTTGCGAATGGGGAGGGCATGTACAGGATCGCTGCCGGCCCCGAATCGTACGACATGCCTTTTGACGATGAGGCGGTGCTTGCCCAAACAGGGACAACACCCAACTTTCGCTGCGTGCATCTACAGCGACTTGCTGATCCGACGTTACCTTGGAACCCTGCCCCTGGGTACGCGTCACACGATTCGGAACGCTTTGCGGTAGTTACGCACGATCCCTCTTTGCCGATGAATCCCTATCTGACGGTCGATTCAGCCAGTGTTGACTTGACCACTTTTAACGGCACCAATGATGAGCTGCCAAATCCTCCGACGACTCGCATAGCGTTTCGTAGTTTGGAACGTGGGGCAAAAGCAACTGCTATCGCGAACGGGGCGACGATTGGCAATGCGGAACCCCTAAGGCAGCTCTACGCGCAGGAACCGGCCCGAAAGCTGCTCCAGTTGCAGCAAAGCTTGCCAACCGATCGAAGAGCGATTTCGATACCGCCGCAGTACTTTGATTTTACCGTTGGACATTCGCTCGGCTTCGCTAACGAAGCGTATGGAGATATCTACCTCAAGCCAGAGTCTCGTGCGGCAGACCCAAACGTCATCGATCCCACCGATGCTAACGGGAACGATAACGACCCTATCACATTTGGAGTCGCGGCTGGCGCTCCGCGATTCGACACCGCAGCGAATCTCGCTTCCACCTTCCCCTGGTTCACTTGGAACAACCGCCCCTTCGTTAGCGGGAACGAACTCCTGCAAGTCCCCGCGGCGTCGTCGAGTACCATGCTGCGGCAGTATTCGACCATGAATACGGTGGCGGCCATAAACAATCAAATTGATGGGTACTTTGGCGATGAAAAACGCAACGGCACCGACAATCTCTTGCCAATCAATAATCCGGCGCCGCCCGACGCGGACAACACGAACGCGCGGCGGTTTAACACGCTTGCCGGGCAGTTTGGGCATCTGCTCAACGCCTTCCAGTCGAGCAGGACACCGGCTGTCATCGACGAAGACATGATGGGCAACCCCGTACCGGTCGGTGCGCCCAACTTCCACCGCATCCTCGACTACGTCCACACCCCATCGCGGTTCGTCGGAACCGATGCACTACTCAACCCAACGATCTTCACGGCCAACTCGACGGTCGACCCGGTCGATCCGAGACAAGAGCTTCTCGCTCCGTTCAATCGCGTTCCGGAGTACCGCGAGCCGGGGAAGATCAACCTCAACACGATGATCGGCCAGCGGTTGCCAACCGGTGGCAATCCGCAGTTATGGTCCGACGTGTACGATGGGCTAATGCACCGGGTGCGCGATGGCAACGTAATGAACGGCACCCAGCTGGTGACTTCGGGCCACTTCGGGCCGGCGTGGCGCGACGTGGTGCTAAGCCGGCGCGGGTACCCCGATCCGGTTTCGGCAGGTGCAAACAACGGCATCGACCGGACCGAGATGGTTCTCCATAGCGGGGTCCCAACCTTCTTTGGCAACCCGTTCCGTTCCTCAGGAGCGGGCGACTTGGTCCCTCTTTCGGGTATGGTGCAGAGTGGTGTTGATGCGTCGATGCTTCGGTCACACCCTTTCAGACCGGGCGAAAGATTTGCCTGGGGAACTCCTGAATCCGACAACGATGGTAACGGGCTGTTCGACGATTGCCGTGAAGCAGGCATTACCGGCGATGGCACCCCGTTCGGTCTGACTGGCGCAGCTGTGCCCCTCTTTTCCGAGCTTAGCTCCACCGCCGCCATCGGCGGCACGCGGAACCCTGGCATGAGCTACATGCCACTCACTCGGCTCGATAACCTGACCACGCCCCGCAGCGGAGTGTTTGCAGCTTGGGTGACGGTCGGGTACTTCGAGGTCACGCCGGCACCCAGGTTTACGAATGTCGAGCAAAAGTTTCTCAACCAAACGGGAGGCGATCCAATACGAGCCCGGGCCCTTTACAACCGGGTCTACCCGCAGGGCTACCAACTCGGCAAGGAGCTTGGCAGCGAGACGGGCGACATCGACCGGCAGCGCGGGTTCTACATCATCGACCGTACCCACCCCGTGGCGTTTAAGCCGGGCGAAGATGTGAATGTGGAAGAGACCATTTTGTTACGACGACGAATCGAATAGTCTCTCCATAGCTCCTAGGATCCGCAAGGAGAGACCCTGACTGCCCATTCCCTAACTCGGCACCTCCTACGATCGATGTCCAAAAAAATTTCCTCCCCGTTCGTGCCGATCCTCCTCGTGCTGCTGCTTGCAGCAGTAGCCTGGTCGTCGTGGGAGTCGTGGAAAGAGAACCAGGAGGGCGATGGCGGGGGCCCAGTGCTCGGGCAACCGACGCTCGGGCAATGGATGGACATCCCGGTAGAGGGTTGGCTCAACACGCCGCAACCGATCACTGAAAACGATCTTGCCGGCAAGTGGGTGGTGGTCGACTGCTGGGCGACTTGGTGTGGGCCTTGCATCGCGTCGCTCCCCCACCTGGCCGACCTGAACCAGCGCTATCGCGGGCGCGGCGTCGTGGTGCTGGGGGTGACCAGCGAAGGTAGCGGCTCGCTAGCGGAGATCCATGCCATGATGGCCCGCGTCGAGGGATTCACCTGGCCCGTGGCGTATGGCGGCAAGAAGATATTCCGCCAGCTTCAGGTCAAGGGGATACCGACGCTCGTGATTTACAATCCGCAGGGGAACGAAGTCTGGCGCGGGCACTCGCCCGCCAAGTTGGAAAAGCAATTGGCCCTCGAGCTGCGCGAGCCATAAACGCCCCTCTCACCCCAAGGCAATAGCCGACGAGCTACGCCTCGTCGGGGCGACGAGGTTCCCGACGAGGCGTAGCTCGTCGGCGACTCGGGATTCGTTTTTTCATTCCATTTCTTCGCGGATGAACTTCGCCTTCGGTTGGCCGGAATTGCCGATCGGGACGCCGATCAGGAAGTCGGAAGCGTAGCGCAATCGTTCCTTCGGCCGCTCGGGAACCTTAAAGTTGTCCCCCTTTTGCAAGATGGTTCGCGCGAGTGGCATCTCGCCAAAAGCCCGAGAGCCGGCCGACTCGATCGGATACCAAGTCCCCTTGCCGTCGGCATCGACCAGGTAGAACTCGGCGTAGCAGTGGTTATTGACCCACACCACCCTGGCCGGCACCTTGTTCGCTCGGCAGAGTCCAACGAAGAGCGCGCTTCGTCCATGGCAATCGGCTTTGCCGTCACGGAGCGTGGTCAGCGCGCTTTTGTCAGGCCCTTCGATGTACTGGATCGTCTCGAGCATGTAGTCGTAAAGCGACTCGATCCGCTGCCAATCGGTCACGTCCGCTTCTTCCTCTGCCAGGGTCTCTCCCGCTTCGGTCCATAACTCCTTGGCGAGCATCCGAATCTTTCGGTCGCGTGTTTCGATGTAAGGGCTGGCGGTGAGAAATTTTCGGACGCTCCGCTCCGGCTTTTTGGGAACCACAAGCTGGGCGATCGTTTCTTCCTCGGGAGGCAAGATCGGCTTGGTGCGGACTTCAAAAGTAACCACTGCGCGGGCTGTCTCGCCGGCCGCCAGCTTGGGGATAAGGATGAGCATCTGCTTCGCGCCGCCATCGAGATCGCGATATTTCACTTTGCTAACGTGCCGGCTGAAATCTTCGTTCGTGATTTGGACCTGCTGTTCATCGCACTCGAAAGGGATGGCAACCATGGCGCGAAGGTTTCGGCACGCGCCGCGGCTGGCAGTGATTTCTGCCCCGACCTGAAAGGTGACGGTGTCCGATTCGCCAAATCGCTCGGGGGCGGTCGTCGTAGGGGCGTCGAGAAGCTGCGCTGGTGCCGTGGCGGCAAGCAGCAAAACTAGCAGCATCGAACGAAGGGCGAACATGGCAGTCCTGTTGAAGCGGAGTTTTGCACCTTAGCGTGGCCGCGTGGCGACGGTCGGGCGACCAGCCTACTCCCATTCTACCTCGTCGTGGCAGGGAAGGCGCAAAAACCAACCCCGCTCGCGCGGACGTTCAGGAGGCGTCAGCGCGGCGGGGTGGCTTAAATCGGCGGAAGGCCCCCCGAAGGGGACCATTCCGCTTGGGCCGCCATGCTGGGGGGGCGGCGGCCCGGACTGTTTTCGCTACTTTCTTTACTTTCTCTAGGCCCCAGGCTCTGGGTCGCTGCCGATGTTCTCCGCTTCAGTCGGCACCTCTTGCTTCCAACCCGAATCGTTCCTCTCTTCGATGCCGCCCAGGTACTCGCCGGCGGGGACCTCGATGCCATACGGCGAGCCGTTGCAACTGGAGCAACCACCCTGCTCACCGAAACCGGAGTACCCCGATTCACCGCCGTAGCAGCCGCAGTCGCCACCATACCCGCTGTAGGAAGGCTCGCAAACCGGCGCGTCGAATCCGCACGTCGGTTCGCTGGGGAGACATTGGCACTGTGGTGCGTAGGGGATTATCTGCGGCTGAATGGGAGCGGGCATGACGAACTGGGGAGCAGCCACAATCGGGGCCTGCTGCGGAATCACAACAGGGACCGGCGCGGGGGCTCGCACAGGGGTCAAGACTGGCGCACTTCGGGTGCCACAAAACGCACCGCGGCAAAGGGTACCGCGAACTCGTCGAAAACAACCACAGCCAGTAAGGCTAGCGGCGTAAACGACAACAACCATCAGCAGGGCAATTTTCTTCATCGGTGTTAGCTCCTTGCCAGGACTCCGCTTCAGGATGCACAGAGTACTCGGCGACCGCCAAGACGCTGGGGAGTGCGCCAAGGACGACCAGGGGTGGGCGCCGCCTGGAGGCGACGAAAGGTGGGAAGGAAACGCGACTGACAGGCTGGCTAGGAAAACGAGGGAGGGCGTTTCCCAGTCGCTGCTGTCGCGTCAAGGAAACGTACCTCACCCCAAGTGATGTGCAAACGCAACGGTGGTATTTTTTCAACCTTCCTGGACCCCGTTGGCCAGGCCTCGTCCTCATTGCCCGCAAAGTCCTCCCGACTGTTAGAGTCGGTCAGGATGCTGGCAAAGACTTCTGGCTCAAACTCCTTGGTGCCCCGATCCCGACGAGATAGAGGTGATGTGCGACCGCCGGCATTACCGATGTTGAGAGAATCCGCCCCCCCGCCCTGGCACCCTACCTTTGCTACGACGCGGTTCCCTATGCTTTTCCGACTCCATCCTCGTCTGCTCAATATCCCGCTGGGGGCCCTCGTCGTCCTGCTGGGGACCTTCGTTGCCATCGGGCTGATGGTTGCCGCTAGTGGAGTCACGCGGGCCGCTGGTATTCGGATGCAAGACGAGATTGTGGAAATCAACACCCGACCCTGCGACTGCACCACCGACTCGGTACGACTGGCCCATTCGATGCGAGTCAAAGAGTGGGTGCCGACTGGCAATGGTAGTTCCCGCCGGTGGGTCAACTCGGAATTTCATCGCCTTCAGACCCTCCCGGACTCTGACAGGGTGACCGTCGTCTACGTGCATGGCAACAAGATCGACCACTGCGACACCCGTCGCCGGAGCTTGGATGTTTATCGCGAGCTGGTTGCCCAGGCAGACGATGACCGACCGATTCGATTCGTGATTTGGTCGTGGCCAGCGTCCGAGGTGTCCGGACTTTTAAGAGACTGTCGCGTGAAGGCGGCGCGCACGAGACCTGTTGGATGGCAACTTGCCTGGAGCCTTAACCAGTTCCCAGCAGGTAGCCGCGTGAGCTTGCTGGGCTACAGCTATGGCGCGCAAGTCGTTTGCGGGGCGACGCATCTGCTGGCGGGTGGCGAATTGAGTGGTTTGTCGCTGGAGGCTGCTGCCGAGCCTTGTCGGCAACCGGTGCGGGTCGCGTTGGTCGCAGCCGCCATGCATGCCGACTGGTTGGGGCCTGGACACTGCCATGGGCGGGCCATGGCACACATCGATCGGCTCGTCGTTACCAGGAATGCGAAAGATCCAGCGATGCAGTTCTACAAATTCGCAATAAGGAACGGCAGCCCGCAGGCGATGGGGCTTAAGGGTCCCCTCGGCTTGGATTCCGAAAGCCGGGCACGACTTACCTGCATCGATACTTCGCGATGCGTCGGCCGTTCTCACGACCTCTACAAATACATGGCCTGTCAGCGTACGATGAGTTGCCTCTGGAATCACCTCACCTACGCCGACGAGTTGGCAGTCGCACCGTAGTTTCCCTTGGGAAGGTAGTCCTCTCCTGGGAAAGTAACCCTGACCAGGCAGCAGGAGAGGGATCGCAGGAGCGTCGCTCGTTCTGCGTACCGGGGGTAGGTTTCCTTTCTAGCGGCACCAAGTTTCGAGAACCGTCATGTCCGATCGCACCGCGTATTTCTGTGGCCAGTGGATTCCCGAGTCGCAACTTGCGATTCCGATTAGCGACCTCGGCTTTTCGATGGGAGTGACCGTTACCGAAAGGCTGCGAACTTTTGGTGGAAAAATTTTTCGCGAGCAAGAACACCTTGCAAGAATGCAAAGGTCGCTCGCCATCGTTGGATTACCAACGGAGCCCCTTGCCTCCGAAATCGCCGGCGCCCTGCGGGAATTCTTAGAACGCCATCAATCACCAACGGAACCCGACGACGATTGGGGAATGGTCGCCTTTGTCACGCCAGGAGTTGGCGATCAACCAACGGTTTGCGTCCATGGCGCGCCGCTTCCTTTTAGCGACTGGGCCGATTCCTATTCCCAAGGCATCTTGACTCATCTGAGCAACCATCGCCAAGTGCCGCCCGACTGTTGGCCCGCGGAGCTCAAGTGCCGTAGTCGGATGCACTATTACCTCGCCGACCGCGAAGCCGACGAGACCTCCCCAGGCTGCCGAGCACTGCTGCTCGACCAGGAAGGCATGGTAGCCGAAGCATCGACTGCCAACGTGGTCCTCTTTCGCGAAGGAGAGGGGCTCGTGACGCCCCGGTTTGGCAAGGTGCTTCAAGGTGTGAGTGTCGCGATGATCCAGGAGTTAGCGGAACAAGGGGGAATCCCGTTTTGCGAAGCGGACATCGCTCCCCAAGAACTCCAAAACGCCGACGAAGTCTGGCTCACCAGCACCTCCAGTTGCCTGCTACCGGTTGTTGCCTGCGATGGGCACCCAGTCGGCACCGGTCGACCAGGCGCGGTCTTCGCATCGTTCCTCGCCGCATGGGGAGAGAGTGTCGGCGTCGACATCGAAAAACAAGCGAAGAGTTTCGCCTCGCGACTCCCGTAGCCCCTGACCCGGTAGTCCCTGCCCCGTAGCCCCCCGTTGCGTTTTCGCGGGCCGACTCAGATCGCAGCAAAGTAGTTTT
>QIKP01000056.1 GCA_003233055.1 Planctomycetaceae bacterium
CATTGCTAGCGCCGCAGCCACCATTGGCACATCCACAGCTACTGCAGCCCTGGATGTCGGCCTGGTACCCGCAAGATTCAATGGAGCCACAACCGCTGGACTGGCCGAAAAATTGCAACCGCTTGCAACGGCTAGCTTGGTTGCAACAGCTGGTCTGGGGGCAGCAGCTCTGTCTGTTGCAGCAGGACGATTGGCTACAGGAACCCCTCTGGAACAGACCCTTCAGGAAACAGCCGCGAGCTTGCACTTCGCTGGTCGACAAAACTCCGAGACCACAAGCTGCGGTAAGCAGTGCAGCACGATAGAAAGCCTTCATAGAAACTAACCTCTCTAAAAGTAGGGCCACTCGTGACACCGATGCGCTCATTCCGCCCTCGAAGCCGAGGGGGCGTCGAATCATAGTGCCTTAGCCGCCAGTTGGATTGTAGCGAGAATTTGGGTCTCGCCTAAGATTCAAACAAGATAATCCAGGTAGTCTGGGTCGTCAATCCGCCCATGCGACGGAATGCCGTGCGACTCAACGCAAGCAGGGCCCGGCGGCCTATCCACCGAGCCCTGCAAATCCGTTTTTTCTCCGAGGGCAAAGCTTTCGCCTCTGCCCGCCGGGGCAAACCTAGAAGCTGGTTCCACAGCTCGTGCAGCCACCAGCATTGCAGGTGCTGCAGCCGTCGAGCTGAATGTCGCCGAGGATACCCGACAACCGGCCACCCTCACAGCAGGTCGGCTCGGTATCGCAGCAGTCGTTGCCGCGCAGACCACCGAAGAGACCCTTCAGACGATCACCAATTCCATTCGATTCGCAGCAAGTGTCGGCACCACAGCAGGTGTCGATCTCACAGCAAGTCGCTTCGCAACCGCCACAAGGGGCAGGAGCAGCAGCTTCGCAACCGCCACAAGGGGCAGGGGCAGCAGCCTCACAACCACCACAAGGGGCGGGAGCGGCAGTCTCGCAACCACAATTCGAAATCACAGGAGCATCACAGCAGGTCTGCTCGCAGCCATACGAGGCCTGCTGGCAGCAATCGTCATTGAAGCGACCAAGCAAACGGCCACCAAACAGTCCGGCGTTGGCCGAATCGGCAGTCGCTACAGCGAGCATTGCCAGGGCCATCAACGCACAAACACGACTCAGGATTGAAATCTTCATACGACACGACTCTCTTTTGAAAGGATCCAACTACAGCGGGAAATATTCGATCGTTTCAATGCCCACCATTACTTGGGGGGGTAACGACCGAATGAACCGATACGCTTCGGCTCGTCCATCACTTTTCGGAAAACCCCAGTTTCGGAAAACCCCAACACGCTGGGGACCATCGCGATCGGATGTCGCGATTAGGGAGAAACTGGGGGTTAGGCGATCTACGGGTACTTCGCCAAACAGCACGAAATCCTAACGACTATCCGGCAGGTGTCAAAGGGGGGATACCCAGAATGGGAAGAATTCCCTCGAGATGGGGGCCTCAGAAAGGCGACAACTGAAGCCTCATGCCCCGCAGGTACCCCAATATGTCAATCCAGTCGCTTTAGCGAGTGAAGTTCTGGGTCGGTCGCTCGGCCGTTCGTGGAGCCGTGCTGGGCGAGCCCTGTTGCTCGACCACCTGCCGGGGGCTTGCGGGCCGGTCGGAGTCGATGTTCTCAAAATCCTCGATATGGAGCTGCGGTCCACCCGCATCGTAGGCGATACCACCTACCCGCCACTCCGTTCCAACCCGCCGCATCATGCAGCACACCTTCTCGGTTGGTGACTCCCCTTCCGCTTCGGGATTCGTCAGCAAGCACTGAATAATCGCCTGGTCCTTCGAAGGTTCGTGGACTTCGCCTACGCCTACATGAAAGGAGGCTGACTCAAACCCGGGAGGAGCAAACCGTTTGCCCGTCGATTGAAATTGCTCGATGGCGCGAGGAGTGAGGCGACTCGAGGCCGTCGCCGTGTCTCCGTCGAGGACCGCGATTAAGAATTCTTTTGCTACCCTAGCCGCCGGATGGAGGGACGCTTCCGGCCTGTTTCCGGCCGAAGCCTGTTTCGCAACAGAGTCGGCGTCGCTCCCACCGGAACATCCAGCCGAGACGGCAAGTAAGACAACCGTGGTGAAGGAGAGGCAACGCATGGTGCGTACTTTCATCATGAAATAGAGAACGGACCGATGCCGAAAATCGGCGGCAGGGGCGGGAGTCTGGCAAAGTCACCCCCTTGCGTCAAGACAGAATCGGCGACGACCAACGGTTGGCAGTCCCGCCCAAGCTTGGGCGGGACTGCGGGGTTTTCCTCTGCCGTGATTCGTCGGATTCGTTCGATTCGTGGTTCCTTTTTTTCCGGCCGTGAAGGGTTACGGAGTATCACCAGCAAGCCCGCGTTAGCAGTCGCTGCCTAAAACCTGCACCCGGACGGTGGGGGTGCAGCCTGCCCTTTGTGCGCGAGTCGTTTGTGGAGTAGGAGTGGTAGCAGTATTTGACGACAGGTGGGGCGTTCCGGCGAGAAGCTCTCCCTAACGACCTACTGGCGTGGGGTGGGGGCGAGGCTCGGCACGGGAGCGGATGCAGGGGGAGCATTCCAGCTTCCTCCGCTTGGTTGAGCACTGGTGGGGGCGAGTCTCGGCACGGGACCGGATGCAGGAGCAGAAAGCATCGGTGACGGGGCGAGCGATAGCGGCGCGGGAGCTTGCTCAGCCCCACCCCCTGGAACAGGAGCTTGCTCGCCAGCGGCGGTCGGATGCACACCAACGCTGTTCATCAAGTGATGCAGCGTCGACTCGATCATTTCCATCTTTGCGATGATCCCAAGCTGGCCAATCTGGCGATAGTGGTGCCGAGACCAGCCGCGAACGTCCCCCTGGACGTGATGCATCAGTGCGTCGAGCCCACTCAACCTGGCACGGACGGCTTCGCGATTTTGTTGATGTTCGGCTGCATGAACGTACTTGGCAGCACCAAGAATCTGGTACGCCTCGCCATACGTTTCCTGGAATCCAGGGTTGTGCCGGTAGTTGTAGTGCAGGTCAAGGCAAAACTCGTTGGCCAAGGTCTCGAGGCGCGCTGCCAAATCATCGATGCGGGAGAACCCGCCAAACGCAACGACGACCGGCCTCCGGACGGCGCGCGCTCGCGCGACAACCGTTTGAGGCGTGTAGTAGTAACTACCGCCACGAAAATGGTACGTTCCGTGATGAAGAGAGTTTTGGACATGAGGAACGACGTACCTCGCATCGCGATGGATCACGTCGCGATGCAGGTTGCCGACAACGTGTCCGCCCGAATCCCGAATTGGGGAATTGCGGTGATCGACGTGAACACGAGGCGTGGCGTGGCGTGGCGTGGCGTGAACACGAGGCGAGGCATGGAGGTTGCGGCCGTGGGAGGCACCATGAGGGTTTCTCGATCGAAATCGGGCTTGCGCGTCGGCGACGGGGGCGAACAGCGCGAACAACGGAGCGACCGCCAACAGGAGAAGAGAGAGGGAACGGAACATGAGAGTTATCCTTCTTGCAGAAAGGGAAAGAGACGCGTTCCCTTCATACTCTGCGGAGGGAAGGCACGTGTCAAGGAACTGCAGGCTAATTTCGCGGGCAACGGGCTGGGGAGACGCCACAGAAGGTCTGGCGAGCAAAGCTCCCCATCGCCCTGGCTGGCAATCCACGAAAGATAGCGAGCTTACTCCAATTACTCCGCGACAGGCGTTCGGGTCCCCAGCTCACGGTCGAGGTCGACCAGCGCAGCAGGGTCTTCCTTGACAAGATCGAACTTGTGGACGATGTCTCGCGAGGTCTTTTCTTCCTCCACCTGTTCTTTGATAAACCAATCGAGCTCGGCCATCGCCGCGAACGCTTTTTCTTGAAACGCCAACTCGTAGAGCGATTCGATTTGTTCGGTGACGGCTTGCTCTTGGGCGTAGGCGGTCGAGAAGACCGCAGCGACCGACTCGAATTCAATCTGCGGTGCGGCGATCGGCGACAAACAGACTTGCTCGCCGCGGGCGATGAGGAAATCGAAGAGCCGCATCGCGTGCGCGTACTCCTCTTGGCTCTGCACACGCATCCACTGAGCGCAGCCGGTGAATTGCTGTTGCTCGCAATAGGCCGACATCGAGAGGTAGCTGTACGAGGCGAAAAGCTCGTTCTTGATTTGGTCGTTGATCGCTTGGGTCATGACGTCCGATAGTTTGGACATGGTACACCTCGGGGTTGGTTACGGAGTCGGCATGCTAGTGCTTTGACAACTCTTGGAATTGGGATGCGTGACAAAGCACTCGTAGTGAGAATGAATCGCAGGAACTACGACGCCGTAAACACGAAAAGACCCGCGACGCATCGCGAGCCTTTCGGAGGTTTCCACTCATGGTCTCACGCATCTCCTCCCGGCCAAGGGCCATGCCGGATGCAAGGCGAGTGAGAAACGTCGGACCAAACGCATTGGTGACAAAAAAAGTGGGCCCGACTGGAGTCGAACCAGCACGCCCTTGCGGGCACATGCCCCTCAAGCATGCGCGTCTGCCAATTCCGCCACGGGCCCATCGATTGGCTTATTTTTCCACCAACCAGTCTCTCAATTTTACCGGATGGGCGACCAACGTCAACCGGGCCGACCGGCGGCTTTTCCCTTCTCGCTACGGGTCTGCGTAGACCTTGGGGGCATCGCGATCAAGCAGGAACTGGTCGATCTGCGGTTGGTATTCCTTCCGGTCGAGCAGCGTGAAGCTGACGAACAGTCCAAAAAACAGGATCGCACTTACTAGGATCACGCTATTGAGCGGTTTGTCGTGGGCAAGTTGCATGAAGATGAGCGCCACGAGCAGCGCCTTCGCCGTGGCGATGCCAAGCGTCACCGCCATTTCAAACTGCCCCAGATGAAGGGAAGTCGCCTGGTAGACGGTCAGCAGGGTGAGGCCAACGAGCGCCGCAAACGTGGCAAAAAGCACCGGCAGGCTCGTGACATGATGCGAGTGTTCGTGAGACATGGCAAAGGCTTTCAGCTATCGGGTTTCGGCATTCGGTTCCGCGAATTGGTTCTGGCGGAGAGCCGATAACCTTTTATTGAATCAAGTACAATAACGGGAACAAATAGATCCAAATCAAGTCGACCAAGTGCCAGTAAAGACCAACGTATTCGACCGGGCCATAGTAGCTCGGTTCGAAGTGGCCGGCGGCGGCGCGGTAGATGATCCAGACGAAGACGCCGATGCCGCACAGGATGTGAATCGCATGGACACCGGTCATGGCGTAGTAGATGCTAAAGAAGATGCCCGGAAACTTGGGCCCTTCACCACCGTAGAGGAGTTTCTCTTCGGTGAATTCGTTCACCAGCGCGGTCGTTTCGGTAGCCCGATGTTGAGAGCCCGCTTCGTGAGTCTCGTCGTGGGAAACGTCGTGCTGTTCCCCGGCCGCTGAAGCGGCCTCGCCGTGAGTGGAGTGGGCGTGGGTGGAGTGGGCGTTGGCTTCTTTATTCGCGGTGTAAACATTGGCAGCAAGGCAACCCGCACCGAGGCCAACGACGGTTGCGGCAATTGCGAAGAAGGCCCAGCGAGCCCCCCGATTCTCACCCCCTAGCAAGATCACCCCGGTGATCAGCGAGCCAAGTCCAATCGCCAATGCGTAGCCCCCCACATTCAGCATTTGACCCATCTGGGTCTCGGTCATTTCCTCGACGACCCCTGCTCGAGCCAAACAGACACTCCCCACCAAGATTCCGATCAGGGCAACCGCTAAGAAGAGCCCGCGAGCTTTGCGCAATCCGACGCCAACGAGCATCCCCAACACAACAATCGCCGCACCGATGCCGAGCGACACCAAACCGAACTGCCGCAATTGCTCGTGGGCCGGGCCAAGGTCGGGGTGGGAGCCCTCGACGAAGGAATAGGCACTCCGCCACAAGAGCCCCTCGTGAAACTTCAGCGTGTACTCGACCGACTTGACCCCCATGAAGATGCCGGCACACAGCACGGTGAAAACCAAATTGGCCAGCAGCATTCCCTGCTTGTTCGTCTGCGCGCAACGAACGGCCCAGGCGACCGACAGGCTGCTCACGAGGAGCACCAGAGTGTTGGCGGCACCGAGCGTCGGGTCGAGAAACTGGTGAGCAAACGCAAACACCTCGGGATGGATCACTCGGTAGATCGTGTAGGCGCAGAACATTCCACTAAAAAACAACACTTCGGTCGCCAGGAAGAGCCACATGCCAAGCTTGCCCGCTTGGAACTGCTGCTCCTGCGTATCGAAATGGTGGGCGTGGAACCGGTGAGCGTGAAGATCGCCGGCATGGGGAGTAGTAGCGGACATGGCGTTTGGCAGCGGATGAATTTAGGATCGGGGAAGGAATGTCCAATGTCGAAGGAACCGTCAAAGGAACCTTAGCCAAGGAGGGTGCGAGGTAATTCGCTATTGGTCATTCACTACCAGCGGGTTGGTGTTCGGAGGTTTCGATCGGTTTCGCTGGCGGCAGGGTCTTAAATCCGCCCAGTTCGGGGTCCCACTCCATATTTTCATAGAAGTAGGGATCACCAACCGAGGGAGT
This sequence comes from Planctomycetaceae bacterium, assembly GCA_003233055.1. Lineage (GTDB taxonomy): Bacteria > Planctomycetota > Planctomycetia > Pirellulales > Lacipirellulaceae > Aeoliella. The sequence continues at coordinate 6,508 of QIKP01000056.1, forward strand.
GTCGATGAAATTCGAGTGGATGGGAGGCGAAGTACAGGTCCACTCGAGGGTCGCTCCACCCCATGGGTTGCGCGGTGCCCGGCGACCCCAAAGGAGGGCTGCGAGGAGTACCGCCGCAGCGATGACCAGGCCTGTGGCCAGCACAAATGCGCCACCGGTCGATACACGATGGAGGTGAGTGAACTGGTCGACCAGGGCTTCGCTAATCGGAAACCCTTCACGCCCTTCGTACGAGGCGTATCGCCGGGGCATCCCCAAAGTGCCTAGGTAAAACTGCGGGAAGAAGGTGAGGTTAAAGCCAATAAAGACGAGCATGGCAGAGACTTGCCCCCAAAACTCGTTGTACATCTTGCCGAACATCTTGGGCCACCAGTGGAAAATCCCCGCCAGGAAGGCGATCAGCGCTCCTCCCATCATCACGTAGTGAAAGTGGGCCACAACGAAGTAGGTATCATGCAGCGGGACATCGGTAGCGAGCGTACCAAGGTGCAAGCCGGTAAGACCGCCAATCGTAAAGAGAAACATGAACGCCATCACGTAACACATGCCTGTGTTCATGTGGATGTTTCCCTTGTACATCGTCGCAAGCCAGTTGAAGACCTTAATGCCCGACGGAATCGAAACACTGAACGTCAAACCACTAAAGATGACCGCCGCAATCGTCGACTCACTGCTCACAAACATATGGTGCCCCCAGACCAGGAATCCCAAGAGGGCGATCGCAATGCTGGAGAGGGCGATGAACTTGTATCCGAAAATGGGCTTCCGGCAGTAAACCGGCAGCAGCTCGCTGATGATGCCCATGCCCGGGAGGATCATGATGTAGACGGCCGGGTGGGAGTAGAACCAGAAAAAATGCTGGTAGAGCACCGGGTCGCCACCATACCTCGGGTCGAAAATACCAATGTGGAAGACCGCCTCCGCTCCCAGGAGCAGTACGGTGATGCCAAGGACGGGCGTGGCGAGAAGCTGGATAACGCCGGTTGCGTAGATCGACCAGAGAAAAAGTGGCATACGAAACCAGGTCATCCCGGGCGGGCGCATGGTGTTGACTGTCACCACGAAATTGAGCCCGGTGAAGATCGAACTGAAACCAAGAATAAAGACTCCCATCGTTGCCGCAACGACTGGTGCCTTGCTCGTCTCCGCGCTGTAAGGCGTGTAAAAAGTCCAGCCGGTGTCGAGGCCTGTGAATAGCATCGCGGCCACAAAGAAGATCGTTCCAAAGACCCAAAGATAAAAACTAGCAAGGTTCATCCGCGGGAAAGCAACGTCCTTCGCCCCTAGCATGATTGGCAGAAAGAAATTGCCGAAAGTCGCGGGGACGCTCGGGATGATGAACAGGAACACCATGATCGCGCCATGCAGCGTGAAAATTTCGTTGTACATCTGCTCGTCAAAGAGCATGCCTTCCGGCATCCACAACTGAAGCCGAATCGCCATCGCAAACAGGCCGCCCAGCAGCAGCGCAATGCAGATGCCCACCAGGTACATCACTCCGATCCGCTTGTGATCGAGGGTAAAGGCCCACGAGGCGATCGTATTGGAACAGTTCAGGTAGTTTTCGGCCGGCTCGTTGCCGCCGTCGTCAATACTGTCGGCAGTGGCATTCATGGCGTCTCTCCGTTCTCTTTCGCAGATTCTTCAGGCTCTTCGTCGGGCATCTCGTCGGTTTTTTCTACCGACTCTACCTCCGGTTCCTCTTCCGGCTCCGGCTCTTCGGCACTCTCGGTTGCCACCTCGTCTTGGATCGTTCCCTCTTCCTCTGGCGTTTCGACTTCGGGCACCGTTTCTACTTCAGGCACATAGTCGGGGCTCAAGCTCTTGATGAAGGCGATCAGCGCGTCGACCTCTTTGTCTTTGACCAGCGAACGGGGGAAAGCAGGCATCGTGATGCCCTTATAGCCTGTACGAATTTGCGACTGGGGCTTTCGGAGAGAGTCGAGGATGTAGTTTTCATTTCCCACCACGGTTCCGCCGCCAATCAGCTGATGGGTCTTGCCGTAGGTCTCTTGAAACGACGGTCCACCGCCAGGTCGAGCCGTCCCGTCGGTCGAGTGGCACTGCTTGCAACCTTTGCGGGTGTAGAGCTGCTCTCCCCATTCGATCGGGTTATCGGGCGGCGTATTGATTTTGGCGAGCCACGCATCGAACTCCGCCTGCGTCTCGTGAATAACGACATTGGAATTCATATTGGAGTGGTCTTTGCCGCAATACTCTGCACAAAACAGGTCGTAAGTCCCCGCCTTGGTCGCCTCAAACCACTGGTAGGTGTACCGCCCCGGGACAACGTCCATTTTCGTCCGAAAAGCGGGAATGTAGAGGCTGTGGAGGACGTCATTCGATTGCTGCACCAGTCGTACCGGCTGGCCCACCACCGCATGCAACTCCTCGTCCTGCGCACCGTTGGGATAATCAAACTGAAATCGCCACTTGTAAGCCGTGACACCAATATCGTAGGCATTGGCGGGTGGCGTCCGCATGTCGATGAAGCCCTTGAAACCAAGGACAAAGAGGAGGGCTACGAGGAGTGTCGGAATGACCGACCAAACGATCTCGAGCATGTTGCTATGGCTGGGCGACCACTCTTCTTTGTGCCCATCTCGCTTCATGTACTTAAAGAGGAAGACACACATCATCCCGATAATCAGGACGAAGAAGAAGAGGCACATCCAATTGATCAGGGCGAAAAGCTGGTCGACATCCTGGGCCCCCGTCGATGCAGCCTCGCCAAACCAAAACCCCGCCAGCGGTAGGGCCGGCAGGTTGATCAAAGCAGGGAGTAGGTGGTTAGCAAACATGAAGGTTTTCCGAATACCGTAGTGGACGAATAACGGCCTTTTTTTGGGAACAGGATTTATTTCTGGAACACGAATCTTTGCTAACCATCACTCCTCTCGTTGGTGCCGATTAGCGAAGATTCGTCTCCCCTTCTTTAACTTTCTTGGGGTGCAGCCTGTTGAGTCTTCCGTCTCCTGCGCCGCAGCCAATAGGGCGCGAGCGATAACCCGAGCACCAGGACCGTGGCTCCCGCGCCGAGACGCATGATCCCAAACGCCTGCGGTCCGTAGCGGCCCTTGGTGTGGTCGTAGACGAAGCAGGTCAGGAAAATTTGGTCCATCGCCGAACCGACCTTGCCATCCCCCGCCTCGACCATCGAGAGCCGAACCGTACCCGGGTCGTACATCACGCCGTACAAGTAGCGGGAGATCACGCCATCGGGTGTCATCACCATCAGCACCGCGGTATGGGCGTATTCCCCCGTCTCCTCGACAAAGTTGTAGCGAAAGCCAACGGCGTCGGCGAGTGCTTCAATATCCTCGCTATCACCGACCAAAAAGTGCCAACCGTCGGCCGTGCCTGGTCGGGCGTAGTCCTGCGTGTATCGCTTGTGGGTTAATTTGGCTCGCGCGGGTTGCTCGCGCGGATCGATGCTGATCGTCACCACGTCGTACTCGTCGCCCATGTCCCAAGGCATTTCTTGCAACGCCGTGACAAGACCGGTCAGTTGCCTTTGGCAGAGCATGGGGCAGTCGGAGTAGTTGAGCGACAGCAGTACGGGGCGCTCGCCATGAAAATACTTCGCGAGTGTGACGGGCCGGCCATGGTGGTCGCGAAACGCCAAATCGAGTGGAATCGTGTCGCCCCGTTTTTCATCGACCCCGACACCGATCATATCTTTCGGGCCTTCGGTAATGACCTCGGCGCAGGCGCAGTGGGCAATCAAGCCAGCGCAAAAGGTGGCGAATAGCAACCGGAGGATTCGAAAAGGGAGGAAGGATGAAAGCATGGCTCGGTGACGATTGTTGGAGGAAACTTTCCTTGGCTTGGGGATCGGGCGCGGGGGGCACCCAAGGTGGTTATTTTACTCGGCCTGGAATTCTTCGAGGGTGAGGGTCATCGCTTGCTGGATCGGAAGGCTCACGCTCCCCTTCTCTTTGTCGATCCAGGCGGGAGGCGCCAGAAGCAAACCTTCTTGTCTTGCCGCTTCGTTATCGGCCTGAGCGTTCACCGTTCCGTAAAGTCGCTCAGGCAGCAGTTGGTCTTCGTACCAATTGGTCAAAGCATGCAGGCCAAACACCGAGGCGATAACGATCACCACCGTGATGATTCCCCAAAAAACGATCGATCCGACTTGGAGATCATCCTCTTGGTGCAGGCTGTGGGGTGCGGTCGTGGGGGGGGAATGGCTCATGCGAAAGGTCTCTTCAGGTTGCCTGCCGCCACGGTGGCGGTTTCGTGTTTGCTCTTAAATATTTTCAAACGCCAGTGACTCGGCCAACCAGGGATCCCGAACCGGAACGAGCCAGTGGCCAGCGGCGATCCAGAGTAGAGCACCGGCGTAAAGGGCTCCCATGCCGAGGACGACTGCGATTTCCGGCAGTCCTGGCCATTGCAGCGACCCGCCCGCCGTTTCGGGTGCGATGATGTAGTAGAGGTCAAACCAGTGCATCACCAGCATGTAGACTCCCCAGCCTGCCAGGATGCCCCGCTGGCGACGGACATGGCGGGAAAGGAGCCCGAGAAAGGGAAGGATCAAATGAAAGATAAACAGCATCGCCGTAGCGAACGAGATGCCAGTGGAACTTGGCGTGATTCGCCGCACCGCGTACCACTGCATTTCCTCAGGGATACTCGCGTACCAAATCAACAGGAACTGGGAGAAAGCGATGTAGCCCCAGAAGAAGGTAAATCCGAAGAGGAGCTTGCCGATGTCGTGGCGGTGTTCGACGGTGATCGTGCGGGTCAGTACACCGCGCGATTGCATTCGCCAAACGAGCACCGCAAAAAGAGCAAAGATGGCAACCGCCGAGCCGGCAAAGTAATAGACGCCAAAGATCGTGCTGTACCAAGTTGGCCGCAAGGTCATGAGCCAATCCATCGACGCAAAATTGATGGACAGGGCGAAAAACAGCATCGCCGGACCGCTCCACCACCGCAGCGGCTCCATCGGCCCATTGCCTGAGGCGTGGTCCTGCGACACGGAGCGTTTGAAAAAATAGCGAGCCATGCCGAACCATAGCAGGAAGTAAAAAATGCCTCGACCAACAAAGAAGGGGGCATTCAGAAAAGCGACTTTGCCCGCAAGTAGGGAGTCGTAATTCTCGGCACCGAGTGTCATGACTCCGGGAGTGTTCCAGGGATAGAGGCTCCCATCCCCCCCTAAAAGCGAGGCCCAGATGGGGATCCAAAGTAGTCCACAAAAACCGATCCCCATCGAGACGATCTCCCCCAAGCGTCGGAGCACAACACCCCACTTAGCGCCGGTGAGATGCAACACCACCACGAAAAAGAGCCCGCCGAGCGAGATGCTACTGAAATAAGTCACGGCAATAAGGTAGGCATGCCAAAACCGAGGCATCGGATCGCCCCGGCTGTAGAGCCACATACCGACCAGCAGCAAAGCACCGATTCCGAAAAGCGGCCCGAACGCAATGCGCCGCAAGTCGGGACTCGCCTTGCGGCGTTCCGAGGTATCGTTGATCCAAGTGTCGTAAAGGGACGTCTGTGACATGCTTATTTCGTTTCTTTAGCCACGGATCGGCACGGGTAACGATTGGACACCAATCCGGCCCGTGTTTGACTCGTATCCGTCCGTGGCTAAAAAGTTTCTTCCGCTATTGAAGGGACTTACTGCAGTGCTGCTTTTTCTTGCTCAGTGAGATGATCGATTTGGGCATCGCGGGTCCGCTGAAGGGCTTTGACGTAGAGGACGATTGCCCAGCGGTCTTCCAGCGAAATGTGCTCCTGATAGCCGGCCATCCCAATGCGTTGGCCGCCAGGGGCCAACTTACCGAAGGTCACCGTGTTATAAATCTGGCCAACCGGTTGCGCGCGGATGGTCTCGGCATGAAGAGAGGTGGGAGGCTTCCAAGCGGGCGCCTGCCCCAACTCCTGAAGCTGGAATGCCCGCTGCGCCACGAGTCCATCGCCATCACCGGCGCGCCCATGGCAAACCGCGCAGTGGATGTTAAACCGCTGTTGGCCCCGCGTCATGGTCCGCTGGCTAATTTCGATTTCCTTGGGGAATTCCGTGATCCAAGGTTTTTGTGGCGATTCGGCTTCGTCCTCATCCGATGGCGCCGCACCCGGGGCCGCTGAAGCGGCCTCGCCAGTGCCAGCGTCGTTACCGTCGTCGTGTTCGAGGCCCAGGTGCAAGCGAGGGTCAAGGCGGAGTCCGCCACGCGCCACCGTGCCAGCGACCGGGAGTCGCATCGACCGGCCGTCCGCAAACAAGTCGCTCGCCGTTTGCGCCTTGGCTTTGGGCTGGTAGTCCATGTCACACCAAATCGAAAGCCGAGGCGTTTCGCTATGGCCGCCACGCGCGAAGGCGACGTAGGCGAGCGGCAGCAACGCCACCACTGCCACGATCGCAGCGATCGTGAAAAACGGCCGGGGGATCGGCTGATCCGGTACGTCGAGGAGTCGCTCGACATGCTTCCCGCCAATCGACTCGAAGGCGGTGGTGACGGCCTGCTCGGAAAAGTTTGGGTCTTCCGATTCGATTAAAAGGAAAAATCCGTCGTTCGTCGCTTTGGCAAATCGCTTGTGGTGGAAGAGCGGATTGGAGAACCGCGGCAACCCATTGAAGGCAATCATGCCCAGGAACGACGTGAACGCCGCGAAGAGAATCGTCAGTTCAAACGCCACAGGGATGTTGGCGGGCAAGCTCCAGAAGGGCTTGCCGCTGATGCCGAATTGGTACCCGGCAAACGCATAGTCCCCTTCCGTGGCGTTCATGTACCACTGCATGAGGAGGGCTACCGTACAACCCGTAAGCCCGGCGGCCAGCACCACCCAAGGCAGTACGGGGCTTCGGGCAGCGAGCGCCTTGTCGATGCCATGGACCGGGAAGGGAGAAAAAGCCTCGACCTTGCGGTATCCCTTTTCGCGAATGGCGCGCGCCGCCGCGATGAGTTCCTCGGGGCCCTCAAACTGGGCGAGCATCCCTAGCACGCGAGGTGGCTCGTCGGCGGAGGGTTTCGATGGGTGTTGGTTGTGATCGGACATATACTATTCGGATGTTGCTCGGTAGCCGGCGTCTGGGCATTCAACGGGAACTGGACGTCCAACGGAAACGGGGCGTTCAACAAAAACTAGTGCGAACTCTCAGGGTTATGGTGGGGGTGGTGCGATTTCTCATGGGCCAACACCGCCTTGATCTCGGCCATCGCAACAATCGGCAAAAAGCGAAGGAAGAGTAGGAACAGCATGAAGAACAGCCCAAAACTTCCAGCCAGCATTCCAATGTCGACCCACGTCGGCTGAAACGCCTGCCAACTCGACGGCAGGTTCGGCCGCTCAAGCGTCGTTATCACGATGACGTACCGCTCGAACCACATCCCGATGTTGACGAAGATCGAAATGATGAACATCAGTATTGGCGTCGTGCGGAATTTCTTGATCCAGAACAATTGCGGAATGAAGGCGTTGCAAGTGAACATGATCCAGTAAGCCCACCACTGCATGCCGAACATGCGATTCAAGAACGCCCCTTGTTCCGCACCATTGCCACTGTACCAAGCCATGAAAAACTCGGTGGTGTACGCGAGACCGACCATCGTGCCGGTGGCGAGGAGAATTTTGCAGATATTTTCCAGGTGCTGTTCGGTCACCAGGTCCCCCAGCCCATACCAATTGCGGCAGGGAACAATCAGGGTGATGACCATGGCAAACCCGCTGAAGACCGCCCCGGCAACGAAGTAAGGAGGGAAGATCGTTGTATGCCAACCAGGGAGTTGGCTCACCGCAAAGTCGAAACTGACGATCGTATGGACCGATAGAACCAGCGGCGCAGCCAGGGCGGCGAGCAGGACATACGCTTTCTCATAAACGCGCCACTGGGAAGCCGACCCCGTCCAGCCGAGCGAGGCGATGCCGTAACCAATCTGGCGGATCTTTCCCTTAGCCCGATCACGCAAAGTCGCCAAGTCAGGGATCATCCCCATGTACCAAAACACGACCGACACCGACGCATAGGTCCCGACCGCGAAGACATCCCACAAGAGCGGACTGCGGAAGTTGGGCCACATGTAAAGGTGCGTCGTTGGAATAGGGAACAGGAAGTAAGCCATCCAGACACGACCGACATGAATGCCAGGAAATGTCCCCGCACAAACGACCGCAAAAATGGTCATCGCTTCGGCAAAGCGGTTGATGCTGGTGCGCCAATCTTGGCGGAAGATAAAGAGGATCGCCGAAATGAGCGTGCCGGCATGGCCAATGCCGACCCAAAAAACAAAGTTGACGATCGGGAAGGCCCAGAAGATAGGAGCCGTATTTCCCCAGACACCAACGCCACAAAGGATCAAATAACCGATCAGGGCCCCAAACATACCGGCAAACGAGGCACTGATCGCAAACGCAATCATCCAGCCGACCGGCGTTTTCTGAACTTTGGTCTCGGCGATTTTGCAGACCGTGTCGGTAACCGACCCGTAGGTTTGATTGCCCGCGACCAACGGTGGACTTTGCCACGCCGGATCGCGCTGATCGGCAGCCGGGATCGGCCCGCCATTCAAAATTAATTCACCATTTGCCATGACTGCGGTGTTCTCTTACGCAAATTCGTGCGTTAGCTGGCGGGCCACGCCCGCCGTGTGGGTCAGCGAGGCGAGCGCAGCCCGCCAGCTACGGTTGGTCGGTTAAGTTAGGATCGGTAGTTGAAACGTTTTGCTCGTGGCAACGCCTGCCTCGGATGGCTTGTCGTCTTCGTGGTGTGGATCGTTGTGGTGCGGATCGTCGTGGCCTTCATGTCCGCCACCATGAATCGCTTCCAGCGGACGTGCGAGTGCCGGGTGCGGATTGCGGACCTTCGCCAAGTACAGCGTCCTTGGCCGCGTGTCGAGCTCCGCGAGCATTCCATACGCCCGCTTGTTGGCATGAGCCTGGCTGACTCGGCTGTCGGGGTCGTTGAGGTTGCCAAACTCGATTGCACCTGATGCACAGGCCTGCTGGCAGGCGACTTGCACGTCGCCATCGGCGATCTCGCGATTGGCGACCTTCGCATCGATGCGAGCGACGGAGAGTCGCTGCGTGCAGTACGTGCACTTCTCCATCACGCCTCGGCTACGGACCGTCACTTCCGGATTCATTGCCAGTTGCAGGAGGTTGTTCTCCGGACGCTCGACGTAACCGGTCATGTGGAAGTAGTTGAAACGCCGGACCTTGTAAGGGCAGTTATTCGCACAGTACCGCGTGCCAATGCAGCGATTGTAAGCCATGTCGTTGAGCCCTTCGGCAGTATGCGTCGTTGCCGCCACAGGGCAAACTTGCTCGCACGGGGCCGTTTCGCATTGTTGGCAGGTGACCATCTGCGTCGAGACTTGCGGGCTCTCGGGGTCTTCTTTGTTGAAGTCGTCCGGCATACCAGAGAAGTAACGGTCGATCCGAATCCAGTGCATTTCGCGACCGGCCAGGACCTGCTCTTTGCCGACGACCGGCACGTTGTTCTCTGCTTGGCAGGCGACGACGCAGCCGTTGCAGCCGATGCACTTATTCAGATCGATCGACATCCCCCAAGCGTTGGCCGCGCTGCGCCAAGTCTTCTTGGGCCAGAGCGGCTCGGAGGCGACTTCATGAACCACATGCGCGGCGAAGTCGGGGTGCTTTTTGTATTGCTCGAGTGGCGCTTCGCGAACGAGTTCGCCGATGCGACCTTCGATGATTTGGAGCCCCATCAAGTCGATGGCAAAGTGATCTTGCGTGGTAGCGAGCTCGTAGTTCTTGCCGGTTGGCGTCAGCTTGGCGTCCGGGGCAAAACCAAGAGCGCCCCCCTTACGAAGCGGATAGACATTCGTGCCGACCGAAACAACCTCTTCTTCCCCAAGCCAGTACCGGCGGAAGCGCGGAATGCGAAGGCCCTGCCGACCGCCAACGACGCCCGCCGACGTCCGTCCGTAGCCAAGCTGCACGCCAATCGAATCGTTCGCCTGCCCTGGCAAAACATAGACCGGCAGCTCAAGCGATTCGCCGTTGAGTTCGACCTTCACCAATTCGTTCTGCTTAACGCCAATGGCCTGCGCCGTGTTCGGGCTGATGATTGCGACGTTGTCCCAAGTCACCTTGGTGATGAAGTCGGGCGTCTCTTGCAGCCAACCGTTGTTCGCAAATCGGCCATCGTAGGTACTCGACGACGGACAGAAAACGACCTCCAAGCCCTTGCTTGCCGGCATCACCTGGAGGTCAAGCGAACTCGCTAGCGACGGATTGGCGATAGCCGTTAAACGGGTGTCGATGAATCCGTCGTGCAGCAACTGGCTCCAAGCATCTTTGTCGAGCGGTTTCGGCAGGGCGGCGGAGATCGCTTCGCGGACGAGCAACTCAGGCTGCCCCGTGGCGACACCGGCAAATTGTCCCAGCAACTCCAGCGTTGTGCGGCTTTCGTAGAACGGCTCCAGTAGCGGCTGGGCAACACTGGGGACCCCCTCGTAACTAACCGCATCGCCCCACGATTCGAGCGGGTGAGACATCGGCAAGTGCCACTGGCAAGCGCCCGAGGTTTCGTCTTCGTAGTAACCAAGTCGAATTGTATCGGCTATCTTCTCGATCTTGTCGGCAAACTTCAGCTCTGCCGGGGCGTCGTAGGCGGGGTTTCCACCAGCGATGACCAAGGCCCGCACCTCCCCTTTGTCCATCGCCGCGACCAAGTCGCCAATCGTTCCCTGCGTACTGGAGGCTTCCTTAGTGAAGACGACCGTCTTGCCGAGATTGCCGCACATCGCGTTGATCTCATGCGCGATGGCATGCACCTCCGCCGGCTGCCGCGGCCCAACCGCGACCACCCCTTCGCCCTCGTTGGCGGCCAAGTCTTCCGCAATGGCCCACAAGACCTGCTCGGCGGTGACCGGCGGAAGCTCCTTGCGCAACTCGGCTTCCAGCTTTTCGTCGTGCTTTTCCTGGGCAACGGCAACTTTCTTGACGATCTCTGCTCGTCCCGGAATCGCCTCTGGCTCCTCGGGAACCTTGCCATCGAGCCGCTCTCGGACCTGGTCGCGAACCGAGGTCAGCGCCGCGCCGATATCACCCGACTTAATCGCCGCACGGTGATCTGCCGCTGCGCCGGTCGTGCTAAATTGACTCTCGACGGCGTAAAGCCGGCTCATGGCCGCTTCGTCCGGATGCTTTCCGTCAAGCTCTCGCGTCGAGGCGAAGTCGCGGGCATAGCGGGTGCTGTTGGGATGCGAGCAAAGCAGGTCGCCATCAAACGACGCGACGACCTTCGCATCCGCCAGCCTGTAGTGCGTCCGCACCGGCTCACCAAAAGCCAACTCCGCACCGGCGACGTCGTTCGCTCGCGCGAGCGGGGCGTACTGGTAGAACTTCGCCTCGGGAAGCGACTTGGCCAGCTTGCCAAGAACCGCCGCCTGGGCGAGCGAACTGCTCGGCTCGATCAGCAGCGCGAGCCCCTTGCCCGAAACGGCTCGAAATTTACCGACCAGCTTCTTGGCGTAGGCATCAAAATCGTCCCAGCTCCTCGCCTTCTCCTCCGACTGGAGACGCTCTTTTACCGCCGCCGAGCGATCCGGGTCGTAGAGCGTGAGCGTCGACGCCTGCGAAAAAGCATCGGTCGCGCCGAGGCTGCTCGGGTGCTCGGGATTCCCTTCCACCTTGACCGGCCGGCCATCGTAACAGGTCACCAGCAGATGCCGGGGCGCGCCAGCCAGTTCGATCGTGGTCGCAAACTTTTGTGGTTTGCCCGGAATGTAACCTTCAGGGCGGTGAACGAACGGGGCGACCTGCTCGGTCTCCCACCGGCAACCTGCGGCACTCGCTAGCGCAAACGACGCCCCCATCAACTGCATCCAGCGCCGCCGCGACACGCCAGCAGGAAACTCCGAAGCGGCGACCGGGAATTCTCGCTCGACGAAGGCCTGAAACTCCGGCGAGCTATCGAGCTCGTCAAGGCTACGCCAGTACTTGGGGATGGTGGTTTGCGTCATGGATTGTTTCTAACTAGGAGCGACGTAGGACGAAAGAAGGACCCATTCCCTCTATACTATCGAACCAATTCGTTCATCGCTTATCGTTCCGCGCTTATCGATATTCTAACGGTGACAGGTGGAGCAGTCGGTCGACGCCTTGATCTCGCCGTACTCACCCTTAACAGCCTTGAGGTGCGACTCCAATTCATCCTCCGCAGGACCAACCCACGCGAGATTCGTAATCTCACTCTGCGGTCGCAGGCGCGGCTCGGGATTGCGGTGGCAGTCGAGGCAGAACGACATGCTGAGCGATTTGTCTTGCCAAACACGCTCCATCTTATCGACCCGACCATGGCACTCCACGCAGCTCACGCCGCGAGCGACATGGACCTCGTGACTGAAGTAAACGTAGTCGGCCAAGTCATGCACCCGCTTCCACGGAACGGCCTCCCCGGTGGCATAGCTCTTGCGGATGGGCAAAAGCCTGGGGCTGTCAAAATGAAGTGATGCGAAGGGGGTGATCCCGTTCGCATCGGCACCACTATGGCAATTAATGCAGGTGCTGGTCGCCGGAATCGCGGCATGGCCCGACTTCTCGACCGTGCTATGGCAGTAGCGGCAGTCCATCTTGAGCTCGCCCGCGTGGAGCTTATGGCTGAAGGGGACCGGCTGTTCCGGCGAGTAGCCAACGTTGAGCGTCGAGGGGAGCGTTCCATAGGCGTAAACCAATGCACCGTAAGTAATTACAGCGCCAGCACCCATGCCAGCGAGCACCACAAAACGGTTAACCCAAGCGGGAAATAAGAAACGATCCACAGGCCCAATTCCATCATGGAGACAAAGCAACACCATCGCACCGAGACACGGCATGCTCCGCGACGAGGCCGCACGAAGCGCCCCACGCAGCCAGCACACCGCCAAGTAGGCTTACAGTAAAGCGGATTGGAGGCGGATCGCCAAGGCGGGTTGCGCGAGAAAACCCGACTTTCTTAAGACCTGAGCCTCGCAAATGGCAAGATGTTGCCAAAATAGAAGTTGGTTACAATGGAAGGGGTACGGCACTTCTACGGTCCACCACCAAACCCTCGCTTCGCCACCACTCAAGGCCGCCTGGTCAAGGACTGCCTGGTCAACGGCTGCCTAACTTATAGGAGGGAGCCACCCTGCACCCCGATTGCATCAGGGTCGAGCCACCCACTCGCCCACCGGCTGCTTGGCAACGGAATGCGGCGCAGGGGCCGTAGCAGGCAGCGCCACTCGAGTCTTTGCCCGAGCGTTGCCCCAAATTTTCGGCTGATCGAACCAAAGGACGCGGCGCTCGCCGAGGGCAGCGCACCGGACGGCCAGATCGCTCGCCAGCCAATCGTCGGGGGCCCGAAAGACGACCGAGAGCAAGTGTTGTCCCTCAAGCGTCGTCTGCGAGGAAGGCCGAAGCTGAAAAAAGACGCCGCGCCCCCCCCCAAGCGTGCCACTCACCGCTGTTGGCTTCTTCGGCGGGAGTCGCGTGGTGGTTTTGACTTCGACCTCGCGTCTGGTCTTGCTGGCGGAGATCGACGGCGCGACCTGAGCGATCACCTCGCCAAGGGGAATCGGCGACTGCCCCCCCAGCGAGGCGTTGAACTTTTGCCCCGCCTCCTTGGTAGTGCTCACCCTGATATTGCCCGCAAGGTCGGTACCCAAAGTCGTCTGCGGCGAAAAATCATGGACAAGGAGCCCCGTCCCGCCCGCATCGATCTCGATCGACACCTCCTTCACGCGATGAATGTCGCCCGCAACGACCCGCACAGAGATCGGCACCGTCACCTCAATGAGCCGGCCCGCCAAAGGATCGTCGCTGAGGACCTCGCGCGCCGTGAATCGCTGAGGAATGTCGAATCGAACTTGGGGCAACTCACTCCCGCACAACGTGCCAGCAGGTGGCGCAAAGACGACCAACGATAAAACCATGCCGTGAGCCACCGCGCGGATGCGAAGCATCATGGGCCGTCCTCCTTTACGAATCACCCTCTTCCCCGACAGCCGGACCGCCACGCGGTCCGTGAGCTGCGTCCGGGAACCGCGTGGCGGTCCGGCTGGGGCTACTTCTTTAGGTACGGTGGCGATGAAAGAGAGTTCGCGCCGAATTGGAATCGTCCATCAGTTCTTCCGATCGACCTGCCACTTGCTTGCGGAATGCTGGCAGCAAGTCAGGGAACGACGCGGGCAAATGCCGCAGCCCGACGCGGCTCATCACTTGATTGAGCCGAAAGACCAGCAGGCGATCCTCGGCGTAGTCCGCCAAGAAACGCATCTCGGAAAACTTGCCAACAAACTCCGCCAAGCGCCCCACCGACCTGCCACTCAACGCCTCGATCCGTGTGGCAACCCATTCGCCATCGAGACTTCCCATCAGGTCGTAGTAACGATCGAGCCGCTCCGGGGCACGCTGAATCAAAACCGCATCCAGCAACAACTCAACCAAGATGTGACCGAGGAAGCTAGCACGGAGGTCGGTTTGTTCGTGACAGTGCTCAACGATCGCTCGCGAAAACGCCAGCGAGAGTTCCACAAAAGCAGGCTGCTCGTGAAACCACGCATCGTCCGCGTGGTGCTGCGCGACGCCACGTGCGAGCGCCGCGACGCGCGGGTCGGCATCGTCCAACACGGGCTCGACATGCTTCGTCCGGCACTTCGTCCGCCGCGCCACCACACTGAGCCAATCGGGGACCGCAAGCCCGGCGAGCCAAGACGGATCGCACTCCGGGTCGTCGAGCCATGGATCGGCATGGGCGAAGTAGTTCATTGCAAGCCAGCCAGGGTTCGTCCGTTCGTCAACGTGAAGACGCAAGCGAGAGGCTGGTGGAATGTTTTAGCCGCTCGCAGCTTTGCACGAGCGATGTTATCTTGTGACCAGAGATTTCATTGCACTTCGAGCCGACTCTCATGCTAACACAATCCGACCTCCAAATACCAACGCTCGGCGAGCCGACCTTCGACTCGCCACTTCTCACCGATGGCGCAACCACGCAGTTTACTCGGGACGACCGTCGGGTGCTGCATGAAATCACCTACCATGAAGGGAAGGTCATCGAACCGCTTGGCTTCGAGCAGGCGGGCGCGCGCGAGAGAGTTTTCTTCGAGGCGGCAAAAACCAAGGCGGCCATCGTCACCTGCGGCGGACTCTGCCCCGGGCTGAACAACGTGATTCGGAATCTCTACTACCAGCTCCACAGCAACTACGGCCTGCCCCAGGTGCTTGGCATTCGCTACGGCTACCAAGGACTCAACCCGGCCGAAGGACTGCCACCCCTCTCACTCGCGAGCAAGACCGTCGCCAATATCCACCATCAGGGCGGCACGTTCCTTGGCACGTCGCGAGGACAGCAAGACTCGAGCGTCGTGGTCGACTTTTTGGAGTCGGAGAAGATCGACCTGCTCTTCTGTATCGGTGGCGACGGAACCCAAAAGGGAGCCCATGCTATTGCCCAGGAGGTCCAACGGCGCGGCGCCAAGATCAGCATCGTCGGCATCCCCAAGACGATCGACAACGACATTCGTTACTGCTACCGGACGTTCGGTTTTGTGACGGCGGTGGCGGAGTCGGAAAAAGTGATCGACTGCGCCCATGTCGAGGCGAAAAGCGTCGCCGGGGGGATTGGCCTCGTAAAACTAATGGGGCGCGAGGCAGGGTTCATCGCCGCCGCCGCGACCCTTGCGAGTGGCGAAGTCAACTTTACGCTGATTCCCGAAGTCCCGTTTGAGCTGGAAGGCGAGCAAGGCTTGCTACGGAAACTCGAACGCCGGATGGCCCAGTGCGGACACGCGGTGATCGTCGTTGCCGAAGGGGCGGGCCAGCATTTGCTTTCGGAAAACAAATCCCCCTACGACAAGTCGGGCAATCGCAAACTGGGCGACATCGGCTTGCTGCTGAAGCAGAAAATCACGGAGCATTTCCGAAAACGCCAACGAACGGCAAACGTCAAGTACTTCGACCCGAGCTACCACATTCGCAGCGTGCCAGCGGGGGCGGCCGACAGTCTGCTGTGTGAACAACTGGCCCGACACGCGGCCCATGCTGGCATGGCAGGCAAGACCAACCTTTTCGTTGGCCTCTGGCAAAATCACATCGTCCACGTGCCGCTTGCCATCTCGACCGGCGAGGTCAAGCGCCTCGACCCGAGCCACCAACTGTGGGCCGCCGTCCTCGCGACGACGGGACAGGAGAAATGGTAAGGAGACTCGGGGGGAAAAGACTTCGGCGGACGGCGCAGGACGCTTGCAAAGTCGCCGAATAAAAGAAACCGCCAAGTACGCCTTGGCGGTTCCAAAATGACTTGGCAGTTCTCCTGGGCGGACGGCGGTCGCGATGAGGTTCGGGCGGCGTGATTGGCGTCATGCATTGTTGGCGGCCCGCTAAAAGCACTGCCTCAACAAAAGAAGCCAAGCGCCAAGCCGAACAAAACGGGGTTCCGACCGGACGTCGACGCATTTTTCCCGGCAACGAGAGAAGATATCCCGCTTGGCGCGGAAAAATGGGCCGACAGCGCAGTTTGGGGGCAAGAATTTCCCCTTACGCACTAGGCCATTAACGGAAATCAGGATACGATCTCTGGGTTGGGGCGGGCCAATCTGTGATGTTGACGAAGGCTCGTATTCTGTCCCGTATCTTACGCAGTTGTGCCCTTTATGTTCCAAGCTCTAGGAAATTTTGTTAATCGCTATTGGGCGATGATCCTGGTCGGCTGGGTCGTATTGGCGATTGGCCTGAAGATTGTTGCGCCGACTTGGGACCAAGTGGCGCTCGATGGCGACTTCGACTACCTGCCCAGCGAGTCGACAAGCCGTCGTGGCCTCGATTTGCTTCAGAAAGCCTTTCCCGACGAAAAAGCAAAAAGTCAGATCGTGCTTGTCTTCGCCCGCGAGGACACCCCGCTGACGAAAAAGGATCGGCAGTTCGCGATCAATGTCGGCAATCAACTGGCAGAACTCAAACCGGCCGCACCAGCCAACCTGCCGTGGGCCGACGAAAAAAACCGCGTCTGGACCGAACTCACGCCGGTCGTTGGCAAGATGCTCACCAACAACGGGCGAACGAGCGAAGGACAGAAGCATCTGGATGGCCATGCGGTGATGGTCATCGGACGACTGACGACCGACATGATGGCGACCGAGAATGTCGCTATCCTCGAAGCGGTCGCTCACTTGGTCGAGGAAGCACGCAACGATAAAGAAAAGCCGGCAGGACTTCAGATCGGACTCTCGGGTTCGGCCATGATCGGCGGCGACATGCAGGCCTCCGTCAAGGAGAGCCTCAAGAGCACCGAGGTCACGACCGTCGTCCTGGTGCTTATCTGTCTCTTGGTCATCTATCGGGCACCGCTGCTGGTGGTGATCCCCATGGCGACGATCGGCGTGAGTTTGAGCGTGGCGAGCGATGTCGTGGCACTTCTTGCGCTCCACTTCGGCCCCGACGCCCATGACTGGAGCGACTTCAAGATATTTACCACGACGAAGATCTTCGTGATCGTCATCTTGTTTGGAGCGGGAACGGACTTCTGCCTCTTCATCATTTCGCGATTCAAGGAGGAGCTGAGTCTCGGCACAAAAATCGAAAAGGCATCGGGGGCCGCGCTAACGCGAGTCGGGGATGCCCTCGCCGCGAGTGCCTTCACCACGATCCTTGGTCTCGCGACCATGGCGTTTGCCGAGTACGGAAAATTCAGCTACGCCGGTCCAGTCGTTGCGATCTGTTTGTTCATCGCGTTGCTGGCCTGCATCAGTTTTGCTCCGGCGATGCTCCGAGCGTTTGGGAAGTTTGTGTTTTGGCCCTTTGGCGTAGAAACCGCCTCGGAGCAGATCGACCCACAGGGGGATTTTGATGAGCAAATGAAACGCATCTCGCCTTTGTGGGATGGAGTCGCCCGTCAGGTACTTCGCCGCCCAGGGTTGATCTTATGGCTCGCGCTCGGTGCTTCGGCATGGTTTATGATCGAAGGGCTCAGCGTCCAGGTGACCCATGATTTCATGAACGAGTTGGCCTCGGATCGCGTCAGCAAACAGGGGACCCAATTGGTCCGCGAGTACTTTGCCCCTGGTGAAGCGGCCCCGATGAGCATTGTCGCAACCCTCCCGGGTGGCAAGTTGAACGAGCCGGATGGGTACTACAAGCTCTCATACCTGCACAATTTATTGCAAGAAATCGACGGCGTCGTCGATGTGCGGAGCCTCTACAAGCCGACCGGTGGTGATACGGTCCCCAACCTGGCGGAACTGACCGTGACCGGGAGCCCCCTGGCGGTGTCGACGTTCGTCTCCGAAGCGGACCGGTACCGAGGCGAAGTCACCCGCTTTCATTTGGTGCTCGACAAAGACCCCTTCGCCCGCGAAGCCCGCACCATCGTGGACGACATTGAAAAAGTCCTGGACACGGTTACCAGCGGCGAAGCGGTCAACGCGGAACCACCCCGGGGCCTCTCGAAAAAAGAACTCCAGCGCTGGATCACCGTTCACGAAGATGTTCCGGAGGGTCTTCCTGCCTGGAAAGGAACCTCCTTCGAGTACATTGGCACCACCCCTGGAATGCGCGACCTGGAGCATGTCACCTCACGAGACGACACAACCATCAAGGTCTGCGTCGTCTTTGCGGTGCTTGCGGTCATCATGCTCATTCTCAAGCGGCCCCTCGTCTGCATCTACCTTATCGTCACGGTGCTACTCTCGTACTTCGCGACTATCGGCGCAACCGAAATGTTTTTCCGCTGGTACTACAGCGGAAGCTTCGACGGGCTCGACTGGAAAGCGCCGATCTTTTTGTTTGTTATCCTCATCGCCGTGGGGCAGGACTACAACATCTACCTCACCACACGTGTCTTCGAGGAGCAAGCGAAGTATGGCTTGCGCCGAGGACTCCGAAAGGCGATGGTGCAGACCGGCGGAATCATCACCAGCTGTGGCATCATCATGGCGGGCACGTTCATCTCGATGGCTTCCGGTTCGCTTCGGGGAATGATTGAGTTGGGCGTCGCCCTTTCCTTTGGCGTGCTGCTCGACACGTTCTTCGTACGGACCGTCGTCGTCCCTTGCTTCTTCGCCCTGATGGCTGGCAACGAATCGGAATCGTCTACGCCTCCCCAAGCCTCGTTGAAAGACGAGACAAAGAGCACCAGGCAAACCTCCTCCAGCCGACCGGGCCCCCCCCATTCGGTAGTCCGAGAGACGGCCCGCTAACGGCCGTTCCGTCGTCTTCTCTGGCTTTCCGTCATCTTCTCTGACGGAATCGGCGCTTTCCCTGACGAAATCATTGACGCATTGCCAACGAGGCGTCAGACTGCGTTCGTTCCGTTCGGGTGGGGCAATCTTATGTCGTCCATCCTTGCTGTTCGCGAACTCTTGCTCTGATTTTCACTTCTTATGATCTCGCGAATGGCAACGCCGGGGGGGTCCTGTGGGGCTCCTCCGGTTTTTTTTGCGCGCGAGGCGAATGGCGATCCCTTCGTGTCAGGACGGAGCAACCTTACTGCGGTAGTAGCCCACCAGAGAGTCCCGCTGCCATTTGCCAACCGACCACCACGATCCCAAGCGGTATCAGGTACCAAGCAAACAGCGCGAGCCGGCCCTTCCGGACGAACTGGATCAAGGCGACCAGCGACGCCCAGCCGACGACGAAGGAGACGGCAAATCCAACCGCTAGCACGACGGGCGAAGTGCCGGTCGAACCTTGCTCCCAAGCTTCGATCCCTTCGAGCAGTCCCGCACCGGCGATCGCGGGAATGGCGAGCAGAAACGCGAAGGTTGCCGACGCTTCCCGGCGCATTCCCGAGCCGATACCGGCAGCAATCGTCGCGCCACTCCGAGAAACGCCTGGCAGAATCGCAAAGGCTTGCGCTGCTCCAATCGCCAGCACGGAGCGGATGCCGATCTCGGTGTAGTCCTTTTCGCCCGGCATCCTGCGCATGGCGTAGATGAGCA
Source organism: Planctomycetaceae bacterium (assembly GCA_003233055.1). GTDB lineage: Bacteria > Planctomycetota > Planctomycetia > Pirellulales > Lacipirellulaceae > Aeoliella. Next base: position 26,379 of record QIKP01000056.1, read on the forward strand.
ACATGGCGGTGACCGGAAACATGCACCCAACCAGCAGTAGATTCCCCAGTAGCTGCGATTCCATTTGGTCGGAGAGGATTTTCTTCACGGTGATGCCGACCACCGCTGCCGGGACTGTTCCGATGAGCAGCAAACCAAACACGCGCCGGTCGCGGCTCAGTAGCTGGAGAATCTCTTTTCGATAATAGACAACGATGGCGAGGAGCGTACCAAGGTGCAGCACGATGTTGACCTCGACCAAGTCTTCCGCCGGTGGCCAGCCCATCGCCTCGAGTAGCGCATTGGCAACAACCAAATGCCCCGACGAACTGACCGGCAGGAACTCGGTGATCCCTTGGACAATCGCGAGGATAATCACTTCCACCCAATCCATAAGTCCGGCTTTCAATAGCAGTAGTAGCCATCAAGGCAAGGTTAGTCCGTAAGGAACCGTTCACGAAAGCAAGGCCGGGAAAGCCACGAATCGAACGAATCTTAGTCGCAGAGGCCCCTGTAGCCCTGACCAAGCTTGGTCGGGGCTCAGCTTGAGCGTGGTTGCTTCTTCCGGCCGGACGGCTACCAGTCGGGGAAGTGTGATAACATAGCACGTCGGGACCCCACTTGGCATGGCGAGGGCAGAGGCATGTTTCACTACGATGGCGGGATAAAAATCACTCGGGCGGGGCTCGCGGTCGACGACCGGCGCCGGCAGCCGCGAGGGTTTGTCTCCCACGCCCATGCCGACCACATGGCCCGACATGAGTGGGCGTATGCGACGCCCGCCACCGCAGCCCTCTACCGCCACCGGCTCGGAGACCGATTGCAGGTCCAGCCGATGCCCTTCGGCAAGCCGATCGAGCTCGGCAGCCTCCAGCTCACGACCTATCCGGCCGGGCATTGCCTCGGGTCGGCGATGCTGCTCGCCGACGACGGCCAAACGCGGCTGCTCTACACGGGCGACTTCAAGCTCGGCAGCTCGTATACGGCGAGGCCCGCCGAGCTCCCCCAGGCCGACATCCTGATCATGGAATCGACTTTCGGCATCCCGCGTTACCGAATGCCGCCGCGTGAGCAGGTGATCGAAGAACTCGTGACAACCATCCGTGCTGCGCTGGCTGCCGGCAAAACGCCCGTTGTCCATGCCTACGCCCTCGGTAAATCGCAGGAGGTGACCGCCATCCTCCATCGCGCCGGAATCCCCGTGCTGCAACATCCCAAGATGGCCCAGGTGAGCGCGGTCTACGAAAAGTTGGGCGTCGACCTGGGCGACTGGGCTCCCTACGAAAGTAAAGCGGCAGGAGGCCCAGCAGGAGGGAGCCAAGCGGTGGAAGGGCATGTCGTGATGACGCTCCCCCAGTCGGCCAAAGGGTTCCGCCTTGCGGGACTCCAAAATGTCGTCTCGATTGCGGTTACCGGTTGGGCCATCGACCCAAGCACCCAGCACCGCCTTGGCGTCGATGTCGCGCTCCCCCTCTCCGACCATGCCGACTTCGACGAACTGATCGAAACGGCTCGCCGCGTCGCGCCGCGCGAAATCTACTGCACGCATGGTCCTGCGGAGTTCGTCGGCCACTTGCAAAAGGCAGGGTTCAACGCCTTTCCACTGGTGCCTGAGTCGCAGCGGAGCTTGTTTTCTTAACGCGGCGTTGCACAGAGCCGCACTGGAAGGGTATGCGGATTAGGCAAAAGCAGCCGAGCGGCCACAAGGGGTTATGCCGGTTCCATGGGGGAGGAATGCTCGTCTTGGGACGATCGGACCGGATTTTCTGGTTCGTCCCCTTTCGGAAAGTCGACTTCTGATTCTACGGGCTATGCCAGTCCGACACGGTGTTTCCTGCATCCTCCACCGCTATCTGCCTGAGCAAAATTCATGGACCTGTTGCCTACAGCGTGGCGAGCCCTTCCGCTTTGCCTAGCGACGACCTCACTTTTACTTGTTGGGTGCGGCAGGGAATCGCCTTCCGAGGGGATTGCCGAGGGATTGCCGTCGAGCAAGGCTAGCACCGAGGCGATCGCACCCCAGGAGTTCCAGTTGACGGAGCACTCGCAAGAAATCTTGCGATTGCCCCTCCCGGAATTCGACAACGAAGCGCTCCCCGAAATCCGGAAACCGGAAATCCAAGCGAGTGGGGACCCCGTCCTGGCGTTCAGCAATCCCTATGTTGGAGCGGCGATTGCTGGCGAAGCGATAGGGGGCGAAAGGAGGCCGATCGACCTGCCTCTTTCAGCGGAAGAGGCCGATGAGCTGGGCGACATGAGGGGCGATGAATCTTTCGGGAGCGATTCGTATGAGGAGGAGGCCTACGCCCCCCCCTTCGATATCTATAGTCGGCCCGTCGAACCGGCACTTCCCAACGCTACGGACAACGCCCTGGTTGTACCGAGCGACCCGGCACAAGTTGCCCCGACACCTGGCCGCGTCTTTTCGACCGAAGAGTACGACGAAGACGCGGAATATGCGGCGAAAACGACAGCGGACGATGTCCTGTCCTACTTCCCAGCCGAGGCGGAACTCAGTGCGCAGTTCCGCCCCAAGGTGCAAGCCGCCTTTGCGCTCGCTCGCAACGGCGCGCTCCACGCAGCCCGAGGGCGATTTGAGTCGCTGCTCGTAGAGATTGCCCGTGCAAAGGACGCCAGCCAAATGACCAATCGCCACAGCCGAGCACTTGCTGCCGGGCTCCGGGCACTGAACGAAGCGGACGACTTCGTTGCATCGGGCGGGGAAAGCGAAGTCCAGCCATTTTCCCTCGCCGCGAGCCACCAAACCCCCATGCTACGAGCTCCTTTCGTGAAGAAAGACGAAGTCAAGTGGACGCTTCCCCATGAAGCGATTGCCATGTACCACCGCTACGCCGAGCGCAAGCTTGCCGCTGCCGTCGCAGGAGAGCAGGCAGGTTCAATGGCGCTCTACGGACTCGGGAAAATCTATCAGCAACTGGGGGAGCGACGTGACGACATTCCTCAGGTGGTTCGCAAGAGCCTGACGATGTATCGCAGCGCGCTGATCGCCCACTCCAAGAACCACCTGGCAGCCAACGAGGCAGGGGTGTTACTGGCTCGTGCCGGGCGCTACGGACAGTCGTTGCCCCTCCTGGAGCGTGCCTTGGAGTTGGCCCCGTCGAGTGTGACGCACAAGAACCTGGCATTCGTCTTCCAAAAACAGGGGGCCAGCCATTTGGCCCAAGCACACGGGCGGGAATCGCAAAAACTGGCTGCTCGCGAGAAGGCACGAGGAGATCTCTCCGCTGAACGGGGCATTGCCTGGATGTCGCCGAAAGAATTCAACCGGCGAAGTGGCCATGGCACGGCAGCCCCGTTGGCAGGGGTGGAGCCTACAATGCCACGGGCCAACGTGCCTCCGGCAAGACCGCAAATGGCGTCTGCCCCTCGCTTGCCGCCTGCCCGTAACTTGAGGCCAGCCCACCCCGCAACTCCTGCTCCCCAACCAACGCTGTGGTGGTGATCTTTCGCTCCCTTCGGTATTTGAGTGCTCCCCTTCCTCCGCATTGCCAAACTCATGACGTTACTCCATCGCTATTCCCTCTTCTGCATAGCCGCAACCGTAACGCTTACGGCGGCTCTTGGCTGGTCAGCCCAAAAGAGGGAGGTGTGTCCTCGCGAAACCTGCCAGCCGTTGCCTGCGGCAGCCACCCTTGCAGCCAAAACGCCCCTCCTTCTTCAGGGCGACGCCAAGCCCATGGATGAAAACATCCGGTTGTGCCAGGCACTCGGCCCAGCGGCCCCCCATTCGATCTGGTCGGTGGATAGCGCAACCGGGTGTGGGGATTGCGAAATCGGGTGGAAGTCGCGAGGTTCCGGAACGTGGCAGTCGTATGCCCAAGGCGAGTACGTCGGCCATGCCCGATTGCCTCACGTCCCGGTCTACCGCCTTCGCGTTGGCGACCAACTGGCGGTCTATTATTTGCGGACGCGCGAAGTCATCTCTCGACCCTATGCGTTGCAAGTCGGGGACACGATTAGCGTGGAGTCGTTGACGGCCGGGTCGTCCTCCGATGCAGGCCAGCCGAACCGAACCACCCAAGATGGCCTCAATCGCCAGGTGATCGTCCAACCGGATGGAACCGTGACGCTGCCCATGTTGGGGCAAATCCGGGCGGCCGGAAGGTCGATCCCGGCGCTGCGGGAGTTTCTCGAGCAGGAATACAAAGAGTTCCTGCGCGTGCCGGCGATTACCGTCACAGCGGTGCAAATCGACACGCGCCTCGAAGACCTGCTCGAAACGGTCGACGCACGAGGGGGCATTCTCGGCGGGCGGCAGCTACAAATCAGCGTCACCCCGGCCGGTCGGATCAACCTGCCAGGCGTTGGCAGCATCTACGTCCAAGGGCTCAGCCTCAGTGAAGCGAAGCAGGAAATCGACGCCCGCTATTCCCACTCCATCCCGGGCGTCCGCATCACTCCTGACCTGATCCAACGTTCGGACCGGTTTGTCTACGTGTTGGGAGAAGTCCCGACGCCGGGGCAGTTTCAACTCACGGGTCCGACGACCGTCATACAAGCACTGGCTCAAGCGGGCGGCTGGAATGTCGGTGCCAACTTGCGGCAAGTCGTGGTGTTTCGGCGTGGGGAAGATTGGCGACTCATGGCAACGATGGTCGACCTACGGGGTGCCCTCTACGGGCGCCGCCCCCTACCTGCCGACGAAATCTGGCTCAACGATTCCGACATCGTGCTCATCCCCAAGACCCCCATCCAGGTCGCCGACGAAGTCGTCGAGCAAGTCTTCACTCGCGGCATCTATGCCGCGGTGCCGCTCGAAGTCATTTGGGGGCAAGGCTTCTCTTCCGTCAGCTCGATCATTCGAGGGAACTAGGGGCCTCCTTCTCCCCCTAGCCGACGAGCTACGCCTCGTCGGTCCCGCGTGTCTGCTCTCGCACCCAGTTCAAGTAGGCATCGCTGCCACCGATGATCGGTACGACGATCAGCTCGGGCACGTCGTAGGGATGCACTTGCAAGATCGCCTCTTCGATCGCCACGAGGTGCTCGCCCACGGTCTTGAGCACGACGACCCATTCTTCGGACGACTCGACCTTTCCCTCCCATCGGTAGGTGCTCCGCACTGGTCCTTGGATCTGCGCGCAGGCAACCAAGCAGCGGGCGACCAAGTCGACCGCTATCCGCTCGGCCGTCGCCGCGTCGCCCGTGGTGGTCGTGATTTGGACGAATTCTTGCATTGGGTGAGTTCCTTTCGCTGGCCCTACCGCAATTGTTGCCGCACTCTAAACTACAAGGCAAGTCCTCCGCACGTGTAGCCGGACTCGCCAGAGTTCGGGCGGACCGTGACTTTATCAACGGGCTCCTAATCAACGGGCTCCTAGTGTTCCCAAAGTCTGGCAACTTTGGCTACAGACGCCTTCGTGATCCGCATCCAAGAGAAACCTACCGTGTCGAGTTCCCTGATCGAATCCCCCGGCACACTACGCCCCATGATGCGGCTGGCGATGCCGGTACTCGCGGAGCAGGTGCTGCATTTGCTCGTGGAGTTGGTCGACCTCTGGATCGCGGGGAACCTCCTGCAAGACGACTCCTACGTCGCGGCGATGGCGATGTTAGTCTACGTCCTCTGGTTCATGAGCATGCTCTTCGCGTTCATCTTCTACGGATCAACCGCCCTAACGGCCCGATTCACCGGCGCGGTCAAGCCAGAGATGGCCAACCGGGTGATGAACCAATCGATGTTTACGGGCGCGGTTTGGTCGGTTGTACTCATGGCGATTGGCCTGCCGCTGGTTGGCTCGCTCGTCGAGGTGATGGGGCTCCAGGCGGAATCGGCGGTTGCAGCAACCAGGTATCTCACCCTCGTGATGTGGGTGCTGCCCTGCATCATGGTTGAGCGGGTTGGCATTGCTTGCCTGCGCGGCGCGGGCGATACCATGAGCGGGCTGGTCGTGATGGGAATCGTCAATGTCATCAACATGGCGACGAGCTACGCGTTGGTCGTCGGCGTCGGTCCGCTCCCTGCGATGGGGTGGGAGGGCGTCGCCATAGGCACGGCAGTCGGGCATCTTTGTGGTGCGGCCATACTTCTCGTGCTACTCACCGCGGGCCGGGCCGGTTATCACCTTCGGCTCTCGCTCATGCGTCCCGACTTTGCGCTGATTCGGCGCATCCTTCGCATCGGAATCCCCGGGGGGGTCGATGTGTCGCTTGTTTGTCTTTGCCACTTGCTGTTCGTCCGTGTCATTACCAGCCTTGGTGTAACGGAGCTGGCGGCGCACGGCGTGGCGATCCAAATCGAAGCGCTGGCTTACATGCCGGGCGGGGCGTTCCAAGTCGCCGCCTCGACGCTCGCAGGACAGCACCTGGGCGCGGGTAATCCGGCGCAGGCGATGCGCAGCGTGCTGATGGCCTGCGCGGCTGCTTGCGCGCTGATGGTCACCGCAGGCGTTATTTTTCACCAAGCGGCTACGCCACTAGCCGAGTTCTTTCTTGGCGATCCAACGCGAGAAGCGGTCCCCCTGGCCGCCGATATCTTGCAGGTAGCTGCCTACGCGATGCTCCCCCTGGCTATCGCGATGGTCGCGTCGGGCGGACTCCGCGGGGCGGGCGACACCCGCTGGCCGCTCGCCATTGGGCTCGTCGGAATGGTCGGCGTGCGCATCCCTCTGGCAATCTACTTCGCCTGGGGGGAATTCGAGACCCCCATTCTCGGCATCACGATCGTCGGCATGGGCTGGGGAATTGTCGGTGCCTGGTACGGGGCGGTCGTCGACATCGTGTTTCGCGCGATTTTCCTGGCCGCACGATTGCTGCAGGGCGGTTGGCAGCGAATCAAGGTTTAGCGGGTGAGCCGACGAGCTACGCCTCGTCGGCGAAGCGAACGATTGCAGCAGAGGGGAGGGTCGTAGGGCTTTGCCAGCGAGCCAGTGGCGACGACTCCGAATTACTGCCCGCAGCCCCTTCTTTGGCGGACTAAGTTTGTGGAAGACGCCAATACCGTCCACCTAAGCCTCGCCCACGCATGCCCGCACCTCCCCTCACCACCGAATGGGCCGATCCGTCGGTCGCCGATCCGATCGTCTTGCCGTTCGATCCTTCTGGACCCGCGCGCGTGCTGCACGTCATCAATGGCGAGCACTACTCTGGCGCAGAGCGGGTGCAAGATCTGCTCGCGATTCGGCTGCCCGAGTGTGGTTACGAGGTCGGGATCGCGGCGCTCAAGCCGGGGAAGTTCGAGGAAGTTCGCCTGTCGGTCGGCACACCACTCTACAACATCCACATGCGAGGCCGATTCGATTTGCGCGCCGTGCGCGAGGTCATGCGGATCGCCCGCGACGGCGACTACCAGTTGCTCCACGCCCACACCCCTCGGACGGCCATGGTCACCGCCATTGCTTCGCGCTGGAGTGGCCTACCCTGGGTGTATCATGTCCACAGTCCCGTCTCCCTCGACTCGGGGCGGTTGCTACAGAACCGCGTCAACACCTTCGTCGAACGGTGGAGCCTTCGCTCGGCAGCCGCTGCGGTCGTCGTGTCGCCCACACTTTTGTCCTACATGCAGGGACTCCATTTCCGTGCCGACCGCTTAACCTGCGTTCCCAATGGCGTTCCTCTCTCTCCGTCGGTCCGACCACCTGGGCCAATCTCGGAACCACTCACCCTCGGCATGGTCGCCCTATTTCGACCTCGCAAGGGGATGGAAGTCTTGCTCGAATCGCTCGCAGCACTTGTCTCGCGAGGCCACCAAGTCCGCTTTCATGCGATCGGCGGGTTTGAAACTCCCGAATACGAGAACGAGATTCATCAATTGGTGACGAGGCTCGACCTGGCAGACCACATCGACTTCACCGGGTTCACGACCGACGTGGCAAAGGAACTATTGCGGCTCGACGCGTTGGTGCTCCCGAGCTTGTATGGCGAAGGGCTGCCGATGGTCGTCCTGGAGGCGATGGCATCAGGGGTGCCGGTCGTCGCGTCGCACGTGGAAGGAGTGAGCACCGCCATCGAGCATCGCCAGTCGGGGCTCCTGGTCGAACCTGGCAGCGTGAGTCAACTAGCATTGGCGATCGAACAACTCCTAACCGGCGAAGTCGATCCTGACAAACTGGCCGCCGCCGCGCTCGATCGCCATCGCAACCATTTCTCCGACCTCGCGATGGCGCGCGGTGTTGCGGAAGTTTATTCGAGCGTTCTCGTGCAGACCGCACGGTGAAAGGCCCCTCTTCGAGAGAGGGGGCGACGGGAGCCTGGTTGCCCCTCGTTTCGCTCTCCCTAACGACCTCGGCCACCGAATCCCTCTATAATTCACCGAATCCCTCGAATCCACCTCGTCCCCTGCCAGCCGACTTGCTCTCGTCGAACATGGCACGGTGCATCGCAACCTCCCGTTCATCTCTCAGCTCATCGCGCAAGTAGAGGCGACCCGAGGCATCCATGAAGAGCGTCTGCGTTGGGGCAGTCATCTCGCGGGTATATTTCTCACCCCCGTCGATGTCGAGCACCGTGACACCGGTGTCGATGCCAAAGTCTTCAATCTTTTCGATGAATCGACCACCCTCCACGAGGACTTCGACTTCTCCTTGGAAATTCATGACCGACCCGCGCCGCGCCACAAGCTCCTTGAATGCCTGCTGAGCGTTGCCTTTCTCATCGATTCCAAACGATTCGACGAGCATCCTTGCGATCGGCTCGCTACGCGCGCGACTTCCCGAGTCGGTCGTCTCCGCGACCCGGATGACGCCGGCCTGCGGGATCGAAAGGGTGGGGCTTGGCTTGCTCCACTCGCCTACGATCCGGCTTGTCCGTTTTCGAGCTAGGACTTCGGGGCTAAGCACCTGCGTCGGTTGCATGTAGTTGGGATCGGAAAAGATAAGCTTGACACGGTACTTGTATCGTTTCCCAGGCTGAACGGAGAGATCGAAGAATCGCAACATCTTGAAGGGGACGTCGACCATCAGTTCACCATTTTCGTCGAAATTTTCTCCGCCGCCGACGCGTCTGATGCCTCTTCCGCTTTTTCTACCACCTATTATCCCATCCGATCCCCCTTGCTCCATGGAATGCATTCCTTCCAGGTCTCTGCCTATCCCGCCCGATCCCCTTCGCCTTCCACCACCGCGGCCAGCGAATCGCCCCCCACCGGCTTCCAAATTGCTAAACATGTCGTCTTCCGTAAAGTTGTCCGGAGGCAATCTTTCTTCGTCCTCCAACATTTCCTCTTCCATCTCCGAAGCGACGGGGACTTCCGAGTGCATGGCCAGTTCATCCCAATTGCGGCCAACAAGTGGCGGCTGAGGGAAGGTCAGCAGGGGGTGCTCAAAACGGGGGTCCATTATTTCTTCGAGCCCTTGGGCCCAATCGTACGTGGAGAGCTCGATCGTTTTGCTGGCAACGAAGGGCAAACGAACCCGGTCTTTGCCATTGCGCAGCGACACGTTCTGCCAAACCAGCTCTTCTCCCCTCCGGACTTCGGCCCGTTGGACGTAGTAGCCAAGATACTGTGGATAGTCTTGACTAGGCGCATAGGTCTGTGTGTTTTCGAAGGTGTTTTTGTAAGCTTGCAGTTGTTCGGGGAGCGGCACCTTGGCAAGTACGACGGCGGCGGAGAGCTGCTTGATTTCTTCCAGTCCATCGAGTGCGACGCCGGCTCTTTGGCCTCGGCCATTGACGGGGCGGCGATTCTCGTCGTTAAGCGTCCCCCTGCCACGGAATCCCTCGTCGCTAAAGAATCCATCCCTGCCGCCCCGTTCCGCCTCGCGCTCGCGTTCCCGCTCCCGCTTACGGCGAACGTCTTCGGCTGACTTCATCGCGTCGAGCTCTCGATTCCGGGCGGTTGCGTCGTTGACGAAGGCGAACAACCCCGTCAGGCCGTGACCTTCCAAATCGTACGCGAGCAAGAAATGGGGGTCGGCTCGTAATACGGTGGGGGGGACGACCGGCGGATCCCAACTGCTCCGGGCAACGGCGTACATGTCGGAGTCAATCTCCAGTGTGTTGCCTGCCCTTTGCTCGTATTGCCGAACATTTCCCGGCGACTTTTCCACCGCTTGCTCCCAGGTGTAGTCGTTCATGTTTCGGTCGACTTGTTTGGCGAGCGAATCGAGTTTGTCTGCCTGCAATTCGCTGGGTAACGACTCGTGCCCCGCGATGGAGTAAAGCAAGTAGCCCGCGATCGCAACGATCATGGCCATGATCGCTTTCTCGCCATGGCGGAGGGCCAAGTTCTTTATTACGTCGAGTCCTCGGGAGCTACCCTTCATCGGTATTTTCCTTTTCCAGGGGGGCACTCGCGGCTAGGCGAGTGAGGTCCGTGGTTGGTTTCTAATGGTTGGTGGTGGAGCGTACGCTCCGGTGCATTCCCCCATCACGGGAGTAGGGTAACGCCAGTATCGGGCCTATTTATTTCCGAATGCCTTCTCGTCTCGACTCCCTACATCCAGTCCTCGTCGCCTTGCTCCGATTTCAGCAGATCGAGGTTGGGTGGGTTATAGATCAAGACAACTCCCTGGATGATGACTCGCTTCATGTAAGGTCGAGGCTCAAACACCATGATGTTTTTGGCACGCCCCCCTCGGCCTGCCCCAAATCCGCCACCACCGCGACCAAATTCTATGTCCCCTCTCATCATTCCATTGCCACGACGACCGCCGCCGCTGGAACTGGTATTGGAAGGATTGACCCGTACCTCGGTAATTTTGATTTGCAAATCGGCATTGGCCAGTTCGGTCACCAGGGTGGTGAGCCATCGGATGTCGATCTGAACATCGAGACGCACCGGTAGCCGCTTGAGTTCCTTGCCAAACTCCCCCGGCTCCAGCGGTTCGTTGCCCTTCGCCACGGAGATGGGCCTCCCTTCGGCATCAATATACCGCCTGGAGAGAAGCCGCTGCCTGTCTCCCTCCAATCCTCCGTCATCCCTCCGCCCGAACTCACCTTGCTCGAACTCACCTTGCCCGAACTCACCTTGCCCGCCAAGTTCCAAGTCTACGTCGCCGTCCAGCTCCCACCCTCCGTTATTCCTTCCCTCTCCGCTGATTCCTGCCTCCTTTTCCAACCGACGGATTCGGCCCTTGGTGCGGCTTTCCTTCGCAGCAAGCTGGCCTACCTCCAGGGCGTTGACGGCGGTAATCGCCGCGTTGGATCGTCGGTCGGCCCCTTTCGCTTTGTTGGTGTCGGCGATGGCACGGAGCAAGGTTTGGTAGACCCAAAGGTCCTCCTGTGTCACCCAAACTTGCCAATGCGAGACCGTTTGCCCCCAAGTCAGGTCATCTTTGATTCGCTGCTGATCGGCACCGTCCCAAAAGACGGTGTAGTCGACTTCGACCAGGTCTTCGTCGTTACCACGTCCTCCAAATCCGCGCCCGCCACCTCTACCTCCAAAGCCTTCAAGATCGCCCCTCGTTCGACGTTTCGAGCCTCCCGCTTCGATTTCGTTGGCGTCGATGATCTTCGGAAGGTCGTCAAACCGGCCTTCGATGTAGTCGGTGTAATGAGCACGCCGGTCTTTTCGAATCGGCTCACCAAACTGAAGCCGACTCACTTGCTTACGAAACGATTTTTGAAGCTGAGAAGGCCATTTGAGGACTTCCTTGCGCTGGCGGTCGTAAAGCTGCTGCCAGAGTGCCGTCACGTCGGCTGCCAACAGGTCGACTTGGCTTTGCTGCTTCTCATTGACATTGGGATTGGCGATGAAGCTACGGCCACTAAGCCGTTCTTGGCCACGGAAGGCGGTCTCGATGGTTCCCTTGCTAGTGGTGTACTTCTCCTGCAAGTCGCTCGACGCGACGTACCAACTCCCCATCGCAACGATCGGCACCAGGCCGCTGAGCAGCCAGAAGTGGTAGCGAACAATCCAGGCAAGGGTGGTTCGTAGTTGTTCCATCTTTTCGTTTCTCTTTTTCTTGTTTTCACCACCGCAAAGACCAACACTAGCCTCGCGTTTTAGCAACGACTGGAGGCTGGGGCGCTAGCCACTTGGGGCGACTCGAGACGATTCGGACCGCCTCGATTTGCAAGGCACTTTCCTGTCCGCTCCGAACGAGGTCCTCCGACGGTTCCAGCGGTGGGTTCTCTCGCTCGCCGCGAGGCTTCGGTTGCCAAATGAATTGCACTTCAAAATCATACCGACGGAGATTCCAGTGTTCCGGCTTCTTCACCTCGGGCTCCTTAGACGCACCTGGCCTGGGGCGGCTGGGCCGTCGACCGAAGCCTTGGTCTCCCTCCAGTGCAGTAGCAGCTTCGTACTGCTTCCATGCTCGGCTGGCTTCTTCGCTGTCGGATGCGTGGGGGTCGTAGATGACCGGTACGGGGCGGACACTGCTCACCATCACGGGATAGGAAAGGCCCAGGTCCTTCATCGAGACTTCGACGATCCTCCCTTGACTGTCGGGCAAAGAAACCGTCCCCTCGCGAAGCTGCTGAATCAACGTATGGCGGACAAACTGCCCCGCTTCGTTGCTCAGATCAAACTCACCCGGATTCTTGATATCGCTATTGTGAAAGTGGTAGCCGGCGATCTGGATGATCCACCCTTCGCCGGTCGGCCCCGATACCTCCCCTTCCAATCCTGCATCAGCCCCGAAGTCCTCTTCCAGGGAATCGCCCAAGAGATCGTCTTCAGCTTCGGCATCTGCCTCGGCCAATTCATCGCCGGTCGCGTCGGTGTCTCGACGAGCCTCCTTCCCGGCCTCGGAGGCCGCAGCTTCCTCGGCGGCCTCAGCGCGTGCTTTGGCCTCGGATCGGGAGATTCCGGCCGCCTCTCCGAGTGCTTTTTTCACTTCCGAATGCCAAACTCCCACATCCGAAAAGTACTCGCAGTCGATCGACTTGACATGCAATTCGTTGCGATTGCGCAGGTCATCGGCCGTTTGCGCTCGGTCCGCCAGGGGGCGGCCATCTTTTGGCAAGGCGGCGTCGATCGCCTTGATCAACTCGAGCCAGAGCAGTCGGCCATCATCGTTGCTTCGCAGGTTGGCGCGGATCTCAGCGATGCCTTCGTAGGTCGTGGTGAGCGCACCATGCTCGCCTTCAAGACCCTTTGCCTTGGAATCAATCTGCGATGCCGCGCTAATTGCCGCTTTCATCTCCGGCTTTTCAACGCTCGCGCTGGCGTAGGCACCGAAATGGCTCACGTAGTTACCCGCCAGGCCAGCCATCAGCACCGCAGCTGCCGCCACGGCCCATGGTTTCTTCGCTTTGACAAGACGCTCGGTGATGATTTCTCCAGGGAGCAAGTTCGTCCGAAGCTGCCCTAGGCCGAGCCCTTGTACGCAGAGCCCGTAAACCTCGGCAAAGCTGAGATGATTGGCCTGAAACTGCGGAGCCGCGGTCACGCTCCCCCCCACCAAGCCGGGGAATTCTTCCAGAAGCAGCACCTTTTGCTCCAGGTTCTGCGTCAGGTACCGCTGCAACCCAGGTAGCCGCATCGGATTCCCCAACGCGACGATTTGGCTAATCGTGGCCTTCTTGTTGTTGTTGCTGAAGTACCCGATCGATCGCTGAATCTCCGCCACCAGATCGCTGAAGACCGGGCGCATCGCCTGGAATAGGGCCTTGGGATCTTCCGCCTGGGTCGCATTTCGCTTGAGGTGCTCTGCCTTGGTGAAGGTCAGCCGAAGTTCTTTGGTCAGCGCTCGAGTAAAGTGGCTCCCACCAATCGGGATATTTCGCTGCCAGACGCGGTACCCATTGGTCACCACGAGGTCGGTTGTTTCGGTTCCGAAGGAGAGCAGTAAGATCGACTCGGGGGGATTCTCTGGATCAAAAGGTTCGGCATTGTCGAGGTTGTTCATCCGGTCAAAGCAAGCGTAGTTGTAAATCGCGAGTGGCGCAAGCTGGATGATGTCGACTTCGATGCCCGCATCGACCAGGGGCTTGATGGCGCGATGCACCTCGTCACGCTTCATCGCAAAAATCCCGACTTCCGGATCAAGAGCGTAGTCATCTTCCTGGTTACCGCCAGCAAGCTGCTGGTAGTCCCAGACAACATTCTCCAGGGCAAACGGAATCTGCTGCTTCGCTTCGTACTTGACGATGTCGGGGATTTTTTTCGCTTCCACTGGGGGCAATTGAATGAATCGCGACAACCCACTTTGTCCCGGCACGGAGATGGCGACCCGGTCGCCCCGAAGTTCATTGCGAGAGATGAACGTTTCGATCGCATCGCGCACGAGCTGCTCGCGGTCGGCCTCCGGTTGGGTGAGTATCTTGGAATATTCGACGAAGTCGAAGGCTTCGACAACAATTCGATTCGGTTCCTTTTCATGACGCCGGCAGCGGAGCGCTTTGAGGGCGCAGTTGCCGATATCTATCCCCCAAACCGCGTTACTCTTGCCCATTGTTTCTAGCCCTCTATTCCTATAGGTCGCTTTAATTCTCGCTAATTTCGCCCGGCCCGCCTCACCCGCCCGCCAGGTTCCGCCGGGTAGAAGAGTCCTCCGTGGCGTTTCGCCGTAACCTCCATTGTAATCGATCTTTAGAAACTGTGTACTAGGTACCCGCATCGGGGCTTCTCCTGGCGGACTTGCCCGTTGGGAGGCTCTTCTGGGGCCCTTTTGCCTATTCGCCGCCTTTCGAATGGTTGCCTAACATGAAATTATGTCAAACGATCCTCGCGATTCCGGGTGACCACCTGGCGGATATTTCGCCCGAATTGGCCACGAGCGACGCCGCCAATCTACTCGCCTGCTGGACGTCCCTTTGGCATCCGAGCTTGCTGACGCAGACCCGAGAGGTCCCCCGCTGCGAGGCGGCTGACCAGCTAGTCAGCCAGAAATTTGGCTCGGACACTTTGGTCCTGGTTCCGACGATTTCCCAAGTCGCTCCGTGGGAGACCGACGGCCCCCAGAAGCCGCTCTTCACTCCTCCTAGCGCCCGGAGAGGGCAGATTATTGCCCTCCTAAAACAGAGGCTGGGCCCCCGTTTCTTGGCCGAGGAGGAATTGGCGAGGGAATTTTATGCCTTCGCTTTCGCCTACCTCCAGATCGAAATCCTCACGCGAGCCATGTGCCACGGGCCGACCATTAGCCGGCCGGACTTGTCGGAGGCCATCGTCGACGCTGCGGACGCCGCCCTGCGACACGACGAAGAAACCTTCCACCGACGTCTGGCCGACGCCTACGACCAACTCGTCCAAGCACGCAACCACTATTACCCGATTGACTTTTTCTTGATCGACTTCTCGCTGGTCGCTCCAACGACCTGCGGCAAGCCCTTCGCTTCGACTTGCCGAAAAGGGATGGCAGGAAACTACCTCCTGACTGGCCAAGTCCTAGACCACCTAGCAACCCACGAGCCGGAATCGCTCGCCGCACTCCAGGAGGCTCTCGCTTCAGGCCGAGCGTCGATCTGCGGCGGGAGCCTGGGCTCCACGTCACTTGCTGACTTCGCTCCCGAAGGCCTGCTCGAAGAAATGCGGAACGGATTGGCCAAGTTCGACACACACCTGGCCCAACGACCGACTCTCTTCGCCCATTTCGCCGGCCCGATTGCACCGCTCTTGCCGGGAGTGTTGGAGAAGCTCGGCTACACCGGCGTCCTCACGGCCAACTTCGAGGGAAAACCGCTCCCCTCGACCACCGCGACAAGAGCGACCTGGGTCGGACTGGAGGGGAGCCAGCTCGAAGCACTCCATGCCGCTCCCCTCGACATGGGCAACGCAACCACGCTGCTGGGGTTGTCGAACACGATAAGCCAGGCGATGGACTACGATCTGGCCGCGACGCTACTGCTCGTTGGGTGGCCCGGCCACCGGAGCGAGTTCTACGACGACCTCCTCCGTGTCGCCCAGCGGAGTACGGTCCTGGGGCGAATAGTCACACTGGACGAGTACTTCGACGTGACCTCCTCCTCCGACTACGCCGGCACCATCGCCGCGGACGATTACCCGGGACCCTCGAGAGAGCCGACGCGGGGCCCCGGGCTGGCCGATTCTCTTGCGGAAGATTCTCTTGCCAAACTAGCCCGATTGGCAGGCCTGGAGTCCCGATCGACGCCGCCTGACAAGCAACTGGCCCAACTGCTCGGGGCCTCCTGCGATCCGTCCTCGTCGGGGTTGCTTACCTTCAATGGGTCGTCCGGCGAGAGAGCGGGAGTTCCCAGCTTCGGATGGCGATGGATGCCGACCGGGAAAACGAATCGAGCCCCCCCACGGGCGGAGCCTGGTCTACTTCGGAACGAGGCAATGGAGATTTTTTTGGACGACCAGTCCGGCGGAATTTCTTCGACGCGGCTCCACCACCTGCGCGGCAATTTGCTCTCCCAGCAGTTGGTTTTGTCGAGAACCGAACTGTACCAAATCGCCTTCGACCAAATGGAGGTCCTCACCAACTCCCCGACGCATGGCGTGCTCGCTTCCGCCAGCCGGATTGTGGACACCCAAGGAACAACGGTTGCCGAACTTCGCCAAACCACGACATTGCAACGCGATTCCCAGCAGATCGAAGTCGAAGTGACACTCACCCCGACCCAAGAGGGCCAGCTTCCTTTCGCGATAGCGAGTCGGATCGCATTTCGTGATCCGACCGCGACGCTCCGTCGCGGTTTGCAAGGCGTACTCCTGGCAACCTCGAAACGGAGCATCGAAACCGACAGGCTGCAAGTGACTGGAGAGCCCGTGCCGATCGTTATCGCAACCGACCAACCTCGGCTTCACCACCGGTCGGGGGAACGGTGGATCGATACCACGCTTTTCAAGGAGCCTAGCCAGCCCATGAATGCCAGCCTAAGCTACGGGATTGACTCCGAAATCCCTGCCTTGCCCCGCGCAGAGCAAGACTTGGTAGCGGTCGCCGCCAGCCCTCCTTCCCAACCAACCGGATGGTGGCTGCGCATCGCGGCGCGCAACCTCCAGGTGACGCGATGGGCCGTGGAGCAGCAAGGGGACCAGCGACTGCTGCGATTGCGGGTGTTGGAAACGGCGGGCCGCCAAGTCAAAACGACGCTTGCAGCGTGGTCCCCTTTTGTCGAAGCAAGAACGGTCGACTTTCGCGGCCAACTCGAGCAGCCACTGACGCTCCATGAGGGAACCATCGCACTCCACCTGGCCGCCTACGAATGGGTCGAGATCGAAGCCGTGTGGTAGGCGAGAGTGCCGAAATCCGTTAGGACAAACAACGAAAATCTTGTGACCGGGGCATCACGGGCCCCAAACGAAACGGTCGACTCATTCACCCACCCCTCACCCCTTCTTCCCCATGATCATCACCATTGATGGACCGGCCGGTGCCGGAAAAAGTAGCGCGGCCCGTGCGTTGGCTGTCCGGCTTGGGTTTCGTTTCCTCGACACCGGGGCCATGTATCGGGCTGTGACGTTTGCCGCAATTCAGGCCGGAATTCGTTTGACCGACGCCGCCGCCTTCGAATCACTGGCCCGCGACATTGATTTGGAGGTAACCGACGACCAGGTTCTTCTCGATGGCCATGAAGTGACCGACGTCATAAGAACCTTCGACATTACCTGTGCGACGCGCTATGCCGCTGATCATCCAGGAGTGAGAGCTCGCCTGGTCGAACTGCAGCGCCAAGCGGTCGAGTCGCAAGACATGGTAACCGAGGGGCGAGACCAAGGGACCGTGGTCTTCCCAACCGCCGAGGTCAAGGTTTTCTTGACCGCCAGCGAGCAGGTCCGTGCCAAACGTCGGCATCAAGATTTGCTGGCGCGGGGCGAAAACCTCTCGATCGAAGAAGTCCTTGAAAAACAGCAAGCGCGAGACTACCGCGACACCCATCGAAAAGTTGGCCGCCTCGTGCCGGCTGCCGATGCGATCGAACTGCTCACCGACGGGATGTCGCCGGGGGAAGTCGTTGACCGCCTGCAAGAGATTGTCCAAGCCCAACGAAACTCCTAGCACCGGTCCCCATGTACCGGCTGTCATGTATCAACGCTCTTTCCCAAAATTTGTTTGGTACCGACTGACCCAGTGGGCATTTGGCCTGCCGGCGCGAGGTTGGTTTCGACTCCAGTGCCACGGACTGGCCAACGTCCCTGCGACGGGGCCCGTGCTCTTGGTCTCGAACCACCAAAGCCATCTCGACCCGGTGTTGATTGGCTGTTTTGTTCACCGTCCCCTCGGCTATCTGGCACGGGCCACCCTCTTCAAGGGCTTCATGGGCCCCCTGATTCGCGCCTACGACGCCATCCCGATTGACCGCGAGGGGATGGGACTTGGAGGCATTCGCGCGACACTCAAGCGGATCAAGCAGGGCGACGCCGTGCTGCTTTTCCCTGAAGGGACCCGCACCAAAAATGGAGAGCTTCAGCCGCTGATGCCTGGCTTCCTCGCGCTGGCGCGCCGGGGCAAGGCGACCGTCGTCCCGATTGCGATCTCCGGCGCGTTCGAGGCGATGCCGCGAGGGCGGCTCCTCCCACGCCCGGTCCGAATTGCCCTTGTCGGTGGCGAGCCGATCTCCCCCGAAGCGGCTGCCGAGCTGGACGACGAAGCGTTCCTCGCCGAGGTGGCCAAGCGACTCACCGAAGGCCTCGCCGAGGCCCATCGCCTCGCCGGGAGATAGAAAATCCAGGAGGGGACGCCTCCGAACCTCCGAGGTCTCTTGGCGGTCGATCAACGCGACGGTTCTGTGATAGACTGACCGTGGTCTAAAATCCTCCCCTTCTTTCGCGGCAACCCCCGGCATGAATATCGAGCTGTACGACACGACCCTTCGCGACGGTGCCCAAGGTGAGGGCGTGAATTTTTCGCTGGAAGACAAAGTCCTCATCGCCCGACGGCTCGACGAAATGGGCTTGGACTACATCGAAGGAGGGTATCCGCTATCGAACCCCAAGGATACCCAGTTCTTCGAGCGACTCGTTGCCGAACCCCTCACGCGGAGCAAGGTTTGCGCGTTTGGCATGACACGCCGCAAGGGGGTGAAGCCAGCGGACGATCCCGGCATGAAGGCGCTGCTCGCATCGCAGGCACCGGTCATCACGATCGTTGGCAAAACAAGCGACTTCCATGTGAAGGAAGTCCTGCGCGTCTCGCTCGATGAAAACTTGGCAATGATCGCCGAGACGATCGCCTACTTCGTCGCCCAAGATCGGCAGGTGATTTACGATGCCGAGCATTTTTTCGACGGTTGGAAATTGAACCCCAAGTACGCTGCCCAAACGATCCAAGCCGCCGCCGATGCCGGCGCATCGCACGTCGTGATGTGCGACACCAACGGGGGCTCTCTCCCCGAGGAAATCGCCCGCTATACCCAGGAAGTCGCTCGCACGACGGACACGCCGCTAGGGATCCATACGCATAACGACTGCGAACTGGCCGTGGCCAACACGCTCGCAGCGGTCGACGTCGGTGCGGTCCAAGTGCAGGGGACGATTAACGGACTGGGCGAGCGGTGTGGCAATGCTGATTTAATTTCGGTGATTGCCAATCTGGGACTCAAAAAGAAAGGCTACCAACTCCTCGACACCGAGGCGGACCAAGAAGGTCGCCTCGACCACCTGACCGAGCTATCGCGGTACGTTTACGAAATCGCCAACATGAGTTACCGCAACAGCCAGCCCTTCGTCGGCCCGAGTGCCTTTGCCCACAAAGGAGGCATGCACGTCCATGCCATTAACCGGGTTGCGTCCAGCTACGAACATATTGACCCGGCAAGCGTCGGCAACGAGCGCCGAGTGCTGGTGAGCGAACTCTCAGGCCGGTCGAACATCATCGCCATGACGACCAAGCACAACATCGAGAGCGACAAACCGTTGATGGACCGCATCCTTCGCGAGGTGGTCGAGAAAGAAAACCAAGGTTACCAGTTCGAGCTGGCTGACGCGTCGTTCGACCTGCTGGTCAAGCGCGCTGCCGGCACGTTTACGCCACACTTCGAGCTGGTGAAATTCGCAACCAACGTCGAAAGCCGTGGAGGAAATCCCGTCACCGAAGCGACGGTCAAGCTCCTGGTCAACGACGAAGTCCACCACGAAGTGGCCGAAGGCGATGGCCCGGTCAATGCACTCGACGCGGCGCTCCGCAAAGCACTGAACGGGCTTTTCCCTAGCCTTCGCGGCATGCATTTGGTCGACTACAAAGTGCGCGTCATCAACAGCGAAGCCGCCACCGCCGCAAGCGTCCGCGTGGTGATCGAAAGTCGCGACGAGGATGGCGAAGTCTGGGGCACCGTCGGCGTCAACGAAAACGTCATCCAAGCAAGCTGGGACGCCCTCGTCGATAGCATCGAGTACAAGCTCTGCAAGGAAGAGGGGCCCGGAGGCAGGACGCTTGCAAAGTCGCCAAATTAGTGCGAGCCGCACACGCATGTTCCGGTCACGGCGCTGCTATTTCAGCGTCCAACGATTGCCTTAGCGGAACATCCGAGTGATCACTGCGAAGAGTTGGAGGAGAGAGGCAACCGTTCACCGAATCGGAGGCAGGGAAAACCACGAATTCGTGCGAATCGACACGAATAGCGGCAAAAGGACACCCCTCTATCTCTTTGGATTCGTGCGTTTCTTTCTTTCGACTCGTGAACGGTGACAGGATTAACAATCTGGGGTTTCTCTGTTTTCATGCCGCCATTATATATTCAGAGCCAGGAGAACTGCAAAGTCAGGAATTA
>QIKP01000055.1 GCA_003233055.1 Planctomycetaceae bacterium
CAGTGATCACTCGGATGTTCCGCTAAGGCAATCGTTGGACGCTGAAATAGCAGCGCCGTGACCGGAACATGCGTGTGCGGCTCGCACTAAAGTGACGGTCACTCCAACTTACGAATCCATTGCGCGAACCAAAGCGGCGAATCCTGAACTCAACGCGTACCGTCACCACCTGGTGAACTTGGCCGTTCTACCGCTCGTACCCTAAGTTGGGTCCCAGCCAGCGTTCGACTTCCTCGAGTGGCATCCCTTTGCGCTTGGCGTAATCTTTCACCTGGTCTTTGGTCAGACGATCGACGGCGAAGTAGCGAGCATCGGGGTGGGCGAAGTAGAGACCGCTCACGCTGGCCGCCGGGTGCATCGCATAACTCTCGGTGAGTGTGATGCCGGTGGCGGCGGTGGCATCAAGCAGGTCAAACAATGTCCGCTTTTCGGTGTGATCGGGTTGGGCCGGGTAGCCGGGGGCGGGGCGGATCCCGCGATAGTTTTCCGCGATTAGCTCGTCGTTCGAGAGACTTTCCGTTTTGCCGTAGCCCCACTCACTACGGACGCGGGCGTGGAGTGCCTCGGCAAACGCTTCGGCCAAGCGGTCGGCGAGCGCTTTGGTCATGATCGAGTTGTAGTCGTCGAGGTCGGCATCGAACTGAGCCGCCAGCTCGTCGCAACCGATGCCGGTGGTGACGGCAAACGCTCCGATGTAGTCTTCGCGGCCCCCTTGCTCCACGCCATTATTTTCGACCGGCGCGATGAAGTCGGCCAGCGAGTAAAACGCTTTCTGGCCCTTTCGCTCCCATTGCTGCCGAAGGGCGTGGAATCGGCAGCGCTCTTGGCTACGCGATTCATCCGTATAGACCACAATGTCGTCTCCCGAGGAATTCGCGGGCCAAAACCCGTAGACGCCGCGAGCGGTAAGCGAACCGTTGCGGATAATTTGGTCGAGCAAATCGTTTGCATCGTCGAACAGTTTCTTCGCTTCGCCGCCGAGGTTCGGGTCGTTGAAGATGCGGGGGTACTTGCCTTTGAGTTCCCACGTGAGAAAGAAGGGGGACCAGTCGATGAACGGGCGCAACTCCTCCAGGGAATACTCGGCGATTCGCGTGCCGGTGAACAACGGTGTCGGGATGTCGAGACTTGCCCAGTCGGTTGAGAATCTCTTCGCTCGTGCATCGGTGTAGGGGACGAGCTTGACCGATTGCCGCTTCTCGTAGCTCGTCTTGAGGTCGGCCTGCTGCTTGCGGTTGTCGATGTCGAGCTGCGCACGTTGCTTGGGGTCCATGAGTTTCTGCACCACGCCAACCGAGCGCGACGCATCGACCACGTGCAGCGAGCAGTTGGAGTAACCTGGTGCGATTTTCACGGCGGTATGTTTGGCGCTGGTGGTCGCGCCGCCGATAAGCAGCGGCATGTCGAATTCAAGCCGCTCCATTTCGCGAGCGACGTGGACCATCTCGTCGAGGCTGGGGGTGATGAGTCCGGAGAGGCCAATCATGTCGACCTTGTGTTCCTTCGCCGCTTCAAGAATGGTCTCGCACGCGACCATCACACCGAGGTCGACCACCTCGAAGTTATTGCAGCCAAGCACGACGCCGACAATGTTTTTTCCAATGTCATGGACGTCGCCCTTGACGGTTGCCATGAGGACTTTGCCGCGACTTTGGGCGGCGGTGCCAGCCGCTTCCTTTTCCTCCTCCATGAAGGGGGTGAGGTAGGCGACCGCTTTTTTCATGACGCGGGCGCTCTTCACGACTTGTGGGAGGAACATCTTGCCTGCACCGAACAGGTCGCCAACGACACTCATTCCGCCCATCAAAGGGCCTTCAATGATATGGAGGCACTTCTCGTATTTTTGGCGGGCTTCTTCGGCATCTTCGTCGATATGTTTGACGATGCCCTTGATCACCGCATGTTGGAGGCGGTCTTCGACCAGGCCGTTTCGCCATTCCTGGTCGGTAGCAGCCGAGGTGCCGCGGCCTTGGTTTTTCACGGTGTCGGCGTAGTCGACGAGGCGCTCGGTGGCGTCGGGGCGGCGATTGAGGACGACATCTTCGACGAGTTCTTTGAATTTCGGCTCGATTTGGTCGTAGATGACGAGCTGCCCGGCGTTGACGATCCCCATGTCGAGCCCGGCAGCGATGGCGTGGTAGAGAAACACGCTGTGAATCGCCTCGCGGACCGGGTTGTTGCCACGAAACGAGAACGAAACATTCGACACCCCGCCCGAAATGCTCACCCCGGGGCAAAGTTCTTTGATGCGGCGCGTGGCGTTGATAAAATCGACGGCGTAGTTATTGTGCTCCTCGATGCCGGTTGCGACGGTGAGGATATTGGGGTCGAAAATAATGTCCTCCGGAGGAACCCCTGGCGAGGCCGCTTTAGCGGCCTGGTCCGCCCGGCCTTTGCTGGCCGCCCGGCCCGCTGAAGCGGGCCCGCCAGTTAATAACCCGCCAGTTAATAACTTGTAGGCGCGTTGGCAAATTCTTACTTTGTCTTCTTCGGTGGCGGCTTGGCCCTGTTCGTCGAAGGCCATGACGACCATCGCCGCGCCGTAACGCCGGCAGAGTTTTGCGCGTCGGAGAAATTCTTCTTCGCCATCTTTGAGGCTGATCGAATTGACGATCGCCTTGCCTTGTACCGCTTGTAGTCCTGCCTCGAGGACCTCCCACTTGCTGCTGTCGATCATCGTTGGCACCTTTGCGACTTCCGTCTCGCCCGCCAGAAGTCGCAAGAACCGCGTCATCACCGCTTGGCCATCGAGGAGGCCTTCGTCCATGTTGACGTCGACGATGTTCGCCCCCCCTTCGACCTGTTCGCCGGCAATCTCGAGCGCTTCCTCGTAGTTCTCTTCTTTGATGAGACGCGAGAATTTGCGGCTGCCGGCCACATTGGTTCGCTCGCCGATCATCAGGAAGTTGCTTTCAGGACGCAGCTCAAGCGGCTCGGTACCGCTAAGACGCAATCGCGTCGGGACGACGGTCCGCCGGTGGGGTTTGCAACCTTTCATCTGGTCGACCATCGCGGCGATGTGGTCGGGGCTCGTGCCGCAACAGCCGCCAATGATGTTCACCCAACCTTGCTCGGCAAAGTCGCCGACCAACTTTGCCATGTCGCCGGGGCCAAGATCGAATTGGCCCATCTCGTTGGGCAAACCAGCGTTGGCGTGGCAACTGATATAGGGAGTGGCGACTTTCTGAAGTGCTTCGAGATGCGGTCTCATGACGTCGGGACCGAGCGCGCAGTTCATGCCTACCGAGAGCATCGGGAAGTGCGAAACCGCGTTCCAGAACGCTTCGATCGATTGTCCCGAAACAAACGTCCCCCCCCCTTGGTCGAAGGTTGCGGAGACCATGACCGGCACTCGATTGCCGCTTTGTTCGAAGTAGTCGGCGATGGCGAAGAGGCATGCCTTGAGGTTGAGCGTGTCGATGACCGTTTCGGGGAGGAGAATATCGACACCCGCTTCGACCAGTGCGGCGACCTGTTGGCGATAAGAGTCGGCCATCTCCATGAAGGTGACGTCGCGGTGCCCCGGGTCTTCGACGCTGGTCGAGATCGCCATCTGCTTGGAGGTGGGACCGATCGAGCCAGCGACAAAGCGTGGCTTGCCCGGCGTCGTGTCGGAAAACTCCGCACACGCCTGCTTGGCGATCTGGACGGCTGCTCGGTTCAACTCAAGGCACAGCTCTTCGGGGTTGGCAAACTCGAAGTCGAGCATCCCGACCGGGCTCGCGCCGAAGGTATTGGTCTCGACGATGTCAGCGCCGGCTGCCAGGTAGTTGCGGTGGATCGTCCGTTGCTTGTCGGGCTGGGTGAGGCAGATCAGGTCGGCGAAGTTCTTAAGGTCTTTGTGGTGATCGGCAAACCGCTCGCCCCGGACCACCGCCTCGTCGATCCCCAGCGCCTGCACCTGGGTACCGGTCGCCCCATCGAGAAACAGAATCTGCTTATCGAGGAGTTCTTCGAGTTCGGCCGTACGATCAATGGCAGAGGAAGACATGGGTTAATCTCAGTGTTTCTAAAAAACTAGCCGAACCGCGTAGTGAACCGGACGCAAGCCCGGCATGGTAGCATGAATGGGCCCCTCTTCCCTACCCGGCACGATGAAGCTCCACCTCGTTCACCAACGGCTTGCTTCCAATCCGATTGCCGACATCCCCGCGGCGGTGGCGGCTTCGCTTGACGAGCTGGATATCGCGGTGCCGCCAGAGCGAGTCGGCATGACCGAGCAGGCGATGGGGATGCCGATCTGCTCGTCGATGGAGGTCGTCGAAGTCGGCCAGACCGCTACCGGGGCCATTGCCATCGACAAGCATTGCTACGAGTCGGACGGGGTCTTGGTGCTCCATCGGGTCAAGCTCCATACCAGCTTCACCGGACGGATCGAGAAAGGAATTAGCCGCAGATCGTCGCCGATGCTCGGAGCCCCAGGACGTTGCAGGAAAGAAGAGAAACCAAGCATTCCACTCCTTGTATTTGTAGGATTCGCGTCATTTCGTCGTTTTTCTGCCTTGGCTACGGTGAACGGTTACGCTATTTCTTCTGCTTATTCTTCCCCACGATTTTCTTTTCTCCCTCGAATTTCCGGGTAAATGGGCCATTTTCGGTCGATTTTTTCGCAGAGTATTGACTTTGGATGCAGAAGGCCGTATTATTACTTTTGAATTTGAACGACAAAGGCTGGATGTCTTGTTCGTCGGTTGCTTCGACTGTTAATACGACTGTTGCGGCCACGGCAATCACCTCTTGGAGCCCTGCGTGAGAATGGGGCCTCTCTTCATGGGCGGCGCGGCGAAAGCCACCGATTTCTCCCACAGTCGAAGCCAGTTTCTGGTTTCGTTTTTGCGTTTCTTATTCCCGTCGCCATTGGTGGGGACGGTCGTTGCTTGACCACGCGAGTACGGTACGGCTTGCCAGGTTGTGTATTTACTTTTTGCTACGTGCCAGGAGTGCTTAGAAGTGTCGCAAGGTACGATTAAGAAGCTAACGGACAAGGGTTTTGGTTTCATCGAGGGAGAGCGGGGAGATATTTTCTTCCATAGCTCGTCGGTCGATGGCGAAGTCGGTTTCGATTCCCTTCGTGAAGGCCAACAAGTCGAGTACACCGAAGGCCACGGCCCCAAGGGTCCTCGGGCTGAAAACGTCAAGGTCCTGGCGTAGGTTCCGACCTAACGCTTGCAAACCACAGAACCGCTCCGATTGCCACGGCAGTCGGGGCGGTTTTTCTTTTCGCGATTGGTCTCTCTCCTCCGATCGGCTAGAATCCCCCCTTTGCCCTTGGGTCGCGTGCAGGGAAAGCAGTAACCGATGGATCTGGTTCGATGGATAGCGGGTTGGCTCTTAGCAATTGTTATGCTCACGCTGCGGGCGACATGCCGGGTGCGCGTGGTCAATGATCCGCGACCGGCACTGAAGGCGGCCGGCGAGTCCTATGTCTACTCGGTTCTCCACGCTCATCAAATCGCCGTTGCGATTAAGACCGAGCCGAACGTCGCGGCAATGGTCTCTCGATCTAACGATGGAGACCTCCTGATACCAGCGTTCACAGCTATCGGCATTCGCGCGATGCGCGGGTCCAACCGACGAAAGAATTCGGAAGATCGAGGGGGCCGAGCGGCGCTGGACGAAATGGCTGCGTTTGTCACGGGTGGCGGATACGCCATCTTGATGGTCGACGGACCGCGTGGACCGCGAAATCGTGTTCGAAAGGGTATCGCGGTTCTCTCGAAACAGGCCGATGCAGCAGTGGTCAACGTGGTTGCGGTTCCCTCGCGGCGGTGGATTGTCGGCAAGGCTTGGGATCGTCTACAAATCCCCATGCCCTTCTGCCGCATCGATGGTTACTTTGCTGAGCCACTTCGAATCGAAGAGGGAGAAAGTATCGAGGCGTTTCGGCGGCGCATCGAGGAGTCGCTCAATGCCCTCGAAGCGGCACACGACCCCAATGAAGCGGCCCAACAACGAGTCGATGCTCGGCAGCGCAAGAGCGCGGCATAACGGCCAGGTTGAAAAATCAGTAGGGGCGGAAAGCCGAAGGCGTTTAACTTATGCCGCCCGTTTCAGCTCTACCTCTTCACTGCTATACAACGGCACGACTTCCGCGAGTGCCGTGCGGATGTTGGCTGGCGAGTCGTTGACTAAGTCTTCGAGGTGGCGAAGGTCGTTGATCGTTTGGAGCAGGTTCCAGCCTTGGCTGTCGGCGACGCGGATCTTAGGGTGCGACGTCGCCCGATGCTTTTCTTGTTCGCCGTAGAGTTCCTCGAACAACTTTTCGCCAGGCCGGAGACCGGTGAATTCGATCTCAATGTCTTCCCCTTCTCGCAGTCCGGAGAGCCGAATCATGTCACGCGCAAGGTCGGATATTTTCACCGGTTCGCCCATGTCGAGCACGAAAATCTCTCCCCCCTGCCCCATCGCGCCAGCTTGGACAACGAGCTTGGCTGCCTCGGGAATCATCATGAAGTAACGGAGCATTTCGGGGTGGGTGACCGTCACAGGACCGCCATGCGAAATTTGCTCGCGGAACAGAGGGACCACACTGCCGGCCGAGTCGAGGACGTTTCCGAACCGGACCGTAACGAATTGGCAATCGGACGAAGTCGCCTTCGCCTGGACGTATCGCTCTGCCAGTTGTTTGCACGATCCCATCACGCTGGTCGGATTGACCGCCTTGTCGGTGGAGATCATCACCAGCGTCGAGGCCGCATACTTATCCGCAAGATCGACCAGATTGCGCGTTGCCAGGGCGATGTTCTTGATCGCCTCACCTGGGTGCTCTTCCATGAGGGGCACATGTTTGTAGGCGGCAGCGTGAAAGACGATCTCGGGCCGGTATCTTTGGAAGATCGACTCGAGTCGCTTCCCATCGGTGAGATCGGCCATGACCACTTCGATCTGAGCGGAAGGCGCCAAGCGACGAAGCTCCCGCTCGAGAAAAAACTGCCCGGTCTCCGAGCGGTCGACCACGACCAAACTCGATGGCGAGAGCGCAAGGAGCTGCCGGCAAATTTCCGAGCCGATGCTCCCGGACGAACCAGTCACCAGAACGGTTCGGCCACCAAGCCATTCCCGAATCGCCCGATTGTCGATAGAAACCGACTCGCGCCGGAGCAAGTCGTCGATGGCCACCGGGCGCGGCTGCACCGAGACTTGGCCCGCGAGGAGTTGCTCGTAGCTAGGGAGCATGGTCACCCGAAACTCGCGCTGTTGGGCGATCTCCACCAGTTCTCGCACCGCTTTTCCGGGTAGTTCCCCCGAATGGATCAAGACTTCCTTGATCTGATACTTGGCCACCAGTTGCGGAAGGTCGGCAAGGGTTCCGAGGACCGGCACGCCCGCGATCCGTTGGGCACGCAGCCAAGAACGGTCATCGACAAAACCGATCACGCTGTAATTCAGCTTCGAGTTTTGATTAATGGCCCGGAGCAGCGCCTCGCCTGAATCGTCCGCACCGACAATCAGCACGGGCAGACCGGCGTTGGCGTGGTGCCAATGCAAGCGGAGGCTTTTCCAAACCCGTGGCGCGGCGCGCTGCGCCCCAACAAACAGAAGCGTGACCCCCCAATCGAGTAGGATGACGCTCCGAGGAATCGCCAGGCCAGAGACGACGAGCGCGTCGACCAGCGTGATGCCAATCGATCCACAGGTAATCGCTTTGGTGATGGCTCCGAGGTCATGGAAGGTAACGTATCGATTCCACCCATGGTAAATGTGAAACCACGCGGCGGCAGTCAACTTGGCTGCCAACACCCATGGCAGCGACCTAAGCAGGACTTGCAGGAACTCCGCCGAGAGAGCGCCGTCAAACCGCAGCAGAAAGGCAACGACGTAGGCTCCTACAAACGCAGGAAGAAGCATGGCGCAGGCAGCCAACACTCGCCAGAAGTGTGGTTGAACCAATCGATGAGTAAGGGAGGAAGGCTGCATGGCCGTTGGAAGAGGGTTAGCGTTGAAGTGAACGGGAGCGTCGGTGGCGGGTAGTCGCCGTCGAGCGGTTCTTGAGTCGAGCGTTGGCCGCTTGGTGGAGGGCCTGCCTCATCCCTTTGTTCTCGGGATGTCGGGCAAGGCACCAACGGAAGTGTGGCTCGGATTCGGCGAACCGCTCGGCGCGAAAGAGGGCGTCGGCCAGTGATTTTCGCACCGGATAAAGCGATCCGTTTTCATCCATCGCCCGCTCGAGGCACTTGAGTTCGGCATCGAAATCACCTCGGTCGGCGTGCATCTGAGCGAGCCATCGCCAAACGTAGGCAGCGTCGGGGTCGCCTGGCCCCGGGCTATATTTTTCGGTCTGCTTCTCGGCGTAGGCGAGCAAGGCATCGAGGTCCGGCTCGCGACCGGTCGGTTGGTAGCGCTGCCAAACGGCAGGGAGAGTCTTCCAATCAGGCTCGAAGGTTTCCAGGAAGTCTTGAGCCGGTATTCGACCGGCGAGCGCCGCGATGACGAGCAGGCGATGATTCCCCTCCTTGCGGTAGCAGCGTTGCCAGTAGTCCAACGCCTGTTCGATTTCTCGCAAAACGAGGTGGAACTTGCCAATTTCAAACAGGATGTCGCCATCGTAAGGACGAACGGCCGCTGCCTGCGCGAAGTACGATCGAGTTGCTTCGCCCGAGGGATCGTCCAGGAAACTAAGTTGAGCAAGGCAGACGTAGGCCATTCCTTCTAAGGGCGAGAGCTGCACCGCGCGGCGCGCGTGGCGACGGGCGGCCAGGAGTAGCTCGATATCGTCGCCGACGGCCCGCCGGAGCCAAGCGTCGATTTCCTCCGCTGAGGCAAACCCTCCCGAGGCAACGGTCGCCTGGAGATGACTCAGTCCCATCCGGTTGTCTCGACCATGGCTCCGCGCATCAAACCACTGCAAGTAGGTTCGCGCGAGTCGCCCATGGGCACCGGCGGAGCGTGGCTCGGCGGCAACCGCGATCCGGAGCGCTTTGGTTTTCGCCTCGAAAAACGACTGGTCTTGCCCCAGGCAGGTCGGATCGCCGGTCTGCATCAGTTGCTGGAACTGCGGGGCTTGGAGCAGGTGGTGGCTTACCGAATGGGTGTAGTACTGATTCCACGCCCGGGCGGCGAGCGCTGGCCCTGCCATGACATAGAGCAGGAACGCAGCGGTCACACCGAGTGCCAGGGTCAGGTCCCATCGTCGCTGTCGCGAAAGGGGCTTGTCGGACGAGCTGTCGGACGAGTTGTCCGAAGAATTCAGATTGGCGAGTCGGCAGAGAGCCGCCAGTAGGAGCACCACCAGCATCATCGTCGCGGGCGTGTACCAGACGAAATCGACAAGGCTATGGACGGCGCTCACCGTGAGCGCCGCCAATAGAGCACCCAGGCAGGCGAAGGCCTCGCGTGATTCGCAACGACGGAGCGCGCTGAGGGACCACTTGACCACGGCGAGGAACGTCGCCACAAGCAACAGGATGCCAGGGAGGCCTGTCTCGGTTGCGATTTGCAAGTAGCCATTTTCCGCATGGGTAAAGACCTTGGGCCACGACTGCTCGAAGTAGACGGGGTAGATGTCTCGATGCGTTCCCGCACCCGATCCCGTGAGCCAACCGTCGGCGATGGCATCGAGATTGGCTTTCCAGATCAAGCGGCGACCACCCAAACGGTCGAGTTCTTCCAGCGATCCGGAGGTCAGGTCATCGAGGCGGTTCGTCAGTCGATCGTCGGTATAGAGCGCGAGGCCGATCGCCAGGAGCGTGATCGCCGCCATCAGGTAGCCGATTTGCTTCGCTCCCCAGAGCTTACCCCGCCAATAGACGACCGCCAGCACCACGCCGCCAGCTGCCGATGCCATCGCACCCCCTCGTGAGAACGACATCAAAATCGCAAGACCGACCAAGGCCAGCCAACCGGTCCAGAAGAGTGCCACAGGAGTCTTTGTTCGAGAGGCCATCGGTGGTGAAGCGAACGCCTTGTCTTGGGGTGTTTGTCGCACGAGCCGGTAAGCAATGGCGGCGGCTCCCATCGCGAGGAAGCTGGCAAAGTGATTGCGGTTGGCAAAGGCTCCGCAGACGAAGTGCTCGGTCGTTTGGTGAGGATGAGCAATCACCCAAAAGAATCGCCCGTTGGAGGTGAAATACTGCGCCAGTCCAAACAGCGCCATCGCCGCCGCCGCGACTCCGATCCAGCGGAGCAACTGCGAGATGTCTTCCAGTTTTCTTAGCCGTTGCAAGGCGACGAAAAAAACGAGCGAGTAGCAGAGCAACATGGCGAGTGCGGTTTGCGTCGCTTGGGGATGGAGCGACAGCGTAGCCCAGCCGTCACTTCCTAGAAGCGTGCTGGAATTGTCGCTCATCCAGAGTGGCAGCAACTGGGCCGTTCGGGGCGAAAGCCATTCGATCGCTTCCATTGGCAGGGGGAGCATTTGCAGGATGAGCCCTATCGCTCCCAAGGCCGGAATCCAAAGTGCCGGCGAGTAGGTCCAGCGAAATTCTTTGCGAAGCCAACATTGGGTGATCCACGCAAGACTCGCCCCAACGGCGAGTAACCCATAGAGAAATTTCGATGCGTCGTTTCGGCCTCCCCAGGCGAACGGCGCTAAGACGACGAGCGACCATAAGCACGCATCGACGATCTGCGGCAATCGATCTGCCCATCGTCCATCGACAAGGCCATTCCGCGCGATCGGTCGGTGGGTAGTGGATTGGAACATCGGTTGGTTGGATCAGCCGCAAGTGGCAGGGAAACTGGGCCGCGTTTATGGGAGGCGTTCTTTAGGCCGCATGACGGGCGGGAATTTCTGCTGCGATGGTTTCTCCTTCTTCATCACCGCCGTAGCTGTATCCGTAGCCATAGCCATAACCGGCCCCGCTAAATTCGCTCACGTCGTTCGCCACCACACCAAAGACATGCGTCCCGGTGGATTGGAAGCTTTCGACCGCTCGGGCGACCAGTCGGCGGTGGTTCTTCTCGGGGCGGACGACCAAGATCGCGCCGTCGACCAACCGACCGACGATTTGGGCATCGCTCACCGCGAGGACCGGAGGGCAATCGACCAGCACTTGGTCGTACTGGGAGTCGGCCCACGCAAGGAGTTCAATAAAGGCGTCGGAGGAAAGCAACTCAGCCGGGTTCGGACGTCGCAGTCCAGCAGGAATCACGTCGAGCCCCTCGGCATCGGTCTTCAAGACATGCTTGGGGGCCAATTCGGCTGCAGACTGGCCACTCGAGAGGATGTCGACCACGCCGGGGACTCCTTTGAGGCCCAGCAGCGCCGTCATGCCAGGGCGACGAAGATCGGCATCAATGACCAAGGTTCGCTTACCCGCTTGGGCGAACGCGACCGCCAAGTTGGCCGACACGGTCGTCTTGCCATCCCCTGGCTCGGCGCTCGAAACGAGGACGCGATCCGCCACCTCCGTACCCAGCGCAAGCGAAGTCCGTAGGGTGCGGAACGCCTCGCTCTCGTTGGCGTTCGGCTGCACATGGGTGTGGAGCGACTGGAGTCCCTCGCCGGGGAGCGATTGGAGTCGCTGAACCAGCGCCAGCACCGGGACACCAAGCTGCCCCGAAAGTTCTTCGGGAGAGTTGAACCGGTCGTCCATCACATCCTGCACGTAGGCCAGCAAAACGCCGATCATCAGTCCCCCCATGACCGACAAGACGACGACAAGCTGGATCCGTGGCGTGACCGGCTTCGGTTCCGGGAGCGGGTCTTTGACAACCACCGCTTGGATCGGGCCTTGCGACTGGAAGATATCGGCCGTATTGATTCGGCTAATGAGTTCGTCTCGCTGGTCTTCGAGTCGGAGTACTTCGCGTTCTCTTGTTCGTAGGTCGACCAAGGCGCTACTGTGTTTCGCTGCTTCTTGCCTGGCCGCTTGGAAGGCAGCTCCTTTTTGCCGCTCTTGATGCCACGCTTGTTCGACCGCTTGGGTGAGCATCGAGCGAAGCATCGGGCCGAGTTCGTCGTTAGAAATCCCCGCCACCCGATTGCCCGCGCGAGAGCGATAGTTGGCCAGATACTGTTCGATGCCACGGATCTTGTCTTGCAGGTTGACGACCTTGGGATTGTTCGGGCCCAGGTAAGGCGTGAAACTTTCGAGCTGACGTTTTGCTTCGATAAGTTCCTGCTCCTGCTCTCGAATTGCGTTGAGATCGTCGGGCGAAAGGCCGAGCGACGAGACCAGCATCTGCTGCCCAAGGGTTTCTTGCAAAGCCATCAAGTGTGGTTGCAGGTCATGATCGGCGGCAATGGCGGCGTCGACGGCGGTGAGCCTCGCTTGCAGCTCGATCCGTTTGTCGTTCGCCGTAATCCAGCTTTCGTTGAGTCGCAGCGCCCGTTGCACGGTTGGGTCAATCGCCTCTTTCTCATCCCCCAGGGCAAGATGCCCGACGTTGGCTCGCAGCTTTAGAAGCTCCTGTTGGTTTTGTATCAGGTCGGTTTCGACCTGCGTCAGCCGGCTGTCGAGCACTTCGATCGTGTCGCCCGCCGAACCTTGATGGGTTTCGTCGACGAACGAAAGGTAGGAGTTCACGACTTCGGTCACGATGGCCGCTGCTGCCTCGGGGTGAAGCGACGTGTAGCTGATTTCAACAAAGCTCCCCTTACGACTTGCCTTGGCGTGGAGCCTTTCGGCGATCTCTTCGACCCACTCACGTCTTGGGAGGTGCTGAAGATCGACTTGGTATTGGGAGGGCAACGTGTCGAGTGCATCCTGCACGACGCGCGCACTCAGGACCAACTCGCGCTGCGTCGCCATCAGATTTTCGTTGGCGATTTGCTCGCCCATGCTCGTCAGCTCGTCCGCCTTGCGCTCGACGATCAGTAGCTTGGCCGTCGATCGGTAGTAACGCGGCGCGACCATGTAGTAAGCAACCCCCAAGGCCAGGCAAGCGCCAAGGGCACCGAGCACGAGATGTTTGCGGTACACAAGCGTCCGCCAAATCCGCAAAATCGCATGCACCGCTTCGGAGGGCGTCATGTCGGCCTTGAGCGAGGCTGACTCAGGAAGGGAATTCGACTCGGAGGGCTTCGACATGGTTGGGTCAGAAGGATCGGGGAGGGAGGCCAGGCGGGACTGCTCGTAACTACAAGAAACCCTCCAATGGGAGCAAGAGAGGTTGTCGGGCAACCTGCTAGCGTTGCGGTGAAATGGGTCCCGTCCGAAGGACCGAGCCAAGTGTCAGAACGCCAGCAAATTGCCACCGACGCCGGCGGTAATCCGAAAGACGTTGGAGAGGGTATCGACCAGGCTGGTGACGACGGTCGATTCGACACTCACCAGATCGCCTGGCGCGAGACGAAGGTTTTCGGCACCGTTGGTTTTCGCCTTGGAAATGCTGAGCTGGATGACCTTCGGCTCCTCGTTTTCGCTCAGGCGCCGAATGACATAGACCTTGTCGGCGACGGACGAACTCTTGCCTCCCGCCATCGCGATCGCGTCGAGTACGTAGAGGTCTTGATCCTTGGGCATTTCAAATTGGTTCGGCAGGCGAACAAGGCCCGCCACGTGGACCACCCGTTTGTCAGCCGGGTGTACCATCACGACGTCCTGGTCGCCGAGCAAGAGGTTTTGCCTCTTATGGGGCGCCGCCATGGCGAGGTCGATTCGTTCCGTGCGCGCTGCGGGGCGCTCGAGCGGGGGGGCTTGGAACGATGCCTGCTGGACGGGGGACGCGGAGGCTGGCGTGGTATCGGCCAGGTAGTTGGAGGCTTGATGCAGCACTTCGACTTCGGTTCCGGCTTCCTCGGTGAATCCGCCAGCGGCGGCAATCGCGGCAATCAAATTGCTCGAACCACGTGGGATTCGGTGAGTTCCTGGCTCGGCGACCGCACCCAACACAGTAATATGGTTGACCGCTCGTTGGGCAAACTTCACCGTGACTTGTGGGTGGCGATAAATGCCTCGCTCGATCGCCGCCGCCTTAATGCGCTGGGCGGCTTGCTGCTCGTCGAGGCCCGCGACATTCACGGTCCCTACCAGCGAGACATGGATGGAGCCGTCGTCGGCAATGCGCACCGGCTTGGCGAGGACCTCCTCCTCTTCGAGACCACTCAGAAGGGTTAAATTCAGCAGGTCCCCGGCCGCCATCTTGGACGTTCCCCCCGCCATTCCCGAAAGTTGGGAGAGTGCCAGGCTCGGTGCGCCGTTGGTCACGGGCGCTTGGAATTGGGGTGGAAGGTTCGCCGCCCGATAGTTGGCCGAACGACATCCAGTGCAGACCAGCGCTAGCAACAGGAGGAGCCTTGAAACAGGAATTGCCAATGTCGTCTTCCGTGGGCGGGGAGGATTCATCGCTAGCTACTGAAGGGACGCGGAGGGAGTAGGCGGAACGCCAGACTACTACCGAAAAATGACGACCCAACGCAAGAGGGATCGTGCCATTCGCGAAATGCCGGGTGGATCGAATCGGTTGCTCTTGACGTTCTGCGGTTCAAAACGCGAGTATCCCCGGCTGCCATCCACCTCCTCCGCGCGCAATTGGCGCACCGCATGACCCTCCCCAGCACCGTTTCTCGCCCGCCACAAACAGGTTTTCTCGCCCGGGCTGCGCAGCTAGCGTCGGGGCACGCGATCGGTTACGTGCTCACCCTCGCCGTCGCGCCGCTCCTGGCAAGGCTCTACGGACCTGCGGCCTTCGGCTTATTTGCCATGTTCGTCACGGCGGCAACCTGCCTGTCGGTCATGGTCACTTGTCGGTTCGACCAGGCGATCCTTGTTGCGAAAGACGAATTGGCTGCCTCGCGTGTCGCGCTCGCCAGCCTGCTGACCACGATGCTCGGCGCGCTAGTGCTAGCCCTCTTCTCGCCACAGTTGGCCTTTCTGTTATCGCTTATCACGGGCAGTGATTCGCCCGAATTGCTCGTTCCGTTGCTGATTGCTGCGGTCGTTTGCGTTTCGCTCTATCAGATCACGGTGGCTTGGTTGCTCCGGAAGGAGCAGTACCGGGACATGGCTGCCATGCGGTTTGTGTTTGCCGCAGCGATGGCAGTAACGCAAGTCGCTATCCCGCTGCTGGGTGGCTCGGTACTGCTTGGTTTGGCGGCAGGACAGGTGGTCGGGTTCGGCACGGGGACCCTCTACGGCTGCTGGCGCTCACGCCGTTCTTGGCCCCCCATTCGTCTCTCGCATTGGCAGGCGGTCGTTTCTCAAGCTCAGGTTCATCAGCGTTTTGCACTCTTTGGCGTCCCCTCAGCGCTCGCGTCGAATTGGGCTGTCCACGGGCCGGTGGTGCTGCTCGCCGTCCTCTTTGGAGTCGAAGTGGCAGGCATTTTTGCACTGGCGCAGCGGCTCTTCACGACCCCTCTCTCCTTGCTTAACAGTGCCTTCTCAAGGATTTTTTACGCCGAGGCAGCTCGCACAAGTAGCTCCGACGAGCTCGCAGCGCTCTTTCGCTACACGCTCTCTCGCGTCTTCCTGCTAGCGGTTCTTCCGATCGCCGCCGTGGCATGCCTTGCACCCGGGTGGTTTGGCCCTCTGTTCGGAGCGGAGTGGGCCGGTGCCGGCGTCGTGTGCACGATGCTTGCACCGATGGCGCTCTCGATGACGCTTGCCTTTGTCGTCGCCCCGACGTTTGATGTGCTGCACCGACAAGACCAACGATTGTGGCGAGAGCTGCTCTGTGCCGCCTTAATTGCGGGTGGAATGGTCGCCGTCTGGAGCCTCGGCGGGTCGGCCAATTGGGCGATTGGGATGGCATCGGTAGGAGGAACCATCGGCTACTTGCTAATCGTAGCGATGGCCAAAAGATGCATCTCGCAGCAGGCTGCCGACGAAAGCGACCAAGAGTTGCCAACGCGGGTCGCGGCTTGAACGAAAGCATCGGCGTTGCAGCCGTCGTGGCCATTCGGTACTGTTCTGTCCACTCCTTGCAGTGCAAATGGGCTAGCCACCGATGGTCATGCTAGCAGAGACTCGCGCAAGGTGCTTTCCTGTTCCAACTCTTACCCAACCCCGTAGGCCCCATGAGGACATCGCCATGGGCTATTTGATCGGTGCCTTCCTGGCCGTTTACTTCCTCATCGGTCGTTGGAATTTCCTGCGCCTGCAAGATACGGTTGAAACGGTCTCGGCGGGGGCCGATCCACGGGTGTGGCTCATCGGAATGGCCGGCGCGGCGGCGTTGTTTGTCTCTTGCTTTCACTACCGCGGATGGTGGCGTTCGTTTCGTTTGCAACGAATCGATGCGGTAATCCTTCTTTTCCTGAGCTACACCCTGTTGACGATTTTCTGGGCCCCCGATGCCCAGCTTGCGTTCGACAAGGCGTATGAAATTTCCCTCTTACTCGCAGTCGCCCTGTTGCTATCGATCGTGAGGCAGCGAGATGCGGCCACCAACGTGGCCCATGGCTTCTTCTTCACGCTGCTCGCCGTTGGGGCTGCGATGGCGTTTGTTTCAATCTACAAAAGCACGGGGGGTCGAATCGCTGCACCAGGTGGTGGCCCCAACACGTTTGGAAGGAATATGGGGCTCACCGCGCTCGCCGCGATCTATTTTGCATCGCGCGCGCGGGCTACCGTCACGACAAAAGTCGTCGCGGCAGGCATGGTGGTGGTCGCCCTGCTGCTGGTGCTGATGTGCGGATCGCGGGGGGGGCTCCTTTCGGCTTCCATGGGATCGATGACGATCATCATCCTTTCACGAACTTCCTTGATGCGCAAGGCAGTCTTCGTGGGTGTGATCGCCCTACTGGGAACCGCCGCACTTTTCTTCACGCCGGCTGGCCGAAACGCCATCGAGGTCTTCGAGCACCGCATCGTCGAGCAGACCTTCGGAAACCGATACCTGTCCGCCCGTGACGATCTGTGGAGCCACGCCCTCGAACTGGGGCAGTTGCAACCGATTACCGGCCTGGGGCTCAACGGATACCGCGCCAATAGCTGGACCTACCCCCACAATCTTTTTCTCGAAGTATGGGTCGAAGGGGGGGCGGTTGGCCTGACGCTATTGCTTCTGGCTGGTGCCGTCTTTTTGCATGGAGCGTGGCGATCTCGGCACCAAATATCGAGTGCCGCAGTCGCCGCCCTCGTGCTGGCAACCGTTGCAGCGCAAACCAGTGGCGACCTGTTCGACAGCCGGGGCGTCTTCCTGCTTATGGCTCTCATTTCGCCGGTAGCCGCTGTGCAACCCAACGCCGTGCGATGGAGTAACAACACGATTCGTGCGAGAAAACCATTGCCCTCAGGCGATGCAAAGCCGGCAATGGCCTAACGGCGGCCGGCTCTTCACCCAGTAGGTCGGGCTTCGAGCCCGATGCCCTTTCCCTGACACTATTTTCACCCGACGCTGCCGCTAACCCTGGAGCCCCCCGACGAGGCGTAGCTCGTCGGCTATTCGGATTTTGCTACTTCCACAACGACCGAACTCGCTGGTTGCGGAAGCAAGCTCAAGCGGCGATGGCGACTTTGGTGGACGGCATCGCTTCGACGGCGGCAACGATCGCGGCGCGGTCCATGCCGTACTGCGAGCGCAAATATTGCTGGCTTCCAACGACCGACGAAAAGGTATTGCGCAAGCCAATTCGTTGGAAGTGACGTGGCATAACACCCGCTTCCATGAGATTTTCGGCCACCGCGCTGCCGAGACCTCCTTCCACCGTATGCTCTTCGATGGTTAGAAGACCCCCTGTTTCACGGGCAGCTCGTACGAGGACTTCGACATCGAGCGGCTTCAAGGTATGCACGCTGAGCACTCGGCAATGGCATCCCTTGCTCTTCAGTTCCTCCGCTGCCGCTAGGGCTTCGCCAAGAATTCCGCCAGTGGCGACCAGCGTGCAGTCGTCCCCTTCTCGCAATTGACGAATTTTTCCTAGCTCGAATTGCTCTCCCGGCTGCTGGGTGTTTTCGGCGGCTGATTTGTCGAGCCGAAGGAAGGACGTCCCAGGTTGGGTGGCGAGCGCTTCGGTCGCTTCGGCCGCTTCCCATTTGTCGCCTGGTGCGACAACGGTCAAGCCGGGCAACGACCGCATGATGGCGAGGTCCTCGGTCGCATGGTGGGAAATTCCCAACGCACCGTAACTGAAACCTCCGCCGATCGAAACGACGTTGACATTGCAGTCGTGATAGGCGGCGTCGTTGCGAATTTGCTCCAGGCATCGCATGAAGACAAAATTGGCGATCGAGTAGGTGAATACAACATGCCCCTCCAGTGCCAGTCCCGTCGCGAGGCCGGTCATGCTTTGTTCGGCGACACCCGCATTGATAAATTGCTTCGGGAATCGCTCGCGAAAATCATCGAGCACCCCGAAGCCGAGGTCACCCGTGATCAGTACGATACGCGGATCGGCTTCGGCCATGCGCGTGAGTCGTTCGATAAATTCGTCTCTCATGCTACTTCCTTTAGTTCCTGCAGTGCCGCGGCCAGTTCTTCGCCCTGGGGACTGCGGTAATGCCAAAGCACGGAGTCTTCCATGAACGAGACTCCTTTTCCCTTGGTGGTATGTGCCAATACGCAAGTTGGCTTGCCGGGAGCCGACGTTTCGAGTCGCTCACGCAACTTGGCGTGGTCGTGGCCATCGACCTCCTCGACGTGCCAGCCAAAGCTACGCCATTTGTCGGCGAACGGCTCCAGCGCGAGTGTCTCGGAGACCGACGCCAAGCTTTGGATTTTATTGAAGTCGACGATTGCCACGAGGTTGTCGAGTTGGTGGTGGGCGGCAAACAAGATCGATTCCCAGTTGGAGCCTTCGTCACATTCGCCATCGCCCAGCAGCACAAAAACTCGGTGCCCCGCGCCCCGCAACTTGGCGGAGTAAGCCATCCCCGTGCCGACAGGCAACCCATGCCCCAGTGACCCGGTGGAGAACTCCACACCCGGAATCCCTTTATGCGAAACATGCCCGCTCAGCTTGGAGCCATCTTGATAGTGAGTGCGAAGGTTTTCTACCGGGAAAAAACCGACCTCCGCTAGCGCGGCATAGACGCCTGCGCCGGCGTGCCCCTTACTGAGGAGGAACCGATCACGATCTGCTTTGCGAGGGTCTGCAGGGTCGATGTTCATTACCGAACCGTAGAGCACCGCCACGATGTCGGCCATCGACAAGATGGCACCGACATGAGAGCTTCCTCCGCGGCTGGTCATGTGGACCGCATCGATCCGAATTTTTCGAGCGAGTTCTTGAGTATTCATGATGTTACGGAGCGGGAGGATGCGTTTATGCCGCCGATGAAGGGGAGCGAGAAAGGAAAGCCGCTGACGGGCGGCTCACAAACATCGAGGAGAGCGTCGCCAAGGTTTCGGCTGGTTTGCTTGCGAACCGACTATCCAAGGGAATCGCCGACGCTTGCAATTGCCGAAGCGATGGGGCATCAGGTTCGGCTTCCATGAGCAGTACCTCTTGCTCGCTCTGGGCGTATATCTGCTCGAAGTCGTCGCATTGCAGCCGGTTCATGTACATGTAGCGATTGCCTGCCAAACGATCCCACTGCCGGTCGTTGTAACGCAGGAAGTGAAACGCCGGCAGCGACTTGTCGACATGAGAAAAATGATCGCTGTGGTCGATGCAATGGACGAACAAGCCTCGCTCACGGAGGACGCGGTTTCCTTCTCGCAAGATGCCAACGAGCGTTTCTCGCGGGATATGCTCGAAGACGTTGCTCGAGACATGAAAGTCGATGGAATTTGCCGCAAGATCGAGGCGAGTTGCATCGGCGGGTGCAAGGTACTCGATGTGGGCAAGCCGAAGCAGTTCGTTCAGGCCTTGCTTTTCGACATCCCAACAGAGTAACTGGTCAAGCCGGTTCGGTTGATACTCCAGGCCATCGAGACTCTCCAGGAAATCCTCAGGATTCCTTTGGAGGTAGGCAATGTCTTCGGCAATCAGCTCGACTTTCAAATAGTGATTCAGATCGACGGTGATGACTCGTTCGGCACCCAAAATCCACATCACGATCGGAAGATTCAGCCGGCGTCCGGTACCGACTTCCATGCAGGTCCCCCCGGCAATCTTCCCGCCCTGGGCCAAAATCGCTCGCGCCATTCGAGCGGCGGCTTCGATTTGCGAACTTGGGTTCAGTCGGCGCAGCGCACCAAACCGCCGCTGCATCCAGTAGTAGGCAGGGTAGCTCATGCGGGCTGGCAACTTGGCCAGCGTGCTTTGAATCGCCGCTTTCACTCTCCAATCCATTGGAGCCTCCCGGTCCATCGTGGCAAAGCAGGCTCCTCGCAATCCATTGCGCTAAGCTACCCTCGTTCGGCTTTGCGTGTTCGCTTGGTAGAACTCCTGAATGCATCCACAAACGTAGAGCACGTCTTCGTCCAGCAAGGAAGTATTCAGAGGCAGCATTAACATCCGTTCAAACAGCTTTTCTGTAAAGGGCAGCTTCTGATCAAAACCAAGGGCGGGAAACTGATGCACGGCTTTGCCGCTCCATTGGACCAGGGTCCCGACGCCACGAGATTTTAGGTAATCTTGCAATCGGTCGCGATCGGAGGCTTCGATCTCAAAGTTTTGGAAAATATCGAAGTGCTTCGGGCTACTGTCGGGGGCAGGAGGGAGGACCAAATCTTCGTGTCCACTTAGTTCGCCGTGGTAGATGCTAGCAATCTCGCGACGCCGGGCGATGTCCGCATCGTAGGAGGCGAATTTATGGTTCAGGATGGCTGCTTGGAGATTATCAAGGCGGGAGTTCAGGCCCCAAGCGACGACCTCCCCCTCCTCGTTCCGACCATGGTCTCGCAGCAATTTGACCTGCCGATAAACCTCCTCGTCGCTGGTGATCAAACAACCGCCATCTCCTAGGCATCCCAGCGTCTTCGCCGGATAGAAGCTGATGCACCCCGCCACGCCAAACGTGCCAGCGTGGCGGCCCTTGTACGTTGATCCAAGCGATTGGGCCGCATCTTCGATTATCAGCAGGTCGTGACGGTCGGCGATCTCTTGCAAGGCGTCCATGTCGGCGGTTCGCCCATTCAGTTGCGTCGGCATGATCGCCCTGGTTCGCGGGGTAACGGCTCGCTCGACCGCCTGGGGGTCGATCAGATGATCGTCACCGCAGTCGACCGGCACCGGTGTCGCGCCGGCGAAATGCACGGCCGCCGGCGTAGCGACCATCGTGTGGGAGCAAAAAATCACTTCGTCGCCTGGCCCGATCCCCGCCGCACGCACAGCAAAATGGAGGGCGTCGGTCGCGTTGGCCAGTCCGAGCACGTACTTGCTGCCAACGTATTGGGCGACCGACTGCTCGAAGTCCGCCAGGTCCTTTTGCATGATGTAAGCACCCCGACGGCCCACCTCTTGCACGATCGAGAGGATGGCCTCTTCGTCCGACTTAAAGACGGAGGGATAGTTGAAAAAAGGGACCGTTCGTTTGTTTTCGGAGTGCGACACGTTGGAATTCCTTTTCCGGGTGATGTCGGTGAATGCCCTGCTCGACTAGGCCGCCTGCTGAGGAGGCAACGGAGCCGCTTCGGGAATGTCGTAGGTATAGACGAGTGACGGGTCGCCCGCATGGATTTCTAGCTCGGAATGCTGGACAGCGCTGAGCGATTCATAAAATCGTTGCGCGCTCCCCTGTTTCGCGCCCGTGACGATGCGAATGCTGCCAACCTGTCGGTCGCGAAATTCGGCCACCAACTCCCCAAAAAGCTGCTTGCCAATGCCGAGCCGCTGGCAATGCTGATCGACGCAAAAATTAAGGATCTCCGCACTTGGGAGCTGTAAATCTCGGTGCCGAGAGGGGTAGAGTAGCGTTTCGGCGACGCGACGAAGTCTCGCTGTGGACAATAGCTTCGGCAGCAGCGTGACGACCGCTCGCAGGCCGCCAGTCATCAGGAAATTCCGATAAACCTTCTTCGTGTCGGTCGAGCCGCAAATGAAGCCGAAGACTCGCCCTTCGCTGACTGCGGCGATGAGAAAGGCGTGGGGCGATCGTGACAGTGACCGATAAAGCCGCTGCAAAAAATCAGCTCCCAGGCTACTCAGGAATCCCTGTCCGATCTCTTGTTGGTGAAGGTTGGCCAACTGGGAAAAATAGGAGTCGGGCGCGTCGCGCGTGATCCGTTCGATTTGATAGGGAGTCTTCATCAGGCAGCCTCCTGCAATAGTTCGACAGCGCGGCCAATGTAACGGCGGGTCACGCGGCGATGCGTCGGCAACGAGACGACTTCCGCAGCTCTTTGCTCGGCATGGGGGCACGAATCCGCCTGGTAATTCACTTGCTCGGCGTTCCGTTGCGTGAGCGGATGGATCGGCGTGTTGTACCACTCCGCCAGTTCAATGCCTTGCTGACTCGCGTTGGCGAGCAACCGAGGTTTGTCGGGAACTCGCAGTGGGTAGCGAGCAAAGACCGCCTCGTCTCCGTCGTTGATCAAGGGGTGCGTGACGTGGGGCGAATCGACGCCTGCTTGATACTGCTCGACCACCTGCCGAGCATGGGAGGCGTGTTGCTCGACGTGGCCCAACGCGCGGAAGAGCCGGCGGCGGAATCGTGGAGCCATGCCCCATCGAAAATCGTGAGACGCCCCGTTCCCCTCTTCCGGAATGGCGTTGTAGTTGCCCTTAGCCAAGCCGATTTTGGAGGATCGGTGAAACAGCCTCCGAAGCGTCCAGTACCACTGAGGGCGATAAAGGGCCCAGTAGGCGAGGTACTGCGCCTCCAGCTTTAGCTGCGGTAACAAGCCAGGATTTCCGAGCGACTGATGCTCTTTTTCTAAACGCTCAAAAAGCTCAGGGTGATTGGCGGTCGCGCTGCCACCTAGGCCGGCGACGATCGGCTTCCCCCACTCGTAAGAGTAAAAGGCGGCTGCCCCGAAGGTCCCAACTCGCTGGCCATCAATTTTCGAGGCCAAGGTATGGCAGCAATCTTCGATGACCGGGAGACCCCATTTCTCAGCCACCTTCAGAATGCGTTGGATGTCGGCAGGAATTCCAAAGGTGTGCTGCACCACAATGGCTTTGGTACGCGCATCGAGCTTCTGTTCCAAGTCCCGGGCGTCGAGATTGAATCCGTCGCCGGTGATGTCGATGAACAACGGGCGAGCGCCGGTTGCCATGATCCCCTCGGGAACCGCAAGGCAAGTGAACGCCTGCGTGGCCACCTCATCGCCGCTGCCGATGCCGAGCGCCTGGAGAATCGAGTAGAGCGCCACCCGCCCACGGAAGTAAGTCAGCTTCGGCAGGCAGAAAGTCGGTTCGTCGGAGGGGGAATTCGTTAACCGGGTCATGCTGCCTGCCCCCAGGAGGAGGGAAAAGAGGGAGACTCCGGCATCGCTTTTCCTTGCCAACGCGACACGAGCATCCCCGCCCATGCGCCAAGGCCATACCCGTAGTGGGTTACCGAAAACAATAGAAGCAAAAATGGTAGCAGCAGTGGTGAACG
Source organism: Planctomycetaceae bacterium (assembly GCA_003233055.1). GTDB lineage: Bacteria > Planctomycetota > Planctomycetia > Pirellulales > Lacipirellulaceae > Aeoliella. The sequence goes on from QIKP01000055.1 coordinate 23,253, forward strand.
ATTTCGGACCGCTTCCCGGGAAGAAAACCAAGCGGCCGTGAGCCAGTAAAGGGCTATCGGAGCGGTCGCCATTGCGGCATAGGCGGGTGCGAACAAGCCAATCACCACGGCCAACAGGTTCCATGCCACGAAAAGTGGGGGAATCCAATTCCGCGACGATCGCATACGAGTCTCGGTGAAACGATCCGCGTAAAAAACCCAGAACGCCCCTTGGTAGACCCATCGGGCATAGTCCTGCAGGCCCGTGCGAGGATAGTAGGTGCAGCGGACGGCAGGGTCCAAGACGATTTTTCCGCCATGGGCAACCAGCCGCAAGTTGAATTCGCGGTCCTGAGTTCTCAGCAGTCCTCGGTTGAATAAACCAATCTTGGCAAACACCTCACGGCGGTAGCAGCCACAAAAAACCGTGTCGACCTCTCGTGGCTCGGCACTCTTGACGCCTGTCCGGTAGACCGCGTTTCCAGCAGCGAAAGGGTGCGAGATGGCAATCCCCACCGCCTGCTGCCATGCTCCCTCTCCCGAGCTGGTAACACGAACTCCCCCCATGTTGTCGGCGTCGTACTCGTCGAGCCCACGAACCAGTCGGCTAATGTAATCCGACTCGTACTCCGCATGGGCGTCGATTCGCATGACCACCTCGGAATCGGTCGCTTCGATAGCGAGGTTCAACGCGGCCGGCTTGTTCCTTTGGGGATTGTCGAGCAATCGAATGTTTGAAAACCGTTTCGCGTACTGGGCGACGATCTCTCGCGTCTGGTCGTCACTCATGCCATCCACGACGACGATGTCGAGAAATCGGAGGTCGTAGTCGTTCGCGAGAATCGAGTCGAGACACCGTGCAAGGTACTTTTCTTCGTTGCGACAAGGAATAATCACCGCCACGCGCTTGGTACCGCGAGAGGGGACAGCTTCGGGGCGGGCCACGTGATCGTCTTCGAGATTTTGAGGCCGAATGGTTTTCATGCGGCTTTCCTTAACTCGATCGCCTGGGTCGCGGGCGTTGGCTTGTCGTAGGTAGCAATCTCGCGCGGCACAAAGTCGGAATTCAACAGTTTGCCGAAGGTGTAGCTGATGATTTTGAGGTCGGTCCACAAAGAATGCTGTCGCGCGTATTTCAGTTGAAGCAGTAGCTTCGTGGGGCGAATGAGTTCCAAGTAAGCCTGGTCCGGGTCCTCGGCACCTGCTAGCACGGCCCCTTCGTCGGAGTTCCAAATCGACGCCCAGTCCGTTATGCCGGGCCGCATCGTAAGGATGAGTTGCTCCTGCTCGGTGTAAAGATCGACGTATTCCTGCACCTCGGGACGCGGGCCCACGAAGCTCATTTGGCCCAACAAGACATTGAATAGCTGCGGCAGCTCATCGAGCTTGAACCGGCGAAGCACCTTGCCAGCACGGGTGATTCGCACGTCGGAGGCGGAAGTCGACGAGCCCCCCAACCGCTCGGCGTTGGCAACCATCGTGCGGAATTTTGCAATCTTGAACGGCTTGTTGAATCGCCCCACACGGGTGCCCAGGTAGAGAATGGGTCCTGCCGATTCGAGTCGAATCAATACCGCGATCACCAGTAGCACCGGGCTCACAGCAACTAATCCGACAGAGGCTAGCAATAGATCGAACGCGCGTTTCATGCAAACTCCGGGCACTCGTCAATCAGAACGGGGCGCAACGCCTCTCAAGGCGACCGAAGGTAACTAGCAAACCGGCAATTCGAGGTCAATTGCGGCTCTTGCACTCGGAGAGGGAGAGAGCACCGAGTGCGCAACAGAAACGGCTCATCACGCCAGGGTTGCTAGCAATCGTGGAACTGGCGGTCGTGTGGAGATCGATCGTGCTCTGGTGCCTTAGACGGAGGGCCGGAGCCGGCTACCGCAGCATCGGGCGAAAAGTGTCGGGCTGGAAGCCCGCCCTACTGGCCGTGAACGACCCGTCAGATCTACGACCAGTTGCCGTAGAGATTGAAAATCGCATCGACTGCACCGACAAACGCCTCGTCGGTGCTATCGCCATCTTCGTCCCTGACATCGATTTGATCGAAGCCTTCCGCCTGATTGCGATAGTTGGTGCCGGTGATGTAAGCGGTCGTATTGCTAGCATGGACTTCGTCATGAGCCGACGAATCGCGGAGGATGGCCGTGTCGTAGCCACCGGTCGAGTAGGCGGTGGTCCGACCAAATCCGAGTGCTTCGTTCTGGTACCCCGTGCCACTCATGATGGCCCGATTCCACCAAGTCGAGTAGGTGTCGTTGCCGGCAGAATCTCGGAAGACGGCAATGTCGTTACCGGCCGTCGAATAGGCGGTCGTTCGGTCGAAGCCTTGGGCGTCGTTGCGGAATCCATCGCCATACATAATCGCCCGGTTCCACCAAGTGGTGTAAATATCGTCGCCGGCGGAGTCGCGGAAGATGGCGATGTCGTTGCCACCCGTCGCGTAGGCGGTGGTCCGGTCGAAGCCCTGGGCATCGTTGCGGAATCCATCGCCATACAGGATCGCTCGGTTCCACCAAGTGGTGTAGATGTCGTCGCCGGCGGTATCTCGGAAGACAGCAATGTCGTTGCCGGTGCTCGCGTAGGCGGTGGTCCGGTCGAATCCTTGGGCGTCGTTCCAGAATCCGTCGCCATACATTACCGCCCGGTTCCACCAGGTGGAGTAGAAGTCGTCGCCGGCAGTATCTCGGAAGACAGCAATGTCGTTGCCGGTGGTCGCAATGGCAGTGGTTCGGTCGAATCCTCGGGCGTCGTTCCAGAATCCGTCGCCATACATCACCGCCCGGTTCCACCAGGTGGAGTAGAAGTCGTCGCCGGCGGTATCTCGGAAGACAGCAATGTCGTTGCCGGTGGTGGCGTAGGCGGTTGTTCGTCCAAAATCGTAAGCCTCGTTCCGGTAGCCATCGCCATACATGATGGCGCGGTCCGACCAAGTCGTGTAGACATCGTCGCCAGCCGTGTCTCGGAAAATAGCGGTGTCGTTCCCACCGGTGCTGAAGGCGGTTGTCCGATCGAAGCCGTTCGCTTCGTTCCAGTATCCGTCGCCAGACAGGATCGCTCGATTCCACCAGGTCGAGTAAGTATCGTCGCCGTTGGTGTCGCGGAACACGGCGGTATCGTTGCCACTGGTGGCATAGGCGGTTGCTTGATCGAAGCCACGAGCGTCGTTCCAGAAACCGTCGCCATACATGACGGCTCGGTTCCACCAGGTCGCATAAAAATCATCGCCGGCCGTGTCGTAGAAAGTCGCGGTGTCGTTGCCGGTCGTGGCGTAGGCGGTGACGCGGTCGAAATCAAACACCTCGCGAGAGAAGTCGGCGCCGATGAAGGTGGCGCGGTCGCTCCAGCCGGTAAACTGTTCGTCGCCGCTGGTGTCGTAGAAGAAGGCTTGGTCGTTGGCTCCGCCACCACTCTGCACGACAACATTATCGAAGCCAATGGCGGTCAGGTCGAACCCGCCACCGGTCATCGTTGTCTGAGTAAAGTACAGCCGGACCGTTTCGCTGGCGGACGAGCCGGTGATGTCGATCGAATCATCACCGCCACCCGCGTCGATCACCACGGCAGCGATGCTGCTACTGGCGAACGAATAGTCCACACCGTTGACGGTCACATCGTAATTGGCTCCGGCCACGAAGCTTATCGTATCGTTGGCGGTCGAGCCGGTGACCGAGAGGGTCGTCCCGGCGATGGCGACTTGGTTGGTGAGGCGGAAATCGACATCGCTGTTCGACCCCGACACTCGCAAGAAAATGTCTTCGCCGGCCGACGCGATGGTGTCGATGCGTTCGCCGCCCGCTACTTGGGTGCTCGAAGCGATGAGCGTCAGGCTGGCGTCGTAGAAGGCAATGTCGACATCGCCCTGTCCTGACGCAAAGAAGGCTTCAGCCGTGACGTAGCCTGCTTGGCCCGCAGCGATGCGGTACCAGGTTTCGCCGCCGATGGCGAGGTTGCTCTGTTGCTGTTGACCGGTGACGCTGCCCCAATCGACAAAGCTGAAGGTCGAGTCAACCGCCACATTCAGGTCGTAGTAGCCAAGCCCATCGCTGGAAGAAAGGCCAACCGTGTAGGTTTGGCCTGCCACGATGTTCATCACCCACTCGTTGCCATTTTGTGAAACGGATTGGCTTCCAAAGTCCCATTCAGCAGCGAGTTGATCGGTCGTTGAGGCCGACCAGGTGGCGGTGCCCGTGACGCCAGCGGTGAAGGTAAAGTAGTCGACGTCGTTGAGTGTCGAGACCATCCCGCTTATCTGGGTGCTGGCCGACAAATTGCCCAAATCCTGTGCCGTTGCGACGGTCGATCCATAGTCGTCGTCTGGCAGCAGGGCGTCGATGGCGGCTTCGAGGTTGAGTCGGTTGTAGCTTTGGCTGGTTATCGAATCGAAGATCGAGTCAGCCGTGGCGACCATGTGGTCGTAGATCATCTCCTGCGTGATGTTGGAATAACCAACCAACTCCATCGCCTCGCGGATCAGCACACTCGCTCCGGCCACGTAAGGCGACGCCATGCTCGTACCGGAGAAGTTGGCCCAATCGTCGGCGACGCCATTGTTGTTGCCGGCGTAGTCGGGAACCGTGCTGCGAATGAATCTTCCCGGTGCGGCAATGGCTCGGTCGAGGCGCTGGCTGAAATAGCTGAGCGATCCGCTATTGTCGACACTCGCCACCGGCACGACGTAAGGACTGGAGGCAGGATAGCTGAGGCCAGGTTGGTTGTAGCTGGTAAAGCTATTTCCTGCCGACACGGCGATGAAAACCCCCACCGCGTTGAGCTCGGCAAACTCATCTTCGAGCATGGCCCAGGAGGGCGTCGTATCGGAATTCCAAACCGTTCCCAGCGAGAGATTCACCGCGGTGATCGGATTTTCAAAGGCAGTCCGATTGTCGATGACCCACTGTAGCGCGCTTTCTACCCAACTGAAGGAACCGGTGCCGGCGTCGTTAAAAACACGAAGGGCAACAAGATCGACGCCGGGAGCGACACCGACATTGTTTCCATTGTTGTCGCCCGTTGCGCCGACGATGCCCGCCACATGGGTGCCGTGAGACCCTTCGGCGCCATCGTCGTAGGGGTCGGCGTCGTTCTCCGCAAAGTCCCATCCGCCCACCACCCGGTAGTTCGACCCGTAACCGCCCCCCAAGGCGTTGTGATCGTAGGCGATGCCGCTGTCGATCACCGCAACCGTTTGTCCGATGCCGGTAAATCCGTAGTTGGCTCGAACCGCGTCGGGACCAACGTTGCTAGTGGTCTGTTCGAGGTCGGCCAGGGAGTCGTTGGCCAGGTAATCTTCGTTGACGTCGAGCCGAAAGTCCCACTCTTCTTGATCGTGCTGGATAAGCGCAGGCGCTTCTTCAACGATGCCGTGCTGCTCAACGGGTCCGCCCAGGAGTCCGCCCAGCGGATCGGCCGACATCACCTGCCTTGCCTCCAGGGGTTCGATTCCTGTTCGGCGGGAAGGCTTCGGGCGTTGCTTCTTCGACATGTTCGGTTCCCCCGGAGCGCGGTACGGTTGGCGACGCGCTAACTCGGTAGCATCGGTTTCGGAAAAGGCTTTTTGCGTAGCTGCCGATGAAGACGAGATACGCGACGGGAAAAGTGCCAACGGCGGACCGCCTACCAGGATGGAGTCGCCAAGGCGACCAAATAGGCGATGCGTTGCAAGCGGACGGGCAAAGGCCCGAGGCTGCTTAAGCCTAGTTCACGAATGAAAAGGAGGCCGACGCAATCCGGTTGCTTTCGTGCGGTGGTTCGAGGCGTTTTTGCAACAGCCGGTCCGCGAGACGTTGAGAAGGTACCAGGCCGAGAGACGGAGTGTGGGGATCGTTATTCATGAAGCGAAAAGGGGACGCGATGGACGATTGTTCGTAACCGTTCGTGAGACAATCGGCTGCCGGCTCCCAACGCCTGGGAAAGGTAAGCCTCACGCCAAGGCACGAAGGCGCAAAGAAACAGGGGCGGGAGGTTTGCGAGTCGGAAGAAGGAGAACCACGAATTTTACGAATCTGACGAACTAGCCGCAGAGAAACAGCAGAGGTTCGGTTGGAGAACGCTAATATTCACTAATCGACGCTAATTTGATTAGTGGAAATTAGTGAAGATTAGTGTTTCTCCCCTTGCCTCCTCTCACGCAAAGTCCTGATACAACGAGTCGCTTGGAAGCACCAACCATCTATCTATCTGCGTCTATCTGCGATTCTCTGCGGCTATTCCTTCGATTCGTGGTTCACCCTCTTCCGACTCGTGAACGGTTACTTTTTTCCTTAGCGGCAGCAGAGGCCCCGCAACCACGACGAGGCCCTTCCTTCGGCGGGTGAACTCCACTCGTCGGCTAGCTCCTGCGCTTGCGTTGGCGAGCTTCTCCGGCGAGAATTGCTCGTATGAAAACGCTTATCAAGAATGCGACCGTGGTACTGCCTGGCGAGACGACCCAAGTCGATGTGGTCTTGGAGCGGGGGACGATTGCCGACATTGGCCCTGCGATTCAGCTTGCGGCGGACGAAGTCATCGATGCGGCGGGACTCCATCTCTTGCCAGGAGTCGTGGACGATCAGGTTCACTTCCGCGAGCCGGGGCTGACGCACAAGGAAGATTTGTCGTTTGCGTCGCGGGCTTGTGCCAAGGGGGGGGTTACCACGTTTCTGGAAATGCCCAACACGATACCGAACGTCACGACGCAGCGGTTGCTCGAAGAGAAGCTGGCCCTTGCGGCGACCAAGTCCGTAGTGAACTACGGGTTCTACATCGGCGCGACACCAGAAAACGTCCAAGACCTGAAGACCGCCACGCGCACGCCGGGGATTAAGATTTTTCTCGGTTCGAGCACGGGCGACCTGCTGGTCGACGACCAGGGGGCGCTGGAACGCATCTTCGCCGAGACAACGCTCCCGCTCACCGCTCATTGCGAAGACGAGCTGACCGTGCGCCGCAATCGTGAACGATTGGGAGAGACCCACGATGTGGCGGACCATTCGCGGATTCGCAACCACGAAGCGGCAGTCGTCGCGACGCGGCGGGCGATCGACTTGGCGGTTCGGCACCAACATCGGTTTCATGTTCTCCATGTCTCGACAGCCGACGAATGCCAGTTGTTGGCGGAGAACCACCGCCTCATTACCGGCGAAGCCTGCCCGCATCATCTGTTCTTCAACACCGACGACTACGCCCGGCTCGGCACGTTGATTCAGATGAACCCGTCACTCAAGACCGCAGACGACAACCGGGCGATCTGGAAGGCGCTGTCGGATGGCCGACTCCAAGTCATCGCCACCGACCACGCCCCCCACACGCTCGCGGAAAAACAGCAGCCCTACCCCGAATCGCCCTCCGGCCTGCCGGCGGTTGAGAATTCGCTGGCACTCTTGCTGAACGAAGTGAATCAGGGGCGTTGCTCGTTGGAGCAGGTGGTGCATTGGATGTGCGATGCGCCGGCCCGCGTTTGGGACCTTGTGGGCAAGGGACGCATCGCCAAGGGGTACGACGCTGATTTGGTGCTGGTCGATCTTGCAAAAACCCAAACCATTCGTAACGAGCAGCAACTCACCAAATGTGGCTGGAGTCCTTGGGATGGCGTGGAACTCACCGGCTGGCCTGTACGGACCTGGGTGATGGGGAAAGAGGTCTTTCGGGAAGGGGAAGTCGACCCGACCGGCCGAGGCCACGAGGCGCAGTTTGACCACGCTCGTGGTGGTTATTGGGCCACGTCCGATTAGTCTTTTTGAGGCAACTGAGTTTTTACCCTTGGCTTTCGTCGTTCGCGACTCGATCTTTAGATAGTCCCCCTGGTCCTGCATCCCGTAGCTAGTCATGACCGAAAAACTTTGGTACCTCAAGAGCTGCGAACTGTTTCGCCAGCTTTCGCCGGACGAACTCGCCACGCTGGAACGGCGATGTCGGTCACGCCAATTGGCCAAGGGAAGCCCCATCTATCTGCCGGCCGACCATGCCGATGGCGTGCTGCTCATGGCAAGTGGTCGGGCGAAGATAGGTAGCTTTACCGACGAGGGGAAACAGGCCATCTTGGCTTTTATCGAGCCGGGTGAACTCTTCGGCGAGTTAGCGATCCTTGACGGAGGGCAACGCGATGAATATGCCGAGGCCGTTGAAAAATCGAGAGTCATTCTCATTCCCTCCGACGTGATGCACGACTTGATGGAGCAGAACCCTCAAGTCTCTTTAGGCATTACGAAGCTGTTTGGGTTCCGGCGTCAGCGGATTGAAAGGCGGCTCAAGTACCTGCTGTTTCGCTCCAATCGTGAGCGGCTGGTGAGCCTGCTTCTGGAGCTTGCGGAGCAGTATGGCTACCCGACACCCGAGGGAGTGGGGCTTAAAATCAAGCTGTCGCACCAAGACCTGGCGAGCGTCATTGGCAGTACCCGAGAAACCGTCACGGTGTTGTTAGGGGAACTACAAACAGAAAATCTCCTACTTTTGGGGAGACGCAAGATTGTGATAACCAACCTGAAACAGCTGGCCGAGACCATCCAAGCCCAGCCACCAACGATTGTTCGACGGCGATAGCTCCCGAAGGCAACCTTGTAGGCCAATCGGAAAAACCTGCTCCGAGTGTGAGACGGCATACGGATTCCTCTCCGGGAATCAACGATCATAGACGAAGAACCTTGCGAGAGATCCAGAAACAGGATCGATAGCCATGAGAAAATCTTCTACCGACGAAGCAAATCAGAACGATTGGACCGAATGCCGCCCTGGCGAACTCTGTTCGCTTGGCGAACGCTTGAGGTCCGACTACCTGCGCACCAAACATGCCTCCGCTTATCGCACCGTGGCTGCCTGCGCGTTGGTCGTGCTGCTGTCCTTGGGGGCGAGCCAGTGGTTACGTTCGGCCGACCGGCTAGGCGGAATGACCTGCATGGAGTGCGTCGCTCAATTCGATGCCTACCACGACCACCTATCCGGCACCGCCAACATGGCCCCAGAGCAAGCCAAGCAGTTGCAAGAGCACCTAGCCAATTGCAAAAAATGCCAGTCTTTCTATGAAAACAAGTTATCCATTCAGCTCAGCGAGGCGTTCCGTTGGACAGGTGCGCTTCTCGCACTGCGGTAATGTCGCTACCGCCCCCGCTTAGCCGGACCACCACGCGGTCCGTGAACGAGGCCCTCCTTCGGCGGATAAACTCCCTCGTCGGCTAGAGGTAGAGCGGGCTACTGACACCCTCCATAGCCCCACCAAGCTTGGTCGGGGAAATCATGAGGTCTATCGCCGGCCGCTCCCACCGATGGGTGCATTGGATCCCGAGCCGCTCCCGGAATCTGAGGGTGCTTGACTAGGGGCGCGAGCGGGGGAGCTTTCTGCGACACCTGCATAGCGATCGGGCGCAGCGGCAAAGGTGCTCTGGTGTTTGCCCTCGGCGAACTGATAGCGCCGGCCATGGTGCAACAGGGTGAGATGCTTCTGCCCCTGCGTTTGCATGTTTCCATCCACGCGGCAGACGACGCACTCGCCACCAAGTACCAAGTCCGCATTGGCGTAGGCCGATGGGTTGGCATGGAAGGCTTTTCGATGTTGCTCGTTAGAAAAGAAGACGAGCCGATGGTTGTGGACCGCTCCGAGCCTCAAATCACCCGGCACGCGCTGGCCCGTCTGAGCAAAGTGAACCAGGCAATCGCCGCCCAGTTGCGGGACGTATTGCACCGGATTTTTCCGGAAGGCGTCCAACTGTTTTTGCTCAGGGAAGAGGTAGGTTTTGCCGTCGTAATTCGCAGCGAAAGAGGGATTCCCGTTCACCCACTGGCGCATGTCCATCAGGCAGACGGGGCAGAAACCTTGCAGCGCGACGGGCAACTTGTGCTCCCCTTTCATTTTCGAGGAACTGGCCATTTCCGAAGAACGGGCGGGGGAGGAGCCGTTTTCGATCGCCTGGCTGCCGCCCGAACCACTGGCGGCCGGTGCAGGGCGAGTGGGTGCAGGGCGAGTGGGTGCGGGGCGAGTGGGTGCGGGCGGAGCATAGCGAGAGGGTGGAACGGGGCGAGGCTGCATTGAGCTACCGCTCTGCGCCATCGCATCCCCTGCGGCTGAAACCAAGAGGATGCCCGCAGCCAAGGCAAAAAAACCGATCCTCGGTAATCGCCGCCCCCACGATGGCTCTCGTCCCCATGTTTGCTGCTGAATAGACGCCATTGCCACTACCTCGTTTCAAGGAAAAGATGAGTAAAAAAAACCGCGCCGGATGACTGGTGGCCTCGCCTCATGGGCCAAAGCCGACGAGGCTGAGTGGGGGTTAGGGGCGCCGCCAGCCATCCGGTTTCGCGGTAGGGAGAATCTACTTCACTGCTCGACCGTATTGTCGCCCCTGGGTGTTTTATCGTCTGTGAAGTATCGCACGGTGCGCCTCCCACCTTCCGATTTCGTAACCGTTCAGGGCCCAAAATAGCAACCACGAATTTTACGAATCCGTGGTTTTCTTGCCTTGGACTCCGTGGGTGGTTACGGTGTTTCTTTTCCTGGTTTGGTTGGTCGCCAGGATGTTTGGCGCCAGCACCAAGCCACCATTAGCCACAGCAGATAAATCCCGTGTTCCCAAGCCACCACGACGTAGTGGAAAAAATGAACCCCATCGTAGGGTGTGCCAAGTAGTGGGGGCGAGTCGTAGTGCGCCTTGAGCCAGAACCGCAGGTAGTACGCCATCACGAGGCCGCTCACCACGAGCCAGGCCCGCCCGCGAGCGAACGGTAGCAGTGGCACAACCCAGCACCAGTACCACGGATTTTGCGTTGGGGAGAGTAACCAAAACCAAGCGAGTGTGAGCAGGGCCGCTTCGAGCCAGCGATCCATCGTCACCCGCTTATTCGACGCCCGCCACCCGAGGACAAGGGCGATGGCGAGGAAGGCAAGGCCCGTTAGTAGACGCGCCAGCAGGAACGACGCACGCGGGTGGTTGTTGGCCAGCTTTTCCCAGTGCGCGATGCCCGCAGCTTCGACTCGGTGGTCGACCCAAGTTGCCCAACGGTGGACCATACTTTCCGACCACGCATCGGGCACCACGGTAAACCATGGCCGCCGCTTCGGCTTGACCTCCGCCTGGGGCCTTAAGTTTTCGACGACGACCGCAAAGAAGAGATCGTTCATCTCCCACCGCTGAAAGAAGGCGAGCAGTCCGTTGTTATGGGCCGTGGCCCCTTCAAGCTGCGTCTGTAGCACCGCATCGGCCTCGAGCTGAGGTGGCGGGGACAAGTCGTCTGCGTGGGACGCGACGACTGGCGCAGGCCGTGGCTGCGGCTCGAAGTGATGCATGGGCCTTAGGCAAAGCAGGCTGCCCGCGACCAGTACCATGCCGGTGGCCAGCCCCAGCTTCGCGCTTCCACGTCTCCACCACGTAAAGACGAGCCAAGGGGCCAGCACGAAGGGATAGAGCTTGGCCCCGACGGCCAGCGCCAGCAGTGCGCCACTTGCCAGTGCCCAGCGACGACGTCGCTTCTCCTGACGCAGCCCGATGCCGGCCGCGAAGATTGCCGCGATCGTCAGCGCGATGGTGATCGTGTCGAGGTGGCCACTGTTGGCAAACTCCTTCAGAACGAGCGGGCACCAGCCATACACGAGCGCCCAACCGATGGGCCGGCCTGTCAAACGCAACAGTCCAATCACCATGGCCAGCGTCGCCAGATCGAAGAGCACCATCGCCACTTTTATCAGCAGCACGCGCCGGTCGGCACTCACGCCGTCGGGAGTCAAGCAAGCCGTTGCTTGAAAAACCATTTGGCTCACGGGCGGATAGACCGTCCGCAGTTCGGAAAAATGAACCGTATCAAGTACCTGGGCGATGCCCGCATCGGAGCGAACGACTGCGGCGAGTTTTGCCAGCGACGGATCGTCGACAGGCATGTCGAATTCCAGCTTGCTTGCTGCTAGGTTGACTTGCAGCGGCGAATAGCGAAACGGACTCTCCCCTTCGACCGCGACCACGCCATCCCAGGCGTAACGGTAAAGATCGATTTCCATAAACGGTGGGCTTGGCAACAGTAGCGCTCGAAATGCAACGCTCGTTCCGAATATCCACCAGCCAAGCTGCTTGGAATCGGGCAGTCGCACGGCGATCGCCAGCGCAAGCAAGTACAGAAAAAAAGCTGCCGAGAACAAGCCGAGGACCAGCAAGAGGGGCCGATCGACATGATCGATGCCCAGTCGATACCGCGGCCCGAGCAGCGTCAGTGCGAGGTAAATCGCGGCGCTCACGTGGGCGAGCAGCCACAAGGCGCACCATTTCTCCCCGTGGGAATTTGAATCGACTCGGTTCACGTTCTTCACGTTGCTGCCTCTTCGTGATCGAATCGCGCGTCGTTCGCCTGCCGATTTGCCTTACGCCTACGAGAACCAACGGCGTACTTGGCCAACGTCCACAAGATTTTGGTTCCTGCTTTCAGGGAGCCGACGAAGGTGCCACTAATTTTGCTTTTCCCGACTCGCCGGCGGTAAGCGACAGGCACTTCCAGCGTCCGCAGCCTTTGCTCCGCTGCTTTGATTTGCATCTCGATCGTCCATCCAAAGTCGCGGTCGCTCATGCCGAGCGATTCGAGGGCCTCCCAGTCGATCGCGCGAAAGGGTCCCAGGTCGGTGTAACGGGCCCGCCAGAAGATTCGCATCAGCCAACAGGCAAGGTGGTTGCCCCAAATGCTCTGAGGCGGCATCGCTCCGCGCTCTCGCTCGCCGGTCAGCCTTGAACCAAGGACAAAGTCGGCCTTACCCGCAGCGATCGGGGCGACAATCTCTACCAGTTCCTCCGGGTAGTCACTGTAGTCGGCGTCGAGGAAAACGACCACTGCGGGCGGATCGTTGGCCCGCAAGTATTCCAATCCCGCAAGGCATGCCGAGCCGTAACCGCGGCGGGGCTCCGTGACGACGACCGCTCCCGCTTGCCGTGCTACCTCTGCCGAGCGGTCGGTCGATCCGTTATCGACGACAACCACTCGACCAACCGTTGGCAAATCGCGCAGCACCAGCGGCAACGATTGTTCTTCGTTGAGGGTTGGGATTACGACCGCCACGTTGGAAAGATCGAGCATTTTCAAATCCGAATTCTAACAGGGGCAACGCCACACGAGCGACTCCCCCACGGCCGCCGCTCTGGAAGCCAGCCGCCCTTCATCGATCGATCGTCAACGATTCGTTCGATTCGTGGTTGCTTCTTCCGGCGGTGAACGGTTCCCTTGGGGCGTTTAGGTTACGGGCCACTGCGCCAAAACGGACAAACGAGAGGCTCGAAGGCTCCGATTCGCCGAGAATCCTCGATATCTCGCTCTGGTTTTTGTCACGAATTCGACGTTTTTCTTGGAACCGTGGACAAATTGGCTTGGCTGACTCCACCTCGCATCGGCGCAACATGCTTTGTTAGGCGGGCAATGATGGCGACGGGTGGATGGCGTCGCGACGCCATTTTCAGCAGTTCTATCCATCGAGGGGCGTTTCGGAGGAGTGGCATGGATCATCAGGGCAACGGTCGACTGGGTGGCTTATTGCGCGCAGGGTGTCTCGATACAATAAGAGCAGACTTCGGATAGGAATTCAACGACTATTCTTGAGCCAGGAGAGGCTGGCTGGTCTTGAGCGAAGAGAGGAGGGACCATGCAACCAACAGGCTACGCAATCGTCACCGGTGGAGGCTCGGGAATTGGGCGGGCGTTTTGTCTTGCGCTGGCAGAACGGGGATGGGCCGTCGCCGTGGTCGATCGGGATGGCGAGTCGGCCTCCGCGGTCGTGGGCGAGATCGATTGCCTCGGTGGTGTTGCATCCTCCCACCCGTTCGATGTTTCCGATTCGCAAGCGTGGGAGCAATTCACTCTTTTACGGAAGCAAAGTTGGCCGCGGCTCGATTTGCTCGTGAACTGTGCCGGCAATCTGCTTAGCGGTGCAATCGACCAATGTGAGTCGGATGACCTTCGGCGGATCATCGAGGTGAATCTGCTGGGGGCCATGTATGGTTGCCGGGCGATGGCGCTGTGGCTTCAAGAAGGGGGCACCCAAGAACGTTTGCCTTCTCCTAGGGGCGTTATCAACATCGCCTCGATCTTCGCGGTCGTTTCGCCACCCGAGTTTGCCGCCTACAACGCAAGCAAAGCTGGTTTGGTGGCCCTGACCGAAACGCTGCGCAGCGAATGGGCCCCGCATGGTCTCGTAGCGACGGTTGTCTTGCCTGGTGTCACACCGACGCGACTCTTCGAGCGCGCCACCTTTCGCGAGGAAGAACATAAAGTTCTTTGTGAAAAGTTCGTGGAGCGGTCGGCGATCACTCCTGAAATGGTGGCCAATTCCGCGCTGACGGCAGCCGAACGCGGAAGGCTCTTTGCCGTGGTCGGCCGGCGGAGTAAACTCTATTGGTGGCTCAAACGACTCGCACCGCAAGGGCTCATCGACTTGGTGCGCCGGACGGCGGCGCGTGAGCGGAGGGCCAGAAGCTGAGAGAGAGGGCTGCGTGGCAGAGTCCCCTCGCGTTTTGAGTCCCTGCACACCTTGAATGGCCCCATGCTCCACCTCCAATCCACCACTTCCGAGCGATGGCTGGCGCAGGTCGATGCGTCGCTCGACGATATTTTAATCGACCATGCCCATTGCGAAAAGAAGGCGGCCGGCACGGCGCTCAATTTGATTTTTGCTTACGTCGAAGATGCCGAACTCTGCCGCGAGATGACGTTGATCGTCAACGAAGAACTGGAGCATTTCCACCTGGTTCTTGGCCTTCTCGAAAAACGAGGCGTCCCCTTTCGCCGGCTCAAACCCTCGACCTACGGCCGGCAGCTTAACGACCTCGTGCGAAAGGGCGAACCGGAGCGGGCGATCGACCGGCTGCTCATCGCGGGGCTGATCGAGGCACGAAGTTGTGAGCGGTTTCAAGTCTTGGCCGACCATTTGGACGCGCGAGGCGACGAACAGGAGCTGGCCGATTTCTATCGCAGTCTCTTCGAGTCGGAAGCCCGGCACCATGCCGTCTACACCCGGCTCGCTACCCATTTTGGCGACGATCAGGAGGTGGTGAGTCGCCTCGAAGAATTGTCCACCCAGGAGGCGGCAATCATCGGCATCGGCGAAGAACTGCCGAGAGTGCACAGTTAAAGGTACACCGTTAAGGATACACCAGCTTCCTCTATTCATCCCCCCGAAGCGTCTAGGTATTTCCAGGTATTTCCCCTTCGTCCTGTCGGGTATTTTCTAGCGAGCAAGGGTGAAACCAACTCGCAAGCAGGGAAGTGACCCTACACCAACACGGGTTGTTCGATATTCAGTAGAAGCACGACCGAATCAAGCAGCAGGCGACCATGCTGGAACAACTGAATTCCCTACGAAGCAGCGGAAGAACGACGGACGGGATCCGTTAGTGCGAGCCGCACACGCATGTTCCGGTCACGGCGCTGCTATTTCAGCGTCCAACGATTGCCTTAGCGGAACATCCGAGTGATCACGCTCTAATCTTGGGCCATCGCACTCTTCGCTGCCCCGACGAAATCGTTCACCAATCGGTAGAGCACTTCGCGCGTGATGGCAAACGGCTCGGCATGTCGCGCCTCGCTGCGGCCTTTTTTGTAACGCATGAGCCCGATCGCGCCGGCGGCCACGAGTATCTCGTAGTAGCTTGTCGCGTTCTCCGCACGGTACGGCGGCGTGCTGCGCATCTGCACCGTGCATTGCTCCTCGTCGACTTCGATCGGGGTAATGGCTTCGAGCAGGTAGCTGACCCGCCCCGCCAAATCGTCCGCCACTTTGCGGAGACTGTCCGAAGAGAGGTTCGCCAGCTTGGGCGTCCGAAGCTCGAGCCGCTGTACCGACACGCCAAGGCTGCCTAGCTCGGTCAATTCGCAGACGAGATGATCCTCTCCGTCGCGCGCCGCCAAATCCACCGGCCCACCAATGGTAGCCCTGATTTGTTGTTCGAGTTGTTGGGATAAAGACATTTCTGCAAGCGTTCAGCCTATGACGCTCCTCCGTTGGGTAACCCTAAACTATCGATGCCGTTTACTTCGACCGGTTCGCCCCAGTCGATTTTTTGGTCGTCGCCGTCGAACGAGACAACGGCCGCTCTCTCTTCCAGGATGGTTTCGATATGCACGGGGCGTTGCCAAAGTTTTTCGAGGTTCACGAGCGTGTCGCGGGCGTAGTCGAGGTCGAGTTCCACGCCGGTGTAGTGGTGTTTGAGGTAGAGCTCGCCTCGATTACGGTAGTTGCCCTCCTCCACGACAATTTTTGGTCGGCCCATGTTGGTGAGGCTTGTGAGCAACTGCTGCTTGACCTTGGGGAACTCTCGACTTTCGATTTCGTAGTACTCGGTATGCTCGTTGTAGCCAAACCGAAACATCTTATGCTCGCGGACAAAGTCGAGTGTGAGGAACGTGTCGATGAAGGTCAGGTCGTTGTGGACTTTGCGAACCTCGAAAATCTTCTCTTTGCCAAGGCCTGTCTGCTTGTCCCAATCGCGGCGTTCTTGGCGGTCGTCGCAGTCGTCGTAGTCTTGGCCAAACGCCCCTCGATTCCAACGGCTCTCGATGTCGCGAAACAGCTCGATGCCGACCTTGTAGGGGTTGAGCTTGGCCGGGCTCATCGCCAGGGTGCCGCTGTGGTGGTCGCAGTAGTGGATGAGGTCGCCCGGCGCGAGCCCCTGCCGCGTCATAAGGGTCGAGTGCCAGTAACTGGCCCAACCTTCGTTCATGATTTTTGTCTGCCCCTGCGGCGCGAAGTAATACGCTTCGTCGCGGAGCATCGCCAGCACATCGGCTTGCCATGCGCTGAGCGGCGCGCGCTCGAGCAAGAAGAGCATGACATCTTGCTCCGGATGCTCGGGCACCTGGCGGGGCGACTCTTCCTCGTCCTCTTTTTTCGTGCCGATCGCGCCGGGCGGGTTGATGAACGCATCCATGTAGTCCTTCGCAGGGAACTTTGCGGGTCGGGTCTCTTGCTTCTCTTTTTCCTCAAAACTGTAGCGGCTTCGATCTTCCCGGCGTTTGATAAAGGGCGAATGGATATCGATCAGGTCGTCGATGCTCGATACCGCATCGATGAACTCTTCGACTTCTTCGCCCCCCACCTCGTCCATGTACCGACGAATCCTCGCACCATGGTTGGCCATCCCATCCATCATCTTGCGGTTCGTTTTGCTGAACCAGAAGTTGTTCTTGAAAAAATCGCTGTGACCATAGACATGGGCAATCACCAGCTTCTGATCGATCAGCCCATTGGATCGCATCAAGTAGGCGTAGCAGGGATCGTTGTTGATCACCATCTCGTAGATTTTTTGCAGGCCGTAGCTGTACCCTTTCGAGAGCGACTCGTACTCCATCCCAAATCGCCAGTGTGGGTAGCGAACCGGAAAACCGCCCCGCGCTGCGATCGCGTTAAGCTGGTCAGCGTCGATCAACTCAAAAATCGTCGGAAAAAAATCGAGCCCATGCCCGCGCGCGTACCCCTCCATCTCGACCTGAATATCGGAAATTTCTTTCGGAAGTGGTTCGATTTCGAGCATGGCATGTGGTTCGTGGTCAGGCGTTCGACGCTCCCTCTACCTTCCGGTTCCGAGGAAGGTCTTGATCGCGTCGTAAATCGCGTCGTTGTCTTCTAGCTCGGCGGTGATGAGTGCCTCGTAGCGATCGCCGAATCGGCCTTCGAGATGGCCCAAGTACTCGCCGCTTCCATAGGGGCTCTCGACTTGCCCGTAACAATAGAGATTCACATGGGGCAAAATTTGTTCCTTGAGGATCTCGAACGCCTGGTCGTTGTCTTCGCCCCAGTTGTCGCCATCGGAGAATTGGAAGCAATAAAGATTCCAGTCCGACGGCGGGAGTTCGTTCTCGAAGAGCTGCGCACAGACTTTGTAGGCGGAGCTAATCCGCGTGCCGCCACTCTCCCGCGTGTGGTAAAAGGTCTGCTCGTCGACTTCCTTTGCAGCCGCGTCGTGGATGATGTAGCGCGTCTCGATCCCGTCGTACTGCCGGCTGAGCCAGGTATCGATCCAAAAGGCGGCGGTCCGGACGATTTGCTTCTGCTCGTCAGTCATCGAACCAGAAACATCCATCATGTAGAGGACTGCCGCGTTGACTTCCGGCTTGTCGATCGTGTTCCAGGAACGGTACTGCTGATCCTGCTTGATCGGCACGACCCTCGGATTCGCTGGTTCGTAGACGCCGGTGCTAATCTGCCGGCGGAGCGCCTTGAGGTAAGTTCGTTTTTTGTGGCGGAGTGCCTCGGGGCCGGTGGAGCGGATGCTGTTGTACTTGGCTTTTTCTTGGGTCATCTGTGCGTTGCCCTTGGGCTCGATGCGGGGGAGTTCGAGTTCGTCGCCCAGGAGGTCGGCCAGCTCTTCGAGGGTCATGTCGACTTCCATCAGGTGGCCATCACCCGGGTCGCATCCTGCCTCGCCCTGCCCTCCCGGTCGCTGCTGCCCTCCCTTTCCAACGGGCGTTCCCTCCTCCCCCTCGCCCTGCCCAACCCCGCCGTTGCCATTGTCGCCAAAGCGAAATCGCGGCACGTCGAGCTGCGGCACGGGAATGCTCACCAGCTCCTTATTTTTGCGACCAATCATCTCGCCATGCGAAATGTACTTCCGAAGATTCGCGCGCACTTTCCCTCGCACAATCTGCTGAAAGCGTCGCTGGTCGCGTTCGATTTTTAGAGTCATGGTTGGCACCGATAAACGATTAGCGATGAACGATGAACTGCAAGCAACAATCGATTCATTCATCGTTTATCGTTCTTTTCTGCTATTCTTCTTTCGCGTCGCCGCGTGCGAAAATACTTGCCACGTAGTTCAGCACGTCGGTGGCACTTTCGTCGTCGTAGCCATGATTGCGGATGAGTCTCGCCTTGACCACGTCGATTTTCTTTTGCGTGTCGGCGTCGATGACGTTGGAGACGAGGCTCGTCAGCTTGATCGAGTCCTTTTGGTCCTCAAACAACTTGAGCTCGAGCGCCTTGCAGAGACGCTCGTTCGACTTGTAGTCAAATTTCTTACCGTCGATCATCAACGCGCCAATGTAATTCATGATCTCGCGTCGGAAGTCATCCTTGCGACTGTCGGGAATGTCGATCTTCTCCTCGATGCTGCGCATCAGGCGCTCGTCCGGGTCTTCGTTTTGACCGGTGAAGGCGTTCTTGACCTTTTCTTTTTGGGTGTAAGCCTTCACGTTGTCCATGTAGTTACCGCAGAGACGAGCGAGAGCCTCTTCGTCGGCGGCGATGGCTCGCTGGACTTCGTTCTTCACGATGTTTTCGTACTCTTCCTTCACGACCGAGAGCAGCTCGCGATATTCCTGCTTGATATCGTCGCTGTTAATCAGGCTATGGTGTTTGAGGCCCGATTCGAGTTCGTTAAGCACCATGAACGGGTTGATGCTCTTCGCGTCGGGATGGGCAACCAGTGCGTTGGAAATTTTGTCTTGCACGTAACGGGGGGAGATGCCGATCATCCCCTCGGTGGTCGTCTGGTCGCGCAATTCCTTGATGTTGTCCTCGGTAAACCCCGGGAGCGTCTTGCCGTTGTAAAGCTTGAGCTTTTGCAATCGCGTGAGTCCCGCATGTTTGGGCTCTTCCAGTCGGGTGAGGACGGCCCACATGGCGGCCATCTCGATCGTATGGGGGGCGATGTGCTTGCCTCGGACCGACTTGCTGTTGTAGTCCTTCTCGTAAATTTTTATTTCGTTGTCGAGGATCGTCACGTACGGGATGTCGATCTTCACGGTCCTGTCGCGAAGCGCTTCCATGAACTCATTGCTTTGCAGACGCTTGTATTCCGGCTCGTTGGTGTGGCCGAGGATGACCTCGTCGATGTCGGTCTGTGCAAATTTCTTCGGCTTGATGCGATGCTCTTGGCTCGCCCCCAAAAGGTCGTAGAGAAATGCCACGTCGAGTTTCAGCACTTCGACAAATTCGATCATGCCACGATTGGCGATGTTGAATTCGCCATCGAAGTTAAAGGCACGCGGATCGCTATCGCTGCCATACTGGGCGATCTTCCGATAGTTGATGTCGCCCGTCAGTTCGGTGGCGTCTTGGTTTTTCTCGTCCTTCGGCTGGAAGGTGCCGATGCCGATGCGGTCTTTCTCGCTCAGGATGACCCGTTTGACGCGAATATCCTGGACAACGCGGGTCCAATCGCCGTCGTACGCTTTGAGCCGATCTTGGTAGACGAATCGGCAGTAGGGGTCGAGCGCCCCTTCGATCTTGACCTGAAAATCGTCTTCGCCACACCCTTCGCTGAGGCGATCTTCGACGTCGGCACGGAATCGCTGCGGGACGAGATGCAGCGGTTCCTCGTTCATCGGGCACCAGTCGATCACGTCGGGATCGTCCTCGCTTACCCAACCAAGCGTGTAAAGCGCACCGTCGTCGGTCGTCGAGTAATGTTCGAGCCCCTTCTTGAGAAGCCGGGCGATCGTGCTCTTGCTGCTGCCGACCGGGCCGTGAAGCAACAGCACGCGGCGTTCGATGCCATACCCGGCCGCAGCGCTTTGGAGTGCGTTGACCAGACTCGAGAGGGAGTTGCGGAGGCCAAACACGGCATCCTTCCCACCGTTGTCGGGATCGTTGAAAAACTGGTAGTGCTTGGTTTTCTCTCGCCCCGACTCGACGACCTCGACACCATACGACAAGATCATGTCGTAGAGCCGCTGGTAGGCGGTGCGAGTGATGAGGGGGTTTTTGCGCACGAGCTCCAGGTACTGCTCGAAGGTACCGACCCAATGTTTGCGTCGGAATTGCTCGCGATCTTGGCTTTGAGCCACGAGGTCGATAATGCTGCGTCCGTCGTTCATCGTCGATACTCCTTCTTGGCTAGATCGGCTTCCGCTCGTCGCACGGCGACGGCAACGTAGCTCGTCGATCGTTGCCGGCTCGTCCTCGGTTCCTTCGGATGCGAACAGCAACGCGTCGTGCGATCCGAGCACGCGGCAGTGTCGTGGGGCGCGACAGGGTGCCGCCCTGGCTCGTGGAAAACGGTGCGGGGGATAGACGGTCGACCCAGCGAGAGAAAAAGTTTCCCTACTTCGAGCAGGCAACAGAACCTTGGGCACTCGATTTCAGAAAGACTTCGACAACGGGAACTTCCCACGGTGGGAAGTCGCGTGCCGTTGCTTCGGAATCGCCTGCCTGAGGGCGAGGTTGGCAAAGAGCGGCGAGAGGAAGGTGGCGGCGGCCGGCCCGGCAGAAGGTTCCAGGCCGCGACTCGCATCAGCTGGGGCGATCCATGCCCAAGCAAAGTCGCACCTCGGTTCTCCCTTCAAGTATTGGGTCGAAGGGAGGATGCGGCAACAGAGATATCTCACGAATTCCGCATAAAACGAAATTCGCTCCCTTATTTCAACGAAGAATGCCTCAGGCTGCGTGGCGTAGACAGTTGTGAATACCTGCCGAAAGAAACCACTGACAACGGCCGAGCCCCCCCACCTGAGTGGACTGCTATCGATTCGTTGAAAAGGAAAGGCACCACGAGGGCTTAGAAAAAAGGGAACCGGTCGGAGCGGGAAGAAGGAGCAAGCTTGCGTAGCCTCGACCAAGCTTGGTCGGGGCTAGGGGGCTGCTACCGCTCTGCAGAAAGGGACGCATGAATGGCCCCGGCGGGTCTCTTCTCAACGTCCGGCTGCGTCAGCCGTCAGCTTTCGCTTCTTCCACCCCGGCGACCCCGAGATCGGCCCCCACGGGACGATCCGCCTCGTCCACCGCCACGATAAGACTGTTTCCGCTGTCCGCGTGCCGCGATGTTGGCATCGACCACCACGCCGATCGCGTCGCCCCAAGAAGTAATATTTTTGTGGGAGATCGATTTGGTTTCGCCATCGTCCGACTCAGCCTCTGCGGACTCTACAACTTCCGCGGCTTCCTCCTCCCGCTGCGCGCTATCGAAGCTGGCGACTTGCCTTGCATCTCTTGCATCGCCATCGCCTTGCGTCGCTTGAACCGCGGCTTCTTCGCCTTCGCCTTCGCTTGCAGATTCGCCCGCATTCTCACTCGACCGCCGCGATCGACCTCGACCTCCGCGCCGCCGCCCGCGCCGCCGCCGCTTTCCAGGTGGTCGGTCTTCCCCTGTTGCCTCTTGTTCGCCCGTCGCGCCGTTGCCCGTCGCGCCGTCGCCCGCTTCGCCCGAGGAGACTAGGGGCGATTCTTCGGATGGGGTGGTCCGTGCCAGTTCGTCGCTGTTGGGCGACTCTTGAGGGGTTGCCTCAGGCGGTTCGGCTGGTAGAGCGACTTCTTCGGCTGGCTTCCGTTTTTTCTTGCCACCGAACGGGAACCAATCGGGAAGGGCCAGTGCGCCAACACCAAACCCAGCCGGCACCTTCGGTTCCTCTGCCGCTTGGGGAGGCGCCGCTTGGAGGGACTCTGTCGGAAGCGGAGAGGCCTCTTTGGCGACCGGCTCGCTTGTCGGCTTCGATTCCGTTCGCGGGACCGCGGGTCGAGCTGGCTCCTCTCTTTCCGTCGCTCTTTGGACTCGCTTCTCGGTTCGGCGGCTATCGACGTCGCGCCTGGCTGAGTCCCGGTTGGCTGTTTTTGGCTGGGCTTTTTGGGGCTGGTTTTTTTGGGGCTTTGGGGGGGAGGAGGACGATCGCTGGGACGCCTCTTGCCGGGGCGCCTGTTGCCGGGATGCCGGGGCCGGGGCTGGGGTCGCCTTGGGGGGGGCAGCCGATACTGGTTTTTCTACTTCAAGCCCCAATTCGCCAGCCAATGCCCCCCAACTACTTTTTTCCGATCCTTTTACCGGGGGGGGAGACGCCGCGGGCGGAGCAGAAGGTGGGGGAACGGGCGGCGCCGGTTCGGATTCTGGTCGAGATTCTTGAGATCCCGCTTGCGGAGTCTTCTGGCCCGGCGTGTCAATTCCCAAGTCGCCAATCAGGTCGGCCCAAGGATCGATTTTTTTTTCAGTTGCCATTCGTGGGTCGTTTCCGAGGGAAGATAGGCTATTTTGCGGTAGATTGAGTGAGGCAGCATTCGCCGAGACCACTCTTTTCCGACCAGTCAGAATACCAGACAGTATAGGTAGTTGCCTGAATTCGCAAAAGGCTCACCATGGCCTGCCCTCCCCCCAGGACCCCCCCCATGAAGCCAACATCGCCCTCGACGCGACCCGATCCGCCCCCGACGCCCGATCCGATGGAAGAAGTGGAGCTTCGCGGCCACATCATCGACAGCCTGTTGCTTCCCAAAGTGCTCGATGCCATCCATTCCGGCGGCGGGGAGTACGAAATTCAGGAGATTGCCATCGGCAACGGGCGGCAGGATCCTAGCTTCGCCCTGCTGAAGGTCTCCGCCCCCACGCAGGAAAATCTCGACGCCCTCCTTGCCCAGATCGGTGACCATGGTGCCGTACCCACCAAGGGGCAAGACTGCGTGATGGTCGATGCCGACCTCGATGGGGCGCTCCCGGAGGGATTCTATAGTTCCACCAATCAGCGGACCGAGATTCGTCTCGACGGCAATTGGGTCGGCGTCGACCACCAAGAGATGGACTGCGGAATCGTTTACGACGAATCGACCGGGCGGGCAACCTGCTTGCCGATGGCCGACGTACGGCGCGGCATGAAAGTCGTCGTCGGCCATGCCGGCGTCCGCGTCTTCCCGCTCGAACGAGCCGACACCGGCAGCGCCTTCGCCTTCATGAACAGCTCGGTTTCGACCGAAAAGCCGAAGCGCGTGGTGGTCCAAGAAATCGCGAGTGAACTGTTCCAAAACCGTAGCGGCGAGGGAAAAAGTCTCGTGGTGGGAGGGCCGGCCATCGTGCATACGGGCAGCGGACCACTGCTGAGCGAACTGATCCGCCGAGGCTACGTCGACAAACTGTTTGCCGGCAACGCGCTGGCGACCCACGATATCGAGCAGGCGCTCTTCGGCACAAGTTTGGGAGTCCACCTGAGCGACGCCAGACTGGCCGAGGCAGGGCATGAGCACCACTTGCGGGCGATCAACCGGGTTCGCCGCGCCGGTTCGATTCGTGCAGCGGTTGAGTCGGGCTGGCTAAAGAGCGGCATCATGTACGACTGCGTGAAGCAGGACGTCGAGTTCCTGCTCGCCGGCAGCATCCGCGACGACGGCCCCCTACCCGACGTCGAAACCGACATGGCCCGCGCGCAGCAGCAAATGCGCGAAGCGATCCGCGACATCACCTTTTGTCTGACCATCGCTACGACACTCCACTCCGTCGCGGTTGGCAATGTGCTCCCGGCGTGGGTCAAGGTTGTCTGCGTCGATATCAACCCCTCGACCGTCATCAAGCTTTTGGATCGCGGCAGTTTCCAGACAGTCGGATTGGTGACCGATGTAGAGCCCTTCTTGCGCTCGTTGCTTTCGGAGTTGGATGACCTGGAGCGCTGAGGAACTACAACGCTGCGTCCGACGAGGCGTAGCTCGTCGGCTATCCTTCCCCTTTCCCCCTCATCCGTTCGCCATGCCTCGAATCTTAATGTGTCGGCCCGATTTTTTTGGGATCGAGTACGAAATCAATCCTTGGATGAATGTCCAGGTGGCCGTCGACCCTGCGCAGGCGATGTCGCAGTGGAATGGGCTGCATGACTTGCTGCTTGCATTGGGTGCCGAGGTGGAGCTGCTCCCGCCGGTCGAGGGGTTGCCTGATTTGGTCTTCACCGCCAACGCGGGGTTGATCTACAAACGTCGAGCGATTCTCTCGCGTTTTCGGCATGCGCAGCGACAAGGCGAGTCGCCTCACAACCGCCGATGGTTGGAGGAGAAGGGTTTTGAGATCGTGGACTTTGACGACGGGCAAGATTTCGAAGGGGCGGGCGACGCGCTCTTCTGCGGCGATACCCTCTTTGCCGGTTACCGAATGCGCAGTGACGCGACGTGCCATCAGCAGATTGGCGCAATGCTCGGTGTCCGAGTCCTCCCGGTCGAGCTGGTCGATACCCGCTACTACCACATCGACACCTGCTTCTGCCCTCTCACCACGGAGGAGGCGATTTGGTACCCACCGGCGTTTGACGACTATGGCCGCCAAGTGATCGAGGCGGCGATCCCGCACTTGATTGCCGTCGAGCAAATCGAAGCGGAGCGATTCGCCTGCAACGCCGTGGTGGTCGGACGAAAGGTCGTCACCAACGCCGGCTGTCCCCAACTCCACGGCGAGCTCACTTCGCGCGGTTACGAACCGACCGCGACGCCACTCGACGAATTCGTCAAAGCGGGCGGCAGCGCCAAATGCCTCACACTCCGCCTCGACGGAGAAGAAGCCGCCAGCTGGCGAGGATAAACGCCCCACCGCTTGCGTCTTCGCGGGGGCAATGTTGCGTCCCTTTCCACGACACGTCCCTTTCCACCCCATCGTGAACCTCCAGCGGAAAGCCTCTCCCATGCGTCACGACCCGTTTCTTGAAGCCGCAGTAGCCGAAGCCCGGCAAGGCCTTGCCGAAGGAGGCATTCCGATTGGCTCGGTGCTCGTCGTCGATGGCCAGATTGTCGGGCGGGGCCACAATCGCCGCGTTCAGCGGGAGAGCGCCACCTTGCATGCTGAAATCGACTGTCTCGAAAATGCCGGTCGCCTTGCGCCGGCCGACTACCGCCGGAGCGTCCTCTATTCCACGCTCTCGCCCTGCGACATGTGCAGCGGAGCGGTGCTGCTTTACGGCATCCCCAAGGTGGTCGTCGGCGAGAGCCAAACCTTCCAAGGCCCCGAGGCGTACGTCCGCCAGCATGGCGTCGAACTCGAAGTCGTCGACCATCCCGAGTGCAGGTCGCTGATGAAGCAGTTTATCCAACAGCACCCGGAGCTTTGGAACGAAGACATCGGGGAAACATAGCCTCCGGCTTCGTAACCGTTCACGAGTCGGAAGCGAGGGAACCACGAATCGAAGGAATGGCCGCAGATAAGCGCTGATAGACGCAGATAGATGGGGGGCAGTTCCAGACAATTCGTTGCATCGAGACTTCTCGCCGGAGGAGCCAAGGAGAGGAACACTAATTTTTGCTAATCAAATTAGCGTCGATTAGTGCGAGCCGCACACGCATGTTCCGGTCACGGCGCTGCTATTTCAGCGTCCAACGATTGCCTTGGCGGAACATCCGAGTGATCACTGCTCTAGTCGTGTCGATTCGTCCGATTCGTGGCTTTCCCTGCCTTGGATTTTGTGAACGGTTACCCGGCTTCTGCGCGGAGCCATCGCAGAAAAAAACCGCCGACTAGGGGAGTAGCTCGCCAGCGGGTAGCGGCTTGATCTGGATGTTCCGCCAGCGGATTTGGCCTTCTCGCCCGCTATGGACCTGCAGGGCGATGAACCCGCTCGGCGTGAAGTCGTCCGGATCGGTGTCGGTGTAGTCGCTGCACGGCACACCGTTGAGCCAGGTCTGCAATCTCCGATCTTGCGCCTTGATGACGAAGGTATTCCACTCGTCTTTCTTGAAGGCGCCTCGTGCCTCTTTGTTGGCCGGTCCGAAAAGAGGAAAGAGCCAACCGCGACGCGACTCGTCATAGATTCCCGCAGAATAGGAACGGTCGCTCGGATCGATTTCGCACTGGTAGCCAAAGACGCGTCCATCACCCTCCTGCTGGTTCGACCGAAACTGGATGCCGCTATTGCCAAACAGGTCGTATTTCGCCTCGACCGTGAAGACGAAGTTGTCAAACGTCTTCTCGGTTCGCAGGAAGCCGTTCGACTCGCCTGGCACGCAGGTGCCGACGACGCATCCTTCCTCGACTCGGTACTTCATTTTTCCATTGACGACTTTCCAGCCATCGAGCGTTTGGCCATCGAACAGTGACACGAACCCCTCGGCGTCGACATTCGGTACGGGCTCGACTTGGCCGATTGGTTTGGCCGCGTAGAGTTTGGGAGAAAAGTCTCTATTGGTTTTGTTCGACCAAATTTTGATGTTGTCGATCATCCCGGTGTCGTCGAACGAGCCAAACCCGATCTGCCCGTTGCCGAAGGTCTTGTCGTCGGCCGTCATGATCGGCTTGGTCATGTCGTCGTAGTAGACGGCAATCGTTCCCACCCTGGCGTCCCGTTCGACACGAACAGAGTGCCACTGTTTTTGGCCCCAGTCGGCCCCGCTCGTGGTGGAGGTCGATATCTTGGTTCGCGGCTTGTTGTTGACGATGAACAGGTTGTGGGCGTGGGCGTCGGTCTTCGTGGCGATGTGGCTGTAGTAATAGTGCGACGGATCGACGAGTCCGAAGAAGAGGCACATGTCCCGATGGCCATAGTCTCTGCCCGTTTGGAGCAGGTCGACTTCAAGGATGAAATCGCCGAACCGAGCGGTGTTGATGGCGGCGATGTTGCGTGGCGATTGGTGCAGCGGCTCGTATCCGCTTAGGCCGTAGAGCTCCAACACCCCCGAACCATCGTGCTGAGCCAATCGCCAAGCGCGCGGATCGGTAAAGCGAAAATCGTTGGTTGCCGATGCCTCTTCAAAGTCTTGCTCGTAGACAAGTTGGTAGCCCTCAGGAACACCGGTGGCGGCGGACGCCGCCGTTGCGGTCCCGATTAGCAGAGCGAAGCAGAGGAAAGTAGTGACTCGCTGGCGCAGTAGCATCCGAGGTGTCCCTTCGATGGTGGTAAGTTCGAGGGAGTCGTAGACCGGTAATGTCCCATCCCCACGGACTCCTGTCGTCCCAGACAAGGATACGGAATCCAAACCCATGCCTGCCGCCCTGGGCTCACCGTGTGAGCCCTCCTCCGTAGATTCGCAGCTTGCCAGGATTCGACGTGCTTCGCTCACCCCACGCCGACCGCTAAGACCGACGCCTGTCCCTGTGGCGTGACACTCAGGTTCAAGAAGCTCTCGCCGACCGACATTTGGCCATCGGCGATGCGCACCGGGCAGTCGGGGTCGGGTGCGTTGTAGTTGAGCACGCGTGGCAAGTGATTGTGCTGCATAGCGAGCAAGCTGCCGATGAGTTCCACCGCGCCGCTGCCAGCCCCCAGGTTGCCGAAATAGCTCTTCATCGCGGTGACCGGAACGGTGGAAGCAGCCCCCGCCAGCAGATCGACCAAGGCACCTGCTTCGTCCCTATCGCGCTGACGGGTGGCGAGGCCATGGGCGTTGATGTGACCAAGGCCTGCTGGCACCAGATGGGAATCGGCGAGTGCCGCGCGCATCGCGCCGGTCAGCGCACGCCGGCAGTCGCCTTGAAGCTGGCGATTGGCGACCATGCTGGAACCGATGCCGAGGACCTCACCATAAATTTTTGCGCCCCGTGCTTCGGCAGCCGACCGCTCTTCGAGAACCACGACCCCTGCCCCTTCCCCCGCCACCATGCCGAGGCGATTCTTGTCGAAGGGTCGGCAGGCAGTGGCGGGATCGCAATCGCCGGTCGCCAGTTCTTCGGTCTGTATGGCGTGGATCGCTTGCATCGGAAGGATGCGAGTCCCTGTGGCACCGGCAAGCATCACGTCGGCGTGGCCTCGGGCGATGGTTCGGAAGGCCTCGCCGATCGCCATGTTCGATGCGGCCTCGCGGAGTGTGAGCGAGTTGTTAGGGCCGCGTAGGTCGTGGAGGATCGCGATGTGGCTCGCCGGCATGTTGGGCAGGTACTTGAGCATCCAGAGCGGCGTCATCTTTTCGAGACCCTCTGCGCCCCAATGCCCAAAGTCGAATTTTTCGTCCGTCGTGCAGGCGTTGATGCCGTCGGCGTAGTCTTCTGGGAGCGTGAGCATGTAGTCGCTTCCAAGCACGACTCCCGATCGCTCAGGCTCGGGCAAGCCATCGGCAAACTGGGCGTCGGCGATGGCGTGACCGGCAGCGGCAACCGCCATTTGGGTCTCGCGGCACATTACCTTGAGCCCTTTGCGGATCATCTTCTTCCGCGACTTTTCGAGATCGCCAAAGTCTGCGATGTCGCCAGTAAATTGCCGGCACTCACCCGCGTAACGCATCGACGAACCAGCCGGAATCGTCTGGCACTCGGTAACGCCGCTACGCCCCGACTCGAGCGAGGCCCAAACATCGCTCGGCGTATTCCCGAGCGGGCAAACCATGCCCAGGCCGGTGATGACTACTCGTCGCTCTTTGGAAGAAGCAATACTCATAGCTTGGCAGCATAGCAAAACCGGGCGATCGTAGCACGGGACCCCGTCCCGGGTTGCTTGCGTCCCGACTCAGGGCATCTCGACTCGACTCACCTCGACTCGGGGCAACGACCCAAGCTGCGAGAGCTTTACTGCCCGTCTCAAAACTGTTGGGCGGTGCGGAGTTTCTCGGCCGCTGGATACCTCCAAGCAGGTTCTGGGAGAGGCTTTTAGTACCGCCCGTGGAAACTGGCGGGGCCGCGGAGGGCGGTCGACACCGGGGCGTTCGGGGCGGCGGGTGGGAGGAGACTCCCTTTGGCTTCGATGAACAGGAGAGCGTCGGCCCGGGGGGGCGTCTTGAGCATCGGGAGGGCCGCCGTGAGCGGGTTCCCCTTCGTCGGCCCGGGTGTGCCAATCACGCCCATCGAAAGCAGCAGCACCTGCCCGGTCGGCCAGCGAAATCGCTCGTGCAAATTCGCCATCGTCACCTGCGGCACCTCGATCTCCATCCGTTGGTTGGGCGCGACCGGTGTCGGGATGTCGAGCTTCACCGGCAGCATTTTCTCAACCTGCTGGAGCCGCAACTTCACCACGGCGTCGGCGGTCGCTTTGTCGAGCGCAAGCAACGGGCTAAACTCCAGCGAAAAACCTTCTTCGAGTTGGCCTTGCTCCGGCCGAAATCCTGGCCAAACGTTGCCGGTGGGCACCACCCCTTTGATGTAACTCCGGGGACGCATCGTCGAAATGACGATCGACTTCCCGTTGCCGACCAATTGTTGGGGCGAGTTGTATTCGCGATAGTCGGTGCGGCGAGTGAGATCGGAAAGAAGGAGGGCCGCGTTTTCTTTCGGCATGATCCAACCTTGCACGCCGGGCGACTGGACCGGAATCGCGTTCATCAGCGGCAGCGCCTTGGTACGCCAGTTCGGATTGACAACCGTCGCCACCCGGAGCGAAAATGCCTCGGCTTGCGACTGCTGATTGACAAACCGGTCGACAATGTCGGCGACCAGCAATTGCATCTCAGGCGTGTGGTAGACCTTCAAAGTCTCGCGATTGGCACTCAAGATGCCAAGCGGTTGAGCATGCCATGCTTCGTAGCCAGTCTCGCGAAGAATCCAATCGACGATCGCCTGCTCCGGCTTCGCGACCTCTTGGGCACGGGCCGTGTAAGGGCGAATGTCGTACTCTCGCCAAACTTGCCCATGGTCGCGGGGGAGCGTCCCCGAGCCTTTGGCGACGCGCGCCCGCGTGGGAGGGACTTGGGTAATGGGACGGAGACCGCCCGAGGGCACGGCCGCAGGTTGGATCGGCGTGATGGGCCTGCTCGCAGCGGGTGCCACGGTGGCGGAGCTGCCGGCGTACCGATTCGTGGTACTCGGTGCAGAAGCAGCAGGCGCATTCGACGCCTGCCAACCCGTCGGTTGTTGAGCCACCGCTGGAAGGGCAGCGACCGCCACTAGGAGCATCGCGCCCAACAGGATTTCTTGGCAAGGCTTGCGCATGAGTCACGTACTCCGTCCGTGGATTGAGTGATCGGTTCCGCACCGGTAGCGAGGGCGGGGAGTATAGGAGCGGCCGGCAAATCGCACAAGATCGGCAAAATTTGGTCGCCAACGAGCGCCGCCGCCCCGCTACAGGGGGACTCGTCGGACGCCGAGAAGGACTCCTAGCCCCGACCAAGCTTGGTCAGGGCGGCGTTGCACCCCTACTTTGCGTTACACCCGGCCCGCGATGATCGAGGCATTATGCCCGCCGAAGCCGAAGCTGTTGCTCATGACGACCTGGAGTGGTTTTTCTTGGGGAGTGTTCGGCGTGTAGTTGAGGTCGCACTCAGGGTCGGAGTTTTCGAGATTGATCGTGGGGGGGCAGACGCCTTGCTGGAGCGCCTTGATGCTGAGAATGATTTCGACGCCGCCACTCGCGCCTAAGAGATGCCCCAAGTGGCTCTTGGTGCTCGAGACATTGAGCTGGTAAGCATGGTCGCCGAAGACGTTTTTGATGGCGGTTGTTTCGGCTTTGTCGCCGAGCGGGGTGCTGGTGCCATGAGCGTTGATGTAGTCGACGGCATCGGGATTCAGCCCCGCGTCTTCGAGAGCCCCCGACATCGCTCGCGAGGCCCCCGTGCCATGCGGGTCGGGCTGGGTGATGTGGCCGCCATCGCCGCTCGCACCGAAGCCGAGAATCTCTGCATAAATCTCCGCACCGCGTGCTTTGGCGTGCTCATATTCTTCAAAGACCACCAGTCCCGCCCCTTCGGCCATGACGAACCCATCGCGGTCGGCATCGAACGGCCGGCTCGCAGCTTGGGGGTTGTCATGGCGTGTGCTGAGCGCTCGCATGTTAGAAAACGCCGCGACGCCCATCGGAGTGCAGGCCGCTTCGGCACCGCCGGTGATGATGATATCGGCTACGTTGTGCTGGATCGCTTGGAAGGCGGAACCCATGGCATTGGTCGCGCTCGCGCAGGCCGTGACGACGGCGAAATTGATTCCCCGAAGACCGTAACGAATCGAAACGTGCCCCGAGGCCGCGTTGACCATCAGCTTAGGGATGGTGAAGGCGGAAACTTTGTCGGGCCCTTTGGCCAGGAGCCGCCCGACCTGGTCCTCGATCTCGTTGAGCCCGCCGATGCCCGATCCGATGATCACTCCGCACCGAAACAGGTCTTCCTTGGAAAAATCGAGGCCGGAGTCGCTCACCGCGTCGATTCCACTGACCACGGCGAACTGCGAGAAGCGGTCGATACGTTTCGCTTCTTTTCGTTCGATGTAACCCTCGGTACTCCAGTCGTAGATATCGCCCCCGAAGCGGACTTTGTGCCGCTCGGTGTCGAAGACGCGCAGCTCGTGAATGCCACTCTCTCCGGCAAGAATCTTTTGCCAAAGGTCGTCGACTTTGAGGCTGAGCGACGTAACCGCTCCCATCCCGGTGACTACCACGCGCCGTTTCATCGTTGAGCTTTCTGGGTAGGGGAATGCAGCTCCACACTCCGTGCGGAGAACTTACCCTACGGAGTAGGGTGGTACGAAACGAAAAAAAGGCGCACGATCGTGGAGCGTGCGCCCAGATTTTTCCACGAACAATCTGCCGACAAGGGTCAGCCTTTACCGTTCGATTCGATGTACTCCACGGCTTGGCCGACGGTCTGAATTTTTTCCGCCGCGTCGTCGGGAATGTTGATGTCAAATTCTTCTTCGAGTTCCATCACCAATTCGACCGTGTCGAGCGAGTCGGCACCCAGGTCGTTGACGAAGGAGGTCTCGGAAGAAACTTTGTCTTTGTCGACACCGAGTTGTTCAGAAACGATGTCGGAAACGCGCTCCAAAATTGAGGCCACGTTGACTCCTCCTATACTATCCGCTGAATGAATGGTTTGTTTGCCAAATAGAGGTGGTCGTCGGGGAGCACGAGACCCCAAGCCACCTCCCCTTTCGTGGCCCCTCAAAATAGAGGGTCTGCATAAGGGTGGTCAAGATATAACTGGTTTCCCGCCCACTGTCCACCCGACCCGGAAGGGTCCGTTGGGTACTGTCGCTCCTTGCTTGCTAAGCGGTAAGGCCGCCATCGACGGTCAGGACCTGGCCGGTGATGTAGGCCCCGGAGTCGCTGGCTAGGTAGAGAACGGCCTGGGCAACCTCCTCCGGCTGGCCAAGGCGGCCCAGCGGGATCTTCTGCTTCACCATGTCATCCAGGGCCGAGCCGAGGGCTTCGGTCATCTCCGAGGCAATAAATCCAGGGCAAATGGCGTTGACCGTGATCTGACGACGTTTGCTAGCGAGCTCGCGGGCAACCGTCTGGGTGAAGCCGATGATGCCCGCCTTCGAGGCGGAATAGTTCGATTGTCCCGGATTGCCCATGAGGCCCGAGACACTCGATATATTGACGATTCGCCCCCGCTTGGCCCGCATCATGGGGTGGGTCGCAGCGCGGGTGAAGAGGAAAACGCTCCGCAGGTTGGTCAAGATCACGGCGTCCCATTCTTCGTCCGACATCCTCGGCAACAGATTGTCGCGAGTGATACCGGCGTTGTTGACCAAGATGTCGAGCTGCCCCCAATCGGCGACCACCTTTTCGACGGCCGCCTGGGCTGCCTCGGAGTCGGTGGCATCGCAGGGAATGACCATCGCCGTGCCGCCGGCCGACTGGATTTCGCCGACGGTCGCTTCGAGCTTCTCCGCATTACGAGCAAGGCAGGCGACCTTCGCGCCCGAGGCGCCAAGCGACAAGGCAATCGCCTTGCCAATGCCTTGCGAAGCCCCGGTCACAAGGGCCGTCTGGCCGGAAAGATTGACTTCGATAGAGTGGTTGATCTGCGTCACATTGAGTCCTGTAGGTTGAGGCAGTTTAGTCCAGTAATAACTCAGCACATCGGTAGTCAACAACCAGCTTACGGCCTTTCAGCAAACCGATACCAAGCAATGGAAGTTGACCCTCGTTGGCCACCACTTCCACGGATCGCCACTCGCCAAACCACTTGATCTCGCAATCGAACGTTTCCAAGATCACCACCGTTCCGTCCGCCAAGGTTGCCTTGACCGCGGCAGACTGAGGCAGACCGAATTTCTCAATCATTGGGCGTGGTACGACCAATTCACCATCAAACGCGGTATCGACCCAGACCATCAAGCTGCTGGGTTCTCCCTCTTTGCTCGGACGAACCAGCAATTCCAGCAAAGCGCGATCGGCACCATCCACTCGTCCATTCACGTTGACAGAACTCCCAAATGGACAGCCGTTGAGTGTCCGACTCTTATCGCAAAGGAAATCCGATTTGGAAAGGCCCGCCGCGCGGCTTGAATCGCCTCGCTTAAAGTTTCGCCAAGGAAATGCCTACCCGATTCGGGCTCAATGGCTACGAATTGATGCTCGTGGCTGGATTCCAATTCTTGCCGCAGCTCAGATTCATAGATTTTCTCCGCTCGTCGAGCCACCTCAAGAGAATGATTGGACGCCATGAGAATCCTCCAGAATGGGAGCCGGGGAACGCTGCTGTCGCCTCGATTATACCACTCACCGACGCCGTCCGCGACTCACGCGGTTGCGTTTTCGCACTTCATCTTCCGATCGATCCGCCGCAGCAGCCCCCGTAGGACCCGGCCTGGGCCGATCTCGTAACAGGCCGCCACATTGTAGTCGGCGAGAAGCTTCTTCATCGAGTCTTCCCAGCGCACCGGGCTGACGACTTGCTCGCCAAGCAGGCGGCGGATTTCGACCGGGTCGTCGTGAGGTTCGGCGTCGACGTTCGAGATCACCGGGATGCGAGGGGGGCGGAGGTCGACCGACTCGAGCACCGCTTCAAGCCGCTCGACTGCCGACTGCATGAGATCGGTATGGAAGGCCCCCGCCACCGCGAGCGGGATCACCCGCATCGCCCCGCCGGCGTCGGCGAGGTCGGCAGCTCGCTGGCAGGCAGCGACAGCACCAGAAATCACGATGTTATTCGGGCAAAGCAGGTTCGCAACACTCAAGGTTTCCCCAGCAGCCGCCTCTTTGCAAATCGCTTCGATGTCGGCCAAATCCATTCCGAGAATGCTTACCATGCCGCTCGGCTCGGCCTCGGCCGCATCCTGCATGGCGGCTCCGCGTTCGGCGACCACCGCCAGACCATCCGCAAACGACAGCGCACCAGCAAACGTGAGTGCCGTGTACTCGCCCAAGCTCAGGCCGGCGGTCACGACGCAAGCATCAACCACTTCGGGATGGGTCGCGTCGAGTTGCTCCATCGCCGCCAGGCTTGCGACGTAAATGGCGGGCTGGCTATGGGCGGTCGAATCGAGCTGCTCGGCAGGTCCGCCGGTGCAAATCGCTAGAAGGTCGTAGCCCAGCTGCTCGCGTGCCTGATCAAACCGCTCGCGCGCGACGGGGAATTTTTCGCAAAGCTCCGCCGCCATGCCAACCGACTGAGCCCCCTGACCGGGAAACAAAAATGCAGTCTTGGCCGCCAACGTAGACTCCGTGGAAGGGACCCATTCCCAATTCCCATCCACCAATTCCTCTGGTCGAGGGGCATGCAGTCGATGGGCATGCAACAGGGTTGGTTATGAGAGAAAAATCAGACCGATTCGACCATCGTGCGGCCCATGTAGTGGCCACAGTTGGGGTTAGGGCAAACGACGTGCGTTGGCACCATCGAGCCACACTTGGGGCAGGGATGAAGCTGCCTCGCTTTGAGAGCATTATGCGAGCGGCGCTTGCCAGAACGGGAATTCGAGTGTTTACGCTTGGGGACAGCCATCGGACAGGGCCTCGCGGGGTCGCTAGCAGGGGTGGGGGAGGTCTAAGCAAGAAGCCCCACAGCATACTGCCCCCAAGAGGAATCTGTCAATGCCCTAGCCACAGAGGAGGGAACTTCCCCTCCTCTCTCGTCACCCTAGCTCGTTCGGCGGGGTTTCGCCCAGGTGTTCATAGCCTTTGGTGGTGAGCTTTCGGCCGCGAGGGGAGCGGATGACTAGCTCGGAACGGAGTAGAAACGGCTCGACTTCGTCGGTCAGTGTGTCGCAGGCGATGTTCAGCGTATGGGCGATCGCTTCCACGCCGACTGGGCCACCATGGAAGACCCGCAAGATGGTTGAAAGGTACTTCCGGTCCTGCGGGTCGAGCCCCAGGTGGTCGACCCCGAGCATGTCGAGTGCCCTCCTCGCCACATCGCCCGTCATGTCACCGTCGGCGCGGCTCGTGGCGTAGTCGCGGACCCAGCGGAGGCGGTTGTTGGCAATGCGAGGTGTGCCGCGACTGGCGCGAGCGATCTGGTGGGCGGCGTCGTCATCGATCATCGTGCTAAGTTTCTTGGCGTTGCGTCGGACGATTTCGATCAGTTCCGTCTGCGAGTAGAAGTCGAGATGCTCGCGAATTTGGAACCGATCGCGGAGGGGGGCGGAAAGCAGGCCGGTCCGGGTGGTCGCGCCAATGAGCGTGAAGGGCTGCAGCCGCATGTTCACGGTCCGGGCGTTGACCCCTTCGCCAAGCGTGATATCGATGCGAAAGTCCTCCATTGCCGGGTACATGAACTCTTCGACCGTTTTGGGGAGGCGGTGGATTTCGTCGATGAACAGCACCGAGCCATGCTCGGCGTTGGTAAGATAAGGAAGGAGGTCCTTCGGCGCAGCCAGGGTCGCCCCGCTGGCGATTTGGAGCGGGACCCCCATGTCGCGCGGGATGCACGTGGCGAAGGTCGTCTTGCCAAGCCCCGGCGGACCGTCGAGCAAGATATGCCCCAGCGGCTCGCTCCGTTTGTTGGCCGCATCGACCGCAATCCGCAGCCGCTCCGCGACGTCCTCCTGCCCCACCATCTCCCGCATATGTTTCGGCCTGAGGGCAACATCTTCCTCCTTTTTCTCCTCGCCCTGGGGAGCGGGGGTGGTCGGGTCGATGTCCCCCTCAGCAAGGGGATCGCCGGCTGGCGCGGAGTCGTCGGCAGAAAGTATCGTTTCGCGGGGCATGGCAGTGTGGGGGTGGAGGGGGGACGCCTGACGATGATACCAAAATTGGGGCCGATTGCGCAATGCGGATTGCGGAATGTCAGGCCAAAGAGGATATTGTGCGATTCCGCTTACCACAGGCAAAATCCGCTTTGAATCTCCGCTCCACTCTTCAAGCCAAAACCCGACAGCCCGCATTCCTTTGGCGCATGGCGCTCGGAATCCTGCTTGTTGGGGCCCTCTTCGGGTACGCAGCGCAGTGGCTTCCGGCGTCGGTGCCGGAGTTCCTGAAAGGCAACAAGGCAGAACTTGGCAAGCAGGTAGAGCATCTCGAACAGATCCAACAGTGGGCGACCGATGGCGATTGGGGGCGCCTCTGGTGGAGTCTTCCGCGCAGCATGTGGCTGGGGCTGGTTCCTGGGGCGACGGCTCTTGCCGCCGTGACGGGCTTCTGCTGGCTAGCTTTCACCCTCCAGGCGGGGCAACCTGGCGCGCGGGGCGGCATTCGCTGGCCACTGGCTCTCGTCGCCGTCGCGATGGGGGTCGCAAGCATTTGGCCAACGCTCTTTGCTCTCTATTACCAAGAAACGGTCTGGGGACTCACCGAATCGCAGGACCTGATCGGCGGACTCCGTTTCTTTATTCTTGGTGTCGGGCTGCGCGAAGAACTCTCGAAGCTGCTCCTGTTCCTGCCATTGGTCCCCTCGATTGTTCGACGAGGGAGCGAACGCGAAGCGCTGCTCGTTGCCGCTTGCGTCGGGCTAGGTTTTGCGATGGAAGAAAACGTGGGCTACTTTGCCGGTTCGCCCGGCAGTTCGATGGGGCGGTTCCTGCAGGCCAACTTCTTTCACATGTCGCTCACGGGTCTCGCCGGTTTGGCCCTCTGCCGCGGCGTATGGCACCCACGCGAGCGGGCGGCCGAAGCGGCGGCCATCGTGCTGCTCGCCGTCATCGCTCATGGGCTCTACAACGCCTTGATGGTACTCCCCTTCTTCGGTGAGTACGCGATCCTCAGCTCGATCCTTTACATCTTGCTCGCCTACCAATTTTTCCGCGAGCTACGCCATTGGTGGCAACCCCGTGGCGAAACGATCAGCCTGACCGCCACGCTCGTCGCCGCCTCGGCCCTCGTGGCGGCGGTGACGTTTGTCTTCGTCGCTGCCGTGACCAACTTTGGCGACGCCATCGACGGCGTTCTCCAGCCAGGAATCGGTGCGGCACTGCTCGTCTATGTCTTCTTACGCGAGGTGCCGGAGTCGCTGGTCGATGTCTGAATCCGACGGTTTCAGGTCGTGTGCGACATCTGCGGCCTCGGATCTTCCGGGATATTCTCCGCGCGATGGCCGCTCCCTCTGCATTTCCGTCACGCGATCCAGAAAATTCCCCAGTGCGGTGTAGTAGTTGGGAGGGAGAGGTTCGTTGTGGCGGCCGTGCGGGACCTCGAAGAACTGCTTCAACTTGCCAGCGGCGTTCTCGGTTACTCGCTGGGCCTGCGCGACCGGCACTACTTCGTCGGTGGTGCGATGGCTTTGGAAAATAGGACCGGCGTAGTCCTTGACGCGCGCGACCGAATCGAATCGGTCGCGCATCACGGTTTTCACGGGGAGCCACGGGTAGTTGTAGCTGGCCGCGTCGACCATGCTTGAACTCGTCGCGTCGAGCAGCAGCGCTTTGCATGGCTGCTTGACCGCCATCGCGACGCTGACACACCCCCCCAGCGATCGCCCCATGAGGAGAATCTCCGAAAGAGGGAGCCCCGTCCGCTCGGAGAGCCACTGTTGCGCGGCGAGGCCATCCGCAATAAGCCCCTCTTCGGTCGGCTTTCCTTCGCTCTTGCCATAGCCACGATAATCGTAAACCAGCACGGTCGCATCGAGTGTCGACTGCAACCGGAGCAACGTGTTGACTTGATTGCCGACATGCTCGTTGTTGCCATGCGAGTAGAGGATCACATGCCGAGGCTTCGGGTGCGAAACGAACCAGCCAAAGAGTCGGGTGCCATCGCCTGACTCGAACCAAACGTCTTCTTTGTCGATCCACTTCGGATCCCAATCGCCCGACTTCATGGAGGGGGCGGGGTAGGTCAGCAGTCGTTCAACGAAGCGAATCACGTCGTCTTGTCCGCCAATGCGCAAAGGAAATGAAGGGGCCGGAAATAGAGGGTCGCCAGCAATTCCAGCCTAGCCCAACGGCGGGCCAGTGTCGATTGTGGGAGTGCCGAAGATCGCGGCCCTCCGCAGCTAGCAAGCCGTGGCGTCCTCGCCCACGGACATTCCCTCCAGGCCCGGGGACGGGCCGGCTCACTTTTTATCGGGAGAAGGGCAGCTCACTCTTGCTTGTTGACTTGATGCAAGAAGGCTCGCAGGGTGTCGTAGTACTCGGGCGGTGGCGGGGTGTTGTGCGTGCCGCCGTGGAATTCGAGGAAGGTCTTCTCGTCCGTTGGAATCGCGTCGAACAGCCGCCGTCCGTCGGCCATCGGGACGACCTGGTCCGCAGTGCCATGACTTTGGAGGACGGGGCCGTGGTAGTTCGCAATTCGGCCAATCGAGTCGTATCGATTCTGCATGACAAGGCGAACCGGCAGCCAAGGGTAGAGGTTCGCTGCCGTGTCGACCATCCGTGCGAACGTGCTTTGCAGTACGAGCGCCTTCGCCCCCTGCTCTGCCGCCATGGCAATCGCGATGCCGCCGCCGATCGACCTACCGATGAGCACCACTTGGTCGGTGGCAACTCCAGCTCGTTCCGCTAGCCACGCCTG
Organism: Planctomycetaceae bacterium; assembly: GCA_003233055.1. Lineage (GTDB taxonomy): Bacteria > Planctomycetota > Planctomycetia > Pirellulales > Lacipirellulaceae > Aeoliella. The sequence continues at coordinate 62,355 of QIKP01000055.1, forward strand.
CGCCGCCATGCCGTCGGCCACGACTCCCGCCTCGTTCGGTTTGCCTTGGCTCTTGCCGTAGCCGCGATAGTCGAAGACGAACACCGTCGCGTCGAGTTCGTCGCGAAGCAGGGCCATGAGCTGGGCATTGTCGGCTACCTGCTCGCCATTCCCGTGACAGTAGAGAACCACATGCTGCGGATCGGGATGAGTAAACAACCATCCGGAGAGAGAAGTTCCATCGGTCGACTCGAACGAAACTTCTTCCTGCCCCAAACCGACCGGGTTCCAATCGGCGCGATCAACGGGCGGAATGGGATAGACGAGCCACGATTCGATAAAAGTCATCGACAAAACCACTAGGAGGTAAACAATAAGTAGTGGGCGAGCCATCCGCCAGATTCGTTTCCCTGCGGACATGCTACTTGCCTCGATTTTCATAGACCGCGTGCAACAGGTCCTCGACGTTCTTGTACTTTTTCTTCCGCTCCATGGCGTCGTCGAGTAGGCGTCGGGCGTCGGCTTCGCTATGCCCCAGGGCCCGCAGTGTCTCGAACGCTTCGCTTGCCAGGTCGCGTTCGCGCGGGGCGACGTCGGGCGAGTCGTGGCCAATCAGCAGCGCAAACTTGGGGACCTTTCGCCGGAGTTTCGCAATGACGCGTTCCGCCGTCGCCGGGCCAATGCCTGGCAGCGTAGCGAGCCCCTTGGCGTCTTGGTCTTCGATCAGCATGGCGACTTCTTGCACCGGCCGGACCATCGCCCGAAGTGCCTTCTTCACGCCAACCCCATCGACCTGGCAAAACAGCACGAAGAACTCCCGCTCGATTCCGCTGGTGAACCCGATCATCCGCGGGGTGAGTCGCCCCCGCGACGGGTCGCCTTCGAGGTACTCGATGGTATGCAAGGAAGTCTCCTTGCCGATCTCGTTCTGCAATTGCCGGCGTGTGAACTCCGGGATGAGCACTTCGTGCTCGTAAGCGCCGACCCCGAGGGTCAAAACATCGCCCGACAGGGCAACCAACTTGCCAGTTATCTTCGTGATCATGGGGGGTTCGTCCGTGGTTTGTTGCGAGTTATCTACCGTCCACCGATTGGGAGTGAGCGCACGCGAATCCTTCCAGTTGTTACCGAGACCACTGCGCCCGATTGCCGCTCGATGGCAAGATCCAGAATCTCTTGGTCAGAGGCTGTAGAACGGCCTAACTCGCCAACATGTTCGGCAAAGATACCGATGTCCCTCAGATACTGGACCGAGGATCGCGGAAGACCTTGGTCGAGTAACAGCTTCATGTCGTACTACTTGAGTTCCAAGACTCGATCTTCAAGATTCGCCGCAGCATATTCTAGCAACTGGCGAATATCCTCCTCTTCCAGTTCAGGATACTCTTCGGCCAGTTCACTACGGTCCGGATACGTAGCGAGCAATTCCAGCACTCGACGTACGGTTAGACGCATTCCCCGAACGCAAGGTTGCCCCCCCATGACGTTGGGATCCACAGTGATCCGGTCGAAAGAGATCATGGCGGTAATCCTCGTTATTTTGCGCTCGTTTATTTTGCGTTGGATGAGGCGGCCCCTCCTCTGTTTCCATTCTACCACAAGCTGCCAGAAAGGCCTACGGCTGGCCCAGCACCGACAACCGGCTGAGATGCCAATGGGTGACGGCAATCGCGAGGGCGTCGGCCACGTCGGGTGGGTCGGGTGGTTTGGTGAGTCCCAGTTCGCGCGTGATGGCTTGTTGCATCTGCGATTTGGGGGCACGACCATGGCCAGTGAGCGTTTTTTTGATCTGCGTCGCCGCGTAGTGCTTGACTTGGAGACCGCCCAGTTGTCCGGCGAGGATGATCGCGCCGCGGGCATGGGCCATCAGGATGGCCGTCTTCGGGCGTTCGTAGTGCGAGTAAAGCTCTTCAACCGCCATCACCTGGGGAGAGTGGGCCTCGATTACCTCCGCCACACCTCGATAGATTTCCGCCACCCTCTCGGCAAGTGACTTGTTCGCCGACGTCCCCCCCCGGACGATACCCGCCTCGACGAGTTTCGCCTGCCCGGTCGCCGTGTCGAGCACGCCGTAGCCGGTAATGTTGAGTCCAGGATCAATGCCAAGGATACGCATGGTGAAAAAGCGGAAAGCGGAAAGCGGAAAGCGGAGGTGTCGCTGGCGGGCTTGCCTCCACGGTGGGCCTATCAAAGTAGTTTCTTGAATGCTTCAACCGTTAGTCCGGCGTCACGGGTAGTCCGGCGTCACGGGCTATGCCACCCATTGTGAATGCGTTAATGGGATCATGTCTCGGAATCGTAAGGACGCGATTGCCATCGGACATCACCGTGTGCTTGCCTTCGCGAACGACAGCAAAGCCGATTTTTTCAAGCGATTTGATTGCCCGCTTGTGGTGGACGCCTTGAATCTTGGGCACAAGTTACGCCTCAACTTCAACTTCATGAACTTCCTGTTCTTTACTGAGCATATCCACAGCTTCGAGGTACTCACGAATGGCATCCTTTACGTTATCGAGCGCTTCCTGCTCATTGATGCCTTGAGAGTGGCAGCCTGGCAGCCCGAGGACCGACGCGGCGACTCCCTCTTCCGAATGTTGGAGAACAATTCGATAACGCATCATGAAACCTCCGTTGGCAAGTGAAGACAAAACAGACTACCCCATTATACTCCACTCGGTCCCGCCGGCACGGTCTTCGAGAGTTACGCCGATCGCTTGGAGCCGGTCGCGGACGGCGTCGCTGGTGGCGAAGTCTTTGCCCTCGCGGGCCGTTTGGCGAAGGTCGATCAACATCTTGATGACCACGTCGAGCGCGTTTTCGTCGCCGCCGGTCCATTCGGTCCCCCCTGCGCGGTCTTCCAAGACAATGCCGGTCGGGGCGAGCCCGTCGCGCACGGCGTCGGCGGTCGCGAAGTTCTTGGTGGCTCGGGCTTCGGCGCGGAGGTCGATCACCAGTTGCATGACTTGGCCCAGTAGCTCGCCACCCCCTGCTTCGGCGGGGGCCTGCTGAAAAATCCCAAGGGTGCTTGATAGCTCCTTGAGTGCCTGGACCCCCCGGACAAACGGCTCGACTTTTTCCGATAGCTGGCCAGGCATTTCGCCCGTCACTTCGAGCTGGGCGTCGTCGCAATATTTGTTGAGTGTGCGGACGAGTTCGAAGAGCTCGCCAATCGCCCCGCCCGTGTTGAAATCGTCATCCATCACGGTGAGGAATTTTTTCCGCAGTTGGGCAACCTGGGCAAGCAGGTCGGCTGCTCCCGGCTCCATTTCGCCCCCCTCGCGAGTGGCCGGCGCGTCGAGTTCGTAGAAACTGCTGCCGGTAACTCGCTCGTACCGCTTGAAAAACCGGTAGAAGGTTTCCAAGCCGATCGCGGCCTCTTCGATGGCTGGTTCGCTGAAGAGGACCGTGCTGCGGTAATGGGTACGGAGGAGGAAGAAGCGGATGCGTTCGCCCCCTTGGGCGGCGATCAGGTCCCCAAGGCCGCCGGCACCGGCGGAGCGGGACATCTTGCCCGAATCCTCCGTGACGGAATCCCCCGCCGCTGAAGCGGCGTCACCACGGCCTCCGATTTTTCCGGCGGCGGCATCTTTGCGCAGGAGGCCGTTGTGGGCCCAGTACTTGACCATCGGCTTGGCATGGCAGCATTCGCTTTGGGCGATTTCGTTTTCGTGGTGCGGGAAGACCAGATCGAGCCCGCCACCATGAATGTCGAAGGTCTCGCCCAAAATTTTCTTCGCCATGGCCGAGCACTCGATGTGCCAACCAGGACGACCGTTACCCCAAGGGCTCTCCCAACTCGGCTCGTCTGGCTTGGCAGATTTCCAAAGTGCAAAGTCGGCCGCACTTTTCTTCCGCTCCACCATGCCCCCCCCTTCGCCCTGCATCGCCTCGACGGTTCGGTTCGAGAGCTTGCCATACTCGCGATCCTTGCCGACATCAAAGTAGACATCGCCTTCCGACGCGTACGCAAAGCCTTGCTCGACGAGCGACTCAACAAGACGGATGATCTCTCCCATGCACTCGGTCGCGCGGGGGAAGTGATCGATTTGGTCGACGCCGAGTGCCGCAAGATTCTGCTTGTAGTCGGCAATGTTCTCCTCGGCGACTTCGAGCATGGTCATGCCACGCTCGTTGGCTTTCTGGATCAGCTTGTCGTCGACGTCGGTGATGTTGACGACCCAATTCACCTCGTACGCGTTGTACGTGAGGTAACGCTTGATGCAATCGAAAATCACCGGCCCGACCATGTGGCCAATGTGCGCCTCGGCATAGACGGTCGGCCCGCAGAGATAGATGCCGACTTTGCCCGGCAAGACCGTCTCGAAAGGCGACTTCTTTTTGGTGAGCGTGTTGTAAATCCGCAGCGTTGGATGGGCGGCAGCGGTAGCGGTGGTGGGATTCGTCGCGGTGGAAGTCGGCATGGTGTTCGGTTTTGCTAAAGAGTGCTTGTTTGCAAACGAAAGAGTTCTGGAAATAGCCGACGAGCTACGCCTCGTCAGAACGCCCCCTCGGCGCCCCTTTCGGACCGACGAGACGCAGCTCGTCGATGAGAGGGGAGCGTCCTACAGGTTAGAGTCTCGGGGCCGTTCGTGAAAAGGGCGAAAAAGCGGGGCGATGGCGGCCAGGGACGGCCCGGCTCACTTCGAGAGCTTTTCTACAAGGACGATTGCAGTCGCTTCGATGGCTTCCTCGCGACCGACGGGGCCGACCCCCTCGCCTGTTTTCGCCTTGAGGCCAATGTCGAAGGGGTTGGCACCGAGAATGCCGGCCATCCGGTGGCGGATCGCCTCCTTGTAAGGACTCAGCTTGGGGCGTTCCGCCGCGATCACGCAATCAAGGTTCACGAGCTGGTAGCCGGCGGCGCGGACTTTTTCGTAGGCAAGCCGGAGGAGTTCGGCCGAATCACGGTCGCGGTTTTCTTCGCGAGTGTTAGGAAAAAGCTCGCCAATGTCGGGCAGTCCGACCGCGCCGAGCAATGCGTCGATGACGGCGTGGAGCAGGACGTCGGCATCGCTGTGGCCTACCAGCTGCCGATCGTGCGGCACCTGGACGCCACCGATCACCAGTGGCCCTCCCGGCTCGGTGCGGTGGGTGTCGGTGCCGAGGCCAATGCGGAAGTGGGTGGACATGAAACAACCACTCGCGACCATGTTCGTCGCAGGGCAGAAAAAAGGGAGGGAGGGCTATTCCGCTGACGGCTCGAACGCGGCGACTTCTACCATGACGTGGGCTGGCTCGAGCGAAGGGTCGTCGAGATCGACTTCGATCTGTGCTCCATTGTGCAGCGACTGAATCACCTTGGCTACTGCCGGCACACCGTCGATCACTTCCGCTTCGACCTGGGGCAAGGATCGAAAAGGGGGGCAAAATCCAACGTAGAGCATCACCGTCCGCGTGCCTGGCTCAAAATTGCCTCGCAGTGTCGCGTAGACATATTCCTGACCGGTCTCATCCCGAATGCGCAAGATATTTTGCAGCACCGTCTCGCCGGCGCCACAGGGGTCGTTGGCGAGGGGGTTGGGCGGTCCCGATTCTAGCTCCGCTGGTATTGCTGGGACGCCGGCAACTGGAGACAAGGTGGCTTGGTCGGTTACCAGGGCGGCAGCAGGGCGCGCGCACTGGGCAAGTCTCTTCTTGGCAAACAAGTCCCCGCATACGGCCAGGGCCCAAATCACCCAGCCCCCCACCTGCGAGCCGGGAAAGGAACAGGCAACGGCCCAAACGCCGATGGCGAACGTCGGGGTCCACTCCGTGATTTTTGAGGCAAAGGAACCTCGGGAAACCGACCGCAACAACAGGGCAATCGTCGTCACAACGATCGCCGTGGCGAGGGTTGCCAGGAGCGGGAGAGGCGCTGCATGGGCAACGGCAAGTCGCCTGACTGCCAAGAGCAAGCCCAACATCACGAGCAGAGCCAGCGCGCTACCCGTGAGGTAGGGGTATCGCACCGCCAGGAGATTCCATCGCGCGACCGGAGCAGCTTTTTGCGGGGGAACGGACATTTCTGCGGACAGCAGTGGTTGGTGGCCTCGCTCTGCGGAGCAACATCATGGACGATTCACGAGAATCGCCTCCTGCCTTTAGCTTGGCAGGGGGTGAGTCCCATTGCAACCACTAACCGGGGAGGGAACCTCCAATCAGCTTGCCGCCAGAGCCCCTTCGGCCGCCTTCGCCAGCTTGTCGGCGACATCGGTTTTTTCCCACGTGAACTCCGGCTCGCTTCGGCCGAAGTGCCCTCCGGCAGCCGTCTTACGGAAAATGGGCCTTCTCAGGTCGAGATGCTCGATGATTCCCGCCGGGCTGAGGGGGAAGTGCTCTCGGACCAGATCGCAAATCGCGGCGTCGTCAATTTTGCCCGTTCCTTCGGTATCGACTCGGACGCTCACCGGCTCCGACACACCAATGGCGTAGGCCAGTTGCACTTCGCAACGATCGGCTAATCCTGAGGCCACGATATTCTTGGCCACGTAGCGAGCCATGTAGGCGGCGGAGCGGTCCACCTTCGTGGGGTCTTTACCACTAAACGCCCCCCCCCCATGCCGACCCCAGCCGCCGTAGGTGTCGACAATAATTTTTCGCCCGGTGAGCCCGCAATCGCCGTGCGGTCCGCCAACAACAAATCGGCCAGTCGGGTTGATGTGGTAGGTGATGTCGTCGTTGGACCATTCGCCGAGCGTCGGTTGAACGATTTTTTCGGTGATGAATGCACGAATCTCGTCGTTGGTCACATCGGCTGCGTGTTGCGTCGAGACAACCACGGTGTCGACTCGAAGTGGCGTGTTACCCTCGTATTCGATAGTGACTTGGCTTTTGCTGTCAGGGCGGAGCCAATCGACCTCGCCACTCTTTCGGGCTTCGGTGAGTCGATTGAGAATGCGGTGGGAGAGCGAGATAGGGAGTGGCATCAGCTCGGGAGTGTCGTTGCAGGCGTAGCCAAACATAAGCCCTTGGTCGCCTGCCCCGATATCCTTGCCGGTCGAGGCGTCACTATCGACCCCCATCGCAATGTCGGCCGACTGCTCGTCGATGGCAACCAATACGGCACAGTGGTCTGCGGACAGCCCCATCGCGGAGTCGGTGTAGCCAACATCGCGAACCACATCGCGGACGACCTGCTGCATGTCGACCGTCGCTTTGGTGGTGATTTCGCCCGCGATCACCACCATGCCGGTCGTCACCATCGTCTCACACGCCACACGGCTGCTGGGGTCCTGGTCGAAAAGAGCGTCGAGAACGCCATCGGAAATTTGGTCGGCCAGCTTGTCGGGATGCCCCATGCTTACCGCTTCGCTAGTAAATAGGTACTTGCCAGATGCCACGTCCGAGTCTCCTTAATAAGGGGTTCGATCTCGCCAGGATTGCCCCGCAGTATACGGGCCAGCCCAGACCTCCGGCAACGGGGCGATGCGACCAGCAGGCGGTAGCCGTCCGGCGACCCAAGGCAGGCCAGCTCACTCCACTAGCCAACAGGCTTGCTGCCGCCGATAATGGTCGGCCTGTGACCCCGTCCCTGTTTTCCCACACCGACCATGAAATACGAAGCACTCTCCAATCACCTGGCCCCTTATGGGCAAGAGCATCTGCTTGCGTTTTGGGACGAACTCCATGAACAACAACGGTCGGATCTAGCGGCACAAATCGAGGCGGTCGACCTAGAACAGATCGAGTCCCTCTTCAAGGGCGACTCTGCAGGCCCCGATTGGACCGCGCAGTCGCGCCAGGCGACCCCCCCTATCGCGATGCGTCGCGGTGCGGCGACTTCGGCGACTCAAGCGGTCGTCTCCCCTGAGCAGGCGCGACAAGCAGGCACCGCCGCGCTGGCGGCGGGGAAAATAGGCGTGCTCCTCGTTGCGGGTGGCCAAGGGAGTCGACTTGGATTTGAGCACCCCAAGGGGATGTACCCGATTGGGCCGATCTCGGGCGCCACGCTCTTGGAGCTCCATCTCAAGAAAGTGGTGGCGATTGCCAAAAAGCATGGCCAGCCGGTGCCGGTCTACTTGATGACCAGCCCGGTGACCCACGACGAGCAGCTTGCGTTCCTGGAGGAGAATGACCGGTTTGGTCTTGCGGAGGACGACCTGGTCGTCTTTTGCCAAGGGACGATGCCGGCAGTCGACGAGAAGAGCGGAAAAATTCTCCTTGCCGATCGTGACCGACTGTTCCAAAGTCCCGACGGCCATGGTGGAATGCTCGCGGCCCTTGCTGCATCTGGTGCGATCGACGACATGCGTCGGCGTGGCATCGAGCAATTGTTCTACTTGCAGGTCGACAATCCCATTATCCCGATCGGCGACCCGGAGCTCATAGGCGACCACTTGCTCGCCGAGTCGGAATTAACGTCGGTAGCGGTCGCAAAAAGGGAGCCACAAGACAAGCTTGGCAACTTCGTGATGCTAGGCAACCAGATGCATGTGATCGAGTACAGCGACTTTCCCGACGACGTTGCGAACCAGAAATCAACGGATGGTTCGCTCAAATTCTGGGCCGGAAGCATTGCGGTCCATCTCTTTCGCGTCGCGTTCCTGGAACGCATGCTCCAGCGGAAGGAGGGCTTGCCCTTTCACATCGCCCGAAAAAAAGTGTCGCACATCGACGCCGAAGGAAACCGAGTCGAACCCTCAGAGCCGAACGCCATGAAGTTTGAGCGGTTTATCTTTGATCTTCTGCCGCAAGCGAAGAATCCCCTTGTCGTGGAGATGGCCGAAGAAGATTGGCTTGCCCCGGTGAAAAACGCCCCCGGTGCGGAAAAAGACACCGCCGAGTACGTCCAGCGTTTCCTGGTCGATCAACATCGCCGCTGGCTCGAAGCAGCTGGCGCCAAGGTAGCCGACGGCATCACGGTGGAAATCGACCCGCTGTGGGCCATCGACGAGGAGACGGTTCATCAGCGAGTGAAGCCCGGCATGGTCCTCAACGAACCGACCTACCTGTGCGACTGAGCACTCTCATCGCACTCTCTTCATTGGCTTGCGTCTTCTTGCTTCGTTTTTTCGGCTTCGTTTTTTTCGGAATCGTCCATGCCACTCGAAATCGAACAGAAATTCCCTCTCGTCGATGCCGAGCCTCTCGTCGTGCGATTGCAAAAGATGGGAGCGGAAAAACTCGACACCGTTCAGCAGTGCGACACTTACTACAACCACCCCTCGCGAGACTTTGCGGTCACCGACGAGGCGCTGCGGATCCGGCAGACCCCTACCGGCGCCCACGTGACCTACAAGGGACCGAAGCTTGACGCCGTGGCGAAGACTCGCCGAGAAATCGAGTTGCCGCTTGAGTCACCCGAAAGTTGGCCCGAATTGTTAGCTGCGCTCGGTTTTGGGGAAGTGGCGACGGTTCGGAAACAACGCAAGCGGTGGAACCTCTGCCGGCCTCCTTTTTCGATCGAAATTTGTATCGACCACGTCGACGACGTCGGGACCTTCTCGGAGATCGAGATCGTGACCAACGAGGCGCAGCAAGAGACGGCGCAGGAAGCGATCGCCCAGTTGGCCGAGCAACTGGAGCTGAAGGATCCCGAGTCCCGCAGTTATCTCGAAATGCTGCTGGCGTGTCCCAACGACACGTAGGTTCCGACGACGCGTAGGTCGTCGGCTACGAATGACAAACAATCGACTGACGACAGCCAAACTGCATGCGCTATTCTGATGAACTGCCCGTCGATGTGGAGCCTTATGCTTCTTCCTTGGCGTCCGATCGGCGAGAAGATCGCGACGCGGGCACCAACTTCGTTTGCCTAGCGCTGCATCAGATATTCTTGCGAGTGGGCTGGATATTCAAGACCGAGAGCGTGGTGATTCCGGTCTTCATGGACTTCATCGGCGGCGGGCCCGTTTTACGTGGCTGGCTGATGGTGCTCAATCGGATCGGGTTTAGCCTGCCACCGGTGCTGTTTTCTCGTCGGCTCAAAATTGCGCCCCGCAAGAAATGGCTCTTCGCCGCCTGCAGCCTTGGCATGGCGGTGCCGTTTGCCTGTTTGTCGCTGCTCTGGTTCTCCGGCATCTGGCAGGGGCCCGACGGCAAAGCGCGTTGGTGGATGCCGATGGTGTTCCTCTTTCTGTACGCGCTGTTTTTTGTCGTGACCGGCATGAACCAACTTGCGGCTCATGCGTTGCAAGGAAAGGTCATCCGGGAGACACGTCGCGGGCGGCTCTTTATGGTGTCGATCGTTTTGGGTTCGCCTCTGGCCATTGCGGCGGCGTGGCTTTGGATGCCAGGTTGGCTGGCGGAACCGATCTGGGGATTCGGTCCTCTCTTTGCCCTCCCCGCCATCGCCTTCGCCCTTGCCGGGATAACGGTGCTGGCCTTGCGTGAAGAGCCCGATGATTTTCAGCAGGAACAATCGAAGGTGTGGGAGTATTTTCACCATTCGTGGGAAGTCGTGCGCGACGACGCCGACTGCCGGCGATTGGCGGTGATGGCGGCCCTGTTTAGCGCCACGTTCATGCTCTTCCCGCACTACGTCGCTGCCTTAGTGGGTGGGGAGGACTTCGATCTGCGGAAGCTGGCCCTGTGGGTCTGTGTGCAGAATGCTTCGACCGCTCTCTTCAGCCTTGTGGCCGGCCCACTCGCCGACCGCAGGGGCAATCGGGCCGCGCTCCATTTCACCATGGCAGGCGCGGCGCTCGCGCCACTCTTCGGGCTGGTTGCACTGCTGGCCCCCCCTGCCCTGCGGATCGAGTACGCTTGGTGGCTCTTCGTGCCGATCGGTTTCACGCCCATCACTCTTCGGCTTCTGGCTAACTACGCGCTGGAGATCGCCCCTCGCCACGACCACCCGAAGTACATCAGCGTGCTTGGACTCTCTCTGGCTTTGCCGGTGATTGTCGGAGCACCGCTCGTCGGCCTTGCCATCAACGGGGTCGGGTTCGCCCTGGTTTTCGCGGCCGGGTTCCTTGCGCTAGCGGTCGCCGCGGGGCAAAGTTTTCGCATTGCGGAGCCTCGCCGAGGGGAATCGGCCAATCTGCCGGCGTTGGATGCGATCCCACCCGATTCTCGCGACTGAATTGCCGTTCACGCGATGGCCCAATTCTGGGATACTCCGCCCGCACCTTCTTACCCACCCTACCTACTCCCCTGCTAGCCGGACCGCCGCGCGGCGGACCGGCTGTCGAGAAACCGAACGTACCTCATGAAAATTTTCTTCTCTGTTGGCGAACCGAGTGGCGATCTGCATGGCGCGAACCTGATTCGCGCACTCAAGTCGCATGCGGAGGCGGGGAACATCGATTGCGTCGGCTTTGGTGGCCCGCGAATGGCGAAGGCGGGGTGCGCCTTGCACCACGATCTGACGCAACTCGCCATCATGTGGTTCGGCCGAGCACTGTGGCATTTGCCCAAGTTCTTTGGCTATCTGAAGCAGGCGGAGGAATGCTTTCAGCACGATCGCCCCGACGCGGTCGTACTGATCGACTACCCTGGATTCAATTGGCACGTCGCCCGTCGCGCCAAAGCGCATGGGATCCCCGTCTTCTACTATGGGACGCCTCAACTTTGGGCCTGGGCCGGGTGGCGGATTAAGAAAATGCGGCGCACGGTCGACCACGCCCTCTGCAAACTTCCTTTCGAGGAATCGTGGTATCGCGAGCGGGGTGTCCACGCCACGCATGTCGGCCATCCTTACTTCGACGAACTCCGCACCCGAAAGTTGGACCAGCCCTTCGTCGACAAGCAGACCACCCAGGAATCACCCCTGGTGACGATTCTCCCCGGCTCGCGTACCCAAGAAGTGAAAGGGAACCTGCGTTGGCTTTTGAAGGCGGCTGGCAAGGTTCGCCAGCAAGTCCCTGGTACTCGATTTGCCATTGCCGCTTTCAAGGAGAGCCAAGCCGAGTATGCCCGGCAATTGGTCGCCCAGATGAACCAGTCAGCGGACTTGCCTGTCGAGGTCCATGTCGAGCGAACGCCGGAATTGATCGCTGCAGCTACCGCGACGATGGCGGTCTCGGGCTCCGTGTCGCTGGAACTCCTTTACCATGCCAAGCCAACGGTGATCCTCTACCACATCTCCCGTTTTGCCTATGCGGTGCAGCGGCGTTTGCGTAAAGTGCGGTACATTACCCTGGTCAACCTGCTCACCACAGACGACCTGTTCCCGAAAGAACACGCCCTCTACGACCCAAACGACCCAGCCGACGCCCACGTCCTGATGCCAGAATATCTTACCTCGGAAGATCGTTCGACCGAGATCGCGGAGCATGTCATTGGCTGGTTGCAAGATGTGCCGAAGCGGCAGGAGTTGGTGGCGAAGCTCGAAGCACTTCGCGATACCGTAGCCCATGGCGGTGCGTCGGAACGGGCGGCGGAGTATGTTGTAAGAGAACTTGGCTCGCAAGGAGACCAGCGGACGGCGGCGTAACGACCCTCGACTCGCCGCCCACTTCCCACTGCTACGTCCTACCGCCACGAAATTCAACGTGATTCTTTCCGAACCTCCTCCGACTCAAGCGGACCTGCACTTTCGTGTGGCCGGTTTTCCGGTGCGCATTCACCCCTTCTTTTGGATCGTTGGTCTCCTGTTAGGGCTCAATGCGTTTAACGGCGAGCCGAAGGGGACGATGCTTGCAGTGGGCGTGGTTTTTATCTCGATCTTGGTCCATGAGCTAGGGCATGCTTTCTTGCAACGCAAGTTTGGCGGTCGGCCTCGCATTGTGTTGCATGGGTTCGGTGGCCTTGCGATTTGCAGCGACTGCGACCGCTCGCCACGAAGCCAGATTCTTATCTCACTCGCAGGGCCTTGTGCTGGGTTCGTGCTGGCGATCGCGCTGGCCCTTCTGGTTGGGTTGACCTCAGGGTACCTGGCTCTTGTCCCTGGATGGATGGCTTCTTCTTGGAAAGAAAGTTTGGATCCCCAAGTCATGGGCCGGTTAACAGGCGTCGATCTTCTGTTGGGCGTCCTTTGGTTTCGTGCCTACGACATGGAATTGCTGAACATGGCTATCCGGATGATGTTTTGGATCAATATCTTCTGGGGTCTTATCAACTTATTGCCCGTCTACCCGCTCGACGGCGGACAGGTAGCCCGGGATCTCTTCTCCTTAAGCCAAAACCCGCACGAAGGGATCACCAACTCCTTGCGGCTGTCGGTCGCTACGGGCGCCGCAGCGGCTCTGTTGGGGTTGGTGGTGCTCCAGTCGATCTTCATCGCCCTCATGTTTGGCTATCTTGCTTACACCAGTTACCGGACGTTGCAGGCTTACGCCGGTCGTGGGCCTGGGGTGGGCTGGCGTTAGTCCGTGTCGAAACCTAATCACTTGCCGCCCGCCGCGCGCCTGGTTCTGCTTGGCGCGAGCAACTTACGCCGGTCCCTGCCGACGGTGCTGCGTGTGGGATCGGAACAAGTGGAAGGTCCGTTCGAAGTTTTCGTCGCGCATGGGCATGGTCGTTCGTATGGGCAGCGTTCGAGAGTTCTTGGTCGGACGCTCCCTGGTATTCTTTCATGCCAACTCTGGAACGACCTGAACGATCGTCCGAGCTTACCTATCTTCGCACTACTAACCGACATTGGAAACGACCTTTTGTATGGCGTAGAGCCGACTCGACTTCTGCAATGGGTCGACGAATGCATCGTTCGTTTGTTATCGCACGATGTGCAAATTGTGGTAACACAACTCCCGATCGAGTCGATTCTGGGCTTAAGTCGATTCCAATACAAAGTTTTTCGGAACTTTTTTTTCCCTCGTTCACGTTTGTCGTTAGAGACCATAACCGAGCGCGCTCGCACAACGAACGAAGGACTCATCAAGTTGGCTAAGCGCTACGAAATCGCGGTTCCGAACCCTCTTGGCGAATGGTTTGGCATCGATTCAATTCACTTACGTCGACGCTCGTTTGGCACGGCTTGGCGAGCGCTACTTCGGAGCTGGGGCGACGGCCAATTGGGACACAAATCGATTGTTTTTCCCTGGAAACAAAGGGTAGCGTTAGAAATAGCCGTTCCCCGCGAGAGGAATCTTTTTGGATTCACACAGACGCGCATTCCACCTTCGTTGCGTCTTGAGGAAGGCTCAACAATCGCTCTTTACTGACCGTGGCGCGCGCGGCGCTAACGAGTCGGGCGAACGACCCCATTTCGGAATTCACCGTAGCGAAAGAGCGCGGGGCGCACCAAGGAATTGGAGTCATGAAGCCGTTGTGCAGCACCGCAAATGTAAATTTTTTTGCGATAACGTGTTGCACAAAGGAGGAGAACTTGTACAACTACGCATTAAGGAATAGAGGTTGACGTTTTCGTTGCAATTCGACAGGTCACTCCCATGGAGGGATCGATGGAACGAGCAGCGGAGAGTTGCCTCGTCGGTCGTCGCGGAAGGACGGCCAGGTTTGTTCAAGGCAACGCTGAACTGCTGACTGGCGAAGGGCTCTGGTCCTCCAGCTGGAAAGAAATTGTTCGGCGTGCCGTGACTCGTTGATGGAGGATTGATTGTGGCCAAGAAGAAGAAACGGGCAGTCAAACGTAAGACTGCCAAGAAGCGTAAGAAGGCAACCAAGCGTAAGGGTGCCAAGAAGCGTAAGAAGGCAACCAAGCGTAAGGGCACCAAGAAGAAGGCCACTAAGAAAAAGGCCAAGCGCAAAACCAAGAAGAAGGCCACTAAGAAAAAGGCCAAGCGCAAAACCAAGAAGAAGGCCACTAAGAAGAAGGCCAAGAAGAAGGCCACTAAAAAGAAGGCCAAGCGCAAGACGAAAAAGAAGGCCAAGCGTAAAAAGAAACGCTAGAGTCCTCTTGTCTCGTCCTCGCCGATTTCGCTACCTGCGATAGCGGCGACTGAAGTAACAAGAAAGAGCCGACCGCCCCCGGGCGTGTCGGCTCTATTTTTTTACCCCCCTCGTAAGACGGTAACCGTTCACCGGATCCGAGGCAGGGAAAACCACGAATCCGACGAATCGACACGAATAACGGCTATTCGTGGTTCACTCTTTCGACTCGCTTTCGACTCGTGAACGGCTATCTGTTTCTTTGCGCCTTGGCGTGAGGCTTACTTCTCCAGGCGTTCGGATCCGGGGATTTTTTAACGCAAAGTCGCGGAGACGCAAAGGAATTGGCCACAGAGAAACGCAGATGTTCGATTGAAGAACGCTAATCGGCACTAATCAACGCTAATTGGATGAGTGAAGAGGAGTGTTCCTCTCCTTGGCTCCTCTCACGCGAAGCCCTGAGGCAACAAGTTGCCTGGAACCACCAACAATCTCTATCTGCGTCTATCTGCGCTTCTCTGCGACTATTCCTTCGATTCGTGTTGCTAACGAGAAAAGTTGGCAAAGCGTGCGCAAGTTTTCTGTAACCACCCGCGGAAGCCGAGGCAGGGAATCCCTGCCTCACAGCACCGGAAGCGATGGCATCGCAGGCTGGTCGCCCCGCTGGGCGACGATGTTTCGCACCATCTGCGCGGTGATGGCTTGGAGGTAGCGGCTTGTCTCCGAGTCGGTCAGATTTTCTGAAGTCTCGCCCGCATCGCCGCGCTCTCGGATCGCAATCTGAATCGGCAACTCTCCCAGGAAGGGGACTTGAAGTTCCACCGCCTTGTCGCGAGCTCCGCCGGAACCAAAGATGTCGTACCGCTTGCCGTTGTCGGGGCAAAGGAAGTAGCTCATGTTTTCAACGACACCCAACATGGGGATGTTGACCTTGTCGAACATGGCAATCGCCTTGACCGCGTCGAGCAGCGCCACGTCCTGTGGCGTGCAAACCACCACCGCCCCGGTGAGGGGCAAGAGCTGTGAGAGGGTCAGCGCGATGTCGCCTGTGCCGGGCGGCATGTCGATGAGCAGGTAGTCGAGGTCGCCCCATTCGGTGTCGCGAAGGAACTGAGTGATCGCCCCGTGAAGCATGGGCCCGCGCCAAACCACCGCCTCGCCTGGTGGCACGAGAAAGGCCATGCTCATGACCGGCATCCCGTCTTTTGTGATCGGTTGCAGACGCTTCTCAACGACTTGTGGCCGGCCCGTCGCACCAATCAGATGGGGCACGCTTGGCCCGTAAACATCCGCATCCATCAGGCCGACTTTCGCGCCAGCATTCCGGAGGGCGTAGGCGATCGAGACAGCCAGCGTGCTCTTGCCAACGCCCCCTTTGCCCGACCCGATGGCGATGACGCTCTTCGCCCGGAGGCCGATCGGCCCCGTTTTTTCCGCCGGTCTGGCATGTTCGACGATGCGAACCGTGATCGACTTGGCCTCGGGCAACCGCTCTCGGAGCCACTGTTCGCAGTCGGTGCGGGTCGACTCGTGGAGAGGAGCGGCCCAAGAGGTCAGTCCCAATTCCACCTCGACGTTGCCCGACTCCACGCCAATGCGCTTCACCTGCTCGAGTCGGACCACACCACGTCCTAGCTCCGGGTCCAAAAAATCGCCCAGCGCACGCTCCACATCACTCGATTGGACAGCATTGTCCGACATAGGGACTCCATGAAAGAGAAACACGATTCAGCCGCGGCCCGTCGCCAACGCGATCTCGGGCCGACATCCTACTAACCTATCGGCTGCCCCGCCCGTTTGCCAACCCGGTCCCCAGCAGGCAAGCGGCAAAGTATCGAGGGCGTCGCCCGGAGTGCTGGCTCGAAGGAGAAAGAATCGCTGGGCGAACTGCATGGCTCGAGAAAGGGCACGAGGGGAGGCGATCGAGAAGCTCGCGCCCGCTTCGTGTAGCAAAGTTGCCGCCATGGCACGGTCCGCCGGCGAAAGGAAGGCGTGGGGCCCCGTCCGCTCGAGGAGTGCGACAACTTGCCAAGATTCGTGGGGGGGCCTCCGCGACAAACTTGCCACGAACTGCTGCAAGTTTTCCCGCCCTACCTCGACGAGCTTTAATTCGGCCCTGGCAGACAGCGCGGTGTCTTCCAAGGCTTCCCATGTGGCGAAAAAGTCGAACTGCGGGGAAGAAAGGGTTTCCCATTGCCAGCCAACCATGGCGCGCTTCACCCCGGCGATCCAAACCGGATCTTGAGCCACCAGTCGAACCATCGGCCCGCAAGATTCCACGACAGAGCGACCGAGAAAGGAAGGAAGAGGCATGACGGGCTTACTCGGCGGAGGGGGAGTCTGGCTCGACCGGCAGAAACTCGATCTCGTCCGGACGTGGCGGTAGGGGCGTTTTCTCGCTCGGGGGCTGGCGCCTGTCGGCAACTGGTTCCGGTTCCGGCTCCTTCAGCTTGGTTGGTTCGAGTAGGCCCAGTTGCTCCAGCTTTCGATAGAGCCTCGGACGAGAGACCCCCAAGAGCCGGGCCGCTTCCGCTTTGTTGCCGCGCGCCAGTTCGAGCGCCCGACCGAGGAGCAGACCCTCCACTTCCAGCAGGTAGGCATCGAGTTGAATCGGCTCGGGCGGGAGAGAGGCAAGCTCGCTCTGTTGGAGAGCATGGTGAAGGATCTTGGGAAGATCGTCCGCAGCGATGAGGGAGCCTCGGCATCGGCCATGGGCTTGGGTCACCACTTCCCGCAACTCAGCAAGTTCGCCCGGCCAGTCGTAGAGCACCAGATGATCCAGGGCATCGTCCGTGAAACCGGCGACTTGCTCGTCAAACTTTGCGTTGAGCTCCTCGAGCATCCCATGGGCGAGGAGTGGAATGTCTTCCGGCCGATCAACCAACGGCGGCATCGCTATCGAAAGGGTCGCGGTCAAGGCGAGTAGCTCGTCGGAGAGATTCCCAAGCGTGTCGCGGCTAGAAAAGGTTTGTGTTGCGAGCAATTGTCCTTGCCAGGCGGGCTGCGCAAGCCGAGCGAGCAGCTCCGCTTGGTGCGAGGGAGGCATTTGGTCGATCGCCTCAATGAGCAGCGTGCCGCCAAGGGCCGACCCTGTTGCATCGGGCGAAAGGGCGCGCCGGTAGTTATCCGGAAGTGCAAGGGCTCCGTCGACACGGACCAAAGGGGCGTCGCCCTCGGGGTGGGCGCGATGGTGGATCGTCTTGGCAATCTCAAGAAGCTCCCACCCGGAAGGCCCGCTTAAAAGGACGTTGGCTCTACTCGTAACGGCAGCGGCAACCTGCGCGCGAAGCCGAACCATGGCGGGACTCTCGCCCACGAGAAATTCGATCGAAGCTCCCTCCGCACAGCGACTCCCCTCGCTCTGTCGGAATCGAACGAGCGCTGCATGCAGGTCATCGGTCGTCGGTAGTTCGAGACTCACGGTGGCTACCTTCCGAGGAGGAGTGAAGTGGCTCTTCCGCTCATTGTAACCACAAATCGGTAAGCCGCCGAGCAGGGTGGACTCGCCATCAGGACGCTTGCCAAGTCGCCGAATAAAAGAAACCGCCAAGGCGCCAAGAAGAGTTGGAGGAGAGAGGCAACCGTTCCCCGAATCGGAGGCAGGGAAAACCACGAATTCGTGCGAATCGACACGAATAGCGGCAAAAGAACACCCCCTCTATCTCTTGGGGTTCGTGCTCTTTGGGTTCGTGCGTTT
>QIKP01000030.1 GCA_003233055.1 Planctomycetaceae bacterium
CCAGGAGAAAAGTAATGGGCCGTCGTGTCTTCGGGTATTTTATTTGTGCTGCATTGCTCGGGGGAGCGATTGTTGGTTGGGCCCGTTTTAGTACTCCACCAGCCCACCCCGATTTTTTCGATGCGGCCTCGCTGCAATTGGCTCAGCAATTGGTGAAGCTGCCCGAGCCGATTGCGGATGGCAAATACCCGGCAATGGAGACTTTCTTTTTGCTCGGCCAGGGGCGAGCGGCGCAAGCGGCAGCACTCAAGGGAATTGCCAAACGCTGGCAGCCTGGAAATGCCGTCATGTTGCTTGAAATAGGCCGCGTGCGTTTCCAAGGACTTCCTGACAACTTCATGGAAGTTTTGGAGCAACAGACGGAAAAATCTTTGGGGGAGGACTCTCAACGGTGGTATCAGTACCTTTGGAAGCAAGACGACCAACCTCATCCGCAATACGCGGCTTTCAAGGCGGCACTGTATTCGAAAATCGATCCGCGATTCGAGGAGTATTTCGACGACACCTATCCCGTGACGATTCGCCTGGACGAAATCCTTTGGGGCGGTGTGCTTCGCGATGGCATTCCGCCTCTGAAAAATCCGCGCATGATTACCGCCAAGCAAGCCCATTATCTGGCAGATTCCGACATCGTCTTTGGGCTTGAAATCAACGGCGATGTACGTGCCTATCCCAAGCGGGTTCTCGCTTGGCATGAAATGTTCAAAGATACCGTCGGCCAAATTTCCATCAACGGGGTTTATTGTACGCTCTGCGGATCGATGATCGTTTACAAAACCGAACTGGAAGGCGTGCATTACGAGTTGGGAACGAGCGGGTTTCTTTATCGATCCAACAAGCTGATGTACGATCACGCGACAAAATCGATGTGGTCAACGCTGACGGGGGAGCCGGTTGTCGGAAAACTTGTCGGCAAGGGCATCCAGCTCCAACAGCTCCAGGTCGTGACGACGACATGGGGCGAATGGAAGCGGCGTCATCCTACGACGACCGTGCTGTCGCTCGACACCGGTCATCGCCGCGACTATGGCGCAGGGGTTGCCTACCGCGATTATTTTGCGACCGACCAATTGATGTTTGGGGTGCCGTTTGCTGACAAGCGATTGAAGAATAAGCAAGAAGTGCTGGCATTACGCTTTGACGACGCGGCAGAAAAGCAACTGGCGATCGACGCTAGCTATCTCCGAAAGCATCCGATCTATCACGATCGTCTCGGCGAACAGGAGTTCGTCGTGCTGACCGATCGATCAGGTGCCAATCGAGTTTACGATACCCAAGGTATCCGTTTTGAAAAATGGGACGGCGACCGCCAAGCGATCGATCAGCAAGGCGGCACCTGGACCGTCGACGAAGCAGGTCTTACCAACGCCCAAGGCAAGGTTCTGTCGCGGCTACCAGCCCATCGCGCCTTCTGGTTCGGATGGCACGCAGCTTATCCCGAAACGCGTCTCGTAAAAGAGTAAAGTGGGCCTGATCTCTCGTGTCCCTTTCGTCTCTCGAAGAGACATCGCACGTCAATGCGATCGCGTTACTCTGGGGCGGTTTCGTGCAAATCGATGGATGGCTACTGGAGGGGAGCCTTAATCCGCAGTAACGGAAAATGTTTCCGTCGTCGCTGTTCATGGGCGAAGCATCGCCGATCAACGCGAAGGCGCGTGTTGTCTGTTGGTTGCCCCCCCCCTAGCCGACGAGCTACGCCTCGTCGGGGGCCCCTATTATTCGCGTCCCTATCCGCAGTCCTTCGCGCGTCTTTGCGTTGATCAACTCAACCTCCGCCCCGCACGCTTCAATGAGGCTGCGGTCAAATGACCGCAGAAAGAACGTGATGCTTTGTGAGCGAGGTATTCGCACCTACGCTTCAATGAGGCTGCGGTCAAATGACCGCAGAAAGCGCAGTCTCTCGCCGCCGACTGCTCCGATCATTGCGGGCTTCAATGAGGCTGCGGTCAAATGACCGCAGAAAGCTAGAACTACTAGAGCTACTTGTTGAAATGGAGCTAGCTTCAATGAGGCTGCGGTCAAATGACCGCAGAAAGGTGAGCAGGACAGCCCGGCCAGTCGCCGGCGTAAACTCGCTTCAATGAGGCTGCGGTCAAATGACCGCAGAAAGAACGAATCCTCCGGTTCGGGGAACGAGTCGGCAACTAGCTTCAATGAGGCTGCGGTCAAATGACCGCAGAAAGACCGCCTTCGTAAGTCGTGAATTGCCAAAGAGCAAAAACATGCTTTGCGAGTGGCCTGACGCTTGTCACGCCTAGTTCAGGGTACAAAAGAGTTGTCTCGATGTAAAGCACCTCCAGGTAGCATGTTACACGTTGCGAGCGGTCCCCGGGATTTCGACCGCACCTCGCCTCTCGCAGGGGGGACCGGCAATTTCTAAAAAAACTTCTTGGCCACCTATCTTGTTACGAAAACAGGGTAGGTAGCAATTTCACCCGTCAATACGCGTGCCAGCAGGCGTGCCTGGATCTCCAGCATCCGCCGGTAGTTCACACGGTAACCGAACATCGGGTGCGTGACCAGCGTATCCATGCGCTGTTCGTAGGCACGAAAAAACGCCTTCCGACCAGCGGGCCGTAGCGCCACCGCTTCCCCTGTCTGGATGAAATCGCCGGGCGTTACCATCCGCGTGTTGATGGCCGACAAGACAACCGAGTCGGCAATCAACGGACGAAAGGGCTCCATCAGGTCGAGTGCCAATGCCGCTCGGCCATACCGGGGTTGATGATAAAATCCCAAGTAAGGATCAAAACCTATTGCGTGGCAGGCGATGGTCAGGTCCTTGGCGAGCACACTGTAAGCGAGCGAGAGTAAGGCATTGACCGGGTCACGCGGTGGTCGTCGATTGCGACCGAGGAAGTCGAATTTCCGGAAGGGACCGTTCATGTCCGTGCCGCCAAAAGGTTCTTCCTCGGTCTTGATCATCCCTGGGAAATTTTGAAAGTAGACCCTTGCTGCGTTGCCTTCGATGCCAAGCAGTTGGTCGAGAGCGTCTGCCTTCTCGGAATCTTCTTGCATGCATTTCATTTGGTTGAGCGCGACGCGAGGTGGCTCGACATGATTGCGCTGGAGCAGGGTGCGCTGGTTCCGAATTTTTCCGGAGACCAAAGAACGTGCCAACCGAAGGCAAAACGAGGGGTCGTCGGCAAGCCGAAACTGGTCCCTGCGCAAGTAGACATTTCGTACGCCGAGGCCGTGGGTTACTCCATAAAACCAACCTCCCATGGAGAAATAGGCAATCGGAACTTCGTTTTGGCAAAGCGTCTGGATGGCCTGGGTGGTGAGCTGAATGTTGCCAAAGACGTTGACCTGGCACGTTTCGCCGATCCGGACTTCTTGCAGGACCTTGGTTTTTTCCTTGATTTGGAGCACATTGCCCGATTTCCCGACATGCAACCCTGGCTGATTCAGATAGAGAGGGCGCAAGTCATCCCGAGCAGGGACCAGCCGGCGAGGTTCCGTGCCGTTGCTTTCGGTGGAGGGCGCGTTGCCATTCGTCTGGGCGTCGGCAGCGTGACCATCGATCGTCTGGCAAACGCGTGTTTCGTCGGGCAAACAAATGCCGACCAACGAACAGCGGGGACACTTGGGGCTGTCGATCAGCGGGAGCGGAATGTTTTCTGACGAGGCGGCAGTTCGGGCAGCAGCTAGGGACTGAAGTGTTTCAGCAACGAGCGCATCGTCGACGGCAATGCGAACTCGCTGCTTGGTTGCGACGTAATAAATCACCGCCTCCTCGCAAGTGTAACCATTGTCGCGAAGCACCAGTGCTTGCGCACCCATCTGTGCTCGGTCAGTATCCCACACTTCCAACTCGCCCGTATCGCGATTTTTTCGCGGGGCACCCCGTTTGTAGTCGACGGGCGTCACTCTCTTGTCCGACACTTCGATGAGATCCATCTTGGCGATCAGCCCATGCGTGTCACTGGAGAGCATGACGCTGCGAGAGTGAATTTTTTTCTCTTCGTTCAGTGCGTCGGAAGAAATCAACGCATCTTGCCTCGCATCGATTTTCGCGTGACGCAGCGAGCCTTCCACCGTTTCGCGATTGTGGGCAAAGAGATTGTCGACCCACATGTAATAGAACAATCGCGGGCAATAGACAAACTCGTTGAGCATCCGAGCCGGGAGATAGTCGGGAACTTTGGCGTCGGTCGGCAGCGCATTGCGAATCATGGGACACCTTGCAAGAGAGTCGAGAGGCACAGGAAGCAAGTGGCGAGCGTTCAGACGACAATGCAGGGTGCGCAGATTGGCGAGTAGGGTTTGCCGATCGCATCAATCACCCGTTCGCCCCGGCCTTCCGTTGGCCCCAGGTTAATGAAGAGCACCTGATCTTCGTCGTGCTTGATGATCTCGCCAAGCGTATGCCGACACTTGGCCAAATCGATCGGGTGGAACTGACACTCGAAGACCGAATACTGCAAATGGTCGCCAAAGTCACGCATCGTTTTGAAAACTTTGCGAAGGCGTTTTGCGTTGCAGATGTCGTAGGTCACCAGATAGGTGTTTCGCATGGATGGGTCTCGCACTGAAAGGCAAGGTGGACCATCCATGGAGGAAGAGAGAGGCCTCTTGATTATAATTTGGGGAAATGGGGATGCAAGAAAAAGAGTTCGTCAGTCGCTTGCGGCCATCAAACCCAGTCCGCAATGCCGACCAGCGCCAATGACCAGCGGGCCGGGGACGGTGAGACCATCGTTAAATGTTAGCTTCAGGTGGACGGCGGTTTGGGTGAGAAGATGGTCTGGTCGAATATAGCCGGTTGGCTTCTTGTCGCGATCGTACTTGTGGGCCGTGAGTGATTTCGAGAACCATGATACCGCTCGCCACTCGAACGTGCAGGGCTGCTCGATGCCCGACTGCCGCAGTGCCTTTTCGATGAGTTTGACGGTTTTGGCCGGCTTATGGTCGTTGTGGCCGGGAAGAATCACCGGCGTGACACTGGCCCAGGTGTTGGCCGGGCGGGTGTAACAGGCAGCGACTTTGTCTCGGTGAACACGGATGAGTGTCGGCGGGTTGTCAAGTCGAGTTTGTTTCGTTGGCTTGAGTTGTTGGCCGGCAAGATGCAACGCAAGATGTTTCAACAATCGATCATCGCCCACTGACGCGGTAATCATCACTCGTCGTACCGCTTGGTCGACATGTTGATGGCCAATCGACGGCAACGGCAGATACGAAAACTGACGATGTTCGCCTGGATAATCTCTTGCATGCCCCGCCACGTACCGATCGACCCATTGGTCAACGTCGGAAATATCCCGCGGCGGCGAGCCACCTTTCTTCGGGTCCATCGCTTCGATCGCCAAGTGCCGCACCATCCCGGCAATGTGGATGAGCTTCCGCTGCGGGTACTGGAAGAATTCTCCGTCGTCTTGGCGGAGTTCAAAGGTGATGGACGGGCGGGGGAGCGGATCACCCACTCGGCGATAGCTAACAGCTCTAAACTGCGTCAACGGATCGACTGGCGTGAAGCCCGTGGAACTAATGCGACTGAGGAAGGATTTATAGCGATTTTGCAACGCATTTAACGTACCTGCACATGGATTTCGTAGAGCAATATCACTAGCAGATGTACTGGGTTTCCAACATTCTCCGGGCATCTCTTCTAGTCGATTTGAGTCTATACCTTCGCCATGACCAACGATCATATCAATGCCCCATCCCAAAGCGTACATTCGCCCTGCTGCATAAGCCAAATCCTCCACTGGACCGTCAATTGTCGAGTCCACATTAGCCAATGACCAGAGGTAACGAACGGTGTCGTCTTTGACCATTCGTATCGGTCGAAAGGTCTTCATCGTGCGGTGTGTGGCCGGGTTGGCATCATTCTTTCCTGTGCTGAAGTAGTTGCCCTCGCTCCAAGATTTACTGACAATATCCATCGCGTTGTTAGGGACAGATAGACAGAGGGGCGCACCAATTTCGGAACAGGGAGCGATGATTATTGGAGGTGGCTGACGTTCCAGCCAACGCAGCGCAGCGTTGATATCATCGTCTTCGCTGCGACTAACGCCTGGAAAAGGCGCAGAGGCGACGGAGGCCACTCGGATTCACCACCATCACGTCGGCCATGAAACCGACCGTCCAGAAACGTGGCAGATATACATAGGTAACGAATCATGATTCGGGTCCTTCCGTATTGTTGTCCTTCCCCTGTTCATAAAATTCCAGTAATCGTTTCTTTAGATCGGGAACCTTGCCGTCGGTTGGCAGGCTATGTTTTTTGCATTCAGCTTCAAGTTCCTGTTTTTTCATCTTTTTCACAATAGCCTCTGGTCCGTCATCAGTGGTCTTTTTGGAGTCACCGGCAACATCCTGTTTGGCCTTTTCCTTTTCAAAATTGACCGTACGATTCTTGCCAACCACGAATGCAACTGCAGCAGATTTTGCAAATAAAACTGCATCACCGTCAGATAGTTGAGTCGGTTCACGTCGACCATCGCGGTACACTTCGACAAGCTCAGCAGGTTTGTCGGGATCGACGACCAAGTTGCAACCTTGCCGCAGGTAGCTTGAAGTGTTGGCTGTGAATGCAACCATTGATAAACCAAGGATATAGCGACGTAAAGCGAGTGTTGCTTGAGCATCGGCGCCAGCTGTGATTTGGTGCAAAGCGGCAACGCTCAGCGTTGCATCGCGGCGGATGCCGCCGGTAGCGATGACTCCTCCATGAGCTATTGTTGGCGGATGATGCACAAATCCTCGCTTTGATAAAGGGCTTTTATTATCACCTTCCGCTTTCTCTTTCTCCGCTTCTGAAAATACGTCCAATTCTGCATAGTTGATGGGAGGGACATAGCCTGCTCCTCGATTCAACTTCCTGACATCGAAAGCTCGAATCGTTGATGAGACCAATCGTGGAAGCTTTGCATACGTATCACGGGAGTCCCACACGCCGAAGACCAGTGAAGTGGGTGCAATTTTAGCGAGTGGCTTTGCATCGCCCATCAGGATTTTCTTAAAGGCTTGGTGCAGTTCATCTTGCAACTCGGAACAACGAACAAGTGCATCGCCAGCACGGTGGCCAACATCAAGGATGTTGACCTCTTTTTCACCCGCCTTAATGACAATCTTCGGAACAAGACTGGCGCATTCCCCTTCGGAAAAAATCGGCTCAATTCGGTTTGCCTGCGAGCCGACGCTGTCGATCAGGCAAACATTCTTGCCATCCTTCTCATCGCCGAATGTATCGATATTGTATCCACCGGGAAAATTATCACCACTAGCAAACGTTGGGGGAAACAGAACACCGTCGCGGCCTTCAACGGACATGAGGTGTTCTCGAAGTACCAGCGCGGCGGGGCCATCATTGCCGGATAGCCAGGTGTCGTACTTGTTCTGTAATTCGCTCATGACGAAGCTCCTATTAGAGTTGCAGGTAGAAAGGACTTGAGATACTTGGTTCGATACAAGAGACGGAACTCGTAATCCACAGATTCAGGTAAATTCAAAAAAGTACAAGCTGCAATTGAGGCGACATGTACGGTTAAAGGCTGATTCCATGTTCGATATCGGTACAGATTCTTCTCACCGACTTGGAAGGGACGAAAACGCTGTAATCCGATAAATGCTCCAAGTTCGATCAGTGGTCGTGTACGAATAGGTATTCCCAAGGGATCAAGACTGTAGCCAACATCCAGGCTTGAGGATTGAGATCCCAAGTTTGAGTCAAAGCTGAATGGAACGTCGTCAGCATCCGATCGATGGCCAAGCCAGTTGTCACATTCCAAATCGCTCCAATCGCCTTTCGCAATGCTACCGTGCATCGCCTGGGCGATGTTGATTATGGACTGCTGGCCGGCCCATGTTTTGAATTTGCTGCCACCGGAATAATCGTCGAGAAACCAATTCACTTGCAATTCGAAAGGCGAGTGAAACACAACTGGTTTTTCTCGCCAAAGTCTGTCCAAAACCTTCTTTTCTTCTTCGAGTTTTTGAGCAACTCGTTCTTTCTTCGACATCAAACTCAACTCGTTCCGTCGCTGAACTTGGCTGGATCCCATGGTGTTGGTCACTTTGCATGC
This sequence comes from Planctomycetaceae bacterium, assembly GCA_003233055.1. Taxonomy (GTDB): domain Bacteria; phylum Planctomycetota; class Planctomycetia; order Pirellulales; family Lacipirellulaceae; genus Aeoliella. Next base: position 8,028 of record QIKP01000030.1, read on the forward strand.
TGCGATCGCCTTCAGCAATGAATGTGGGGTCTCACGAGGGACGTGCAGTAAAAAAACAGTCTCCTCAAACCACCCCTCTGCCCCGGGCCACAGCCGGTCTGCCAATTCCAGCAGCCCGCAGCAAGCAAAAAATTGCCCGGGGTTGGTGACATCGACTTTTACGCGAATGCTTGGTTTGGGATTATTCATGAGTTGCCCTCTTTAAGCTTGGATGGATCGGCACTGGCGGCCCAGTCGGCGGCGCGGAGTAGCGATTCCAAGTACGCCAAGCCCCAGCGGCCATACTTGCGTTGTAGTCGGGCGAACCGGCGCGGTGTTTCGAGAACTTGTTCGTCTGCTTGCAATTGAGTTCGCTCGGGGTCGATCGTTGTTCGTTCCGGCGGGAAATGCGGCCGGGCGTAGCCGTGGTGGGTGGCGATTAGGTGCAGCACCAATTCCTGCATGTCGTTGCTCAACTCTTTGAACTCAGCAAGGTATTCCTGCTCCGGGTCCAACAGATCCAAAAGCGAACCAAACTCGTGGCGGTAGTTGGGACAACATCGCAGGCCCTTCCACCGCCTACCGGTGGTGGGGTCTTTCCCCGACTTGGCGTGCCAGTCCGTCGGGTTGGGGTTGCCAATCATTCGCTGCCATCGCTCGCGTTTCTTTCCAAGGTCGTGGAACTGAGCCGCGAGAATAATCGCTTGCTGGAATTCATCGGGAAGTTTTAATGCCTTCACAATCTCCGTTGCTCCCCTAACAACATCGTCTGTGTGGTGCTGCCAAGTGATCGGAGAGCCAGCATTCGACCATCCCGCGCTTTCTGCATCGCGAGGGCGCGCGTACCCATGCCACGATCGGCCTTGCGCGTCCTCATCGTCTTCCGGGCCTGGAAGAGTGACGCGGAAAACTTCTCTCATTCCTTTGGTTTTTTGATCAAAATTTTCGTCGTCATCCCATAAGCGACAGCGGCGTTGTACGGTTTTCTCTTTCCCCTCGTTGTCTTTCTTGCTTTCAACCCACTCGTCGGCCACGTCATTGGCTGATTCCGATTTGCCATTGAGTAGCCCATTGCTCAATCCACCGACCTTCGGAGATAATAGAACGATCTTTCCATTGATGCGATTTTTTTCTTTTTGTCAGCGAGGTCTTTTATTGACAGCACCTCGACCAAACCACGCTCCTCGACCAGCCAAACGGGACTTTCGGGGTGTTTTTTTGCAATTGTTTCTAGGTGCTTAAACACCCGATCGCTCCGATCTCGCAGCAACTCATGCGGCTTAAGCGGATAGGCTTCGAGCAAGTCTTGCGGATTATCGCGTTCTCGCAATTCTTCGCTGTTAAGGATATCGACTTCTTCGCGCCAAGCGACCTGCGTTTGTGCCGGTTCCCAATCAGTCACGCCGTGCAGATAGGGTTCGACCGGCGGACGCCCCGGCATCTTGTCGCTAATTGTCGTTAGCGACCATGCATCGAAGAGGATATCGGTAGCGGGAAGAATAATTGGTTCGGGAGCGAAAGCCTCATGGCGAGCTTTTGCATCGAGTTTCTCTAGCGCAGCCGGGCTGGCGTCGCCGTTGAGTTCCTGGAGTAACGTCAGCGTCTTCTCTCGCCGCTGGTCGAATTCGCTGATTTTTTCGCCGAACCCTGCCGGATGTACGACATCGATTTGCGTGCCTTTGCAATCGCCAAAGCGATTCACTCGCCCAAAACGCTGGGCCATGCTGTCGAACGTCGAGAGATCGCAAACCATGTGATCGGCCGAGATGTTGACGCCGACTTCACCGGCGCTGGTGCAGACAAGGTAGGCTGTGCCTTCGGCAGCCTTGGCTCCAGGCAAGAATCTCGCGAAAACAGTATTTTCACTGACCAGCTTGTCGCGTTCCAACCCTCGCATCGTGCCAGTTAGAGTAGCCACGTGTTCTGGCAGCTATGCTTTTTTCAAAGTCTTGGTAAGCTCTTGAGCAACCGATTCGACGTGAGCAACTGTGCGAGCAAAAAGCAGAACGGACACCCCCGATTCCTGGTGTTCCAAGGCCTTGCTGACAAGTTGCTTTACGATCTCTTTGTTCTCATCCTCGATCTCGGTTAGTACAAGTTTCTTCGTCGCCTCGATTCGTTCTTTGACCACAGAATGTTTGCGGTCATCCTCGGTCAACCTCAGTATTTTGTCCTCATGGGACCCTGTATCCGCATCCGTCCCGTTCCGTGCCGTCGCCGACAAGGCCATCACGCGGAGCTTGGGCCAAGGCAAATCTCCCTCGGGCTGCTGCTCTTTTTGAATGGTCTCCATCAGTTCCTGAAACGCCGGTTCCAAATGTGCTTCGTCATGCACAAGCAGCGCATCTTGCCCAAGGAAGCCTGCGTGCAGCGGTTTGGATTTGAAGCCAATTCGATAGCCACTAAACAGCAGCCGGCTGCCGATCATGTCGACCGTCCCACAGATGACTGCCGGACGTGACGGATCAGCAGACCAATCTTGGTTGTCGGCAAACTGGCCGCGTAATGTGCTGATCGCCAAAGAGCCAAGGCGTTTACGCATTTTCTTCAGCGCAGATTTTTTCTCTAGATTTCGACGAAGCTTCTCAACTTCAACCGTCGTTTGATCCACAACCGTGCGCCGATTGACCACATACACCAACCGGCGAGGCATCTTGTCTGGGTGATTTGAAAGGGCAATCAACCAGATTGTAATTACCGAGGTCTTGCCCAAGCCAGTCGGGATATCACAGCAGGCCGGGATATTGCCATTGGTGCCCGCAACAAACCGCAAATACAACGCCTCCTGCCACGGCATCGGCTCGAAACCGGTCAGTGCAGAAAAGGTTGCCGAGAATTTCTCCTTATCAGCCATTGAATTACTCCTGAGCCAGTGCTTGAATGGAGGGGGAGGTGTACACCAGTGTACATGTCGAGCAGGGGGATGCAAGCTGCGCAGAAGTCCCAAAAATCAAGAACCAATTCTTATGGTTGATCTGGCGGATACCGAGCGGGAGTAGAAGAAGGTCCTTGAAAGGATCCCTTATGAGCGAGGCACAATCGACGCGGTAGAACGTGGCGAATCTACTCACCGGACGAGTTCGTTGAGTCGTCACCGTTCACAAGTCGAAAGAGAGTGAGCCACGATCGGATGAGTAGGCGCAGATAAGCACCGATAGATTGGAGGGTCTTGAAAACGACTCGTTCCAGAGGGGGACGCCCCGACGAGGCGTAGCTCGTCGGCTAGGAGGGGCTGCGTGGGTGGGCCGGGAGTTCCGCCGAGAGGACTCCGATGAGGACATCAGATATCGAGGGCGATTTTTTCTTCCCTGGCCGCTTGACGCAGTTTTGTTAGGGCCCGCATTTCGATTTGGCGAATACGCTCTTTGGTCACTCCCAGTTCTGCACCGACTTGTTTGAGCGTTTGCGGTTCTTGGCGATGATCGAGGCCAAACCGCCCGATGATGATCTTCTGCTCGCGGTCATCGAGCCGGCGAAGGATGCGGCCGATCTGTTGCTCGCGATGCGATTGGGCCGACTCCTCGATTCTCGGATTGGCGCGCCGTTCCTCCGTCGCCGCAAAGAGCTCATCGTGGCTCGTTCGGAACCGATCGCGCTGCTTGTATTCGCCCGGAATGGTCCTCGCGAAATTCTTCATGATCGCCCAGGTGGAGTAGGTGCTAAATTTATTTCCACGAGCAAAGTCGAATTTTTCGATCGCCCGGAGCAGCGACATATTGCCATCGCTGACCAACTCAAAGAAATTTTGGTCGGGGGAGACGTGCCGCTTGGCAATCGAGACGACGAGGCGCAGATTCGCTCGGGCGATATCGTTCTTCGCACCGACGACTTGGTCGTACAACTCCTCGATTTGGTCCATGGTGCTCGACTTGGGATTGGCCGGGTCGAGCGAATCGCGCAGCCGCGACGCCTTGAACTTGAGGTAGTTGTACTTGCGGAAGAGGTGGGCTTCTTGCTCGCGCGTCAGCAGCGGCATCTCGTAAAGCGCGGCCAGGTAGGGAGGCAGCCCGCTCGGTGCTTTCGCTCGGCGAGTCAATTTTTCCGCTTCCGGCATCGGGCCAAGGCAAGCGTTATCGGCACCCTTGCGGCTGAAGCGAGGGTTCGGCATGAAGTCGATGGGCAGGTCCATGATCTGGGCGCAGCGGACTTCGTTAATCACCCGATAGATGGTTGTCTTGGTCCGTCCGTACTGCTTCATCAGCCGATCGGTCGACATCCCGCGCTGGTGCTGTTGGTAGAGCCGCTGGCGCTGGGCCTCGGTGAGAGGTGTTTTAGAACCGGGGAAAATCGCCAATTGAGGATGGTCTTTGTCGAACTGCCGGATGGTCGAACGAATGGTCTCCACGCTTCGCCCCGACCGTTCGGCCAAGCGTCGCGAAATTTCGGACTGACATGCGCCGCCACTCGCCAATCGTCGAGCGCGGTCGATGATGTCGTTCCGCTGCTCGTCGTTGAGTTGACTAAATCGGGCCCCACGAGCTACCCGTTGGCCGTTTTTCTTGACGAATCGGTCGACACTGCTCCGAAGAAACCCAACTCGCTTGCGCCCGTCAAAGACGAAACGCCGGCTGACGAGCCCAACTTCCCGCCAACGAGAAATGGTCTTGGTCGAGACGTTAAATTGTCGGGCAAGCTGATCGACGGTAAGGACTTGCTCGCCCACGGTCTCGGCATCGAGATCGATGGAATCCGAAAGGTCTTCGACAAACAGTCGCAAATCGTGAAGCAGGTCGGTGCCTTGAAGCGTCTCTCCGGCGTCGGTTTCGGGCCGATAGCCGGTCACACGAAAGCAGACGTACTCGTAGGTGTAGGTTTGCTCGGCGCGGACCCCTTCGATCAATCGTTCGGCAGCCTCGATCTGTTCAATACGTTTATCGCGAGGCGCGTACCGCACCTGCTGATCGCGCAGGCGACGGAGGGCGTCGGTGTGATAAGGGGTAGGCATGAGGGGCTCTCTCCTTGCTGATTGGACGATTTGCCTCTGTGGGCCTGTACGTGTGGGCCCGTGCGCTCCATGCGGTCGGGTGCGTTGCGGGGGTTCTTGGTCGCTCGCCGTAGGGTTGTTGGATTCCTCAGGTCGTCTGTTAAAAGGAGATTCGTGGGACGGGGGCCAATCTTGGTCCTGCCGATCGCTAGGCGTCGCTCCCGAGGGGGTCAAGGGCGGCGTGCTGGCATCGGCGAGTACCTGTTGTACGCATTAAGATGGAATTGGGTCGATACAAAGTTCGCGCTGCTCCCTGATTTTCTTCCTAAAGCAGTCTTTCAGTCGCCATGGATATCTTCTCAACTTGTTTTATATCCACGGGTTAGGGATGTTTATCCAGGTTAAAAAAATGGCCCAGAAGGAGAGTGCTCCCAGGCTTCCCATTGTAACTAAACCTCCAATTCTTGAGGTGCCGCTTGCGTGCTGAATTTTCTTCCGGCTGTTGGTCGATGTACCCGACAGATGGGCGACTCTTCCCTTCCTCCTTACCGCAAAGGCGATTCGCCATGCTTCGACTCCTCATGCTGGCCACGATGCCCCTGCTCCTCTCGGCCCTGTTCCTCTCAGCCCTGGCCTCTGGAGGCGAGGCTCCGCTAGCGGACGACTCGGTCGACCTTTCCTCACGATCGGAAGTTGGTCGGGCACGAGCGGTGTCGGTTCACCTGAAAGTGGGGGGGCATCTGCAGACCTCGCCTCCACCGACGGATCGCTTAGCGCCCCCTCCCCCACTCGACACGCCGGTAGCCGTGGATGCCGACCTGCAATACACGGAAGTTTTCCTTCGCGAGAACGCCAGCGCGCGGTTCTACGATCAAGTCAAAGCGACCGTCCAGGTGGGCAGTGCAACGACCCTGCCGACATTACGCGAAGATCGCCGGCTCGTCGTTGTCCAGGTCAATCGCCAGGGGAAAAGGCTCCGAGCGGTGGAAGGTTTGCTCCATCGCCAAGAATTCGAGACACTCGATCTCCTGGCAGACAGCTTGGCCATCGACGCGCTCCTCCCCGACCAGCCCGTTGCGCCAGGATCGTCTTGGGAACATGATGCCGCCACGATGCTCGGCTTCGTCGGCCTCGAATCGATCGACGTTTGCGAAGTGCGCAGTTTGCTCGTCGAAACGAATGAGCAGTTCGCTCGGTGCCGAATGACGGGAGTGGTGCATGGTAGGGCGCATGGTGCGACCTTGGAGCTCGAGATCGACGCAAACTATCTCGTCGACCACCAGCGAGGGGGAGTGACGCAGATGAGCTTGGCGGTCAGGGAGAATCGCGAGTCGGGTCCCGCGCGTCCCGGATTTAAGGGAGTTGTCAATTTGGAGTACAAGGCAACGCCGGTGGAGGGATCGGCCTCTTTCACGGAGGCGATGCTTAAGAAAGCTTCCAGGCACCCGTTGTTGAAAACACCGCTTGTCGAAACAGAAAACTTCGCACTCGGGTTTGCCGCTACCCATGATCTTGCATGGTACGCGACCGGGAGCCATGGCCATTCGATGACGCTTCGCCGCGTGGAAGACGAGGGGCTGGTCGCGCATGGAAACCTTCTTCGATTGCCGGCGAAGAGGCTCGATCCTAAACAGGCGCTCGCCGACTTTCGAGCCGACACCGCACGAATGATTGGCGATGCGATGACCCATCTGATTTCAGAAGAACAGTGGACGAATACTCACGGTTGCCGAGTCATGGCGATCGTGGCCGAAGGCGAAGTGGCGGGCGTGCCGATCGAATGGCATACGTTCCTGGTCGCCCCTCCCGAGGGTGCTGCGGTGACGCATCGTTTGGCGCTGACCTTCACGGTAGAGAAGTCCGAGTCGGGCCGGCTGGCGAGGCACGATCGCCAGTTCGTCGACCGGATCGAATTGATTCGCACCTCTGCTGACCGGAAGACGGCAGGAAGATCGCTAAGTGGTGAGAAGTTAGTCCACTAGCATCGGTGTCGGGCGACGTTTGGCCAGAGTCTCTCTCACTCCTACGGTCTTTGAATTTCATGGCAACTGGAAAAAATGTGTTTGGCGAGGCGCTCGCGCCTTGCTGCACGGATCCCATCGCCGGTTTCTATCGCGATGGCTATTGTCGGACCGGTGGCGACGACGAAGGGATTCACGTCGTCTGCGCGGAAATGACCCCCGAGTTCTTGGATTTCAGCAAGTCTCGGGGGAACGATCTTTCCACGCCCATGCCGCAGTTCGGTTTCGATGGTTTGCGACCAGGCGACCGCTGGTGCCTGTGCGCGGCGCGTTGGAAAGAAGCGTACGACGCCGGTTACGCGCCACCGGTGGTGCTCCAGGCGTGCCACATCTCGTCGCTGGAATTCGCGACGCTGGAAGAACTGAGCGAGTACGCCACCGAAATCTAACGGACGATCGATTCGGCAGGTACCTTCCGCACCTCCACAGGGCCATCGGTCCATTCCAGGAGACGAAAGGTAGCGAGTTAATGCACTCGCTGCCCGACTTTGGCCCCTTCGTCGGGCGAAAGCACAAAAATCTCTTCGCCCCCCGGTCCGCTGGCAACGACCATCCCTTCGCTAACTCCGAACTTCATTTTACGCGGCGCGAGATTGGCGACGCAAACGACCTGACGGCCGACGAGCTTTTCGGGATCGTAGGCTGCCTTAATGCCGGCAAAGACTTGCTTGTAAACCCCTCCGCCAAGCGATAGTTTGAGTCGCAGCAACTTGCGGGCGTCGGGGACCTGCTCCGCTTCGACGATGCGAGCGACGCGGAGGTCGACCTTCATGAAATCGTCGAACGTGCATTCGTCGGCGAGCGGTTCCGCTTCGAGCGAGTCGCCCGGGTCGTTCCATTTGTCAACGAACTCTTGGGACTTCGACTCTTGGGACTCGGAGGCTGCTGCAGCGCCCTCGCCCGTTTCTTCTTTGCTGTCTTCGATCATTGCGTTTACCTTTTTTGGTTCGACTCGTTGGAGCATGTGCTTGAATTGGTTCACAGGTGTGCCGACGAGTGGGGTTTGGGCTTGTGACCAGCGGGTGATTGGTTCGCCGAGCAGTTGGCCCGTCTGCTTGGCCAGTTGGGGAAGCACCGGAGTGAGATAGATCGCCAGTTGGCGAAACAGGTTGAGGGCCACCGTGCAGACATCCTGTAGCCGCTCGGCTTGCGCCTCGTCTTTGCGAAGCTCCCATGGCTTTGCTTCTTCGACGTAAGGGTTCGCTCGGTCGGCGAGCGCCATGATCAGCCGCATCGCTCGGCTGTAGTCGCAAGCTTCGTAAGCGGCGGCGATTTCTTCCCCCGCTTCCGCAGCTTGCTGAAAGAGCCCGCCATCGTCAGGATACTCGGCCGACAGCCCTGTCTTTCGCACAAATTTGGCGCTGCGGCTGGCGAGGTTCACCACTTTGCCGACCAAATCGGTATTGACCTTGGTGATGAACTCTTCGAGCGAGAGATCGATGTCGTCGATCTTGCTGGAGAGTTTCGAGGCATAAAAGTATCGTAGGTAGGCAGGGTCGAGATGATCGAGGTAACTCCGTGCGCGGACGAACGTTCCCTTGCTCTTGCTCATTTTCTCGCCATCGACGGTCAGGAATCCGTGGATGTGTACTTTGGTCGGCAGTGAATAGCCGGCCACCTTGAGCATGCCGGGCCAAAAGAGCGTGTGGAAGTAGGTGATGTCTTTGCCGATGAAATGATGGACCTCGCAGTCGGTCGACCGCCACCAATCGTCGAATTTCTCGCCCGTCCGGTCGCACCACTGCTGGGTGCTGGCCATGTAGCCGATCGGCGCGTCGAACCAGACGTACCAGTAGTTGCCGGGATAGTCGGGGATTTCAAAACCAAAGTAAGGCGACGGTCGGCTGATGTCCCAATCTCGCAGCGCGTCGCCGAGAAAATGCCCTTTCAGGTAGTTGGCAATCTCCGGCTGCAAAGCGCCGGATTTTTGAGTCCATTCTTCGAGAAAGGAGTGCAACTGCTCCAACTCGATAAACAAGTGAAGTGCGGAGCCTTCCTCCGGCGTCGCACCACTCAGCGTGCTCTTGGGATCGATCAGGTCGACAGGAGAGTAGGTGGTGCCACAACTGCTGCAGTTATCGCCCGGCTGGTCGGGAGCATCGCACTTCGGGCAGGTTCCCCGCACGAATCGATCGGCCAGGAATATCCCCTCTTCGGGATCGTAGAGCTGCGAGACCTGCTTTTCCTTGACAAGCCCCTTGTCGCGGAGCGACGTCCAGATTTTCGCACAAATCTCGCGATTCTCAGGACTGTTGGTGCTCCCGTAGTTGTCGAACTCGATCCCAAAGTCGGCAAAGTCCTGCTCGTGCTCCTGTTGCACCTGGGCGATGAGATCTTCCTCGCTGCGACCTTCCTGCCGAGCCCGGAGCATGATCGCGGTGCCATGGGTGTCGTCGGCACAAAAGTAACGGCAGTCGTTGCCCATCAGCTTCTGGAAGCGGACCCAGATGTCGGTCTGCAGGTACTCGACGAGGTGCCCAAGGTGGATCGGCCCGTTGGCGTAGGGCAGTGCAGCGGTAACGAGCAGTCGGCGGGGCATCAAATGGGGCTCGGGTTGAAGGGCTGGGCTGGAGGTCTGGTGGCGGAAAACAACGCTAGCGACGCTGATTGTAGCCAACCAATAGCCGCCCAGCTACGCCTTGCCCGGCCGACGAGGCGTAGCTCGCGGCTAGCGTCGGTCGGGGCGTGAGGTGTCCTGCTGGCGTCCCTCGCTGCTAGCACGTCGTTTTGCTAGCAGCGGAAAGAGGAAGCTGCTCTTGTCACATCGACTCCAGTTGTAGAGAGTGGCGGACCGACCGGCGGCGTGGGCCTCCCTGGCTCCCAACGAAAAACCGGTCACCCATCCGTAGCCTGACGGCGAGCGAACGGGCAACACAGGAGGTGTTGCCCAGGTTTCTTGCCAACCCACCGGGCGAACGATTCGCTGGCGACAGGGAAGCGCCGAGCGAAGAGGCGAGCCGCCCAACGCGGTGCTGCCTTTCTCGCCTCGCGACTCCTTGCCCGTTAGTTTGGCGCTCGCGCGGAGAAGAGCAGGTTGCCGATGCCCAATGCTCACCCCCGGATCCATGGAGGGAACCGATGGTACGAAGCCGCTTGCCAAAATCGATCGCCGTTTTAGGTCTCACGGGACTACTCCTCGTTGGCTTCTCCGATCGAAGCGAAGCGAAGACGGTTCTGCTGGTCTTCTCGTCGCCCCACTGCGGACCTTGCCAGCAGCTCAAGCCGATCGTGGATCAGCTGGTGGAAAAGGGCTATCCCATCCGGAAAGTCGACGTTACCCGGGAGCCAAAAATTGCCTCGCAGTTTCGCGTCGACCGTGTTCCGACTTTGGTGATGATCTCCGAGGGAGTCGAGCTCGACCGCCGGGAGGGAAATCAGTCGGCGGACGCCCTGCGAAAAATGTTCGCTTCGGCCGGTGTGCGACCGGAGCGATTGCGTGCCCCGGAAACACCCAATCCGAGCTGGACGAGCGAAACCATCCCCCATGGCATCGTCCCCCCGTTGCCACCCGGCCCCGTAGGCCAGGTCCCTCCTGCTACCCTTCCTTCCTCTGAAAACAGCGCACCGGTCGAGCCCAACGACTTCCAGAAGCGGCTTCTTGCGAGCAGTGTTCGCATCACCATCGACGACGAACGGGGTAAGTCGTACGGCACTGGCACCATCGTCGACGCGCGCGAGGGGGATGCTCTGATCGTCACGTGCGGTCACCTCTTTCGAGGCGATTCGGCCAAAGGAAAAATCACCATCGAACTCTTCGCCGTCACCGACCAAGGGCTGCGCGTCGCCGACCGCTTGCCTGGTAGGCTCGAAGGCTTCGACATCGATCGCGATGTCGGCTTGGTCAGCTTCCGGACGAGAGCACCGGTGCAAGTCGCTCGTGTTGCGGCGGAGTTTGGCGAACAGGTCAACGATCGCGTTTGGAGTGTTGGATGCGACCTGGGTGCCAATCCTACGGTGCGAACTTCTCACGTCACCGCCATCGACCGTTACCATGGCCCCCCCAACGTCGAAACGGCAGGCGCTCCGGTGGTTGGCCGAAGTGGCGGGGGGCTTTTTAACAAACAGGGAGAACTTGTCGGCGTCTGTTTTGCCGCCGATGCGGAAGGGGACGAAGGTCTCTACTCCGGCTTGGCGTCGGTGCATGCCGAACTCGATCGGCTCGGCCTGCAAAATATCTACGCGAGTGAGGGGCCAGTTGCTCCAGATGTGGTGGAGGCTCCTTCCAGGCTGTCGCCCCTCCCGGTTTCGCCAGTGCGGGTGGCGCAAGAGGACGTGATTCGTGGCCAAGACCCCGACTTACGAACTCCCCTTGGTGGCCCCCCCCGGCAAATGTTCCCGGTCGCCCCTGCCGCCAGCGCCGCCCCTGTTACCTCGCTTCCCCCGGTCGAACGGGCCGCGTTCCAAGAGATCGCGTCGCGCGCCGCCGAGTCGGAGGTCGTGGTGATCGTCCGTTCGCGCGAACCGGGCGGTGCAAGCGAAGTGATCAAGCTCGACCGAGTCTCCCCCCAGTTCGTCGAGGCGCTCCGCTCCATGCCTACTGCACGGTAGCCGCCGCTTCGCCGTCCGCTCGAGGCAATGCGGCAGCAGCTACAGGCCCCTCGGCGTAAAGGTATTGACCGCGACGTTATTCGGCGGAGCGAACGTCGCTGCAATCGCTACAACCGAGGCATCCCTGCTTCAAGCCTGCCTACTGGTTGGGGCATCGGCCTCCCCCTTCTTCTCTTGGCGACTCGCCAAGGCAGCGTAACGTAGCCTAGAAGGCTGCGCTTGGCTCCATCGTCTCGGCACGCCAGGTTCGATTCAGCCCCACCGCTCTCCTTTTGGAGTCGAGATTTCATGCTGCTCTTTATTGTCTTCATCGCCACCTTCAATCTGTGTGCCGGCTACGTTTTAGGCGTTTACATTGGCGTACTGCCAGGGTTTGCACCTCGAGACCAAGACGAGTTGGGAAAGGGGGAGCCGATCGAATTGGCTTCGGCACCGGTAGTAGAGAGAGCGCCGACATCTGCGCCCGTTCCTCCGGCCTCCACAACAGAGCCGGAGGTGACGGAGCCTGTGGCGGAGACAACGGCCCCAAGCCAAGCGGAAGAGAAAACAACCCCTGCTGCTCCGCCCCAGGCCGCGGAAGCGGCCACGCCGGTCGGCTCGAAGAGCGAAAACATCATGGCAGGGCTTACCTCTTTTCGCGAGCAGTTGGCCAAAGTGGGGCAGGATCTTCGTGAGTCGGAGGATGACCGGGGCTCGGTCGATCAATGTGCGGGAAAACTGAAGCAGGCCAACGATAGTTATCTGGAGAAAGCCCATGAGGTGATCGACGCGTTCGAGAACGACGAGAAGGCATCGAACGACAAGGGCCTGTTGCTTAAAGAGTCGCTCGTCCAGCAGACCGACTCGGTGAAGAAGGCGAATGCCCAGATTGAGGAAATCCTTGCCGAAGAGGATACCTCGAAGGTAAAGGAAGGGCTCCTCGTCTCTGCCGAGCAGCTCTCCAACTCGGCCAAGGAATTCCAAGAGCAACTTCCGGTGACGGAGCCTGGCGAAGCAGCCGACGCGCCACTCGTCGAGGAAGTACCCGTCGAGGAAGTACCGCTCGACGCGACCGGCCTTGTCGACATCGATAGCTTCAATGATGCGATCGACCAATTGCTGACCGTCTCCGACGCGACCGGGGCGCTGCAAGTCGCCTCGATCGCCTTCGACACGGAATCGCCCGACGGCTCCACGATCGAAAACGCCGAACGTCTGCTAGAAGGGCTGAGCCAAATCGTTGGCCTGGCTCTGGATGATCGGCAAATGGCAGCCATCGACGGCCAAGGCCATCTGCTCTTACTGCTGGTTGGCGATGACGAAGTGGCTGCCACCGGGCGTTGCGAACGAGCTCGCCAGCAGGTGGCTGCCACGACGTTTCGCTCGGAAGGCAAGGAAATCAAAGCCACGGTCTCCTGCGCCGTGGCCGACAGCGACCGCGCGGCTGACCGATCGGCACTCATGCAGCAACTGGACGATGCGTTAGAAGAGGCCGGTCGCTACGGCACAAACCGCACCTTCCACCATGATGGGAATGCCCCCGCGCCGGTGGTTCCGTCTACCGTGGAAGTGGAGCCCCTGGAGATGGAGGTTTGAGGTTCTCCTATTCGCCGATCTCAAAGACGGCTTCGACCTCGACCGCCATGCCGGCTGGAAGCGATGTCGCGCCGACGGCACTTCGCACCGCGATGCCCGACGATTCTCCAAACACCTCTCGCATCAACTCACTAAATCCATTGATGACGGCCGGGTGATCGGTAAATCCGGCCGGTGATTGGACGAGCCCAAAGGTCTTGACCAGCCGCTTAATTCGGTCGAGCGACCCCAGCTCCTCGCGGAGCGTTGCCAAGGTCGCCAGTCCCGTTTGGCGTGCCGCCATGAAACCCTCTTCCACCGAGAGGCCATCGCCCACCGAGCCACAGATTAGTGTCTTGTCCCTCTGGAGTGGACCATGGCCCGAAGTGTAGGCAAGCGAGCCGACGATCAAGAGGGGCCGATAGAGCCCAATCGCCTTGGGCGCTGGTGGTAGTTCGAGATGCAGGGCGGCGAAACGTTCTTCGTGGGTCATCTTGTTCCTAGGGATCAGGGTTCTTGTAGACTTCTTGGGGATCGAACCGTCGCGGTTCGACGACATGCAATTGGTCGTTCACGATTTCGCGAAAGAAGCAGCTTTTGTACCCCTCGTGGCAGGCGGCCCCCCCTACTTGCTCGACTTCCAGGAGCAGCGTGTCGCGATCACAATCGATTCGGATTCGCTTGACGATTTGCACGTGACCGCTGGTTTCCCCCTTGCGCCACAATCCGCCTCGGCTGCGGCTGAAGTAAACCGCCTGGCCGGTTGCCAAGGTCTCCTCGTACGCTTCCCGATTCATGTAGGCAAGCATCAGCACGTCGCCGCCCCCTGCGCCGCTGCGAGTTGCCTGCACGACCACGGGGATCAGTCCGCCCCCTTTGTCGAAGTCGGGTTGATTTTTTTCGGAGGGGGGGCTGTCGGAGCGAGGCATGGCATCGGATGCCGGGGTGGAGCGGGGCGAGCGAGATTTTTTGTCCGGCGGGGTTCTTCGTACCATAGCCGACTCTGCCCGCCCTAGCCAGCACTCCGCAGCCGGTCAGGCGATACAACTGCCCGAAGAGCGCCTGCTACGCCCGACGACAGGCGCCACCCTGATGATCACTGCCAGCCGCAGTCTTGGCTCAATCCGAGTTGTTGATGGCTGACTGTAGTCGCATCGCTTGGAGACCCGATGCTGATGTCCAGAGTGGCCCTCTCTGCAATCCCCACTGCAGAGCGCCTGCTCAGGACTTCCCCGAACCTTGTGAGGAGATGCTCTGGTGAAACCATCGCTTACCGTGGTACTTCCCGTCCGCAATGCCGAGGCTTCGCTCTCGGGACAGGTGACCGAAGTACTGGAGACCGCCGGCGAATTGACGGACGCTTTTCAAGTTGTCTTGGTCGACGATGGGTCGACCGACGATACGTTCGACGTGGCCGTGGAGCTTTCCCACCGATACCCACAAGTCGAGGTCCTGCGCAATGCACAGCCGCGCGGATTGGGGGCAACGCTGCGGTCGGTACGGGCGAAGGTCACGAGTGACGTGGTGATCGTTCATGATGGCGTGACCCCTTTCGATGCCAGCCAAATCCGAAGGCTCTGGCACGAGCAGCGGCGTCGTGCGGGCGCGGCCCAGCTCCCGGCTGGCTCGTCAGGTTCCCCGACCATGGACGACTTGAAGCTCGTAGCCACGACCCATGCCGCGATGGAAGCGGCCCATTCCCAGTTACTCGGTTTTCGACTCCTCCATTCCGACCCGACAAGCCACTCAACCAGTGGTAGTAAAACTGGCGGAGCGCTCCTCCGCCGGGAATCCCCTGAGACGCAGGGTGTCGGAGCCATCCCTCCTCTACCGCGACCCAATTTCATCGGGGCGCTCGCTAACTTTGCACTCGGGGAATAAGCCACCGGCTAGGCGGTTTTCAGGTCTTCGAGCCTTCCCCATACGCAAATGCGAATCCGTTTTCGGTGGTTGGAAGAAAGTTTCCCAAAAACTTTTGCTGACCGATTGTGCTACAAATGCCTCTGCATAATTGAACACTTTGCTTAGCAAACGTGTCGCAAGGGTGTCTCGTTTTCGAGCGCCCCGTCGACTGCTATCAGTCGGCTCACCCCCTGTTTGACCTCTCTATTCTTGATCCGGCATCGGGCACCGGCTACTATGCAGGCGGTCTTGGGGATCGCTTGGTTCGACCCTCTCCAATGGAGCGTTCGCCTCGGTTGGATCCAAGACTCGGGCCTCGTTAGTTGCCAGATACTGGGCAAGTTCCGTTCTAGGCAGAAACATCTGCCACGAAGAACGGACAAGTATCCGGCACAAGAGGAAAGGCGCAAGGAAAGCCGTGCTTCACCACGTCGAAGCGTATCGCACCATGGAAACCGATACCTGGGTACTCCGAGCTAGAGAGCTTGGCTCGCGCTCTTTTGCGCACCAGGCGTAACTCCCCTTTCCGTGTTGAGCGGCAGGCGGTCTGTCGTCACCAAGATGGTCGTATCTTTTGTGCATCCTTCACTTTTCATTTTTCCTATTTTCCTAGGACAAAAAAGGAGGCAACCCTGATGAGTCTTATCAACGATTGGGAGACTGCTCCCCTAGAAACACGGATGTCGATGCCGGCGACGACTCCGACGAGGCCCTGGCATCGTATCGCGGAAGTCCGTCACCAGCAGGGAGTCTCCATCCGCAGCATGACTCGAAAACTGGGCATTACTGCCGAGGAAGTCGTGCGGCAGGAGGACCCGACCTGCGACATGACACTGTCGCAGTTATGTCAGTGGCAGCAAGCACTCGAGGTACCGCTCGCCAACCTGCTGATCGATCTCGACGCACCCCTCTCTGGCCCGGTCATCACCCGTGCCCGTTTGCTGCGGGTGATGAAGACAGTCCAGGCGATCAAGGTCGGTGCCAAGGATTCGAGCACGCAGAGGATGGCAGCCATGCTCGCGGAGCAACTGCTGGAGGTGATGCCTGAATTTGCTGAAGTGACCGGCTGGCATACCGTGGGTCAACGGCGAACGCAGGACGAGGTGGGACGCGTGGCGGAACGGCCGGTCCCCGATAACTTTGTCCAAGACTCGCTGCGTTAGTGCGAGCCGCACACGCATGTTCCGGTTACGGCGCTGCTATTTCAGCGTCCAACGATTGCCTTAGCGGAACATCCGAGTGATCACTGCTCTAAGGCTTCCCAGCCCGGTGGCGACAGACCTGATAGCGGCCGGTTGTGTTTTTTGCACTCCATTGAATCGACTTCGATCCAACCGGCCGCTTTTTTCCCATGAACGAAAAACCAATCTGCGAATTGCGCAATCTTGGCCCGGCGTGCCAGCGAGATCTCAACGCAGTAGGCATCTATACGCTAGAAGATATCAAAGCACTGGGGGTCGAAGAGACTTTTCTGCAAATGATGCAAGGCAGGCAGAAAAACAAAAAAGGCGGCAAGTGCTTCAATGCGGCCTACCTCTATGCCCTCTGGGGTGCGATCCATGATTTGGATTGGCGTGAAGTCCCAGAATCCAAGAAACGTCAGTTCCGGAAGCTAACGGCACAACTGCGGGGTGCACAAAGTTAGCCGCGACCCGACATCCAGTTCTTGCAACAATCACACGATGCGCAGTCCACCCTCATGCGTTAATTAGTGACACTCCAGCTCCTTCGTGTTCTTTGTGGTTCTCAAGAAGGCCTCACGCAAAGGCGCAAAGAAACAGGGGTGGGAAGCTCGCGGCCGGAAGAAAGAACCACGAATTCGACGAATCGCCGCAGAGAAGGCCTCGCACCCCCGACCAAGCTTGGTCGGGGGTAGCCCTGGTTGGTCGCGAGACAGGCGAGTTACGCTTGAGCGCCACTCTTTTGCCGGTTGGGGCGGCGATTGGCGGAGTTGCCTTTCGGTTGAGGGCCTCCCGACTTCTGCCCCCTGGGACCCCCCTTCGATTTCTGAGCATGGGGGCGGCCCGGGCCTTTTTTCCCCGGCCCTTTTCCATAGGACGGTTTGCGGCGTCGCGAACCGTGGCTGGAAGACGACTCCGGCTCCGACTCCGAAGGGGCAGGACGCGTGTACTTCGGTTGCTCCTGTTCCACCTTGATCGAGTGGCGCGTGAGCCGTTCGATCCGCTTCAGCCTGCCTCGCTCGTCGCCGCCGCAGAAGGAAGTGGCGATGCCGCTTGCGCCGGCGCGGCCTGTCCGACCAATACGGTGAACGTAGATTTCCGGAATCTCTGGCAAGTCGTAGTTGACGACATGCGTCACCGCATCGACATCCAGCCCCCGGGCCGCGATGTCGGTAGCGACCAAGACGGGGGGCCTTTTCGACTTAAATTGCTCCAGCGTACGCGTGCGAGCCGCTTGGCTTTTATTGCCATGGATGGCCGATGCCCGAATGCCGGACTTCCCCAGTTGCTTAACGATTTTGTCCGCGCCATGCTTCGTCCGCGCGAAGACCAGTGTGCGTTTGCAATCCGAATTCTGTAGATAGTGCGTGAGCAGTTGCGGCTTGTGTCGCGAGTCGACGAAGTAGACCGATTGCTGGACCGTCTCGACAGGGGAAGAGACCGGTGTCACTTGAGCTTGCTTCGGGTTTCGAAGCCAACGGGAAGCCAGTCGGCGAATCTCGTCAGGCATCGTCGCGGAAAACATGAGCGTTTGACGCTCGTCCGGCGTTGCGGCGACAATCTTCTTCAGGTCGGGCAAGAATCCCATGTCGAGCATCTGGTCGGCTTCGTCCAGGATCAAGACTTCGACCTGGGAAAGGTGAACATGCCCCTGATTGATGAGGTCGAGCAGTCGCCCCGGGGTGGCGACCACGATGTCGACCCCTTCTTGCAGCTTGCTGACTTGCGGCCTCTGGCTCACGCCGCCGAAGATGACCAAAGTTCGCAGCCCGGTGAAGCGACCGTACTTGCCAAAGCTTTCGGCGACTTGCACCGCTAGCTCGCGGGTCGGCACGAGGACGAGTGTCCGAATCTGCCGATCGGGCGTTCGGCTTCGGCCTTTGCGAGGATTTCCGTGGGAATTTTTGTGAGGCTTGCCCCGCAATCGATTGTCCGGCTTACTGTGGTTGTCGCCCAAATTGTGAAGGGTTGGCAGCGCGAACGCGGCCGTTTTGCCCGTCCCTGTTTGGGCGCAGCCCATGAGGTCGTGCCCGGCGAGCAGGCTGGGAATCGCTTTCGCTTGGATCGGGGAGGCGGTCTCGTAGCCCTCCTCGCGAACAGCGCGAAGTACCGACGGAGACAGGCCAAGGTTTTCAAAACTCATAATAGTTCTCTCTAGATTTTAGGGCTATTGACGGTCAACCCTTCACTTTGGGTTTCGGCGGTTCCCTACGGGCGGATCATGGACTGTTCAAGGCCTATCGCCAAAAAACAGCCACCAGGCCGCGCGTCGAACCGGCGCACCAACACCAAGTGTTTGGGGTAGCTCCATCTGCGGGAGGCCCATTCCGCTGAACCAATCAGCGGCGGCCCCGAGGAGCAAGAGAATCAGTCGCGGTCGCAAGCAAGAACCAGGGTGACTCACGTCCTACCCGGGCGACCGCTACAATCGATTTTGAATGATCCGGGGAAACGCTCAGCAGCATTGCTGGGGCTTCCACCGGTCTCGCGCCTTCTTAGTCCTCAACAGTGTAAACAAGAGCGACGCCGAGGTCAACGGGGCTACGATTCTTCTAAGTTCCCGTCCAAGCAAAGCTGCCATGCGGCGGCTCCTTGGTTCTTTCGGTACGCTTTTCGGAAGACGTCAAAGCTTGTTTGCCGGAGCATTTTTTCCATCACTTGGTGGACACGAAGGAGGCGATCGTGCAAGGGGCAGGCATCCCCCTTGCCGCAGATTCCGCCGCCGAACGGGCAGTTCTCGCCCCCCGCATCGGGCTCGAACAGGCTGAATACGTCGTAGAGCATGATTTCCTGGGGTGGCCGGGCGAGGGTGAACCCACCGCTCGGCCCCCGGGTTCCCAGCACCATGTCGGCTTGCGACATCGCCGAAAGAATTTTTGCCACGAAAGGCCCGGGTAAGCCTCTCGATTCGGCAATCTGCCCCGCAGAGAGGAGGGTCTCCCCCCCATCGTACACTTCTGCCAAGCGGCTCATGGCCGCGATCGCGGTCTCGGTCGACTTGCTGTACATGGGGGATATTGGGGTCGCGGGAGCTTGGGCGGGGACCCCAATCTTACCTGATCCCACCAAACTGGGGCTAGACGCGCCGCTTAGCCGGCCCTCTTCGTTGCCACTGTCCCGCTGATACAGGCCCAAAGCGTCGGTCGCCAGCCCCGTTCCTGTCGCGGTGACTGGAGAGGCAGACTGGAGAGGCAGACTGGAGAGGCAGACTGGAGAGGCAGGGATCCATTTCCCTGCTAGGAGCAAGCTTCCGTTCGGGACTCGACGAGCAGCCGGTAGGTCTCCCGGAGGAGCCGGTCGAGGCCTTCGCCGGTGACGGCAGAGAAACGGTGGATTTTTCTGCCGATGGATTCTTCGAGGGCCAGGGCGACCTCCTCGGAGTTCGGAAGCTCGGCTTTCGACACGGCGACAATCTCGGGGCGCTCGGCGAGGTCGGCGGAGTATTCGGCCAATTCGGAGCGCAAGGCGTGGTAGTTGGCGACCGGGTCGGTTTGGTCCATCGGTAGCGGCTCCACGAGGTGAACCAGCAGGCGGGTTCGCTCGACGTGGCGAAGGAACTCGAGCCCCAGGCCGGCACCGGTGTGAGCGCCTTCGATCAGGCCAGGGATGTCGGCCATGACGAATTCGGTATCGAGATTGACCTGCACGATGCCAAGGTTGGGCTTCTTGGTCGTGAAGGGGTAGTTGGCAATCTCGGGCCTGGCTCGCGAGACCCGGGAGAGGAGCGTGCTTTTGCCGGCGTTTGGTTTGCCCAAAAGCCCCACGTCGGCGATCAGCTTCAGCTCAAACATCAGGTGCCGTCGCTCGCCGTCGCCGCCAGGGGTGCAGTCTCGTGGGGCTTGATTCGTGGCGCTCTTAAACCGGGTATTTCCCTTGCCGCCACGCCCGCCACGCGCCGCGACGACTTGGTCACCCGACGTCGCGAGGTCGCGGAGTACCAGGTCATGATTGGCGTCGCAGACGATCGTGCCGGGCGGGACACGAATCACCAGATCATCGGCGTTCGCGCCATGCCGATTGCTGCCACTACCGGGCGTGCCGTTTTTTGCGCGCCAATGTTTGCGATGGGCGAGCGCGGCAAGGCTGTCGACCCCTGCCTCGGCGATGACAACGATGCTTCCGCCATGGCCGCCATCGCCGCCATCGGGTCCGCCCCGGGGGACGTACTTCTCGCGTCGAAAGCTCATGCAGCCATCGCCGCCGTTGCCGGCATGGACTTCAACTTGAGTGCGATCGACGAACATTTTTTGTTGGGAGGCTGGGGCCGGGGGAGGGATTCTTTGCAGTACGGTCGTCACGAAACAAGCGTCACGAAACAAACGTCACGAAACAAACGAAGGGATGCGTCCGACTTGGATCGCATCCCTTCGACGAGGATCTGGGTATTCTTCGCGTTCCCTAATTCGCACAGGGCGTGACGTTCACCCGGCGGCCTTTTTGGTCGAACAAGACGTTCCCTTCGATCAGGGCGAACAGGGTGTAGTCTTTCCCCTGGCCGACACCTTTGCCGGGGTGCCACTTGTTGCCAAGCTGGCGGATGATGATGTTGCCTGCAATGACAGACTCGCCACCAAACTTCTTCACGCCCCGCCGCTGCGCGTTGGAATCGCGACCATTGCGGCTGGAACCTTGACCTTTTTTATGTGCCATCGTTGGGGAGTCCTTACGTGCGTAGGGTAGGTATTCGTGTATTGTGAGCCGGGCCCTTCTCGGCCCGGGGACGGGCGGGCTCACCGCACCGTAGCCGAGTAAAGCTACCTAAAGAGCCAGCGGTACGCAACCCCCGAATCGACCCCGTAGAGCGACTCCCGGCCTTCGGGAACACCAAAGCGGATTTCTGTTTCGGACTGGAGGTACTCGTCGCCCGGCCGCCAGAAATTGAGCTGGAGTCGCTTGCCGACGAATCGGCGCCCTTTGCCAGCAGGGTCCCCTTTTTGATACGCTCCCGGCGGATCGGTCCAGGTGTAGGCGTTCGTGAGTCCGGAGACGTAAATCGAGAAGAAGTCTATCTCCGGGTCGATGTCTTCCCAAACGGCCACGCCCCAGAGACTCTTGTCTTCCGCCTCGGTGCTGACTTCGAGGGGAGTTCGCGACATCTGGGCTGTGGTGAAGAGTGGCCGACCAGGAAGTTCTCGGAGCCGGATCGTTTCGATGACATGGGGGATCATCCGGTCGAGGTACGCCTTGTAGACTTTCTTCCCCGCCGCATCGACATCTTGTCCTTCAAGAACAAAATGGGGCGAGAACTCGACTCGCTTCGGTTCGGCCGGTTCGACCGTGAAGTCGCCTTCTTCGCTCTCGACCGGTCGCAAACGCTCACCGTTGTTTTTCACTCGATAGACCAAGTACCAGATCACTTTCCTTTCGGTCTGACCGTTTGGCTGGCGGAGAGTGACATCGATGATCCGCAACGGCTTGAACGAAAACTCGAGCCCCCAAATCTCGCGTCCAAAACGAACCGACTTTGCCTGGTCGTAGAGAGTGCTGGTGATGGGCGAAAGCTTGGGAGTCCATGCCAGGCCGTCGTCGGAAGTGATCTCCATCATCTCGTGTTGGCTAACGGTCTCCTCGGGAACCAGCACCGGGGGGATCGTCGTCACGACACCCCTCGCAAACTGTCGGGGCTGGGCTCGAAGTGCGGAGGCCTGCGCGGTGGCCTTCGCCGAGAGCAACGGCAGCGCAGCGATGGCGGCGGCGAAACAAACAGCAAGAAGGCGAGGCATGGCAAGCGGAACCGGTTGCGAGGAAGAACGAGGCGGGCGAGGGGAGTCCCTCCCCTACTGACCTTAGTTTACTTGCACTCGCGGCCTGGGGCAAACAAAGCGAGCCCGGGCAATCGTTACAACCGCCCGGGCCCGGAGATGTCCATCCACAGGTTGCTCGCCCCGCGTGCTACCGCAAATTCACTCCGCGTCCTCCTCCGCCGGTTGGTCACGGTGAGGGCCACCTGGAGGAGGTCCGTCGGGGCCACCTGGTCGGGGGCCACCCCGTTTGCCCTCGTGTGGCGGACCGTGTCGATGGGCGTGCCGACCTCGCATCCGATGGGCCAAGGCTTTAAACTCCTCTCGGCTAAGCTGCCCGTCCTCATTTTTGTCAAACCGGTCAAACAGTTTTCCCAGATCGGGCGGGCCGTAGGGCTGATCGCAAGGCCGACCCCAATGGGGGCGCCGAGCCGGATCGTCGGGACGGCTCTCCCCACGCGGACCGCGACGGCGTCCTTGGTCGCCCCGCATCGCCTGGTAGGCTTTGCGTGCTTGGGCCCGTTCTTCTTCGTTGAGCTTGCCATCGCCGTCCGCATCGAACTTTTCGATCATTTTCGCGCGTCTCTCGGGATCGCGCTGCCCTCGCCGCTCGCCGTCAGGTTTCTCGCCTTCGTCCGCGCCGGCGGTTGCTGCCGCCATGGCCAGCACTGCCGGTAGGAGAGCCCATTTCCAAATTTTCATCGTCCGACTCCTTGGGGTGATCGTACGTCCCAGCGAAAAGTTGTTCCGCCTAAGGAAAAAACCCCAACGGATGGCGGAAGTATCGCCAGCAAGCGACGATTTCGTTCGGTTGGCCAAGAATCGGGAATAAAGGTGGGGGCTCGTTTCGACTCGACCTTAGCCCCAGCCAGTCAGCCCCCTCGCCATCGCCTCGACCAAGCTTGGTCGAGGCGATGGGGGCGTTTCCAGGGTTCCCGTGTGGGGGAGCGGCAGAATAGACTGTTGGCGAACTCGATCCCGACCCCTTTGAGCCCCCCATGATCCCGCTTGAACCCTCTATCTACTTGGCCTCCCTCCTCGCTCTGGGCATCGCAGCGCAGTGGCTAGCGTGGCGACTCAAGCTGCCGGCGATTGTTTTGCTACTTTTCTTTGGCTTCGGATTTGGAGTCGTGGTGGGGCCGCCCGAGAACTATTTGGGCGAGGGAGGCGTGCTGTTTCCCATGGTTTCGCTTGCGGTGGGGGTGATCCTTTTCGAAGGGGGCCTCACGCTTCGGCTGAGCGAAATCCGCGACACGCACAACGTGGTGCTTCGCCTCGTGACGATTGGCATCGCGATCACCGCCCTGCTGACGGCGTTCGCCGCCCATTACTTAATCGGTTTTTCCTGGCCAATGGCGGTGCTCGTCGGGGCGCTTCTCACGGTAAGCGGGCCAACCGTTATTTTGCCGCTGCTGCGCCAAGTCCGGCCCGATCGCCAGCTCGGTTCAGTCGTGAAATGGGAAGGAATCGTCAACGACCCGATCGGTGCGGTCCTGGCCGCGCTCGTCTACGAAGCGGTCGCCCATGGTGGGGGGGCAGACTTGGCGGGGACGGGCCTTGCGGGGGGCACGCTCGTGGCGCTCGGCAAAACCGTCGTCATTGGCCTCGGGCTGGGCATCGCCACCGGTTGGGGGCTGGTGCAAGTCATGCGGCGTTACCTCGTGCCGGACTATCTCCAGAACGCCGTCGTCCTGTCGGCTTTGCTCCTGGTCTTTGCTGTATCGAACTTTCTGCAACCCGAGTCGGGACTGATCACCGTGACGGTGCTTGGCATTTATCTTGCGAATCAAAAGCAGGTTGCCCTGAAGCATGTCATTGAATTCAAAGAAAATCTCCGCGTCCTGCTTTTGTCGGTACTCTTCATCGTGCTCGCCTCGCGAGTGGAGCTCGGGCAGGAACAGTTCGCCCAGATCGGCTGGGGGGGGCTGCTCTTTGTGATCGCGATGGTGCTGGTGATTCGGCCGCTGGCGGTTTGGGGTTCAACGCTTGGCTGCGATCTGCCGCGGCGGGAGAAACTCTTTCTCGCCTGGATGCACCCGCGTGGCATCGTTGCCGCCGCCGTCGCGACCCTCTTCGCCCTGGGGCTCGCCGAGCATCGCCCCGAACTCGCGGACGAAGCTCAGAAAATGGTGCTGGTGACGTTTCTCGTCGTGGTGAGTTCCGTGACGATCTACGGCCTCACGCTCGGTCCGCTTGCCCGGAAGCTCGGTCTGTCTCGCGAGAATCCCCAAGGCCTGCTCTTTGCTGGGGCGTCGCCGGTCGTCCGAGAAATCGCCCTGGCGGTGCAAAAGGAGGGATTCGCCACGCTGCTCGTCGATACCAATCCGGAGAATATCTCGCTTGCCCGCATGGAGGGCCTTCCCGTTTGTTACGCCAGCATCGGCAGCGAATTTGTCCACCAAGAAACCGACCTGGGCGACATTGGCCAACTGCTCGCCATGACACCCAACGATGAAGTCAACACCTTGGCGACCAGTGAATTCGCCGAGCACCTTGGCAGCGCCAATGTCTACCAGCTTGCACCGCACGACGCCGATAGCGACCGTCACCAAAGAGTCCCGACCCACCTTCGCGGGCGAATCTTGTTCGATCGCCAAGTGACCGACGAGGTACTTCGCCATCGTTACGAGGAAGGTTACCGCACCAAGAAAAACATGCTTAGCGACGACTACACCTACGAAGACTTCCGCGAAAAATATGGCGAGCTGGCCATCGTGATGTTCGTCGTGTCGGAGAGCGGCCAGCTAAAAGTCCAGGCGGCCGACAAAGAATACGAACCCAAATCGGGAGACAAACTCATCGCTCTGGTGCCGGGGGAGTAACGCAACGGGCGATGCCGCTCCAGCGGCAGCGCGTTAGGGGGGCACAGGAGAACTGCAAAGTCTTTTTTGGAACCGCCAAGTCGCCAAGGACGCCAGGGAAAATGTCGATTCGCATGATTCGTGGTTTTCCCCGCCGAAGGAGGGCCTCCGACTTTTGCGGGTGGTACCCTCTTTCTTGGCGACTTGGCGATCTTGGCGGTTTTTTTGAGTCGGTGACTTTGCAGTTTCCCCGGCCCGCTGAAGCGGGCCTCGCCAGTGACTCCTGGCGTCTCATTCCTTTGTGTCCTTCGTGCTCTTCGTGTTCAAATATCCAATTAGCGTTGATTAGCGTTCTTCAACCGAACATCTGCGCTCATTTGCGTTCATCTGCGGCTAATTCCTTGGCGTTGATCGGATCCCCCCCCATTTTGCCGACGAGCCCTACCCGCCTTCCGAGAGCGCCTGGCTTTGCGGCAGGTCGAGCTGGATTCTTAGTAGCGGTGCGGGGAAAAGAGTCGCTAGGCGATCGATCGTTGCGGAAGACGCAGAGCGGGGCGTCTGATGCTGGGTGACGATCGGATAAACTTCAAAGTGTCCGTCGGGGTGCTGAACGACAACGCTCCATTGCAGCACCGATCGCCATTCCTTTTCCAGCCGAAACCATCGAAAGAGTTCAATGAACTGGAATATCTTCTCGCCTGCTAAGGGGCGATCGCAGGCGGGAAGGTGCAGTTCTCGCGTTTCGGTGTCGATCAGAGCAATCACTTCGCCGGAATGGAATCGCTGAAGGAGGAACGCCGACAGGAGGAGTAGGCACGGAATCGCGACGAGCCCTGTGAACGCGCCGAGCATCAGCCACCTCCACCACCCTAGGAACGGGCCTCCCCCCATCACGACGGCAAACGGTGCGACCACGACCAGCAGGCCAATCCCAATCAGGCCAAAGAGAAGCCACGCAATGGGGACCGGATTGGAAACGATTTCCACGTACTGCCCTTGATGGGTCCAGCGCAGCCGCCGAGCGCAGGGGCCCTTCAAAAGCAGGGTCAGATCGCTTCCTTTCGGAGCGCCGTCGAAGAGGAGCAACGTCTCAGTAAACGCATGCGGCAACATGGGGCGGACGGGGATCAAGGGAGAAGCAGGGCGAGAAGTTGGGACCGAGCCAATCGAAAATAGAGTGAAATAAGAGGAAATTACCGTTGAGCCACACTTAAGCCTACCTTTTTTAGTAACGGCTGGTGAGGGAAGGATGGAGGGGAACCGTTCACGGAATCTAAGCAGTCTGGATCAACGCAAAGGCGTGTGTAACTCTTCGCCGACGAGCTACGCCTCGTCGGCGAAGACTGCAAGGGGGCCGCTAATGGAGAGGCAGGAACTCCACCTCTTGTCCTGGAAGGAGTTCCACCGATTCGGTCGGCAGCCGGAGCAGGCAGTTGACCGTCGCGAGACCCGCTAAATCGGCAGAGCCTTTCCAGGGAGTGATTTCGATGCGGGGTAACTCGGGCGGGCTACCGATCGCTGGGACGCCGCTCGTTGGGAGACAGCGCGCGGGCCGAAAGGTCTCGCGACCCCCCTGATGTTGGTGCGCCTCTGCCATGCGTCCTCGCGTCAGTTGCAGTCCGACCGACGACACCCTTCCCGCAAGCCGGTCGATCAACGGCTTCACGAAAAGGTAAAAGCAAACGAGGCCGCTCACCGGATTGCCTGGCAGGCCGAAGACCAGCTTGGGTGGCCCGGAGGTGTCGGACGAGGGCGCGACGCCAAACCAAATCGGCTTGCCTGGCTTGAGCGCCACTTTGTGAAAGACTTGCTCGACGCCCGTCCGGGCTAGCGCCTCCGGTACGAGGTCCTTCACCCCGGCCGAGACGCCGCCCGTCACCAGAAGCAGGTCGGCCTCTAAACCTTGCGTGACCAGTTGAGAAAGCTCCTCGGTGTCGTCCTGGCCGACAGGGAGTTCCACGGGCGTCGCGCCAGCCTGCGTGACGGCAGCGGCGAGCATCGGCCCCCCTGAGTTGCGAATTTGTCCTGGCCCAGGTCGACACGCGACCGGCGTTAGTTCATTGCCTGTTGCGAGCAGGGCCACCCGAGGCAGAGGCGAGACGTCGACCACCGAGCAGCCGATTTCGGCGAGGATCGCAATCTCGATGGCGCGAAGCTTCGTCCCACGGGCGATCACTTGCTGGCCCATCTTCATGGAGCTCCCTTGCGGCATCAGGTGCTTTCCGGCCGGCGGGTCGAGCCAGCCGATCCTCACCGTTTGGGCATCGACCATTTCGGTCTTTTCGACCGGTACCACTGCCCCCGCGCCGTCGGGAATCGGCGCGCCGGTCATCACCCGGGTTACTTTGCCTGGCACAATGGCATGGTGAGGCACCTCGCCTGCCATGATCTCCTCTTCGATCATCCGTTCCACAGAACGATCGCCAAGGACGACGGCAAAGCCATCCATCATCGCCTTGGTGTAGGGGGGCGAATCGATGTCGCTGGCAACGTCGCAGGCCAGCACCTTCCCGAGCGCCTCTCGAAGCGACACCCGCACGGGTGGCAATGGGCTGGCCCGTTCGTCAATGAGTCGTAACGCTTCGTCGACCGTTATCATGTCGGCACCTACGTCTTCTCCAGGAACATCTTTTGCCAAGCCTCGGAAAGGCTTTCTAATTCTGCCGCTTGTCGGTAACGCTCGGCATCGGCTCGGGCGAAGAACATGAGTTGGTACAGGTCGGCGATCGTCACCCGGTCGCCGGTCGTCTGCTCTAGCCGAAACGTATCCTCCGTTTCTACGATACCTTCTTCGAGAACCCGCAGATAGAAGCCGGTCCGGGCCGCCTTGTGAAACTGCTTCACAAAAGTAGGAATCTTCATTTTCATTGCGAGCTTCAAGCAAGGGGTTCGGGGCTGCGTGACTTGCACGCGCGCGCTCCCGATGCGAAAGGTGTCGCCCACGCCGACCTGATCGTCGGTCATCCCCTCGACGGAAAAGTTTTCTCCAAATTGACCCGCCAGCAGCTCTCGCCCGGCAAGTTCCGTGCGCCACCAAGCGTAGTTTTCTTCGGAGTAAACATAGACCGCCTTGTCGGGCCCGCCATGAACCGACTTGTCGGCTTGGTCGTCCCCCTCCAGCCCGAGTGTCGTCAATCGGACGGGCCCCGTGACGGGATGCTTGGAAATAGCCGTCGAGAGGGTCTGCCCGCCGCGCTGCATCAGCTGGGGCCGACCGACGTTGATCGAGAGAAGTTTCATGCTCGTACCGTCATGAACCGTTCCAGTAGGTCGAACCCTCGATGGGTCAGAAAGCTCTCGGGGTGAAATTGCAAACCATAGAGGGGTAGTTCACGATGCTCGACCGCCATGATCTCGCGACCACCATGCGGCTCGTGGCTCCAGGCGGTGACTTCGAGTTCCGAGGGAAGCGAGTCGAGATCGACCACGAGGCTATGGTAGCGGGTCGCCTGAAACGGGTTTTCGATTCCCTCAAACAGTCCCTGCCCGTTGTGATGGATTTGGTCGGTCTTGCCATGCATCAGGTTCTTCGCTCGAACAATCTTGCCTCCAAAAGCTTGCGCCATCGATTGGTGGCCAAGGCAAACCCCCAGGATCGGCACCTTCCCCGCCATCCTCGCAATGCACTCGACCGACACTCCCGCCTCGTTCGGCGTACAGGGTCCCGGTGAAACAATGATTCGCTCCGGCTCGATCGCTTCGATCTGGGCAGCGTCCATTTCGTCATTGCGAATCACGCGCACGTCGACCGTTGCATCAATTTCCCCCAACCGTTGCACCAGGTTGTAGGTAAACGAGTCGTAGTTGTCGATGACAAGAATCATGGGAAAGGATCGAGGGACAAAGGTTCGAGAGTCGAGAGGCCGGAAGACTTTTCATTCTATCTCTGCAGAGGAACCAAGGCCAGCGGAGTCGCTGACAGGGCAGGCATGGGGCTCGCTTGCGTCTTTGCGTGGCGATTGGTCCAATGCCAGAGAGCAAGCCGGAGAGCAATCGCTCGCTTCACCCAGCCCTTTCACGGCCCCGATTCGATGCCCCGCAAGACTGCAAAAAAATCTCCCCAACGCCGCTCCGCCAAGTCGTCCCGCCAGACGCCGCTCGAGCTCGTGACCGAGTTGATGGCCATCCCAGGCACCAGTGGCCAAGAGGGAGCCATCATGGAGCGGGTTTGCGCCGGGCTGCTCGCTGCGGGGGCGGACCCCAAGAAGTTGCGATTCGACACGGCGCACAAAAAAACATCCCTCGCCGGACAGGTTGGCAACCTGTCGCTCAAGCTCCCGGGTACCGTCCGAGGGCCCCGGCGATTGCTCACGGCACATACCGACACCGTGCCCGTTTGTCTCGGCAGTCAACCGGTCCGTCGGGGCAAGGTGATCGAGTCGGCCGACCCTCGCACGGGACTTGGTGCCGACGACCGGTCGGGAACGGCGCTGCTACTCGCCACCGCCGAACGACTGTTGCGCGAATCGCCGCCCCACTACCCGGTCACGTTCCTGTGGCTCGTGCAAGAAGAGGTCGGCCTCCAAGGCGTTCGGCACGCGAGCCTGGGTCCTCTCGGTAGTCCGAAACTAGTGTTCAACTTCGATGGCGGCTCGCCGACGCGGCTTGGCATCGGCGCGACGGGTGGTTACCGACTCGACATCGACGTGCATGGCCTTGCCAGTCATGCGGGCGTCGCACCGGATCAGGGCGTCAGCGCCATTGCCATTGCGTCGCTCGCCATCGCCGACCTTTTCGACAACGGTTGGCATGGATTGGTTGTCAAAGGGAAACAGCGAGGCACCAGCAACGTTGGCGTGATCGAAGGAGGGGCGGCGACCAACGTGGTGACCGATCGCGTCGAGCTCCGCGCCGAAGCCCGCAGCCACAACCCGAAGTTTCGCGAGCGAATCGTTCGTGAAATCAAAAAATCGTTTGAGCGCGCTGCCGGAAAGGTCCGCAGTGCTAGTGGCAAGCGGGGAAGTGTCGAGTTTCGCGGCGATCTCGACTACGAATCGTTTCTCTTGCCGAAGGGCGACCCGTCGGTCCAAGCGGCCGCCAAGGCGATCGAAAACGAAGGGCTCGTGGCAGAACTCGAAGTCTTCAACGGCGGTCTTGATGCCAACTGGCTCACCTCGCGCGGTTTGCCTGCAGTAACAATCGGCTGTGGGCAGCACGATATCCACACCGTGAGCGAGACCCTCGACATCGCGGAGTTTGAGCTGGCGTGCCGACTGGCGGAGCGGCTCATCACACCAGGCGAGGCGGAGTGATTCGATGCAACTTGACGACGAACTTTGCCTCTGTTTTCACGTCACCAAGCGCAAGGTAGAAAACTACTTGCGCATCGAGAAGCCCCGGGCTGCGTCGCAACTTTCAGACTGCCACGGCGCGGGGACCGGATGTGGCTGGTGCCGGAAATCGCTGGAGAAACTCTTTGCCGCCAGTCAGGGGGGGCCTACCGATACCAACGCGAGCCTGCCGACGGCGGAAGAATACGCGAGGCAGCGCGCCGCTTACGTCGAAGCAGGCGGCGGAACACCCCCGCCCGGGGCGACACCAGCCTCGACCAACCAAGGCTAGCCCCGACCAAGCTTGGTCGAGGTTCGGCGAATCAGCGTCGAGTGAAAAAAACGTCAGGCTGGAAGCCCAACCTACAAGCCATGAACGGCTACGGTTTTTCGGAGCCAGCGGCTCGCACGGAGGAGCTGTGGCCGCCATGCGGTGGCTGGGGTGTAGGTCAGTCGGCAGCTTGCTTCGGATCGCGTGCGGACTTGCTGCTTAAACTTTTGGTCCCCCATGCCGAGTTCCATGCATCGGTCGCCTCGCTCAAATCCATCACGAATCTGGTAGCTCAAGAGTGCCTTTCCAAGACCTTTGGCCGAAATCGATGCGTCGTACCCCATCCGGAGCCCAAAAATGTGGCCCTGGTAATGGTAGTTGTAGCCAAACGCGACCGCCTCGCCATCAAGCTTTAGCAGCGCCATGTCGACCATGCCAAGTTTGGAGGCGACCGCGTGAGCATCTCGGCAGAAGTCGCGTACTCGCGAGTGGCAAAGGGTGTTTCCCGTGGTCGACTTCGCTTGCCAACTCGCCTGGGAGACTTTTTCACACAGGTCATAGAGATCCCACCGGCAGTCGCCATCGCCCTGGCGAAGTGGCTCGGGACGATGCCGCACAAACTCCACCTTTCCCAACCTTTCGATTTGTCGCAGATTGCGCCGCAGCTCGTAGCGGACTTTTGCTTCTCGGCCGGCTAGATAGTCGCCCCAGGTCCCCTCCATCTCGACATGCGAGGTCGATTGGTAAGGCGTGACGCGCGGTGAAAGATTGGCGAACTGCATCGCCCGCTGCGTTCGGCCATTGTCGGTCGTATTGCCTGCCACCCACGGAAGGTCGATTTCTTCCCAGTCGTGAGGAGTGCGGGCGATATGCTTCATCGCTGCCATCAGCGTGGCGGCTTGGTTCTTTCCTAGAGGGCCATAGAACATGCCCCAGTCTTCCAGCGGGTAGCTCAGCACTCGCACGCTTCCGATCGCGTGGTTCCGCCGTCGGACGCAAAGCGGCACGATGCCGATCGGCTTGCCTGCCGCTCGGACAATCAATACCCGCAATCGCTGCCCTTCACCGAAATGCTTCCAGTAGACCTGGAGCCAATCGTAAGTTTGAAAGAACGATGCGTGGGGCGTCTCCGGCAGCAGCGAATCCCAGAGCAGACGGTAGTCGCCGAGGGTCTCGATGTCGTTGATTTCGAGGACGTCAGACATAGGGGACGGTGGAGGGGTGAGGGGCCTTGGCGGTGCCGCTTCAGCGGCGGCGTCCGCGTCGGTTGAAACGGAGGAGTGAAACGGAGGAGGTTTGCAAGAGAGAGACCCAGCAAGCTCCATGCCGAGGTCGGAGTGGGAGGCAAAACCGAGCGGCCCCCCCTCTCTTTCGCTACAATAGAGCCAGCACCGTTCGGCAACGGCCCTCGCTCCTGTTGCCCTTTCCCACCGCATGTCGCTAATTCACCACGCCGCCACCCTGGGCGACTTCCATGAACTCCTCCTTACGAAACCAAATCGAAGCGATCCATGCTTCGCCGGTGCAGATCGTCGTTGCCCTGACCGGCGGCGGCGCGACGGCGATTGGTGAATTGCTCGCGGTACCGGGGGCATCGCGAACGGTTTTGGAAGCAGTCGTCCCCTACTGCGACGTGGCGCTAGCCGACTGGATCGGAGGCCAATCGGAGCAGGCGTGCAGTGAATCGACCGCTCGTGCCATGGCGATGGCGGCCTACGGGCGGGCAAGAACGCTCGTCGCGACCGATGACGGGAATACCATGGCCGGCATCGGCGCAACCGCAGCGCTCGCCACCGATCGGCCGAAGCAAGGGCCGCACCGAGTGCATGTCGCATGGCAAACCGCCAGCGCAACGTCGTCGCTATCGCTAGAACTTGAAAAAGGCGCACGCGATCGGGCTGCCGAAGAGGGGATGGCGTGCCAACTCGTCTTATGGGCCGTCGCCGAGGCGTCTGGCGTGACGACGCCCCGAGAGCCAACCATGGGGTTGCCGCTCCGCTCGGGTGAGCAGATTGTCCACCGGCATGTCGAGGCGCCTCCTGAATGGCAAGCCCTGCTCGCTGGCGACCGCGACATGGTTCTCTCCGAGGGCATCGCTGCGGGAGACCCGCTGGCCCTGTTCCCCGGCGCGTTCCGTCCGCTCCACCAGGGCCACTTAGCGATGGCCCAGGTCGCCGAACGAATGCTTGGCGGACGCGTTCTTTTTGAACTCTCGATCGCCAACGTCGACAAGCGGCCGCTCGACTTTGTGGAAATCGACCAGCGGGTGCGGCAGTTCGGGGACCGACCCGTTCTGCTGACACGCGCGCCGACATTCGTCGAGAAAGCAAGGCTTCGGCCTGGCGTTACGTTCGTTGTCGGAGCCGACACGATCACGCGCATAGGCGACATGAAATACTACGCCGAGGACGCCCGCCAGCGCGACGCGGCGATCGACGAACTGGCCCAGCTTGGTTGCCGGTTCCTCGTCTTCGGTCGCACCGAGGGCAGCAATTTCCGTTCGCTCCGCGCTCTGGATCTACCCGCCTCGCTCGCCTCGCTCTGCGAAGAAGTCCCGGAGCCAGAGTTCCGCAACGACATCTCAAGCACCAAGCTTCGTGGAGAAGCTGGTCGATAGGCGTTGATTTTCTTTGCCGTTCACGCTCTTTCGACTCGTGAACGGCAAAGAAAATCAACAACGCACTCTGGATTTTCCGCCCGCGGCGCGAGGCTTCTCGCTACCTGGCGATAGGTCGTGTACCCGCCGCTAAGGTTTCGCACGTCGTGAATCCCAATGAATTCCTCCGAGTTCGTAGTCGCCATCGGTGGCAAGGGTGCGAAGCCCATCGACCGATCGTGATCCGACCCATGCCAAGATTTCATTTGGTTTTCATGACACTGAGCACAGCTTTGACGCCCGACATCGTTGCGAGCAACCTCTTGTGGAAACGCCCAATGCCAATCTGCCGCACCCCCCCGGCGGCCAGCAAAAACAGTAGTAGACCCAAACCCCAAGAAAAAGGGGCCGAGGAAAAAAGGTTAGCTCAACCGTCTCCTCCGCATGAACACTCCCACGGATGCCATCACTCCGAGCAGCAGCGTACTTGGCTCGGGGACGGCGACCAGGTTCGAGACGAAGATGCCCGAAGTGCCGTCGGTGAAAGAAGCACTGAACACCAGCTGCCCCAGATCGTTGAACCCGCTGGGGCGGCCATCTTCGTTGCCGGTGGAGGTTACGACAAAGCTAAGCTGACTGATCGTGCGCAAATCGATGCCGACGCCGTCGTCGACATCGAGCAGATCGCCTGTGCGGGCAATGAGCGTCAGGACGCCCAGTAAATCCTCGGCGAAGAGGCCCTGGTCATTGCTGAAATCGACCCCCGTGCCGGTGAGGCCTGCAAGAAACGCCGTCTGGCCCGCGCCGTTGAGCACGGGAGAGTTGAAAAAGTTAAAGTTGACGCCAGCGTCGGTGCCGGGAGCGGCGTCGCCCTCGCGAGCGACGAGTGCCAGCCCGCTGCCCCCGCCCTCGGAGAAGATGCCACTGTCATTGCTGGCATCGACCCCCGTGCCGGTGAGGCCTGCAAGAAACGCCGTCTGGCCCGCGCCGTTGAGCACGGGAGCATTGAAGAAGTCAAAGTTGACGCCAGCGTCCGTGCCGGGAGCGGCGTTGCCCTCGCGAGCGACGAGTGCCAGCCCGCCGCCCCCGCCCTCGGAGAAGATGCCACTGTTATTGCTGCCATCGACCCCCGTGCCGGTGAGGCCTGCATTAAACGCCGTCTGGCCCGCGCCGTTGAGCACGGGAGAGTTGAAAAAGTTAAAGTTGACGCCAGCGTCGGTGCCGGGAGCGGCGTTGCCCTCGCGAGCGACGAGTGCCAGCCCGCTGCCCCCGCCCTCGGAGAAGATGCCCAGGTTATTGCTGTCATCGA
>QIKP01000037.1 GCA_003233055.1 Planctomycetaceae bacterium
GACCACCCTCTCCTCCCGATCCCGAAACGCCGGCTCCCCTTCCTCCTTAAAGATTTGGGCAATGGACTGGCCCGCCTGTTGCTCGATCTGGTCGTCCGAGTCGACAAACTCCCAGCCCCTCAGCACCGCGAGATGCCGGGCGACGGTCGACTTACCGGTTCCACGGTAACCCATTAGAAATAAGTTAGAGTCGAGAGACATGAGGGGCTCACGGACCGCGCGGCGGTTCGGCTAGGCAGATGGGAGTGGTTCCGCATTGTAACCATTCATGGCCGGAAGAAGAAACCACAAATCCGATGAATCCAGGAGAACTGCCAAGTCATTTTTGAACCGCCAAGATCGCCAAGGCGCCAAGAAACAAGGCGCCAAGAAAGATGTCGCCGGAAGCAGAGAAACCCCGGATGGTTAATCGTGTCACCGTTCCTGAGTCGAAAGAAAGAAACCACGAACCCAAAGAGATAGAGGGGGTGTCCTTTTGCCGCTATTCGTATCGATTCGCGTCATTGGTGGTTTCCCCTGCCTCCGATTCGGGGAACGGTTGCCTCTCTCCTCCAACTCTTCTTGGCGCCTTGGCGTACTTGGCGGTTTCTTTTATTCGGCGTCGGCGTCTTTGAAAGCGTCCTGTCCTATGAATCGTTGAGACAAAGAACGTTGCTGAAAGAAGGGGAACCAAGCATTGCACTCCTTTCTTCCTGTATTCGTAGGATTCGCGTCATTCGTGGTTTCCCTGCCTCGGCTACCGCAGAACGGTTACTCAGTATTTTACCGGTCCGGTAATGCGTTTGAGGGTCGATCGCATCGTTTTCATCGGTGCTTCTCGGCCGGTGAAGAGCATGAATTGGAGCCCGGCTTGCCGGATAAACATCTCGACGCCCGTGGCCGTTTGGCATCCGTGCAATCGGGCTTCTTTGATGAGCAGTGTCGATTCGGGATTGTAAACGGTATCAAAGACCAGCATCGAAGGCTTGAGGTAGGAACGGTTAAAAGGCGTATCGTCGACATTGGGGTGCATGCCGATCGGTGTCCCGTTGACCAACACGTCGATGTTCGCGGAATGCCGGGCATTCCAGTCGATCGCCTTGCCACCGAATTCCCCCGCCAGTCTTTCCGCCCGGTCGCGCGAGCGGCTGGCCACAATCACCTTCGCTTCTTTCTTCTGAAGACCATACATGATCGCTCGAGAGACTCCCCCGGCACCGAGCACCAGGACCCGCTTGCCATGGAGCCGACTCGGCAAGGCTCCCTCGTCACCGAGTGCGTGCTCCAAGGTATCCATGGCCGCCTTGCAGTCGGTGTTGTAACCGAGGACTTCGCCATCACGAAAGATGAGCGTGTTGGCCGCCTTAATCCCTTTCACGGCCGCGTCGACTTTCGTGACATACCGGGCGACCGACTCCTTGTGGGGGATCGTCACGCTGAGCCCTCGGATCTCCATTCGAGGCACGTCACCAAGGAACTGCCCCAGCGAATCGCTCGGCACACGAAACGGGATGTAAACCGCATCGATCTTTTGGTCCGCGAAGGCCGCATTGTGAATCTGTGGCCCGAGGCTGTGGGCGACCGGGTCGGCGATGACTCCGAAAACTTCGGTGGCGTGAGTGATCGATTCGTAACGGTAGACCTCCATCATCTGGTCGTACGAAAGTTGTCCCGGGGCGAGTGCTCGTTCGTGGTGAAACGTTGCGTAGGTGAAAGGTGCGCCACATCGAGCAAGCAAAATCCGCGACGGCGTGCCGATATCCCCCATGCACATCCCAACAATGGGAAGATTGTTGTGGCTGACCAGTTCGAGCATCCGCAAATTATCGCTCGGGCGCTGCGCCATGGTCGTGATTTTAACAACGTCCGCGTCGAGTGCCGCAAGCCGATCATAAATCGCCTTCAAGTTGTCGGGTGTGTGTCGGAAGTTGTGGTAGCTGATAATTCGTTTCGTTTTACCAAAGCGAGGAATCTTGTCAGCAATATCGTCTTCCAGGTCGACGTAGTCGACCTCCAGCGAGATCGCCTCCCGAAGCATCACGAGCCGCTCCTCCTCGGTGCCCGAGAATTTGCCCCCATCCTCTTCCCGCCGGCAGGTAATGATAACCGGGCAAGGGCGATCCTTGAGAAGTCGCTGCATGTTGAGGCGGCTGTTGACGTAGTCGAGCCGGAGCTCGACCAACTGCGCACCGCGCTTCACCAGTTCTTGAAATTCCGCCAGCATATGCTTATGCCGGCTGCGACCAATGCTGACGCAAATCATGGGGGGAGGCTGAGGGCTGAAGGCTGAGGGCTGAAGGGCTCTATTCTCACCAACCGAGGGGCATTCCGCAATTGGTACCGCCGCCCCCTGCCCCGCTCAAATTCTCTTAAACTGCTTGTCCAGATCGTCACAACTAAAAACCAGCGAGGTCGGCCGACCATGGGGGCAGTGGTGATGGTTCTCCGTCAGATGGCGATGTTCCAGCAAAGCGACGATTTCTGCGGTGGTAAGCCGATCGCCAAACTTCACCGCCGCCTTGCAAGCGACCGTGTGGAGCAAGTCATCGAACAGGTCGCCCGATTCGGGCAGCCGATCGGCAGAGGTGAGCCGCTCGACGATCTCGCCCAAAACCTCCCTGGGAGCCAAGTTCGCAAGGATGGCGGGGTAACTGGAGAGGAGCACCGTGTCGCCCCCAAAAGGTTCGACCGCGACCCCCAATCGCGCGAGCAACTCACGATGCTCCAGCACCGCGGCCGCTTCATCGCCGGTCAAGTCGACCGGTTCCGGAACCAAGAGCGTCTGCGTCTCGAGCCCCTCGGCGGCGACCTTGGCACGAATTTGTTCGTAAAGAATTCGCTCGTGGAGTGCGTGCTGATCGATGATCTCCATCCCCTGCTCCGTCTCCACCACCAGGTACCGATCATGCAACTGAATCGCCCTGGCGCAGACCGCTTCAGCGGTCCGGGCGTCGGTCCGAGTTTCGGTCCCCGTCCCCGTTGTCCCCGTTTCAGCGCTCCCGTCGGGCCCCCGCGCCACCGAAGCCGCGTGCGGCGCACCGGAAGTGGGTGCCGCCCCGGTGGAGGGGAAGGGCTTAA
This sequence comes from Planctomycetaceae bacterium, assembly GCA_003233055.1. Lineage (GTDB taxonomy): Bacteria > Planctomycetota > Planctomycetia > Pirellulales > Lacipirellulaceae > Aeoliella. The sequence goes on from QIKP01000037.1 coordinate 3,058, forward strand.
ACGGTTGGTTGATGCGGTGCAAGACCAAGGGTTCGCCCGCAGATCGCAAAGAGGGAGAGGAGGTTTCTGGCGTGTCGAGTCGCTGCTGCGTGAGCTCCCGCTTGGCCCAATCGACGAGGGGGCTCGGCCTCCCCGAACCAACTGCCTCTTCTTCCTCGCCTCCCGCTCCTCTGCCCTGAACGGTGGCTCGAAGGTCGGTCGAAAGAAATTTGCTCCGCAGCGTACTCAACAGTTGGCTGTAAAGTTTCCCCCCATCCAAGAAGCGGACTTCTAGTTTCGTGGGGTGAACATTGACGTCCGCCAAGTTGGGGGGCATGTCGAATCGGAGGAAGCAGATGGGATACCGCCCCGTCAGCAGCAGGCCGCGGTACGCCTCGCCAAGGGCATGCTGGAGCGCTCGGTCGCGAATGTTTCGCCCATTCAGGAACAGGTACTGTAAGCGATTGTTCGCCCGACTCTGCATGGGATTGGCGGCGTAGCCAGCGAGCGAGACCGACTCGTCGACGCTTTCGACCTCGATAAGCGAATCGGCCAATTCGTTGCCAAACAGATCGGCAATGCGCCGCTGCCAGTCGTCCGTGGCGGGCAAGTCGTGAACTTCTCGCTTGCCATGCTCGAGCCGAAAGTAAATCCCTGGATGGGCCAACGCAATGCGGACAAAGGCTTCGGTGGCGTGCCCCGTCTCGGTGGGCGCGGTCCGAAGAAAACGCTGCCGCACCGGTATATTATAAAACAAGTCGCCCACTTCGACCGTCGTCCCAACCGGGCAACCAGCTGGCACAATCGCCTCCGCCACCCCACCGTTCACTCGCAGCTCCGCACCACTTTCCGTGCCGACGGGGCGGGTCCGGAGCGTGGTTCGGCTCACTTCGGCAATCGACGCGAGCGCCTCGCCTCGAAAACCCATCGTGGCGACCTCGAACAGGTCCTCGGCCGTTGCGATTTTGCTGGTGGCATGATTCGTTACCGCGAGGGGGAGTTGATCCATTGACATGCCGCAACCGTTGTCGGCAACCCGAATCAGCTCCCGCCCCCCCGCTTCAAGCCGCACATGGATCCGGGTCGCGCCGGCGTCGACGGAGTTCTCGATCAACTCCTTCACCACACTCGCTGGCCGTTCGATCACTTCACCAGCCGCGATTTTGTTGACGACGGAATCAGGAAGTTGGCGAATGGTGGGCATGTTGGGGGTCGTCCATGATTCGACGGGAAGGGCGCTGCCCGACGAGCCAACCTTAGCGGGTCAACTGCGATCGTCGGCTACTGACTACTGACATGGGACTAATTCAATCCATACTCTTTGATCTTTCGATACAATGTCCGCTCGCCAATGCCAAGCATTGAGGCGGCTTCTTCGCGGTTCCCGCCGGTAACCCGGAGCGTCTCGCCGATGAACAGGCCTTCGACTTCCGAGAGTGGTTTCCCCACCATCGCGTGAAGGCCATCGCCAGTCGGGCTCTCCTGTTCGGGCCCAGGAGGGCCAAACTCCTCTGGGAGGTCGTCGAGGTCGAGTACTTCGTCGTAGTCGACCACCACCATGCTTTCGACCGTGTTGGCCAGTTGCCGGACGTTGCCAGGCCAGGGAAAAGCCATCAATCGTCGGCGGGCGGCGGTCGTCATGCTCTTGATTTTTTTGTGGTGCCGGGAGGCGTGGATCTTCATGAAGTGATCGACCAGCAGTGGAATATCCTGCGTCCGCTCCGCCAAATTTGGCAGCCGTAGGCTGATAACTTTGAGCCGGTGGTAGAGGTCTTCCCGGAACTCGCCGCTCGTAACCGCTTCTCTCAAACTACGGTTCGTGGCCGACAAGATCCGCACGTCGACCGAGACCGACTCGTTGGAGCCGACTCGCGTGATCTCTCGGTTCTCCAAGACGCGCAAGAGCTTGATCTGAGTCGGTACGGGCATGTCGCCCACTTCGTCGAGGAAGAGCGTTCCGCCGTCGGCATACTCGAATTTCCCTTTGCGATCCCGGGCGTCGGTAAACGCCCCGGGAACACTCCCAAACAGCTCCCCTTCGAGAATGTGCTCGCTGAGGGCCGCGCAGTTGAGGCCGACGAAGTGGCGGTTCTTACGGGGACTATTCTGATGGATCGCCTGAGCAACCAGTTCTTTGCCGGTGCCGGTTTCCCCTTCGATGAGCACGGTCGCGTCGGTCGGCGCGATGCGGCGAAGCCGCTCGGTCAGCGCTCGCATCGGAGGGCTATTGCCGATGAGCCCCTCGAAGCCAAATTTTTCGTCGAGTCGGCGGCTCAGTTCGGCATTGGCTCGACGAAGGTGTTGGCTACGGGCTGCCTTGCCGACGACGCTGCGAAGCTGCTGGAGGTCGAGCGGCTTGAGCAGAAAATGGGACGCCCCTTGCTGCATCGCCTCGACCGCCGACTCGATTGTCCCATGCCCGGTCACCAGGATCACCTCCGCGTCAGGGAGGTCGTTCCGGGCCTGGGCGAGTATTTCCAGGCCGCCGATTTTCGGCATTTTGAGGTCGCTGATGATGATCTCAAAAGTTGCCCTTCCGATGAGTTCCGCCCCTTGTTCTCCTGACGTAGCCACTTTGCAGGCGTAGCCCTGACTTTGCAGACTATCCGCCACCGCTTCCGCGTGGGCCGGGTCGTCGTCGACGACCAGCACGTTGATGGGGGGGCCTGGTTGGGCAGGTTTCGATGCAGCCATGATGAGTCGATGATAGAGATTCGGTGAGCGAAGCCGCAAGCGGCCTACGGCTGAGGGCTGAGGGGTGCGGGGACGGTGCCTGCTTCCGCCGCCAGTCTTGCCGGGGCGGGAAGGGTCATGGTGAAGTGGGTGCCTCGGCCCACTTCCGTCTCGACGCCAATGGTGCCGCCATGGGCTTCGATGATCTTGGCCATCGTCGGGAGCCCTAAGCCCGACCCACCGGGCCTCGTGGAGAAAAAGGTTTCAAACATCCGGGCTGCCGTCTCGTCGTCCATGCCCGAACCGGTATCGATCACATGCACCAAGGCATGCTCCCCTTCGGTAGCGGTCGCCACGGTGAGCTCTCCCCCCTTGGGCATCGACTGCTTCGCATTGAGCAGCAAGTTCAAGAGAGCGCCGCGAAACGATCGACGATCGAGCTGCAGGGTCGGGACGTTGGAGTCCAGATAGCGAACGATCGTCACGTTCGCCTCCTCTGCCTCGGGCGTGAAAAAGTCCAAGAGGTCGTCGATTTGGGCGTTCAGATCGGTCGGTTTGAGGTCCAGGTGGCGCACCTTGGCAAACTGCAAGAAGTCGTCGAGCAAGCCTTGCAGCCGACTACACTCCTGCTGCATGGTCTCCATCCGTTTGAGTGCGCGACGCTGGCCGGGCGATTCTTCCCCATCCAGGTCCTCGGCCATCAATTGTAAATTAAGCCGAATCGTCGAGAGGGGATTCTTAATCTCATGCGCCAGCGCCCCCGCCAGCCGAGCGATCTCGGTGTATTGGTCCATCAAACGCTGAACCGCAGCAGTCGTTTGGTCAGGCATGGAGGGGGAAGGGGTGAGAAGGGAGAGACGGAGGGCGATGCCGCTTCAGCGGCAGTCGCGGCAGAGTCGAGAGCAACCACCACTAAAAAACCGGGCCTCGCTTGCGAGGCCCGGTGAAAAAAATCAATCGACGCTTGCCTCTTCTCGCGGCACCTATTCGGCACCCGCCCCGGCGGTTTCGGCTTCTGCTTCGACCAGGACCGCCTTGCGACTTAGCTTCACGCGGTCTTGCTCGTCGACGGCGATCACCTTCACTTGGATCGACTCGCCCACTTTCAAGATGTCCGCGACGCTCGAAACGTACTCGTTGGACAACTCGCTGATGTGGCAGAGGCCATCTTTGCCTGGAAGGATTTCGATGAACGCGCCGAAGTCCTTAATGCTGCTGACGGTCCCATCGTAAATACGACCGACCTGCACCGTGGCGGTCACCATTTCAACCCGAGCCATGGCCGCCTTGAGGGCTTCCTCGTTGGCAGCGGCAACGGTCACGGTGCCATCCTCGTCGATGTCGATCTGCGAGCCGGTGTCTTCCTGGATGGCACGAATGTTTTTGCCACCCGGGCCGATGAGCATGCCGATCTTGTCGGGAGCAATCTTCGTCCGCTCGAGCCGTGGTGCCGATGCGGAGGTCGCCTCGCGGGGACGTTGGATCGCCGTGAGCATCGATCGCAAGATTTCCATCCGTGCTTCGCGCGATTGAATGAGCGTTTCACGAATAATCTCTTCGCTGATGCCCTTGATCTTCAAGTCGAGCTGGATGCCGGTGATGCCGTTTTGGGTACCAGCAATCTTGAAGTCCATGTCGCCGAAGTGATCTTCGTCGCCCAGGATATCAGTGAGGAGAATATGGTTGTCCCCCTCCTTCACGAGCCCGACCGAGATCCCTGCGACAGGGTTCGTGATCGGCACGCCAGCCGCCATCAGGCCAAGCGTACCAGCACAGACACTCGCCATTGAGCTCGAACCATTCGACTCGAGGATGTCGGAGATCACGCGGATCGTGTAAGGGAAGTCGTCGTGTGCCGGCAAGACAGGGCCGATGCTCCGCTCGGCGAGCATCCCATGACCAATTTCCCGGCGACCAGGCCCACGAATGGGGCGGCACTCGCCAACCGAGAACGAGGGGAAGTTGTAGTCGAGCATGAACCGCTTCGAATACTCTTCACCTAGCCCGTCGACACGCTGCTCATCGCGACCGGTACCCAGGGTGATGGTCACGAGAGCCTGGGTTTCGCCTCGTTGAAACAAAGCCGAGCCATGGACGCGAGGGAGCAAGTCGACTTCGCACTCGATGGCGCGGAGTGTTTTGCCATCACGACCATCGGGCCGATTGCCGGCGAGGATTTGGTCGCGGATCGCCTTTTCTTCCAGGTCATGCCACGACTTCTTGAACGAGCCCATCTCGTAGGCACCGTCGGCCTCGGGGTCCGGAATCAAGGCGGCTAGCGCCTCTTCCTTCACGGCACGAACCGCCTCGGCTCGGGCCTGCTTCCCCTCGGTCTGCTTCGCCTGCAAAAGCGGGTTGTAGAACCGCTCTTCCAAGACAGCCATCAGGCCGTCCGACTCGGGTGCCTGGAAGTCGATCTTTTCCGGGTTGACCTTGTCGATCAGTTCTTGCTGAAGATCACAAATTTCGCAGACGTAGCGGTGGGCTTCCATCAGCGCTTCGGCCATCCGGTCTTCGGGCATCTCGCGGGCGAATCCCTCGATCATCAAGATCGCTTCCTTGGTCCCCGAAACGATGACGTCGAGATCGCTCGTTTCCAGATCGTCATTCGTCGGAAACGGAATGAATTGGCCATCAACATGGGCAAGTCGCACCGATGCGAGCGGGCCCAAGAAAGGGAGCGGTGAAATACCGAGCGCGGTGCAGGCACCATTCATCGCCAGGATGTCGCCATCGTTTTGGCGGTCGCTCGAAAGGACAAAATTCTGGATCTGCACTTCGTCCTGAAACCCGTCAGCAAACATCGGGCGAATCGGCCGGTCGATCAGCCGAGCCGTGAGGGTCTCTTTGGTCGTCGGCCTGCCTTCTCGCTTGAGGAAGCCGCCGGGAAATTTGCCGGCCGCAGCATGCCGCTCGCGGTAGTCGCACATCAGCGGAAAGAAGTCGATCCCAGGTCGCGGGTCGCTGTGGGCGGCGGCACTCAAGACGACCGTCTCGCCGTATTGCACCTGAACACAACCGGCCGCTTGCTTGGCAAGTCCGCCCGTTTCAAAACTAAGGACTTCACGACCAATTTTCTTTTCTACTTTTACACGATTCACAATAATTTCTCTTTCTTTTTTCTTCTTTGCCAATAATGATTTTAGTCAACGGCGATCACCACTAGTGATCGAGGCAGCCGACAGCCCTAGCTGCGGGCCAAGGGGAACGGCCACGCCAATGCGGAAAGCCATCCAATTCAGAGGGCACCTGCACGCTAGCGCATTCGACACACGTCGTACGGACCAGAGCACGCCTTACCAGCGGGTCCAAAACTGCCGACGGGGTGACCGGAAAATTACTTCCGAATTTCGAGTCGACGCAGCAAGTCGAGATACAACTGCGGATCGTTCCGCTTGATGTAGTCGAGATGTCGACGACGTCGGCTCACCATGCGCAACAGGCCCCGACGACTCGAATAGTCGTGAGGGTGCGTCCGCATATGCTCCGTCATGTGGCTGATTCGGTGGGTCAACAGCGCGATCTGGACCTGTGGCGAACCGGTGTCCTTCGCGACACGGTCGGCGCCATGGAGCCCATAATCACTAGCCAACGATTCTTTCCGTTCTTTCGTGAGCGACATTCTCTACCCTGTAAACCCAATAAACTGACAATAAACAGTAAATAGCCGGTACTTCGCGTCCTGGCGTCGCTCCCGTTAAACAGAGCGACCACAAGCCCAGCAGTCTACCACGACAGCGGCCCGCTGCAAGGGGCCTAAAACAGGGCTGAGGGCTGATGCCGCCACCAGCCCTTGCGGTTTTCTAGTCCAGCTACTCCGCCGCGGCCTGTTTTGCTTTCAGTCCGGTGGCGAATTCCTGGTGGGCAGCGCTCGCCAAGCCTTGATTCAGAACTTCGAGCGCACGGGCCAAATCGCCCGCGATCACGGCCGCCGCGTCGAGCCAGAGGCCGGGGAGGGCTTCGCTGCGGTAGATGCCATCGTCGCCGGCGGGCCTCTGCTGAAACCGGCCTTCGTGGAGCGTGAACCAATCGACCGCCTGATCCCAGACTCGCCAAACGACGTATTCCTTCACACCGTTGCGCCGGTAGGCGTTGAGTTTGTCATGCAGGTCGTAGCTCGCGCTGCTTGCGGCAATCTCGACAATGAACTCCGGCGCGCCGACAACGTACTTGCCCTCGATCTGCGCTTGCCCGCCTGCATCGGCAAGGATGCGCAAGTAGCCATCCGGCTGGGGGACATTGTCGATGTCGAGCTGCAATGTGGAATTGTCGCCCCCTGCTATGCCTGGTGTATTCGATTCGTACACAAACAGCAGGCCATTGAAACGAAAATGAGATTCACCATGTTCAGCACTGACGGGCGACGGCATGTAAACGACTCCTTCGACAAGTTGGGCGTGATCGACGTCGGGCATCGCTTCGTAGCGGCGCAGGAACTCGTCCGCCGTGAGCCGATCGCCGGCGGCAAGAGGCGGGACGGGACGCGAGGAGGGTGCGACGACCACGGGACTTGCGGAGAGGGACGTTTCGGTCGAAATCGAAGCCATGGTAAGTTTCCCGGCAGAAGGAGGGATCGGGGGAACCGACGCCCCCATTGTACCGCGCAGCAGGCCGGAGGGTAATGGCTTTTGCTCACCGCGAGGCCGCTGAAAAGCTCTCCTACAGAGCGGTGGCTCGGCTGCGGACGTCGTCTTTGCGGACAACATCCCAGGCGAGGCCCGTTTTTTCCATGAGAAGAATGAGCCAGTAGGTGGTGTCGATTTCCCACCATTTGTGGCCTTGCGACGCGACGCGCTGATAGGCGTGGTGGTTGTTGTGCCAACCTTCGCCGAAGGCCAGAAAGCCGACCCACCAATTGTTTTTGCTGTCGTCGGTCGTGTCGTAGGTTCGGTAGCCCCAGATGTGAGTCGCCGAGTTGACAAACCAGGTGACGTGCATCACGTAAACCATCCGGATCCCCATGCCCCAGAAGACCATCGAGAGACCATCGAACCAGCCGCCGCCGAGGCCAATAAAGGTACCGAAGTAACCCAGCAGAAACAGGCCGACGCCAGTGATGACGTGTGTCGGCAAAAACATCACGTGAAGAAACCGCATGACGCGGTCTTTGAGGATGTCGCTCGCGTAGCGCTCGAGCAACTCGGTATTGTTCTTGTGTCCCCAGTTTGGCAGGAACCAAAGCATGTGGCTCCATCCTTTGCCATGACGGGGGGAATGGGGATCGCCTTCCTGGTCGCTGTACTTGTGGTGCTTCCGATGATTGGCCACCCAAGCGAGCGCGGAGCCTTCGCCCGAAAGGCCGCCAAGAAACGCGAGCAGCCAGCGGATCGGCTTGTAGGTCTTAAAGCTGCCATGCGTGAGGAGGCGATGGTATCCCATGCAGACGCCAACCGAGCCGGTCGCCAGAATCAACGCCGCACAGACCACCAGCGACTGCCAACGAATAAAGAAGGGCGCAGCAATCGCAAAGAGGTGAATCACGCCGATCCAAATCACGACCGGCCAATCGAGTCCCAGCTTCCACGTTTCCGACGTATTGGAGGTGGGGCGGTTGTCGATCGTCATCGGCACGGAGCTGTCGATGTCGTTGGTCTTCGGCACCGGTCGCGCGGGGCGGGGTGGGGCGGTCGTCCGGTCGGTACGGGGAGAGGTCGAAAGGCTCATCTTGGGAAGCGACTCCAGAAGGATCGGGGATCGGTCGCTCTGCAAACGAAGCTATTGCAGGCATAGGGAGGGAATTAGAAAGGGTACGCGGTTGGCGACCCGCCGGCTACCCCACTTGACGAAAAGGACAGCCCCGCGATGCCCTCGAACCGACGAACGAAGCAAAGCGAGCCGGGCCGTCCTCGGCCCCGGCCTGGGGACAGGCGGGCTCACTTGCGGAGACAGGCGGGCTCACCACGGTGGAAAACTGGCTCAATCCAGCAAAAATCGGTGCATTTGGATGGCCCCCTTCCCCAGGGAGAACTCTATCGCACCGGTTTGCCCTGTGGTCAGGACCCTCGCTCCCCTGCTTCGGTAGCTTGCGGCGACTTCCTCGGCACCCAGGTCGCCACGGCCACTCACAACGACCCATTCCGGTGTACTCCACGCGGAAAATCCGAGCGGGTCGCTCCGCCGGCTTCCATGGTGCGGAGCCAAGAGAACGTCACAGTCGTACGGCTCGTCAGCCATCACCGCTTCGATGCCGGGCGATTCCAAATCCCCTGGCAGGAGCACTCGATGCCCCCGGTGTTCGATCGCCAACACCATGCTGTTGGCATTGTCGCTTCCCAAGTTCCCAAGCCGATCAGGATAGAAGACGTCGGCGTAGGTCGTCGAGTCGATCGTGAGGCGATCGCCAAGCAAAACAATTTTGACGGGCACCCCCTGCGCGGTGAGAATCCGGCGCAACTCGGCGGGTGCCGAATGGTCCTGAGGGTGGGGTGAGCGCGGGAACATCATCGGCGTCACGAAGAGACTCCCAATCGGGAATCGCTCCAGCAATCCAGGAACGGCGTTGAAGTGGTCGACATCCGCGTGCGAAAGGACAAGGCCGTCGATCGAACGAATACCGCGGGACCAAAGGTAGCTCGCAATGGTCTCGGTGGCGTAGTCGGGGGATCCGATCGAGCCGGCGTCGTAGAGCAGCGTGGTCCCTTCGAGCGTGGTGATGACCACGGAGGTGCCATGACCGACATCCAGAAAGGCCACCTCCAGTTGGTCGGATTTTCCCTGGCTGACCAGTGTTGGCAAGCAACCCACGGCGGCCCATGCTGCGCTGACCTGCAGCGTCCTCCATCCTCCCCATCGCGTTCCTCCGTTCCGAAGCAGTAGCGTGACGAGCACGAACCAGCCAACGACCCACCACCCGGCGGGACCGGGTGTCCAAAAGTAGCCGGCCGGTAGTTCGCTCGACTGGTGGACAACGCCATCCAACCAACCGATCGACCAGCCGCAGATCGAGGCCAGCAACGGCGCAACGAGAGGAACGAACCAGCCGACCACTAAGAACGCAAACCCCGTTAGCAACGCCATCGCAACGGCTAAAAAAAGCAAGGGGCTCACGAGTACCGCGACTGGAGTCACGAGATGGTATTCCCGGGCAACTAACGGCAGCGAGACGATCCAGACGGCAAGGGTCGCTCCCCCAACCGTAGCGACCCAACCAGCCAGCGACGCCGCGACTTTGGCGCTCGGAGGTCGGGCGTCGCGCACGAGCTTTTCGAGCGGCGTCGGCGCACGGCGCCACTTTACCGAGCTAAACCACAATAACACCGCCGCGCAAAGGAAACTGAGCTGAGGACCGGTGCGAAAAAGGTCGGAGGGGTTCATCGCCAGTACCACCAGCGCGGCTGCAGCGAGCGAGTTGAGTGCGAGCGGCTTTTTGGCGAACCAAAGGGCCAGGCAGACGAGCTCCGCAAGAACCACGGCCCGCATCACGGGCGGATGAGCGCCGGTCAGCATGGCGTACCCTGCCACCAAACCGATGGCCATGGCCAATGCCCCTCGTCGTGGGAGAAAACCGATGCCGAGCGCGAAAAAAATCAGCGAAACCAAGATCCCCGCATGCAAGCCCGACACGACCAAGACATGCATCGCTCCCGAGACTTTGAAGGGTAAGCTCCGTTCGCGGGGGAGCGCGCTGCGTGCCCCGAGCAAGAGTGCCGTCGCCATCGGCGCTTGCTCTTCGCCCAAGGCATTCCAAAGTCGTGTTCGCCACGTGGCCCGCAATCGGTCGATCGCTCGCCAGGCCATCCCCCCCCCTCCCCTGCCGATCACTCGCACGCCATCGGGTGATCCGCATCGCAATAAGCAAAGCCGCCGGTCGGCCCGTGCATGGGCGGCGTAATCGAATTGTCCCGGGTTGCGCGGCGGCGACGAACGGCGAAGGTGGCAATAGACGCGCAGTCGATCGCCCGCCGAAGCGTCCAACAGATGGCCGTCGACCACCAACGTGCATCGGCCGCTCGCCACTTGCCACTGCTGGCCGTTGCGTACCTTCGTAATTCGGAGCGGCAGTCGGCTTTTCTCACCGATAGGGATTGCGCGAAAGGGAGACGGAGACGGCGCGGCAATCCGTTCAGGGGACGCCAAGACGAAAGCTTCGACACAGCAGGGAGTCGCCTCGTCCGTGGCCAGCCGGCCCAGGTCGACCGACTCAAAAAGGTTCCAACTCCAATGGTGCCAGCCGGCCGCCATGCAGGCAAACGTTGCGAGCAGCAGTGCCGCAGCGCACGCCGGCCGGCCGCTGCGAGCGAACCCATACCAGAGGAGTAGCCCGGTGATCGCGGCCCACCACCAAGCGGCGCACCCAACGACCAGAGGGCCTCCCTCCAAGAGCCAATCCGATTGGACGCGGTCGACGACAATGCCAGCGGCGGCGGTACCCGCGATCATGACGAGCGGCGCACGAGCAGATTGCGAGGTCGACCTCGTCGACAAGCTCGCGTCGAGTGGGGGGCTGCCGACGAGGGACATCACCGTTGCTGGAAAACGAGGGCTGGAAATAGAACGAGGGGCTGAAAATAGAAAAGACGAGGGGCTTTACCTGCCAACTAGTCTAACGGGAAAATCGCCGCGCTGCCGGCTAACCCCTTTTTCCTGCGACGGATACCCCCTCGCGGTCCCGCACCCGCCCTGGGAGGGAGCAACCGCGACGCCCTTCCGGCAAGGCCCTCCCTCTGCAGGGCGTGGCCCACAAATAGTGCTGGCAATGAAAGGAAAACTTGCTTCAATGGAGGGTCTCCCAATGGGTCCGGGCGATGGCGAGGCGACGTACTGGTGACAAAGAGGAACCTCGACGCGTAACCCTTCACGAAAGCCAAGGCAGGAAAACCACGAATTACGCGAATCTTACGAATGCAGGAAGGAGTGCAATGCTTGGGGCCCCTTCTTTCAGCAACGTCCTTGGTCTCCACGATTCGTCGGATTCGTTTCATTCGTGGTTGCTTCTTCCGACCCGGAACAGTTTTACTTCGTCTTTACTTCGTCGCCAACAGCTAGGAATCCAACGATGCCAACGAATCCGAGCCGCCGACTTAGCGCCGATCAGGCTGGTGAAGGGCCGCTCGATTTTAGAACGTTGGCAATTTTGGCACGTTGGCGATTTTCCTTGAATTTGGTGACCAAAGTCGGTGCACGGTGACTGGTTTTCCAGGGCGAATCGGTAGCTTCTGGCACTTTTACAACGGCCGTCGGTGGCAAAATCCAGACCACCGGCGAACGATTGCCTGCCTCACTCCGTACCAGGGAAATCGTGGCAGCCGGCAGAGGTCGCCACTCCGCGCGAAGTCTGATAGACTCGCTCGCTTGCCTTATCGATTTCATTGCTACCACCACGGAGGTTGTCTAGCCATGCTCAAGCAATCCCTTGTTGCCTTTTCGGAACTTGCCCTCTGGCTTCTCCTGGCCGTCGCTGCCACCAGCGGCTGCTACCACCCCGAAGCAGAACAACTGGAAGAAATGAGGGCCAGCTTAGATCGAGCCGAATCGGCCCTCGAATCGGTCGATGCATCGGTCGAAACTTTGGCAACCGAAAAAGCCCTCTTGTCCCAGGAGCCCCCCATGCCCGCTTCGTTGCCCTCTTCGTTGCCCGCTTTGTTGAAAGACGCCCCCCTCATCCCCCGCGACGTGTTGTTCGGGAACCCCGAGCGGGCTCAGGCTCGTTTGAGCCCGGATGGACGGTGGATTAGCTTCCTGGCGCCTGTCAAAGAGCAGGGCAAAGAAGAGACCGAGGGAGTGATGAATGTCTGGGTCGCCCCCGCCAGCGATCTCGCGAGCGCCGCGCCGGTGACCAACGACAAGATTCGGGGCATTCGCAGCCACAGTTGGGCCTACAACAGCGAACAGATTCTCTATTCGCAAGACATTGGCGGCGACGAAAACTTCCATGTCTACGCCACCAACGTTGCCACCAAGAAAACCATCGACTTGACGCCTGTCGAAGGGGCTCGTGGCGAGCTGGCCGGAGTGAGCGAGAAGTTTCCCAACGAAGTGCTCGTCGGCATCAACGGACGCAACCCCCAACTTCACGACCTCTACCGCGTCGACTTGACGTCGGGGGAGCGAAAGCTCGTGCAGGAGAATCCTGGTTACGCCGCACTGATGGCCGACGACGACTACCACGTTCGGCTTGCCTTCACCTGGACGGCGAACGGCGGCCAGGCTTGGCTTGCCCCCAAGGGTGAGCCAGGAGAGAAGGGCTACGAAGCATTCGAGCCGATGGAGGAATTTGGCCCGGAAGACGCCATGACCAGCGGCCCGAGTGGGTTCGACAAGACCGGAGGCGTCCTCTACTTCGAGGATAGCCGCGATCGAAATACGGCCGCTCTTTTTTCCCGCAACCTAGAAACGGGCGCGACGACACTCCTTGCCGAGGACGATCGGGCCGACGTGGGGGGGATCCTTTCCCACCCGACCGAGAAAAATATCCAAGCGGTGTCGTTCACTTTCGCTCGCCGAAAATGGAAAGTGCTCGACGAAGCGATCCGCAGCGACGTCGACTTCCTTACGAAGTTTGCCGACGGGGAATTCGAAGTCACCGGTCGAACACTCGACGATAAACTTTGGACCGTTGCCTACATCCTCGACAACGGGCCGGTGAAATACTACGTCTACGACCGAGAGGCCGACGGGGACGGGCGGATGCGTTATCTCTTCAGCAATCGCGATGATCTTGACCAGTACCCGTTGGTCAAAATGCACTCGCCGGTTATCAAGAGTCGCGATGATTGGGACCTGGTCTGCTACCTGTCGCTTCCGCCCGGGACCGATGCCGACGAAAACGGCCGGCCCGACGCGCCGCTGCCGATGATTCTGGACGTGCATGGCGGACCTTGGGCCCGGGACGGCTGGGGCTTTGACGCATCGCACCAATGGCTGGCGAACCGTGGGTACGCGGTGCTCAACGTCAACTACCGAGGCTCCACCGGCTTCGGGAAAAAGTTCATCAACGCCGCCAACGCGCAGTGGTCACGCAACATGCACAACGATCTCCTCGACGCCGTGAAGTGGGCCGTCGACGAGGGAATCGCTATTGAAAAGAAAGTCTGCATCATGGGGGGGAGCTACGGCGGCTACGCCACCTTGGTCGGCCTCACCTACACACCCGACACCTTCGCCTGTGGCGTCGACATCGTAGGCCCCTCCAGTCTGGTGACGCTGCTAGAAAACATTCCCCCCTACTGGGCACCCTTCATGCCAGTCATGAAGATTCGCGTCGGCGATGTCTCGACCCAAGAAGGCCGCGATGAACTCCTCAAGATGTCGCCTCTCGAAAAAGTCGACCAGATCGAGCGACCGCTACTCATTGGCCAAGGTGCCAACGATCCCCGGGTAACCCAACTGGAGGCGGATCAAATCGTTAGCGCGATGCAGAACAAAAAAATTCCGGTAACTTATGTCCTCTACCCCGACGAAGGCCACGGCTTCGCCCGTCCTGAAAATCGAACCAGCTTCAACGCCGTGACGGAAGCCTTTCTAGCGAAGCAGTTAGGGGGTCGGTACGAAGAGATCGGCAACGATTTTACCGATTCGAGTATCCATGTGCCGACCGGCGCCAGCGGCGTGCCGGGGCTTGCGGAGAAGCTCACGGACGAGCAAAAATCGATGCCCGCGGGGAAGTAGAAGGTTTCACGTCGCCCCGACCAAGCTACTAGCAATGCAAGTTTTTGTGGTTCGATGGCGCGTCTTGTGGAGTCCTCCGTGACTACTCTGCCGCGTCGTTCGTCGGTTCAGCAGTTGGTTCAGCAGCGTCTGGTTCAGCAGCGTCGGCGGCCATTGTTGCTTGTTCCTTCTTCAGCCTGCTTAAGAACCTGGCCATCGGACGCTTGCCCTGCCGGTCGGCCAATTCGACCGCTTGCTCTTGCACTTCGATCGCCCGGTCGAGATCGCCCTGGAGGCGAAGCAAATGGGCGATCGAATCGAGGCTGTTGGCGTCCGGAGAGTTGGCCTCCATGCGATACCGAATCGCCTCGATGGCTGCTTCTCCCAGCGGCTGGCCAATGGGGATGCCATGCTGGCCATGTTGAACAACGATCCAAGCCAGTGCATGGATCTCTTCGGAAGCAACTTGCTCGTCCGCGGCCACCTTCGCGAGCCAGTCGGCCGCTTTCACTTGATCGGACCGAATCCAACCTTGGTACACGGCTCCCTGAACCTTGGGCCTCATCTCCATCGCCTGCTCTTGATAATCTTTGCTCGAAGTGGCCGAGATGAAATCGTCGACCTGCTTCAGGGCTCCCTCCATGTCGCCAGACTGTACGGAGCCATGCAGCTTCTGCATCATCGCGTCAAATTCCTTCTTTGCTTCCAGATACGCTGCGCGGTCCCAGGTATCGTTGACCACGTTGTCCAACGGACCATCCAATTCCATTGGGTGGCCGATCCACTCGATATGGCCATCCTTACCAACAAGGAACGAAGTCGGAATGCCCCGCTGTCGGGCAGCGCGCATGTAGTCTTCCTTGACCGAACCGTCTGGGTCAGTGGTCAGCTGGTACTGCGCCGTGACCTGGCGATAGGTTAGGGGCTCGGCCCCCTCGTCGTTATCCAAGGGTACTTCATCCAAGGGTACTTCTGTTTCCAGGAAAGGTTCGATCGTTGCCACCTCCTCGTCACCAACGCTAATGATGTGAACCTGCTGATCGGCGTATTTTGTTTGCAACCGTGCAAGATGCGGCATGCTGGATCGGCACGGGGGACACCACGTCGCCCAGAACTCCACAACATAGACATGCCCCGGCTCAAAAGAGGTAATCGGTTCCGCCTCCGCCCCCTCCTCGTGAAACCAATGCTCAATATCGATCGCCGGCGCGACCGAGCCGATGGTGAGCAACTCGGGCTCCGAAGAAGCGGCCGGCGTGTCGACGACGGGGGCCTCCGCTTCAGGCGCTGTCGACGTCTCGGCAGCGCAGAGAAATGCGCTGAGGAAAGCGGAGTCACCGAGTACGACCAACAGCGCCAGTAGGGCAAGTCGCGTTGCAAATCTTCTCATGTTCTTGACGGCTCCAAAAATTTTTGGGGAGAGGGTATGAGGGAGAGACTATCTCTCCCGCCAATCCTAGCCTCCTTCCTGCGGAATGGTCAACTTGCACCGTCGGGCCTGCTTGCCAACTGGGGCCAGCCGTTTGCAAAAAGTGGAGGTTTTCGCTTGCAATTCGCCGGCGGATTGCCGATACTAGCTCCCATGAGCAATAAGTATCGGTACTTTTGGTTTAGCTTTACCCCCCCAGGTTCCGGGGCTGGAGGCGACGCCTAGTGTGTGCCACCAGTTTTGCTCATCAGCAAAAAAGCCCTGAGAACCTTCTTGGTTTTCAGGGCTTTTTTGTTTGGTGACCTTACTCGGCAGTCCATCTCCCCCTTCCTCTTTCACGAATCGCAAGGCGAATTGGCCAAGTTCCTCTCTCCTTCTCTTATGCTCCTCCCTGGAAAAACCAATGATCATCGTCATGAAACGTAACGCAACCGAAACGGAGATTAACCACATGGTTGCAGAAGTCGAAGCGGCCGGTTTGAAGCCGACCGTTCTACGTGGTACCGAACGGACCGTCGTTGCCGCCATAGGGGACGAACGGAAGACAGGCGACCTTCGCAAGCTCGAAAGCGCTTCGGGTGTTGACGAAGTGATACCGGTGCTCGCGCCGTACAAACTCGCTAGCATCGAAAACCAAACGGGACGCTCGGTCATCCAGGCCGGGTCGCTGACCATCGGCGGTAAAGCGATTGGCATGATGGCGGGGCCTTGCTCGGTCGAGGACGAAGAGCAAATGGTTGCCACGGCCAAGGCGATCAAGGCGGCGGGGGCGACCGCCCTTCGCGGAGGGGCCTTCAAGCCCCGAACGAGTCCCTACAGTTTCCAAGGGCTCAAAGAGGAAGGGCTCAAAATCCTCGCCACGGCCCGCGAAGAAACGGGACTCGCCATCGTCACCGAAGTCGTCTCGCCTGAGGACGTGGATCTCGTGAGCGAGTACGCCGAGGTGCTCCAGATCGGCGCACGAAACATGCAAAACTATCGCCTGCTCGAAGCGTGCGGTAGAAGCCATCGAGCGGTGCTGCTCAAACGCGGGCCGAGCGCCACGGTCGAAGAACTCTTGCTGGCGGCCGAGTACATTCTTGACGGGGGAAATCACAACGTGATGCTTTGTGAGCGAGGTATTCGCACCTACGAAGCCCACACCCGCTTTACGCTGCCGCTTGCCACGGTCCCCTACCTCCAGGCGAAGACGCACTTGCCGGTGGTCATCGACCCCAGTCATGGGACGGGTCATGCCTACCTCGTGCCGGCGATGGCCAAGGCGGCGGTTGCGGCAGGGGCGGACGGGATCATTGTCGAGGTTCACCCCGAACCGGAGCATGCCAAGAGCGACGGATTCCAGACCCTCGACATTGCCACCTTCGAGCAAATGATGGCCGATTGCCGACGGATCGCCGCTGCGGTCGATCGCGAGCTATAACGTGGTCACCGCTTGATGGACTTGCCGGTTGCCACGTACGAGAACAAATTTCCCCGTGGCATCGGCTTGGAGCACCAAGGTCACGAGCGAGGCTTCGTCGCATGACTCGGCGATGTGGCTGCGGAGTTCGTCGCTGCTCCTTGCCATGTAAAATTCCACCCACACGGCATCCCTTGCACGTTGGCGAGTGGTGATCTGAATCGTCTCGCCATCGACGGGCGTCCAGTCGAGATTCAGCGGGTGCAGCGACACATCAAGTGCCTCCGACCACGATAAGTTATTGACGGATCCTGCCATCGTCGCCTGCGGCCGAGCCCCTTGATCGGCTAGCGCACGCCAATCGATGAGCGTCGTCACGCCGCTGGTCTCCTGCCAGTACTCGAAGACTTGTGCCAGCGGTGTCCAATCGACAAACGTGAAGGTCGTTCGCCGGGAAAGCCGATCGCTTAAGCGGGCGAGTCGCGGTTCGATGAAGATTAGCTCGCTCGGATACCGGCTTCGGGTGGAGAGTCCTCGCGCCTTGCGAAGCCGCTCGCAAAAGAGAAGTATTTCGTAATGAACTGCCGCCCGATGCTGAATGGCCAAGGAGCCGGTGCCGGTCGTGATGCGGACTTGCCTGTCATCCGACCAACTGCCCGGTTCGACAAAGGCCTGGATCAATGCGGCCATGTCGCGTGACTCGTCGCTCCCAGAAGCCTGTAGATCGTCGATACGATACTCGATTTCCCGGAGGCGATCGGCCTCCGCTTTGACAAGAACCAATCCCCCCGCTTGTTCCTCGACAGTCAGCCGAACCTTCTTGGCGATGGCGGAGGCAATCTGGAGGGCCGTTGTATCTTCTTGAACCAGAGAAACGGGTTCGCTGGCTGTCAAAGCAACCCCTCTCAACGCGGCGGGGTCGATCGTGATCGGGACGCCGACAAGACTTCCTAGCTCGGCAAAAACGCGATGCATCGGTACGCGAGTCCACTTCACCGAGGGAAGCCGCGTGGAGAGCCGCAATGGAAACTCCCCTTCGGCAAACGCTTCGGCAAACGACGGACCTCGCCGCGATGATCCAGGCTCGAACCGGCGAATCTTCGGAGACGCGATCGCAATGCGCGGCGGACCCTCTTGGCTTTCGATCTCAGCGACGACCTGTGGCGGTGTCGCTTCCGCGGCTCGGTTCTTTGCCGCGTCGTTCTCCTGCACCAACTCTGGCACTAAGAGAAGGTCCAAGTTTGCCGAGTCGATCGCCAAAGGATCGAGCAACGGCATCGGCTTTTCGTTCGCTTCGCGCACGGCTTGCCTCTTCGCGGACGAACTCGCAACCTCTTCTCCCAACGCAGGTTCTTCCAACGCAGGCAGACTTGGTAATTCCGGAAGTGGCGCCGCGCTCTCGGTGGGAGGGATCGCTGCCGGTGGGGCTGTCGGTTCGGTTTGCATCTCGACCGGTTCGGGAACCGATGGCTTGCTTACCTTCACAGCGACCGGCGCGGACGCATCGGGGGGGGAGAAGGCTTTCTCGGTTTCGACCAACGTGGCGGTTGCTTCTTGTACCAACTCCCCGTTCGCCGCCTCGTTTCCACCTCGACTCCACCAGACCGCCCCTAGCACCCCTGCAGCAAAGAAGGCGACAAGGCTAGCGGTGCCCCAGATCATCGCGCCACGATGCCCAGCGGTAGGGGGAAACTCCGTCGGGGGAAGGAGATCGCCCGACGATTCTTGAATCACTTCTGCTGCCTGTGCCGGAGCTGCCTGCGCCGGATCGGTGTGGATGGGCGACTCAGGGCTTTGCAAAAGCCCCTCGACTTCGCTAGCAAAGTCAGCCGGGATAGCCGACTCCAAGGGCAGCGCTGCCGTTGCTAGAGTCGCGGCGGTGCTCCAATCGCCCGTCCCATCGGACGGCGAGGCAATGAGCACCATGCTGTCGCATCGGGGGCAGGCGTGAATCTCCCCGATCGATGCCGGATCACGGACCTTCAGCTTCACGCCGCAAGTTTCGCAATGGACCGAAAAAGGGATCATACGCGCGCCGGTGGAGAGCAAAGATCAAGGAGAGGTATCGGTCATGAATACGGCGTCGGCACCCAAGGAGTTCGTCTCCCGTTGGGCCGGTTATTCCAGCCTACCACACGCCGCTTACGGAATGGAAGGAATAGGGGCATCTGGGGAGGGAAGGAAATCCTCCCATTCCTGTATTCCCTTTATTTCCCCTATTCCTTCCATTTAGTTCGCAAACAGGCCCGGAACTTTGTCGCCTCGCTTCGCTGCGGCAGCCCGTGTGGTGACGAGAATCGATGGCCCCTTCGGATCGATGACGTAGACCAGCTTCTGTTTCGGGTCGGCCGGGCCGGTAGCGGTCTTATCGGGGTTTGCCAGACGAAGAATCTTCAGGAGGATTTCTTCCGCAGGTTTATTCTTCTCGTCGAGCGCAAACGACTGGTTCTTGGTAATGCCATCGAGCTGAAGATCGCCGCCAAGAATCTTGATCTCGACTCCCATCTCCTCACTCAGCAGATGGACCGCCATCTCCAGCGTATCGCGAGAGAAACGGACGCTTACTGGCTTCT
This sequence comes from Planctomycetaceae bacterium, assembly GCA_003233055.1. GTDB lineage: Bacteria > Planctomycetota > Planctomycetia > Pirellulales > Lacipirellulaceae > Aeoliella. Next base: position 22,697 of record QIKP01000037.1, read on the forward strand.
CTAAACGCTGCTGGAGTGTGAGGGGTGTCGCGTCTGGCGCGCGGGCGATGCTCCCGCCCGGCGTCCCGGAAGCCGTCGACCCGGAATACTGCTCGGCCAGCATCAGTTCTCCTGCCATGAGCAGGTTATGCCCCGCCGGGGCTGGTAGATAAGCTCGTAGCAGCGCGTGCTTCCTCTCGCGATCAACGCGGACGTAGCGGTAGAGCGCTCGCAGCATCGCCGGCAGGCGAGCGACTACCGTGCGGCTGTAGGGCGAGGCCGACAGCCCGAGCATGGCTTGCTCCGCTGTGGCAGGCCAACCGGCGACCTTTCTGCGAAAGTCGCGAGCCAAGTCTTGGGGGCGGTGATCGATGGTCGCCGACACCCGCACCTCGGCGAAGAAGTCATCGCTCCAGTGCAGGCTGAGCGCTGCGGCGCGCGTGCTGTCGGGGAGGAGTGCGAAGAGCGGATCGCGAAGGGGGGCCATCTCACCACCCCACATCTTGCGTCCCTCACTAAAAAGAAAATTGGGCGCTACAAGAATCGTTACGTGCCGCTGATCGTCCGTCGCGGAGAGCAGCGCGTCCATTTCTCGGCGGAGAAGTGGTGGACTACCGGCTAGTTCTTGAACTTCTTCGAGAATTTTTTTGGTGGCGACCACGAAAGTCCCTCCCGCAGACGTCGGCTCGTAAGTCTTTCCCTTGGGGCTCGCCTTGATCCCGGGAGTCGGCGTGATGACCAATACGTACTCGGGAGCAAAGTCCTTTCCTGGTCGCAGCCCAAGGAGAAGCCGCTCGATCTCTCGTATCCGCAAGCCTGTCTCCCGCTCGACGAATTCGATACCAGCCCTCCCCCGCGGCCCCAAAGCGGCCAAGACCTTTTCCCCTTCGCCGGTCGCGAGCAATTCGGCCGGTCGGATCGCGATGATCATCTGGCAGCCGGTCGGTAGATGGCTCAGGTCGATCGGCTCACCGGCGGTCGGCGACCTCCACATCGTTTGCCCATCGTCCGGAATCGACTCGGGCACTAAAGTTGGCGTTGGTGGCTTCGCCCGAGGGTCGTCTGGCAATGCCTGATCGTCGTCCGGCAATGGAGGACGCGGCGATTCGACCACTGGTGAAGCGACTTCGGCTTGGCTGCCGCCGCCCATTTGCGTCGCTACAAGGAGCCCGACGCAGAGCAAGCAGGCGACCAACGTCCCGACAACGATCCACTGCACCTGTTTTTTTTGACGGCGCACCGCCCGTCGTTCTTCCAGGGAGGAGGAATCGGTTCGTATCTCGAAATCGGCCATGGGCAGCTACCGGGGAATTGCTGTAGGATGGTCCTCTTAGTTTAGCGCATTTTTCGCAACCCGTAAAATGGACGGAATGAATTCCCTTTTACGACACGGAGGAGCCCACCATGAAGGCTTTTGAGGCGGTACAGCATTACTTCGATCGAGCGGCCGATGAGCTCGAAATGGCCGATTCCATGCGCAAGCTTCTTTCCACGCCGGAGCGAGAGATCGTGGTGCAGTTGCCGGTCGAGATGGACGATGGTCGCCTCGAATCGCTCATCGGCTACCGGGTGCAGCACAATCGGGCGCGCGGGCCGATGAAAGGAGGTTTGCGGTATCACCATGAGGTCGACCTCGACGAAGTCCGCAGCCTCGCCTCGCTGATGACCTGGAAGACCGCCGTGGTCAACCTTCCTTACGGCGGAGCCAAAGGGGGCGTGACGGTCGACAATCGGAAGCTCAGCCAGGGCGAACGGGAACGGATCACGCGCAAGTTGGTTGACAAGATTCACGAATTGATCGGACCGGACAAAGACATCCCCGCCCCCGACATGGGAACCGACCACAAAGTCATGGCGTGGTTCGTCAACCAATACAACAAATACCATGGCTTCAATCCGGCCGTCGTCACCGGCAAACCGGTGGAGCACTACGGCATCCCCGGCCGCGAAGAGGCAACCGGGCGGGGCGTTGGGCTGCTGACGATCAAAGCGCTCGGCCGGCTCGGTCGAAAAGTCGCTGGGGCCACCGTTGCCATCCAAGGGTTCGGAAATGTCGGCTCGCATGCGGCTAAGTTTCTCGGCGAAGCGGAATGCAAGGTGGTAGCAGTAAGTGATATCTCGGGCGGGTACTACGACCCGGCCGGCCTCGACATCATGGATGTCGTCCGCCACTCCCGCGCCCACGTCGGCGCGCTGGCAGGCTACGCGAACGCCGAAAAGATTACGAACGAAGAACTGCTCGAACTGGACGTCAATGTTTTGATCCCAGCCGCCCTGGGTGGAGTCATCACCACGGAGAACGCCGATCGCATCCAAGCCGACTTCATTGTCGAGGCTGCCAACGCCCCGATCCGCCCTGACGCCGACGACCTGCTCGCCGCCCGAGGGATCCCGATTCTCCCCGACATCTTGGCGAACGCGGGGGGGGTGACGGTGAGTTACTTCGAGTGGGCCCAAAACAGGCAGTTCTACCAGTGGAACCTCGACCGCGTTCGCGGCGAACTGGACCACCTCCTCTCGACGGCGTTCGAGCAAGTCTGGGAACTGGCCGTTCAGCGCGAAGTCACCCTCCGCACCGCGGCTTTCATGGTCGGAATCGAGCGCGTGGCACGGGCGGCCATCTTGACCGGTGTGACGTAAAGTCCGAGTTCCCCAATGGAGCGCCGAAGAGCCTCGTCTTAACGAAGAGCCCCGACCAAGCTTGGTCGGGGTGAATCCCCGCCTCCCCCACTCCCACCTCACGAAAATGCTCCGCATCGACACCCGCCAACTCGACGCCGCACGACAAATCGCATCGCTCCGGGCGAAACTTGCGCCGGCGAGTGGCGACGTGGTGAGCGAGGCGGGGCGAGCGAAAACCATCGACCTGTTCGGCGAGGCACTTGCTCCCCAGGAAGTCGCCGAGCGAATTTGCCGCGACGTGCGCGAGCGGGGGCTGGATGCGGTGCTGGAATACACCGCCAAGCTCGACGGTGCGGAGCTCACCGCCGAGACGATCCGTGTGCCGGGCGAGGAACTGGCGGCGGCGCATGCGGCGGCCGATCCAGAATTTCTCTCGGCGATTCGGCGGATTCGGGAGAACGTCCTGCGGTTTCAGACCGCCATTCTGCACCGCGATACCACCGTGGAACTTCCCGACGGCGGCTCGTTGCGGCAACGGTACCTGCCAATCGAGCGCGCGGGGCTTTGCGTGCCGGGCGGTGCGGCGGCCTATCCGTCGACGGTGCTGATGACGGCTCTGCCTGCGCAGGCGGCAGGCGTCCAGGAGCTCGTCGTCGTTGCCCCCCCTACCCCGTTTGGCAGCTACAATACCGACCTACTCGCGACTTGCCATGAGCTCGGCATCACGGAAGTCTACCGGATGGGTGGCGCGCAAGCGGTCGCCTCGATGGCCTACGGGCTAGACGGAGTCCTTCGTCGTGTCGACAAGATTGTCGGGCCGGGAAATTTGTTCGTAGCGCTCGCCAAGAAGCATGTCTTCGGCGAGGTCGACATCGACTCGATTGCTGGCCCAAGCGAAGTGATCGTGATCGCGGACCAGACGACTTCCCCCGAGTGGACCGCCGCTGACTTGCTCGCGCAGGCCGAGCACTCGCCCGGATCGAGCCTTTTGATAACATGGCACGCGCCGTTGATCGATGCGGTCGAGGAAGCCCTGGAGCGACAACTGGGGGAACTGTCACGCGGCGATCTTACTCGGCAAGCACTCGACGAATTCGGCGCGTTTCTCTTGGTTCGCGATCGTTCGGAAGCGGCGGAACTGGCGAACGAATTAGCGACCGAGCATTTGCACCTCACGTGTGAAAATCCCGAGGCGCTGGCTGGGCAAATCCGTGCGGCCGGAGCGATTTTTCTCGGCCCCCATTCCCCCGTGGCTGTAGGCGACTACGCCGCTGGCCCGTCACACGTTCTCCCCACGGGCGGCACCGCTCGTTTTGCCAGCGGTTTGTCGAGCAACGACTTCTTACGATCCAACAGCATGATTCATTACACGGAAGCGAATCTCGCAGCGGTCGCAAGCGACGTACTCTTGGTGGCGGAGAAGGAAGGCTTGACGGCGCACGCAGCAAGTGTGGCGCGTCGAATGGAAAAATAGCGAGAGAGGGCCGATCTTTCGGACGTTGCTCTTGTCGCCGACGGCGGTGCCGGCCCATAATCACCGCCATGAACAACCTTGCCGAGCCGACCGACCAGACGCCCCTCCTCGCCGACCGCAGCTTCTGGGGGATGAGCGCGACTCAGTTCCTCGGCGCGTTCAACGACAACCTTTTCAAACAACTGATGCTCCTCCTCGCCACGCCGGCGGCCGCGGTCGCTGGTGCTGCGGTCGTTGAAAAAGACAACCAGTGGAAGGCGACTGTCGTCTTCGCCGGTGCGTTTGTCCTCTTCTCGGGCGTCGCCGGTTGGTTAGCCGATCGGACGAGCAAGCGGACGCTGATTGTTCTCTCCAAAATGGCGGAGATCGGCGTCATGCTGCTTGGCGTCGTCGGATTTTTCTACTACGACCAAATCGGCTTCAACGGAATGCTGGTGGTGCTCTTCCTGATGGGCGTGCAGAGCGCCTTCTTCGGCCCCCCCAAATACGGCATCCTCCCCGAAGCGGTCCGCCCCTGTGACTTGCCTCGCGCGAACGGCATTTTTTTGATGTTCACCTTCATCGCCATCATCTTTGGCGTCGCGCTCGCAGGGCTTCTGAAGGACTTGATCGGCATTGGCAATATCTGGATGGTGTCGGGCATCTGCGTCGCCATCGCCATTGCCGGCGCGGTGACGTCGCTCTTGGTCTGGCGCGTCCCGCCGGCGGCTCCCGGAATGCCGCTCCGCCGACAAGACCTCTTCATCCCGGGCGAGGTGATTCGGCTGCTCCTGGGCAATCGTCAACTGTGGCTCGCACTGATGGTCACCAGCACCTTTTGGATGCTCGGCGGAATGGTCCAAAGTGGTGTCAACGCTCTTGGCATCACACAGCTTGGGCTCAGCGACGGATGGACCAGCTTTCTCGCCGCGATGATGGCGGTTGGCATCCCGGTCGGATGCGTGGTCGGCGGCTACCTCTCGAAGAGCCGCATCCACCCGCGCATCGTCACCGCAGGCGCCACCGGCATGTTTACGTGCCTCGTGTTATTGTCGCTGCCGGGCGGACCGCAGGGGCATCTCCTGGGATTTTACGGGTCGATTCCGGTGCTGATTCTCCTTGGTTTCTCGACCGGCATGTTCGTTGTGCCGATCCAAGTCTTGCTGCAAGTCCTCCCGCCACCCGAAGACAAAGGCCGCATGATCGCCGTGATGAACCAAGCCAACTTCCTCGGCATCATCCTGGGGGGGCTCCTCTTGGGCGTCGTGATGAACGTCTTAGAAAGCAACCATTGGCCCCGCAACCTCATCTTCGCGGTGACCGCAGCCATCATGTTACCGATCGCCCTATTCTATCGGCCAGAGGAACGGAGACTGGGGGAATGAGACGCTGGCGAATCATCGTCATCAAAGGGCCGTCACCTTGAGCGGCAAGATTGGCGACGATGCGAAACGTTACCAGAAAAAACAGGTCAAACAAGCGATCGAAAAGGTGCAAGAATGAAGGCCACGGATCGATACCACAAATGGGTCGAATGGAGCGAGGAAGATCAGGTCTACCTCGGCAAGTGCCCCGATTGGATTACCGGAATCCACGGCGACGACCCGGTGCAGGTCTATCGGGAGCTTGGCGAAGTACTGGAAGAAGTGATCGACCACCTCCGAGCGACCGGTCAGTCTCTTCCTGACGCCAAAACGCGGTCGATGGCGGAGGTCGGTTGAACGCGAAGGAGGTCATGCATTTCCTAATTGCGCTGTCCTACCGACCGGAAGAGCGATCGCTGGGAGAGGAATAACGGGGCGGGGGCCGCGTCGGTTTCTAGTTCTAGGCGGTCTTTTCCAACAAGGCCACCTGCTCGTCGACCGTGCGAAGAATCGCTTGGATCGAGTCGACTTCGCGGGCCTCAAAGTAAGGTTCGCCACACTGCCTGCAAACCCACGCTGGCACCTGATCCAAACTCAAGTGAATTCCCTTGCGATCGATATGAAAGGGCGCGTAGGCGCGCTCCATCGTCCCTCGACAATGCATGCAATTCATTTTGGCTTCCTCACCTTGTAATCGTCGGACCATGCGTCGGAATCGGGAATATAGGCCGTAATGATTGCCAAGTAATCTTCTTTTGGAGAGCATACCACATGAATGATCCGGTCGCACGAGTTCTTTCCGGCAAGCAAAGCACTGTGGCCTCTCGTATCCTCGGGATAGTCTTCTATGATTTCGCCCCCATGGATGACAATTTGGATTTCTGTGGTAGAAATCATCCGGTCGGGATGAGACATTTGGCGGACCGCATGCGGTAAGAAAAGCACTCGCTGGTCAGCTCGTCCCTGGATTAAGGCAAGGAAATCAGGTTCCATAATCATGAGGCGATTTCCTTGCGATGCTTCCTAACCACCACGGTTTAGCCGGCGTTATCTTCCTCATTCCCCGTCGCCTCTGCCGTGTCCCCCACAACCTTTGCGTCCTTGAAAAGCTTATTCTCATGCAGCGCTGTTAGCGCCGCGTCGTTCTCAAACGTTGCGTCGTCGATCGCGACGGTGATCGTGTTGGTCTTGTGATCGGCCAAAATATCGATCACGCCTGGGACTTCCGCCAAGGTTTCGCAAGCGCTCGCATCGCACATTTCACAGTGCAGGCCCTCGGAGGCGAACTGGACTGTCGGGTTGCCGCCGACGTTAAACCCGACGGAGGTCGCCGCAGCAGGCTTGGGAGTGGTCGCCCGCTCTTCGGAATTACAGCCGAGCGTGGCAAGGGTTGCGAGTGAGAAAACGAGAGGGAAGAATCGCATGATCAGCTCCGTGAATTGTCAAAAAAGGCACCACTAGCCGGACCGCTACGCGGTCCGTGAGGGGGATTGAATCACTCGGCAGAACCAGCGGGGATTTGTACCAGTTCCTCGCCGGTCGGTAGTTGGTCTGCCATGTCGCGAATGTCTTGGGTAATTTTCATCGAGCAGTACTTCGGGCCGCACATACTGCAAAAATGAGCCGACTTAAACGTATCTTGCGGCAAGGTTTGGTCATGGTACGCGCGGGCTGTCTCGGGGTCGAGCGACAGGCGGAATTGCTCGTTCCAGTCGAACTCAAACCGGGCTTTGGAGAGGGCGTCGTCGCGGTCGCGAGCGCCGGGACGGTGACGGGCAATGTCGGCAGCGTGGGCTGCAATTTTGTAAGCGACCATCCCTTGCTTCACGTCCTCCGGTTCGGGAAGACCCAGGTGCTCTTTCGGCGTGACGTAACAAAGCATTGCCGCCCCCGCCCAGCCGGCGAGTGCCGCACCGATGCCGCTGGTGATGTGGTCGTAGCCTGGCGCGATATCGGTGACAAGTGGGCCAAGGACGTAGAAAGGCGCGCCGTCGCAAACTTCAATCTGCCGCTCGACGTTCATCTTAATTTGGTCCATGGGCACATGCCCTGGTCCTTCGACCATCACTTGCGTGCCGCGGGCGCGGCCCCGCTTGGTCAGCTCGCCTAGCACGTCGAGCTCGGCAAACTGAGCGTCGTCGCTGGCGTCGGCGAGGCTTCCAGGTCGTAGCCCATCGCCCAGGCTCCAGGTGACGTCGTACTCTCGCATGATGTCGCAAAGATCGTCGAACGATTCGTACAGGGGGTTTTGCTTTCGGTGGGTCATCATCCACTTGGCAATGAGCGACCCGCCACGACTGACAATTCCCGTCACGCGATTCGTGGTGTAGGTCAGGTGCTCAATAAGGATTCCGCAGTGGACGGTCATGTAATCGACGCCCTGCTTTGCTTGATGCTCGACCATGTCGAGAAAGTGTTGCGGGGTCATGTCCTCGATCTCGCCGCCCAATTCTTCGAGCATCTGGTAGATGGGAACCGTGCCGATCGGCACGGGAGAGGCCTCGATGATCGCCTTGCGAATGGCGTCGATGTCTTTGCCGGTCGACAGGTCCATCACCGTATCGGCACCATGATGGACCGCCATGTGCAGTTTCTTGAGCTCCCCCTCTTGGTCGCTGGTCACGGCCGAATTGCCGATGTTGGCGTTGACTTTGCAGGTCGCAGCAATGCCGATCGCCATCGGTTCGAGCCGTGCTTCCAGATGGACTTTGTTGGCCGGGATCACCATCTTCCCCGAGGCGACTTCCTCACGAATCGTCTCCGGTTCCAGCTGTTCACGGGTGGCGACGAATTCCATCTCGGGCGTCACTGCGCCGGCGCGGGCCATTTCGAGTTGGGTAATCGGTTCTGGCATGGTGAATTCCTTTCCATCCCTGTGCGGGCGGATGATAACGAGGGGGGGTCGAAAAAAGGAGGAAGTCGGCGAGTAAAACGCCGCAAGTCGGTTGTAGCAAGGGATTTTTCACTTTCATCGTAACGCCCACCCGCCCCGTGTCAACGAAGGGAAGTAGGTCGGCCATCCTGGCCGACACCTGGGCCACCGCGTGCCAATTCAACCAGACCATGCCGAAGGGTAACCGTTCACAGCCGGAAGTAGCCGCCACGAATAACGCGAATCGGACGAATAGCCAAAGCGAGCCTCCATCCGCGCAACCGGGACAGGGGCCCCCCGGCGAGGCCCTCCTTCGGCATGGTCTTTGTTGAATTGGCGCCGCGCTCCTGAGGTGTCGGCCAGGATGGCCAACCTACTGGAGTATCGTCCAGGAGGGCCGGTCTTCCAACGTTTTCAACCGAAGAACAGAATCGCAAGCCCGCCCTCCTTCTGTCCGGCGGTTGTCACTCGCTCAGCAAGAAGGCAGAATCGAGGGTTTGACATCCTGCAACCATTCCGGGTCGGAAGTAAGGAACTACGAATTGCGTGAATCGATGGCTCAGCGAATCATTGCGGTAGGCGACGTCCATGGTTGTTCGGTCGCGCTGCGCACCGTCATCGGGGCGATCGATCCGACCGAATCGGACGTCGTGGTGATGCTTGGCGACTGCATTGATCGGGGCCCTGACAGCCGGGGTGTGATCGAACAAGTGATCGAGTTGGGCGAGCGTTGCCAAGTGATTCCGATTCTCGGCAATCACGAGGAGATGTTGCTCGCGGCCGTCGATCGGCCTGGCACTGCCTCGACCTGGCTGAGGTGTGGTGGCCGCGAGGCACTCGACTCCTACGGCGTGGCGAAGGGGAGCGACCTACCGCACGAGCATTTGCTATTCCTTCGGACTTGGGTCGACTACTGGGAATCGGAAACTCATTTCTTCGCCCATGCCAACTACGATCCACGCATGCCACTTGAAAAACAGGAGTGGGGATATCAACGCTGGCAACCTTTGCGGGTTCACATGCCAGAGCGGCACGTCAGCGGGAAAACGGCGATCGTTGGTCACACCTCGCAAAAATCGGGAAACGTCGTCGACCTGGGCCATCTGCTTTGCATCGATACCTTCTGCCACGGCGGGAAGTGGCTCACCGCCTACGACACGGTCTCGAAGGAAGTCTGGCAGGCGGATGCCGAGGGAAATCTCCGGCGCTGAGCCGGCCCGTGGCCGAATAGCCGGCAGAAACGACACAGCCGCCGGCGAAAAATGCCGGCAAACGGGGCATCCCCCAGGCAATTTCCGGGCAATTTCGCTACAATGAAGGTCGCCCGGCAAAGAGAGGCCCTCTCCAACTCCCCACCGGGTGGCTTGGAAACTGAGAGAGAAGGAAACTTTGTGATCCGACTTCATCGCCTCCCACTATTGGCGTCGATTTCCTGTTCCTGGCTCCTGATGCTGGGGGTCGCTGCCGCTGCGCCGGCCGATTTTCGCGTGACGATTCGGACCGGGTCGGGCGATCTCCGTCTGGTCAACACGAGTGCCAATACGCTTAATCTAGCCGCCTATAGCATTACGTTTCCTACGGCCCAGTTGCGGGGGGATGAGTGGTTGCCGATCGCAGGCCGGCTTGACGCCAGTGGCGACGGGTCGCTGGATAGCAATAACGACTGGCTGGTCCTGGAGCCCCAGCCCATTCCGGCGTTAACGAACAGCCTAAGCGAAGGGGAATTCTTGGGCGATGGAGGGTTCTTGCAGACCGGAGAAGACATTTTCTTCGGCGCGGTTTGGAATCCGTCGACCGCAAACAACGTTAATTTTGAAATCGTTGAAGTCGTCGGCGGAAACGCGACCGCTTCGTTTCTCGATATCACCTATTTGCCACCCGGCGATTTCAACGAAGATGGCCTTGTCGACGCGGCCGACTACACGGTCTGGCGGGATAACTTGGGGCAGACGGGCATCGGGCTCCAGGCCGATAGTGACGGCAATGGGATCGTGGATGCGGCCGATTACGATGCCTGGAAGCTCTCCTTTGGTACCACAAGCTTCGTGGTATCGGCCCCCGGCGCGGCGGGATTAGCAACGGCCCTGGTAGTTCCCGAACCTTCTTCACTGGCGAGCATCGTGGCGGCGGCCGTTCTCCTGCTTCGGTTCGCGCGCTGGTCTCGTTAGAGGACAGGCTTAACCCTGCTTCCTCGATATTCTCAAACGATTCATGCTTGAGCGACCAGAAGAATCGTTCCACCACGGCATGGTCCTTACCGTTACCCATGCGACTTATCGAACACTCGATGCCCAACGGTCTTGAGCGCTGGGACGAGATTCTCAACGGCATTCCTCTCGAGCCGGTTGTTTCGTAGCGGGCTGTTGTCTCTTCAACCAGGACTTTAGAGATATTTCTGTCGCCAGAGAGTTGGCGAGGACCCTTCGTCGAGAGGCTGTCGGGGCCCCACCGCGTTTCTTTGCAGGACGGTTTCTCGTGAGGCAACACGACGGAAGTGATGCGAGGGGAGTTTTTCCGTCCATCTTGGGCGATCACCGACGGATCGGTTCAAATGATGTATCGACCCGTAGGCGAACTCGGTACAATCGCCTCCGTCGCGGTCGGTTCCGGTCCTCTTCGAAGGCCCGTAGCCTGGTGGAACAGGATTTGCCAGGGAATGAAAATCCGATGTGGACGCTACTCCTCTTGCTACAAGTGGCCGCTGACCAGCAGAACGGCCTGCCATGATCGACTCCCGATACTTAATCTCCAAGTGAAAAGGGCTGAACCACGAATAGGGCGAATGGATACGAATAGATCGGGGATTTGGCTCGAAACACCCTTCCTGGAAGTGCCTCATCAGGCATCTCTTAGGCGTGACGAGCGTCCTGGGAAATTCGTGTTCTTCGTAAGATTCGTGGTTGGTTGTTTTCCGTTGGAGCCCTTAAACACGCCTGACCCCATCGTCCTGAAGGAGCGTTACGATGTCCGAATCGCGATCCGCAGAACTTGTGCAATTCATGCATGGCCTCGAACGGCGCAATCCGGGGCAGCCGGAGTTCCATCAAGCGGTGCAAGAATTTGCCGAAACGGTGATGCCTTACATCCAAAAGCACCAGGTCTATCAAAAGGCGCAAATTCTTGAGCGTCTTACGGAGCCTGACCGCATCATCATCTTCCGCGTCACTTGGCAAGATGACGACGGCAACGTGCGCGTCAATCGGGCGTGGCGAGTGCAATTCAACAACGCCATTGGACCGTACAAGGGGGGGCTTCGGTTTCATCCGGCGGTGACGCTTAGCGTGCTCAAGTTTTTGGGATTCGAGCAGATTTTCAAGAACAGCCTGACCGGCCTTCCGATGGGGGGCGGCAAAGGGGGGGCGAATTTTAATCCCAAGGGGAAGAGCGACACCGAGGTCATGCGATTCTGCCAGGCGATGATGTCCGAACTTCAGCGACACATTGGTGAAGATACCGACGTGCCGGCCGGCGACATTGGTGTGGGGGGGCGTGAAATCAGCTATCTCTTCGGCCAGTACAAACGGCTCACCAACCGCTACGTCGGTGTCCTTACCGGTAAAGGACTCGCCTTTGGGGGGAGTTCGGTACGGACCGAGGCGACCGGCTACGGCTGCGTCTACTTCTGCCAACACATGCTTCGCCATGCGGGCGATGATCTTCAAGGGAAGAAGGTCGTCGTGTCGGGCTCGGGCAACGTCGCGATCTACGCCATTAAAAAAGCCACCGAACTGGGGGCCCAGGTCGTCGCGGCATCCGACTCGTCTGGTTTCGTTCACGACCCGGACGGGATTAACGAAGAGAAGCTGGCCTTTCTCCAGGACCTGAAAGAAGTCCGTCGCGGTCGTATTAAGGAATATGCGGACAAGTTTAAGAGCGCCGATTTTCACGAGGGAAAGCGGCCCTGGGGGATCGCATGCGACATCGCGCTGCCCTGTGCGACGCAGAACGAAATCAGCCTGAAAGAGGCTCAGACACTGATTAAGAACGGCGTGCGTGTCGTTTGCGAAGGAGCCAACATGCCGACAACGCTCGAGGGATGCCACGCTTTTCTCGACGCAAAAATACTCTTTGGGCCTGCCAAGGCGGCCAACGCCGGCGGGGTGGCGGTGTCGGGATTGGAGCAGAGCCAAAACGCATTGCGACTTTCCTGGAGTGCTGAAGAAGTCGACGACCGGCTCCAGAGCATCATGGACGAGATCCATCGCCGCTGCGTCGAAGAAGGGGGCGATGGGAATGGGTGGGTCAACTACGTCCAAGGAGCCAACATCGCCGGTTTCAAAAAAGTCGCCGAAGCGATGCTCGCCTACGGAGCGATCTAGTCCCCATCGGCTAGGCGTTCACCAAATTTCACGCAAGGTACGGAAGGAATCCGTTTTACGATCATGAAAGCATCCGATCTATTCGTTAAATCACTGGAAGCCGAAGGGGTCGAGTATATCTTCGGCATCCCAGGCGAAGAGAATTTGGACGTCTTGGATTCACTCTCCCGGTCGCCGATCAAGCTCATTCTTACCCGGCACGAACAGGCGGCCGGGTTCATGGCCGCCACTTACGGCCGGCTTACCGGGCAAGCGGGCGTTTGTATGGCGACGCTCGGCCCTGGGGCAACCAACTTCGTAACGGCCGCCGCCTACGCGCAGCTCGGTGCGATGCCGATGATGATGATCACGGGCCAAAAACCGATCAAATCGAGCAAACAGGGGCACTTTCAGATCGTCGATATTGTCGACATGATGCGACCAATCACCAAGTACACACGGCAAATCGTCTCGGCCGACACCATCCCCTCGCGCGTTCGCGAGGCGTTCCGCCAGGCGGAGCTCGAACGCCCCGGGGCGGTCCATCTGGAGCTTCCCGAAGACATCGCTAGCGACCCGACCGATTCGCAGGTGATGCACGAGAGCGCCCATCGCCGACCTGTGGCCGAAGAAAAATCGATCCGCCGCGCCGTCGCGATGATTGCCGAAGCCAAAAGCCCCTTGCTTCTCGTCGGTGCAGGTGCGAACCGAAAACTGACGAGCCGGGTGCTGCGGAAGTTTGTCGCGAAGACCGGCATTCCCTTCGTTGCCACGCAAATGGGCAAAGGAGTGATCGACGAGCGCGACCCTCTTTCGCTCGGCAACGCCGCGCTTTCCTCGGGTGACTTTATTCACCGCGCCATCGATGCGGCGGACCTGATCATCAACGTCGGCCACGATGTGGTGGAAAAACCTCCCTTCTTCATGCAGCAGGGCGTCGGCGACCAGGCAGGCCAGCCGACCCACACCGTGATTCATATCAATTTCAACGCCGCCGAGGTCGACCCGGTTTACTTTCCCCAGGTTGAAGTGATTGGCGATGTGGCAAACGCGGTCTGGGAAATCTGCGAGCGGCTCGAGCCACAATCGCATTGGGATTTTTCCCGGATGATGACCGTCCGCAACGCACTCGAATCGCAAATCTTGGAAGGAAACGACGACGAGCGGTTTCCCGTCTATCCGCAGCGTGTCGTAGCCGATGTTCGCAAGGTAATGGCGGGCGACGGGATCCTCGCGCTCGACAACGGTGTTTACAAAATCTGGTTCGCCCGCAACTACAAAGCCCACTTCCCCAACACGGTTCTCCTCGACAACGCGCTGGCGAGCATGGGGGCGGGCCTCCCCTCAGCGATGGCGGCCCGGCTGGTTTATCCGGAGCGAATGGTCATGGCCATTTGTGGCGATGGAGGGTTCATGATGAATTCGCAGGAACTCGAAACTGCGGTACGACTCAACATGCACTTGGTGGTCCTGATCCTTAACGACAACGCCTACGGGATGATCAAATGGAAGCAGGCCGGGATGGGATTCAAAACCTTTGGCCTCGACTACGGCAACCCTGACTTCGTCCAGTACGCCGAGAGCTACGGCGCGAAGGGCCATCGCGTCGAGTCGGCTGCCGACTTGGTTCCCCTCTTGCGAAAGTGCCACGCCGAGCCAGCCGTCCATGTCATTGACCTGCCGATTGATTATTCCGACAACGACCGCATCCTCAACCGAGAGATCAAAGAACGTGCTGCGGCCCTGTAACGAATTCCGTAGAGCGGGCCTGTTGGCGATGCCGCTTATCGGCAGCGAGTCGTTCGATTCGTGAACGGTTCCTTTTTCTTCTTCATTCCTGTCGAGACCGTCCCATGCTTCGGAAAACCTACCCCTTCTACCTCGCCAACCAGCCGGAGTCGCCCAACAGCGATCTGGAAGTTTTTGACAAATACACGGGGGAACTCGCGACTCGGGTGGCGATGGCGTCGCCGGCCGACATCGACCGTGCGATTGCCCTCGCCGTGGAAGCGGCCACGCCAATGCGTCGACTCCCGCCGTATGAACGCCAAAATGTGCTGAACCACTGCGTCACTCGGTTTCAGGAGCGGTTCGACGAGCTTGCCATGGCGCTCTGCATCGAGGCAGGCAAACCGATCAAGGACGCACGGGGCGAAGTTTCTCGTCTGATCGACACCTTTCGGATCGCGGCGGAGGAGTCCGTCCGTATTGATGGCGAAGTGCTGAACCTGGAAATCTCACCCCGCGCCCGGGGTTATCGCGGGATGTCGAAGCGGGTGCCGATTGGGCCCTGTTCGTTCATTTCCCCATTCAACTTCCCCTTGAATCTGGCCGCCCACAAAGTCGCCCCGGCAATCGCCGCAGGTTGCCCCTTCGTCCTCAAGCCGGCGAGCCTCACCCCGATCGGCGCGATCGTCATTGGCGAAATCCTTGCCGAGACCGACCTTCCACCCGGCGCATTCTCGATCCTCCCCTGCCGTCGCGATGGGGCCGACCTGTTTACCACCGATGAACGACTCAAGCTGCTCTCCTTCACCGGTTCGCCCGCCGTCGGCTGGATGCTCAAAGCGAAGGCAGGCAAGAAGCCGGTGATTCTCGAACTGGGGGGCAACGCGGCTGTCGTGGTGGACGAAGACGCCGATCTAGACGACGCGGTCGAACGAATCATCGTCGGCGCGTTCTACCAATCAGGGCAAAGCTGCATCGGCGTGCAACGGATTCTAATTCACGAAAAAATCTACGCGGACGTCCGCGACCGACTCGTCGCCGCCACGCGCCAGCTCAAAATGGGGGACCCCAAAGACGAATCAACGTTCATTGGCCCGATGATCTCCGAGAAAGAAGCGACACGCCTCGACCAATGGATCCAATCGGCTGTCCAAGCAGGCGGAAAGCTCCTTTGTGGTGGCCAACGCGATGGTGCCATGCTCGAAGCGACGTTGCTCGAAGAAGTCGCGCCCGACCAAGACGTCTGTACCGAAGAAGCGTTCGGACCGGTCGCCGTGCTAAGCCCCTTCCACCACTTCGACGAAGCCCTTGCCGAAGTCAACCGTAGCCAGTTCGGGCTTCAGGCTGGCATCTTCACCCGCGACTGGGTCAAAGCGCAGCAGGCGTGGGACGAGCTCGAAGTCGGAGGCGTGGTGATTGGCGACGTCCCCTCTTGGCGTGTCGACAACATGCCCTACGGCGGAGTCAAAGAAAGCGGTCTCGGGCGAGAAGGTATCCGCTACGCCATCCACGACATGACGGAGTTACGGCTCTTGGTGATGCGAATGCCTGTGGGCTAACTCCCGCCAAGCTTGGTCGAGGCTAGGGCCCCAGCAACGGCAAGCCGAGAGCGTAAGCGACCGAAGCAAAAGCATGCGACCAAGTTCGGCAGGAACCGCGTCGTCACCGCACGACCATCACACTTGGTCCACGACTAGGTGTCCAAGCAAAAGGCCGACCGCCCGGCATTTGCCAGCGGGGGCTCGGGATGCCCATGAGGGGAGTGGAGCTAGTGGTCGGGCGCGATGCGCTCATGCCATACCACTTCATCGATTCGATGCGAGCGATGCGCTGGTAGGCGCGTGTCTGGGCCTTTTCCTGAATGATCATTCGGGGCGTCATCTGCACCACCGACGGAGCGGCGTACCAACTCCCTTCGTCCCCTTTCGCGGCTTCGCTGAGTGGGTGGTCGTCGGCCTGCTGCTGGGCCACGGCAGGACCGGTGAAGGCAAGGAACGCGAGGGTGGCCAGCGAGGTGCAGAGGAACCGAGGCATGGCAGAATTCTCGTAGTGAAGATGACGTAGTGAAAGATGACAGAGGGAAGGTCTCCTCCCTTCTCGTTCGGTCATTTGCGGGCGAAGTTCCAAAAAGAGCCGCGCGGCCCCTACCATCCGAATTTGCGGCGAGGAATGTAGTGATTAGGAAGAATGGGAGAGGGGGTTTCCTCCCTCTGCCTGTAGTATTCCTCGAATGGCGTTGCTAGTATGGGAGAGAATGATTGGGGCAAAACGTGGGTGCTAGCACCCACGTAAGGCTGGTCCAAGATTCCACTCCGGTTGGCAGATCTTCTTCCTAGCAGGTTTGCTCCGGTGTCGCCGTCGTTCGTGGGTTGCGTTCGAGACGTTCGCACCTTGGCACAATTTTCCTTCCAAGTGATTGGGGGGGCTTCTTACTTAGTTACTTATTTGGAGAGATAGAGATGAAGAAATTTGGAATGATGCTGCTCGCGTTGAGCCTGTTCAGCTTCACCGTCGGCTGTGGCGGTGCGGAAGATGCCGTTAAGGACACAGCAGACATGGCGACCGACGCTGTCGACGCCACTGCTGATGCAGCAACCGATGCTATGGGTGACGACGATGGCGAAGGTAGCGACGATCACGACCACGCTGCTGAGTAGGTAGCGAACGCGATACTGAAACCAACAAAAGCCCGAGCAAGGCCTTGCCCTGCTCGGGCTTTTTC